>JAJFGK010000012.1 GCA_021776195.1 Kiloniellaceae bacterium | reverse complement strand
TGACGTAGTCCGGCTCTTCGGCCTTCATGCGCTCGACGATGCCGGCGTAGTCCTGGGTGCCGATATCGACGCTGAAGGTCACCGCCGTTGCGCCGCCACTGGCCAAGCCCTTAGCCGTCTCCTCGGCCGCCGGAATGCCGTAGTCGGTATTCTCGGTGAGGATCGCGACCTTCTTGACGTTGGGAGCCAGGAGCGCCGCCTTCCAAAGCGTGGCCGAGGCCCAGGAGCTCAAGGGTGCTATGCGGAAAATGTACTTCTGCTTGTCGCCGGTGATGGTGTCGTTCCAGGTCTCGGCGAAGACCACGGGAATGCCGCGCGAGTCGGCCACGTCCTTCGAGGCGACGCCGACCGAACTGTGATAGCCGCCGCCGACCGCCACGACACCGTCCTGCGTGATCAGTTTTTCCATGATCGCGGCGGCTTTCTCGGGCAGGCCTTCGGTATCGGCAATGACCACTTCGATATCGCAGCCCAAGACACCGCCGTCAGCGTTGATGTCTTTTTCGGCCAGCAACATCGCCGCGCGCATTCCCTCACCGCCGCCAACCGCGCCGGGTGCGGAAAGCGGTGCGAGGCCGCCAATTTTGATGGGACAGTCTGCGGCCCCGGCGCTGCCGGACTGTGCCGAAAGGGCCAGCAGGCTGGCCGCTACGAGCAAGCCGAGTTTTCTCATGAGAGTCTCCCTGATAAGCTTTTGCTGATTTTTAGGTTTGCCTAATACTCAATCCACGATGACAGAAGCCCGGAAGCGATGCAACAAACCGCTGGTTCGCGCGGCTGAGATCGCGCAAGGGGGGCGTGCCGGGAGAGTAGGCTGCCTTGTCCCGAGACCTGAGTTTCTGAAGCGGCCGGTCAGCCGGCTTTGCTGCCGCCCAGGCAGTCCGGCGATTCAAGCGTCTGACCGTTTCGCGCTTGCCACTCTTCGGGCGTCAGGGTTTCCATCGAAAGCGCATGAAGTCCGGTGGCGAACTCCTCGCGCAGCAGACCGTTGACCTGCTGATGGCGCTGCACCAGACGCTTGCCGGCGAAACTGTCCGAGACGATGACGAGCTTGAAGTGGGTCTCGGAATTGGGAGGCACGCTGTGGCGATGGCTCTCGTTGGCCACCGTCAGAAGCTGCGGCGCGAGGGCATCGGCGAGCCGGCTCTCGATGGTCTGCTGGCGCGACATGGCGGTTTCCTTTGCGACGATCGGCGAGGCATCAATCCGCTCGCTCATCATATGATAGCGCATTGCTGCCTTTTCATCGAGCCGCGCGATTGCCGCCGAAGCTTGCCCGCCGTTCGGCAGGATTTATCTCGAATGCCGTCAATCGTGAACAAATCCTTAAGGACGGCCGGACTATGATGCTGGTTCGTACTGTCCGCAGCGATCCAATGATTGGAACGAGGTTCATGGAGATTCAACCCGCGCCACTGCCTTTGGCCAATGTCGCAAGCCCCGCTCCGTCACGACCCTCGTCGAGCGAGCAGGGCATCAGATCGGACAGCCGACGCCCGGTCGAATCGTCGGGCCGCGACGCGGAGCCGGAGTTTACCCGTCCGGACGATCGTCGGGGGCGTAATCTCGACATCGAGGTCTGACGGGCCCGGTAGAGCCATCTCACCTGGACTCCTCGCCCCACCGTGGGGCACGAGCATCTGTCTTCATCGATTTGAGGGCTGGAAGGAATCAATCCCTTTGGTGTAAAGCACGGGCTGAGAGAGCACACCGTATGGGGCCCGCGGAAGCCATGCCGAGCACGCCTGACCAGGCATCCAAGGGAGGACCCCACCCGGTCGACCTCTACGTTGGCAGCCGCATTCGACTTCGGCGTATCTATCTGGGCTATTCGCAGGCACGCCTGGCGCAGGCCATGGGGCTGACCTTTCAGCAGATCCAAAAGTATGAGAAGGGGGCCAACCGCGTAGCGGCGAGCCGGCTGCATGAGTTGTCGCGCCTGCTCGATGTGCCGATCGATTTCTTCTTTGAAGAGGCCGACGAACTCGTGCCCAATCCCAATGGCGAGACCTCGCGTCCCTTCGGCGTTGCCAGGACCCGGGGCGAACTGTCGGCGGACAGCAGTGATGCCACCGCACAGCGGCAATCCTGGCAGCTCATCAACGCCTATTCGCATATTAAGGACGATGCAGTGCGCCGCGAGATTCTGTCGCTGGTCATTACCCTGGCCAGGTAGACCTTCCGGAATTGGACCAAAGCCAAACCCATTAAGAGCTATCCAATTTCGTCGCGTATCCCGGTGGATAGTTGGGTCTGCGATCGTTCAACATCTGCAGCGATCGGCGCGCTTCTCGGAGCAGACCTGGATCCAGCACCGCCACCGCCAGCCCAGGCTGGTCAGGCCCGGCATCGGCCAAAAGGCGGCCGTCCGGACTGGCAATGGTGCTGCGCCCGCCGTAGGTGACACCGTCATGGGCGCCGACGTAGTTGGAAAAAGCCACGAAGATCGTGTTCTCCAGGGCGCGGGCGGGGATGTAGACCGAGCGCCGATGATCCGAGGGGCCGACCGGAAAGGCCCCAGATACCAGATAGAGATCGGCCCCCTCCAGCGCCAAAGAGCGGCAATGTTCGGGAAAGCTTGAATCGTAACAGATGCCAAGTCCCAGGGTCCAGCCGTCGAGGGTGACGAGGCGGCTCTCGTGGCCGGCAACGAACCAGATCTTCTCGTCGCCGTCGAGATGCTGTTTACCATAGGTCGCGGCAAGCCGGCCTTGCCGGTCGATCACCAGGGACGACAGTTCCAGGCCCCGCCGGCCCCTCAGGCTGCCCCCGACGACGGCCACGACACCGCAGCGGCGACAGGCATCGAGCAGCGGCGCCATATCCGGGCCTTGCGGCGCGATGACGCATCGCTCCGGGTCGCTGTCCAGGGTCTCGGCGGCATAGCCGGTCAGGGAGAGTTCGGGAAAGACCACCAAATCCACATCGAGCTTGCCCGCGTCCTCGATCAAACGGACGTGACTTTCGACATTGGACAGGATGTCCGCGCTGGTCGCGCAAAACTGGGCTGCCGCAATCTTAATGGGTTTTAGTTCGGATCGCCCCGTCATTGGCTCGGTTCCGGCAGCCCCGTCAGGAATATGGATGGCATACCCCGATCCGCCCGTCCGAACAAGCAGCGGGACCGGGCGACCCGAATCGGACGGGACTGAAAATGGGAATCCACCTTCTTGTCCCTAAAGGGCTTCGGGCGGGAGATCTGTCGCCCTACCAATATTGGGAGGGTTCGCCGCAGCGTCCGATCCGTTTCAATAAGGCCGCAGTTTAGCGAATTTGGCCAAGGTCTGCCCAACGCGGCCGGCAAAAGGCAGGCAGCGGGAGGACAGTTGGCATGCAGACGACAGGCTTTGACGAGTTGCAAGAGCAGGATGAACAACAAGACACGGTCGCGATCAGGCAATGTCTCGTGTACCTGCTCATGGAGAGCGAACGCCTTGGACTTTCAGAGACTGCCCGTTTCATCGCTATCGCCGTGGACTCCATGGAAGAGAAACTGGCCGAAGCCGATTCGGCCGACCCCCAGCCAACGCTGCACTCCTAGACCACGCCAGGTGCGTTGACCACCCGCGGGCGAGGTAAATTCCCGCACATCTTTTGATAGATTTTTATCTGTGGATTATGTCGGATAGATGATCTATTCTTAACTTAATTGGGTAGTCTTTGTTCCAGCAATTCGCTAATGAAGGTGACTCTGGGACGATGCCGTGATGGGTTAGGGGGACGGGCCGAGATGCGGTTTTCGGAGATGCCGGGATTAGCTGAAGCGCGGGAAGCATTTCACGAAGTTCAGACCTCGGAGGACTTGGTCGGTGCGTTGGAGAGTGCGGTCGATACCCTCGGTTTCTCGCACTATGTTTACTACCGCATGCGCCCGCGGGTCGAAGAATCCGGGGTTAAGCTCAGCAACTATCCCGACAACTGGATCGAGCATTACGACAAGCAGAGCTATCAGAATGTCGACCCGATCTTCCCCGCTTCCAGTCAAAGCATAGAACCCTTCGTCTGGTCGTCGCTGAAGGCCACCTACGCCGAGGACCGAGGGGTGGTCAAGTTTCTCGGCGAGGCCGCCGATTTTGGCCTGGTCGATGGAGTCTCGGTGCCGGTTCATGGGCCCAACAACAGCCTGGATATTCTCAGCCTTTGCTCGTCATCGACGACCAAACTGGCACTGAGCAGCAACGCCGAACGGCTGGAAGCCTGTTGGACAATCGGGTTTCTCGCGCGCCGAGCCTATGAGATTTGTCTGCCGGGCAGTCGGACTGCCCCGGTCCATCTGACGCCCCGCGAGAAGGAGGTCCTGCAGTGGACCGCCCACGGTAAAACGGCTTGGGAAATCGGCAAGATCTTGGAAATCTCCGATCAGACCGTGGTTTTCCATATCAAGAACGCGAGCCGGAAGTTTGGCGCCTATTCCAAGCAGCAGGCCGTCGTCAAAGCGATTTTGCAGGGTCTCATTCAGCCCTGACTAGCGGCCGTCCAGGCCCGGCACCGCGAACGCTCCGGCGGCGCAATGCGTGCAGAAATCCAGCTTCATGACTGATGACTCTCGGGTTCCGGACCCGTCCGGCGCCAACGGATTTCGCCGAGGCCGCCATCCTGCCGGATTGACCAGTGGAGTCCGGTGGGGCACGCGGTGAAACCTGTCATAGTAAAAAGCCGTTTCAACTAAAGTGACCCCCTATATGTGGTAGGTTACTTCGATCACCTCCGCAATATATTGGATTTCTTCTCTCAATTTGTGAGGAGTAATCATTGTGATCTACATAGTAACGCCTAAACTTTATAGTCAGTTCCATGTTCAGTTGAAGAGCATGCACAGACATCGCTATCACGTGTTCAAAGAACGCATGGAATGGGATGTGCCGACCCGGGACGACGAGGAACGCGACCAGTTCGACGAATGCAATCCGACCTACCTATTGCGACTGGGAACCGATGGCGAGGTCAGCGCCTCTTGGCGGTTCTTGCCGACCACGGGCCCCTATATGCTGCGCGATGTTTTCCCTTATCTCCTCGGCGACGAAAGTCCGCCGGTTTCGCCGGAGATTCTCGAGACCAGCCGCTTTGCCGTCGATGCCCCCGATGGGCGGGCCGATAGCCTGGCGTCGTTCAACCGTGCGACCAGCGAACTCATCTGCGGGCTGATCGAGTATTCCCTGGCCTACGGCTACCGGCAAATCATCACGGCTTGCGACCTGCGGATCGCCAGGCTCCTGCCTCGACTGGGGTGTCCGGCCGATTCCCTCACAAAGGCCCAGAGAATCGGAAACTTCGCGGCTTTGGTGGCCCGTTTCACGGTGCGCCAGGAGGTGCTGGACCGGGTTCACGCCGTATCGGGAATCAAAGGCTCCGTGGTTGCCAACCCGGAGGCCATCGGCGACCTGGAAGCCGCCTGACGAACCAGGGGCAGACTTTACAACAAGGAAGACACGTCATGACCGTCGTTGATTTCGACTTCGCCGGCACACCGCCGCTGCCAGTCACTGCGCCGGGTCCGAAGGGCCTGCCGTTCCTGGGTGTCCTCCCGAACATCAAGGGCGACCCGCTCAACTACTTTGTCAATCTGGCGGGTCGTTACGGCGATGCCGTTCCCTTCCGGCTCGGGGTCGACAAGGTCTTGCTGGTCAGCCACCCGGCTGGTATCCGCCATGTCCTCCAGGACAACCGCCTCAACTACCGGAAAAGCAAGTATTTCAAGGAGCTGGATCCGATTCTCAAGGGCGGTTTGGTGGTGGCCGAAGATGCCGAATGGAAAGCCCAGCGGCAATGCGCGGCCAAGGGTTTCACCGGCGCCTTGATGAAGAAGATGGTGGCTGAAATCAACCGCGCGGTTTCCGACCGACTCGACCATTGGCAGGAGCGCCGCGAAACCCAGCCGGCTGCCGCGGAGGGTCGACCGCTCGAAGTCGTGACCGAGATGATGCATCTCACGCTCGACATCGCCCTGCGCGCGCTGCTCGGCAGTGAGGTGCGAAACGACCACGAGACGATCTACGCCGCGGTGACCGATGTGCTGAAGATCGCCGAGAAGAGAATCTGGGCGATTCTGAAAGCGCCGGCCTGGATTCCGACCCGCGATCAAGCCCGGATGCGGGCGGCGCGCGAGGCGATGCAAGGCATTATCTTTTCACTGATCGACCGGCGCTGCCAGGGGCACGAACGCAAGGACGACCTTCTTGACGTGCTGATCGAGGGGTATGGCGGCCGCGACCTTGGCAAAAGGGCGCGCGCCGCCGTCAAAGACCAACTGATGACCGTCATCGCGGCCGGGCACGACACGACCTCGAACGCCCTGGCCTGGACCTGGTATCTCCTGGCCCGGCACAAGGCCGTGCAGGACCGTGTTCGCGACGAAGTCGAAACCGTGCTTGGTGGGCGCGAGCCGACCTTCGAGGATCTGGAGCGGCTGCGTTACACCCGGGCCGTCCTGTTGGAATCCATGCGGCTCTACCCGCCGGTTTGGACCTTCTCGCGCGTCGCCGCCGAGGAGGACCGGATCGATGGGCAGAAGGTAGAACCCGGCACCACTGTCATGATTTCGCCCTACGTGGTCCATCGCCGGCCGGGCCTCTGGTCCGATCCCGAGGCTTTCGACCCGGAACGCTTCTTGCGAATGGACCTGCGCGGCATTCGACACAGCTTCAACTATCTGCCCTTTGGCGCCGGTCCGCGGGTCTGTCTTGGCGCCCGCTTTGCCGAGATCGAGTCCCTGGTCGTGCTGGCGCGTGTCGTGCAGCGCTTCGGGCTGCGGCTGTCGCCCGGTCAGGTCGTCGAGCCTGAGCCGATGATTACGCTGCGACCACGCGGCGGCCTCCTGATGGATCTGGTGGACGCCGCTTGATGCTGGCGCCCGGCCACGCCGTATTGTTTGTGATCGCCTTTGGATCGTTCCTGGGATTGGGCGTGGTTGCGCCGGTTCTGCCCTTCATGGCGCTGGAATTGGGAATCGCCGCCAGCCTGGTTCCGTTGATCCTGCTGGTCGAACCCTTGCTGGTGGCGGTCGTCGCACCTGGTCTGGGCCGGATGAGCGATCGATTGGGGCGTCGGCCGGTGCTCCTGGTTCTGCTCGCCGCCGCACCGCTGTCCTACCTGCTGCTCGCCGCGACGGAGGGGCTCGCGCTGTTCCTGGCGTCGCGGGTCCTGGCTGGCCTGGCGCACAGTGCCTTTGGCATCGTTCAGGCGGCTTTGGCCGACTCGACACGGGCCGAGCAGCGCGTGCGGGCCATGGCCCTGGCCAACCTGGCCTATAGCCTGGCCTTTGCCGCCGGAGCGCTGTTCACAGTCCTCCTGTTGCCCGGAGACAGGGCGGAACCGCGCGCCGCGGTCTTCCTGGCCCTGCTTGTTTCGACGCTGTCCCTGGTTGTGGCGGTCCTGATTTTTCGGCCGGCGAAAACAGACCACGGGCAGGCCGGGGCGCTGGCCGGGAGTTTGGATGGGGCGCTGGTCTTCCCAAGGCCGGCGGCGCGGCCGTTGTATCCGCTGCTGGCCCTTTTGGGACTGGTGTCCTTTGCCTATGCCGCGATGGACACTTCGATCGGCGTCTGGACGGCCCAGCGCCTGGCCTGGGGGGTGAGCGAGTTCGCCGGCGTCTTTGTCGCCGGCGGTCTTGCCGCGGCGCTTTCCCAGGTCGCCTTGCTGGCCCCCGCGGCCATGGCGCGGGAGACCACCTTGGCACGCCTCGGGGTTGCCGCCCTGGCGAGTGGTTTGGCGATCCTGGTGATTGCCGAGAATGGGGCCCTTGTCTATCTGGCGGCGCTGCTCATGGGGTCCGGCATGGCCGTCGCCATGAGCGCGCTACAGGCCCTGCTGTCCCAATCTTTGCCGGGGTCGGCCCAGGGCGGCGGTCTAGGCCTTTCCCAAGCCGTCATTGGGCTTGCCTGGGTGATCGGACCCGGCTGGGCGTCCCTGACCCTCGCCTATTTCGATCCGAGTTGGCCGTTCCTCGGCGGCGCCGTCGTCTTGTTGATCGCGCTCGCGTGCCTGTCGCGGAGTCCCTTTGCCCATTGGCGGTCGCCGCCGACCGCCCAGCCAGGAGCCACCCCATGAGCATGAACATCGCCTCCCTTCTGGACGGCACGGCGCGGCGCCTGCCCGATGCAACCGCCATCGTCCATCCTACCGGGCGCTTGTCCTTCGCCGCCCTGGCCGGGCTTTCCGACCAGATCGCCGCCGCCCTGGCCAGGCGGGGCCTCGGCCCCGGTTCGCGCGTCGGACTTTGCTGCAGCAACCGGCCGGCCTTCGCCGCGGTCTTCTTCGCCATAGCGAAGCTTGGCGCGACCGCGGTCCTGTTCGGGACCACGATCAAGGCACGCGACGCGGCCTTTCTTCTGACCGACTCGGCGATCGAGGCGCTGTTTCTCTTCGATGGTCCACCAGGGCCGGATGGCCGGGCCGACCACGGTTTTGCCGAGATGCTGCTGCCGCTTGCCGAGGCCGCGGGCCTGAAACAGATCTGGATTCTGCCGCCTGTTCTGCTCGGCGCCTCCGGACTGGACGGCCGGCCCTCGCTGGGAGATTTGCTGCGGTCGTCGGAAAGGCCTCTCCAGGGCCGGTCTCCCGCGGCGCTGGACCCAGGCATGGCGCCGGCGGCGGTTCTCTACACCTCGGGCAGCAGCGGCCGCCCCAAGGGTGTGGTGATGAGCCATCAGGCGCTGCTCGCCGCCACGCTCTTGAACCAAATGACGGTGGCGGAGGAGGCGACCGCGGTGCGTCTGGTGGTGACCCCCTGGCTGCATATTGCCGGCCTCGTCGCCGGCCTGCTGGTTCCGGTCCTGAAAGGCGAGCGCATCGTCGCGCTGGACCGTTTCGAGCCCGGCGAGGTCTGGCATTGGATCCTGCGGGAGGGTGCCAGTTATATTTTCCATATGCCCATTTATTACAAATGGCTATTGGAAGAAGCTAAGAATATTAATGAACAAAAGGTGCGGGCCTCGCTACGGCTCTGCGTGACCGGCGGCGCGGCGCTGCACCGCGATTGGGCGGCCGGCTTTCACGCCCGTTTCGGCCAGCAGATCCGGCCGGCTTACGGGATGACCGAGGTCGGTGCCCTGGTCGCCTGGAACGCGCCCGACGAGCCGTGGCGGATCGATGCGGCCGGTCGACCCATCGCCGGGCTCGAGATCGGCTTTCGGAACGCCGAGGGCGATCGGTGCGACGGTGGGGCTGGTGGGGACCGGGAGGACGGCGAAATCTGGGTGCGCACGCCGGCCCTGATGGACGGCTACTTGAACCGGCCCGACCTGACCGCCGAGGTGATGCGTGACGGCTGGTTCCGGACCAAAGATCTCGGTCGGCTGGATGACGATGGGTCCCTGGTGGTTCTGGGCCGGGCCGACGACAAGATCAAGCGCGGCGAAGAGCATATCTATCCGGCAGAGGTCGAAACGGTCCTTTTGGACCACCCGGCGGTCCAGGAGGCGGCGGTCATTGCCCTACCCGACGATCTGCTGGGCCAGGAGGTGAAATCGGTGGTCGTCCTGAAGGCCGGCAGCGACTTGACCCAGGCCGGCCTGCGCCGTTGGCTCGATGCTGAACTTCCGGCAGGCAAATCCCCGGGAATCCTGGAGTTCGTGTCCCGCTTGCCGAAGACCGAGACCGGAAAAGTCGCCCGCCACCTGCTGTCTTGAGGCCAGCCGTCAACTGCCCTTGCGGCCGTGCCGGTCACCTTGCGAGGCCGCGGCAGCGGGTGTATGAGGGGCGGCTTTCCGAGACGGAATTTTCCGAGACGGCAAGGGATCTCAGGTATGACGGTCGACCGCGCGACAGTGCAGAGAATTGCAAGGCTGGCCCGCATCCGGGTGCCGGAGGAGGAGCTTGAGCCCCTGGCCGGCGAGTTGAACGGCATCCTGGGCTGGATCGAGCAGCTCAAGGCCGTCGATACCAGCGCGGTGGAGCCGATGACCTCGGTCGTGGCGGTGACCAATCCTCTGCGCGAGGACGCGGTGACCGATGGTGGTATCGCCGACCAAATCGTCGCCAATGCGCCGGAGCCGGCGGCGGCCTTCTTTACCGTTCCCAAGGTCGTGGAGTAAGCCATGAGCGAGCTCACCCGGATGACCATGAAAGAGGCCCGCGGCCGGCTCGAAAAAGGCGAGCTGTCGGCCAAGGACCTGGCCGAGGCCCATATCGCCGCGGTCGAAAAGGCCCGGCCGCTGAACGCTTTCATCACCGAAACCCCGGACCGGGCCCTGGAGATGGCCGCCGCTTCGGACGACCGGCGGCGTGCCGGCGACAGCCTCGGCGTCATGGAGGGCCTGCCGATCGCGGTCAAGGATCTCTTTTGCACCAAGGGCGTTTTGACCACCGCCGCCTCGCATATCCTCGACGGCTTCACGCCGACCTACGAATCCACGGTCTCCGGCCAGCTCTGGCGCGAGGGCGCGGTGATGCTGGGCAAGACCAACATGGACGAGTTCGCCATGGGCTCGTCCAACATGACGAGCTTCTACGAGCCGGTCGAGAACCCCTGGCGCCGGCCGGGCGACAACCAGGCCCTGGTGCCCGGCGGCTCCTCCGGCGGCTCGGCGGCGGCGGTCGCGGCGCGCTGTGCCCTGGGCGCCACCGGGACCGATACCGGCGGCTCGATTCGACAGCCGGCGTCGCTTTCCGGCCTGGTCGGGATGAAGCCGACCTATGGCCGCTGTTCGCGCTGGGGCATTGTCGCCTTTGCCTCCTCGCTGGACCAGGCCGGGCCCTTGACCCGCAGCGTGGCCGACGCGGCGATCATGCTGCGTGCCATGGCCGGACACGATCCCAAGGATTCGACATCGGTGCCCCGTCCGGTGCCGAACTACGAAACCGCCATAACCGGAGACATCCGGGGACTGAAGATCGGCGTGCCGAAGGAGTACCGTCTCGACGGCATGCCCGAGGAGATCGAGACCTTGTGGCAGCAGGGAATCGACTGGCTGAGGGCGGCCGGGGCCGAGCCGGTCGAGATATCGCTGCCCCACACCCAGTACGCGCTGCCGGCCTACTACATCATCGCGCCGGCCGAGGCCTCGTCCAATCTGGCCCGCTACGATGGCGTCCGCTTCGGCTTGCGGGTCGAGGGCGAGGACCTCAATGGGATGTACGAGGCAACCCGTGGCGAGGGCTTCGGCGCCGAGGTGCGGCGCCGCGTCCTGATCGGCACCTATGTTCTCTCGGCCGGCTACTACGATGCCTATTACAATAAGGCGCGGCGCGTAAGAACGTTAATTCTCAATGATTTCCAGAATTCCTTTGAGACGGTGGATGCGATTCTGACGCCGACCGCGCCCAACGCGGCCTTCCCCATCGGCGCCAAGATGGACGACCCCATCGCCATGTACCTGAACGACGTCTTTACGGTGCCGGCGAACCTGGCGGGACTGCCTGGGATCTCGGTTCCGGCGGGACTGTCCCGGGAGGGGTTGCCGCTCGGTCTGCAGGTTATCGCCCCGGCCTTCGACGAAGAGACCTTGTTCCGCGTCGCCGGCGTGCTCGAGGAGGCGGCCGGTTTCGACCACGAACCGGTTTGGCTCCGGGAGGGCGGATCATGACTTTGGTGCAAGGTAAGAGCGGCGACTGGGAGGTGGTGATCGGGCTCGAGGTCCACGCCCAGGTAATCTCGCAATCCAAACTCTTTTCAGGGGCGGCGACCGCCTTCGGGGCCGCGCCCAACAGCCAGGTGTCCCTGGTCGATGCCGCCATGCCGGGCATGCTTCCGGTGCTCAACAAGGCGGCCGTGGAGCAGGCGGTAAAAAGCGGCCTGGGACTGAACGCGAAGATCAACGAGACCAGCGTCTTCGAGCGCAAGAACTACTTCTACGCCGACCTGCCCCAGGGCTATCAGATCTCGCAGTACCTTCACCCCATTGTGGGCGAGGGCAGCGTGACCGTGGACCTGCCCGACGGCACCAGCAAGGCGATCGGGGTCGAGCGTCTGCATCTGGAACAGGATGCCGGCAAGTCGCTGCACGACCAGCATCCCAGCCGGACTTTCGTCGATCTCAATCGGGCCGGGGTTATCCTGATGGAAATCGTCTCGAAACCTGACATGCGTTCGGCCGCCGAGGCCGGCGCCTATGTCCGCAAGGTGCGTTCGATCCTGCGCTATCTCGGGACCTGCGACGGCAATATGGAAGAGGGCTCCATGCGGGCCGACGTCAACGTCTCCCTGCGCCGGCCGGGCGGCGAGCTCGGCATCCGCACCGAGACCAAGAACGTGAACTCGATCCGCTTCATCGAGCAGACCATCGAGGTCGAGACCAAACGCCAGATGAAAATCCTCGAGGCCGGCGGCGAGATCGACCAGGAAACCCGGCTGTTCGACCCCGACAAGGGCACCACCCGGCCGATGCGCAGCAAGGAAGACGCCCACGATTACCGCTACTTTCCCGACCCCGACCTGCTGCCACTGGTCCTCGATCCCGACTGGGTGGCCGGGCTGAAGGCGAGCCTGCCGGAGTTGCCCGATGCCAAGAAGGCGCGCTTTCAAGCCGACTACGGTCTGTCGGCCTACGATGCCGGAGTCCTGGTGGCGGAACGCGAGACCGCGGCCTACTACGAGGCGGTTTTGGGTGGGGGCAAGCGCGACCCGAAGGTGGCGGCCAACTGGGTGACCGGCGAGCTCTTCGCGGCGATGAACCGGGCCGGCCTGGAGATCGCCGCCGTCCCGGTCGGCGCGGCGGCATTGGGTGGCCTAATCGGCCTGATCGGGGACGGCACGATCTCGGGTCGCATCGCCAAGGATGTCTTCGAGACGATGTGGGAGAGCGGCAAGACCGCCGAGGCCATCGTCGAGGAAAAAGGCCTGAAACAGATCAGCGACAGCGGCTCGATCGAGCCGATCATCGACGATCTGATCGCCAACAACGACAAGCAGGTGGCGCAGTATCGCGAGGGCAATCAGAAGGTCATCGGCTGGTTCGTCGGCCAGGTCATGCAGGCCACCAAGGGCCAGGCCAACCCCGGCATGGTGAACCGGATCCTGAAGCAAAAACTCGACAGTCAGTAGGGACCTCGGTCCAGCGGGCTGGGCGGGTTGGACAGAGTGTCGAATTCAGGCGCCGGGCGCACCGCTTGTATTCGCGACGGCCTGCGGTCCCGCAACCTTCGACATTCTTGACGGACTTGCCCGGCAGGATGCCTTTCAGCACCCCATGTCCACCGGGGACAATCAGGACGGCAGCGCCAGCAGCGTGGGCAGATATGCGGCAAAAAGGGCCGCCGCGACTGCCACCACCATGATGCGGATCCGAGGGGAAAGCCCAAAGCCAGCGATCAGGCGCAGGCCGGGGCGCCACAGGGCTGCCAGGACCAAAGCGCGAAGGGCCAGTCCCGACAGGTGGTCCGAGGCCGAACCCGCGGCCGGTAACCGGGCAAGGGACAACAGATCCAGGGGGCCGATCCAGCGAGTGGCAACCCATTGGAAGGGTAGATTGGGAATCACAATAATGTAATAGATATAGTAGAGTTGTGGGGCAATCGTGATGCTAAACATGAACAACAAGATAGCCAGTGGCGGGTCGGTCAACAGCAGCCAGGGAGACTTCGCTTCGAGCCATCGGGTCTTGACCGCGGCAAGCCAGAAGAGGACCAGGACCATTCCAGCCGACAACAGCATCAGACCGGCCGAGCCGACGAGCCCCAAGTCATAAAGGGTGTCGCCGCGATAGCCCGACCAGATGCGTGGCCAAACTTGCGGTGCGGTGAAAAGGGCCGAGATCATCGCGGCGGGCGCGGTTTGGAGAACCGACCCAAGGCTGGTCGACGGCCCACGCGCGGGGCCTCGATGGGCGAGCCAGGCGGCCCAAAGGGCGGTCAAGAGAGCGGCGAGCACAAGGTCGGTGTCGGGCATGCGGCGCGACTCGGAGCTGTTGTTTCAAGAGACAGCCACGATCAAGACGCCGGCGATCAAGGCTTGCAAGCGCTTCCTTCCGGTCGATAATTCATGCCCAGACCGGGGGAGTTTCGATGGCAGATATCCAGCGTCCACCCTTGCCGCCGTCGCTGTGGGCGGAGACCGCGATTGCCGCGCCGGCGACACCGCCCTTGGCCGGCGATTGCGATGTCGACATTGCCGTGGTGGGGGCCGGATTTGCCGGCCTGAGGGCCGCGCTGGTCTTGGCCGAGGCGGGCAAACGGGTCGCGGTGCTGGACGCCGCCGAGCCCGGTTGGGGCGCCTCCGGCCGCAACGGCGGCCAGGTCAATCCGATGCTGACCGCAACCCCCGAGGATGCGGAAAAACATCTGGGACCCGACTTTGGCGAACGGCTCTGCAGGCTGAGCTTGGCTTCGGCGGACGATGTCTTCGATTTGGTGGAGCGTCATGAGATCGCTTGCGATGCGGTCCGGGTCGGCTGGATCCGGGCGGCCCATGCGCCGGTCGCCGAACGCGAGATCGAACAGCAGGTCGCTGTCTGGAACCGGCTTGGCGGCAATCTGGAAATCCTGGAGGGGCCCGCCCTGGAGCGTTTGACCGGCTCGGCCTACTACCGGCGAGCGGTCTTCCACCCGCGCGGTGGCTCGGTACAGCCCTTGTCCTACGCCCGTGGTCTGGCGCGGGCGGCGATCGATGCCGGCGCGGCGATCCATGGCGGCAGTCCGGTCGGTAGCCTCGAGCGGGTCGGCGAGCGCTGGCGGCTGACCACCGGCGGCGGCAGGGTGACGGCGGATTGGGCTCTGCTCTGCACCAACGGCTACAGCGATCGTCTCCTGGCCGGACTGGCCAAGACGATCATCCCCCTGGTGCCGTTGCAAATGGCCACGGAGCCCCTGAGCGAGAACGTCAGGCGGTCGGTGCTGGCCGAGGGCCACACCCTGTCGGACACCCGCCGGACCATCTACTATTGCCGTCAGGATCGCGACGGCCGGTTGCTGTTCGGCTGCATCGGACGCGATGAAAACGATCGCGAGTCGCCTCACTTTACCAATATCGTCGACAGCGCGAAGAAGGTCTTCCCCCAGATCGGCGATGTCGGCTGGACCCACCGGTGGGGCGGCAAGATCGCCGTCACGCCCGAACACATGCCGCATCTTCACGAGCCGGCGCCGGGACTCCTGGCGGGGCTCGGATTCAATGGCCGGGGGGTCGCCATGGCCACCGTGATGGGGCGTTTGCTGGCCGAGCGGGTCTTGGGCGCGGCAGCCGAAGATCTGCCGATTCCCATCACGGCATTGAGGGGCGTGCCCTTTCAGGGGTTCTACCGGCCCGCCATGGGGGCTGCGATCGCCTGGCTGAAGTTTCGCGATTCCTGGGACCGGCGCGCCGGCTAGAGGAGGGAAAATGGCGATTGGACCAGTTGGAGCCAGGCCCGACGATTTTTTGGCTGCCGCTCATTTCGAGGGGCCTTTGCGGCCGCTGGAGCTCGCCTCCGGACTGCCGCCCTGGTGCTATTCGGACAGGGGAGTCCTCGAGGCCGAACAGACTCGGCTGTTTCGGCAATCCTGGTGCGGTCTGGGACGCCTCGACAGCCTGAAGGCGCCTGGCGACTACCTGACCGAAACATTGGCCGGGGTGCCTATCGTGATTCTGCGCGATGAGGCCGGCGATCTGCGGTCCTTCGCCAACAGCTGCCGTCACCGTGGCGCCCGTTTGCTCGAGGGGAGGGGCCGCTGCGCGGTGGTGGTCTGTCCGTTTCACGGCTGGTCCTACAACCTGGATGGCAGCCTGAAGGGGGCGCCGCATATGAAGAGCGCCCAGGGCTTCGCGAAGGCCGACCATGGCTTGATCGAGCTGCGCTTGGCGCAACGCGATGGGTTCGTGTTTCTGGCCTTTGACGAGCGGGCCGGCAGCCTCGACGACTGGCTGGGAGATTTCAGTTCCCTGCATGCGCCATGGCATCTCGGCGAGCTGATCGAAGGCCGCACGAGGGAGCTGGAAGTGCCTTGCAACTGGAAACTCTATCTCGATGTTTTCAATGAGTACTATCATCTCCGCTCGGTTCATCCGCGGTCCATCGGGACGATCTACGATCCGCCGGACACGCCGGAATCGGTGACCGGTGCCTACACCACCCAGTTCGGAACTCACCAGGCGGTCGCCGGTCTGCTGCAGGAGGACCAGTCGGCGGCCTTCGCGGCGTTGCCCTACCTCGAGGGTCGCAACCGGCAAGGCACGCGCTACAGTTGGGTGTTTCCCAACTTCACCTTCGCGGCCAGCACCGACTGTGTCTGGTCCCACAGCGTGGTTCCCCTGGCACCGGATCGCACCAAGGTGCGCATGCAGGTCTGCTTTGCGGCCGAGGCGAGCGAACTGCCGGATTTCGAAGAGCGCGCGGCCCGCTACTACCAGCGCTTCGACACCGCATTGAACGAGGATATCGAGGTGCTGACGGCGCAGCAGGCGGGGCTCTCGTCACCTCTGGCGCGGGCCGGTCGCTTCTGCCCCGAACAGGAGCCATCCGTGGCCGCCTTTGCGCGCTGGTACGCGGGACGCCTCACGGCCGCTTGAACCGGTTCCGGATTGATTTCAATTCTGCTAATCGCCGCCGCGCAGCCGGTAGATCGCGTTATCGCCCTGCGCACACTTTTCCCAGCCGCCGAGAACCGACCAGCAGTCCGCTTCGCCCTCGATTTGATCGTCGCGCCAGTTGGCATGGACCTCGAAACGTTGCCAACTGTAGAGAATGCCGCTGCCATGTTTTTGGCCGGCCTTGAACTCACCCTCGTAAAGCCGGCCGTTGGGCCAGGTGTGCACGCCCTTGCCGTGGGGCAGATCGTCTTTCCACTGCCCCAAGTAGCGCGATCCGTCGGGCCAGAGTGCTTGGCCGCGACCGTGCCGCCGGCCCTCGATAAAGGTTCCGGTGTAGGTGATGCCGCCGGGCCAGGATCGGGTACCGTAGCCGTGAAACAGGCCGGCGACGAACTCGCCCTCGTAGCTGTTGTCATTCTCATCATGCCAAGCGCCCAGACCATGACGCTTGCCGTCGCGAAAATCCCCAGTGTAAGTGCTGCCGGATGGCCAGGTAAAATTGCCGTTTCCATGCATGTGGCCGTCCCGGAACTGCCCACGATAGCGCCGGCCATCATCCCATTCGATCGAGCCTTCGCCATCCATGCGGCCGTTCCTGAGCAGTCCACGGTAGGTCCAGGACACGCCGTTGCCGGCGGCAATGTGACGCCACTGGACGAAAGCTTGCCCCTGCATTGCGGTCACATCGCAGCCAGCGTCCTTTTGCACCAGCAAGGTGCCGTCCGGCGACGGCTCGCTGACGATGTGGCAGCTTGGCGCTTCGTCGCCAGTCTGCGCGGTCAGGGGCTCTTGCGCGGCAAGGGCCCGAGGATCGCCCCATCCTATGGCCCAGATGGTTATCAGCCACAGCACCGCTCGCATCGGTCCCGTGACCCTGCCGGCTGCACGGCACAGTTGACTTTGTTGGGGTAGGGAGTTGCGTAGGGTAGTCATAGCAAATGATAGGTCTTTCGCAGTCGAGTTGTCGTGTCTCGTTTATCAGGTGCCCGCGTCCTTTAATTATCCGCATATCAAGATGCAGATAAATGATTCGTTGCACAGCGGACAAAGAATTTTCAGTCTAAACTGTGCATAACAAAAACCTGTGGATGAGACGCCGTTAGGAACGTAGCTTATCCAGGTGGGGAAATGGTGATTCCCCGTCCCTCGATGAGCGGAGCCTTGCCCGAAGACAAAGTAATCCCGGTCAAATGGTTCCAAGTAACAAAGAAGGGCTCTAGAGGCGGCAATGCATGGATAGTCTTTGGAGCAAGGTCGCGATGAAGCGTATCTACCTCGCCTATGGGCTGATCGTCGCCTTTGCACTATCGCTCACGACCTGCCTGTTTCTCCTCTTTCAGCACGAAGAAGGCACTCACGTCGAGGCGCGGGAGTTGCTGCAGGAGAACCTGGCATGGGAACTCGGTCAACTACAGAGCGCTCTATTCGACGCAAGGATCGCGGTGGCGGCCTTTGCCGGTGGCGGTGCCGACCTGGACCTGGACGACGTCGTCTTGCGATTCGACGTGCTCAGGAGCCGCGCCGAGGCCCTGCGCAGCAGCCCGGGACGGGATATCATCAAATTGCTGCCTTCGGCGACCTACAATCTTGACCAGCTAGCAACCAAGCTGGACGGCGCCGAACCGGACCTTTTGGCTCTGACCAGCGGAGATCGTGAGCGGGCGGATCGCCTCGACAATTCATTTCGTGAGTCAGCGCCGCTCGTGGCCCAACTGGTGATCGACCACCTGCGATACAGAAGCGGGGCAAGCATTTCTCTGATGGAAATCTCCCGATCCCAACATCGGCTAGCCCTTTATTTCTTCGCCGGGTCGGTATTGCTCGCCGCCAGTCTGATCGCCGTCTTGCTCATGGAACGGGCCAATAGCTTGGGGGTGCAGGACAGGCTTCAGCAACTGGTGGAGCAGCGAACCGCGGAGTTGAGGCGGGAAGAAGAGCGCCTCCGCGGCATTCTCGACAATATGCCCTCGGCGATTTACCTGCAGGACACAGAGGGTCGAATGGCCTTGGTCAACGACGTATTCTCCAACTGGTACGGGCTGACCTCGCAGGCGGCGGTTGGAAAACCATTTGGCGACCTGTTCGAGGGCGACTGCGTGGCGGTCTCGGAGGCCCTGGATCGCGAGGTCGCGGAGAAAGGTCAGGTTTGCGAAGGCGAGTCCGACCTGCTCTTCGCCGATGGCACGGCCCATAGCCTCTTGATCACGAAGTTCCCTATCCTGGATGCCACAGGCGAGCTTTCTGGAATCGGCACGATCAACTTCGACATTACCGAGAGTAAATCGATCCGCCAGCGCCTGGAGCTGAGCGAAAGGCGCTTGCACCAGGCAGTTGAGTTGGCCGGTCTCGGTTACTGGGCCTGGGATAGCCGCGAAGATCGCTGTGTCTATTCCTCGGAGGAAAATGCGCGCATTCATGGTGTCACGGTCGATGAGTACATGGCGCGCGCCGCACCGATCGCCGGACGTTTCTCCTTTACTCATCCCGACGATCACGACCGCTATAGGTTGGCACTGTGCGACCTGCGGCGCACCGGGGCGCTGGACATGGAGTATCGCGTGACCAGGCCCGATGGCGAAGTCAGGCATGTCCACGAGATCGCGGTCGCCGAGTTCGATCAGGACCACCAAGTCATTCGTGAGTACGGGACAATACAGGATCGAACCGACCTGAAGCTGGCCCAGGATCGCGCAAGTCAGGCTCGAAGAATGGAGGCTGTCGGCCAATTGACCGGCGGGATCGCTCACGATTTCAACAACCTGATTGCTATCATCTCGGGCAACGCCGAGCTTTTGGCCGAGGCCAATCCCGATGCCAAGACACTGGTGCGGCCGATTCTGCGCGCGTCCCAGCGGGCGGCTGAACTGACACATCGCCTCTTGGCCTTTTCACGGCGCCAATCGCTGCAACCCCAGGTCATCAATTTGAACGCTGTCGTCGAAGAGATGCGGCCGATCCTGGACCGTGCTCTCGGTGAGGCAGTGCGGCTTGAATCGGATTTGGGTGACGACGTCTGGCCGGTTTTCGCCGATCCTGGACAGTTGGAGAATGCGGTTCTGAATCTGGCCATTAACGCCCGCGATGCCATGGACTTGAAGGGTACTTTGAGAATCCGGACGGCCAACGTGGTGCTGTCCGCGCCCCGTAGCATTCATGGCCAGGAGATTGCCGCTGGGGAGTACGCCTGCCTGATGGTCAGCGATAGCGGGTCGGGCATGAGTAGCGACGTTCTGGAAAAGGCCTTCGAGCCGTTTTTTACAACCAAGGGCCCTGACAAAGGCACCGGGCTCGGGCTGTCGATGGTCTACGGCTTCGCCCGCCAGTCGGGCGGCTTTGTCGTGCTTGATTCGGTCGAGGGTGAAGGGACAAGAATCGAGCTCTGCCTGTTGCGCGATCGCTCCGGGAACGCGCCGACGCATCCGGTCAAGACCGATGAAGACACCCGGCGTCCGTCCGAGGCGGCGGCCGCGAGCCAGAACGTCCTGATCGTCGACGACAATCTCGATGTGCTGGGTCTTTTGGAGCAGACTCTGTCGAGACACGGTTACAGGATCCACACGGCGGTGGATGCGGACGCTGCTCTCGAAATCTTGCGGAGTGAGGTGGAAGTTGGCCTCCTGTTGTCCGACGTTGTACTTCCGGGCGATCTAAATGGTGTTGAGCTGGTCAACCGTGCGCTCGCCTTGAGACCCGGTCTCAAGGTGGTCCTCATGAGTGGGTATTCCGGGACCGCGATCGACATGGCGGAGTCGGCCGGATTTGAATGTCCGATGCTTCGCAAGCCATTCAGCAACCGCGATCTGACGCGAACGCTAGAGGCCGAGCTGGGGCGTTAGCTAACCGTGCGTTTAGGCGGCACAGGCCGGGATAGTGTGCTGTTCGGTGGCGAACCGATGGGCGCCTTGGCAAGCCTCTAGGCAACTCCAAGGTCTGCTCACTTTCAGGTATCTGACCGCAAACCTTCCATTCGGGTGTTCAGCCGCACGTCTGTTCCTGGCGGTGACCAGGAGGTCTTGGCGGTTGCGCGGGACCCGCAAGTCGTGGGGGCGGGGCGGGCGACCGCGCAAGAGCTCTATGCCTTTCTGGATAAGGGCTTTGTTAATCTATTCTTGCAAATCTGTGGCCAGCGCGAGGTGGGGATTGGCGACGTCAGTCGCATTGCCTCTAAAGCACTAAGTTATCAATAAAAGTTGGAATTGCGATAATGGATGACCTGCTCAGTGAGTTTCTAACCGAGACAAGCGAGAGCCTCTCCGAACTGGATGGAGAGATCGTTCGGCTCGAACAGAACCCGAATGATCGCGGCCTGCTCGGCAATATTTTTCGCCTAGTCCATACGATTAAGGGCACTTGCGGTTTCCTTGGTCTTCCCCGCCTGGAGTCGGTCGCCCACGCCGGCGAAAACATTCTCGGCAAGTTTCGCGATGGCGAACTCGAAGTGACCCCGGACGCTGTAACCCTGATCCTGGCTTGCCTCGACCAGATTCGTGTATTGCTGGACGCGCTTGAGCAGAGCGAGCAAGAACCCGAGGGCGATGACAGCGAGCTGATCAAACGTCTGAACCATGCCGCCGAGGGCGGCCTGTCGGACGCCCCGGCAGCGCCGGTTGCGCCGGAAGCGGCGCCCGAGCCCGCTGCGCCCGAGGCCGAAGCCTCCAGTGGCGAAGTTGAACGCGCCGGACCGACACTGGACGACCTGGAAGCTGCCTTCCTCGCGGCCAAGGGACCGGAAGAATTGGCGGCCGAGGCCGAGGCCGCAGCCGCGGCAGAAATTCAGGCCATGGCCGAGGCGACAGACGCCGAAGCGCCAGCCGCCGAGATGGTCGAGACCAAGCCTGCCGAAGCTGCACTGCCGCCAAGTTCTGCGGCGGAGCCGGCCGGCGATGGCAGCAAGAAGGAATCAGTCGCCAATCAGACCATCCGCGTCAACGTGACCGTGCTGGAAGACCTGATGACGATGGTCTCCGAGTTGGTCCTGACGCGAAATCAACTGCTTCAGATTCTGCGCAACCGAAATGAAAGCGAGTTTGCCGCACCGTTGCAGCGGCTAAATCAAGTTGTCTCGGAACTGCAAGAAGGCGTCATGGCGACGCGCATGCAGCCGATCGGCAATGCCTGGGCCAAGCTGCCGCGGATCATTCGCGACCTCGGCAACGAGCTGGACAAGAAGATCGACCTGGTCATGAAGGGCGCCGAGACCGAGCTGGACCGTCAAGTCCTGGAGTTGATCAAGGATCCCTTGACTCACATGGTCCGCAACTCCGCCGACCACGGCCTGGAAGTGACGGCCGATCGCCGCAAGGCCGGCAAGCCGGAGACCGGTACCGTCACGTTGAATGCGTACCACGAGGGCGGTCATATCATCATCGAAATCTCCGATGACGGCAAAGGACTGAACACCGAGGCCATCAAACGCAAGTCGATTGAAAACGGGATTGCCTCCGAGGCCGACCTGGAGGTCCTCAGCGAACAGCAAATTCATCAGTACATCTTCAAGCCCGGGTTCTCGACCGCCGCGAAGGTGACTGCCGTTTCCGGCCGTGGCGTGGGCATGGACGTGGTCCGAACCAACATCGAGAAGATCAGCGGCACGGTGGAATTGACCTCGGTCGAGGGCAAGGGCACGAAGTTCGTCATCAAGATCCCCCTGACCCTGGCCATCGTCTCGGCCCTGATTGTCGAGGCCGGTTCCGAGCGCTTTGCCATTCCTCAGCTATCGGTCGTCGAACTGGTCCGTGCGTCGGCCCAGAGCGAGCACAAGATCGAACATATCGGCGACACGCCGGTGTTGCGCCTGCGCAATCGGTTGCTTCCGCTGGTCGATCTGGGTGAACGGCTCTCACTCAAGGCGCCGCAGGAAGAAACCGAAAAGGAGAGCCTCAGCCAATCGCGCGATGCCTTCATCGTGGTCATCAAGGTCGGCAACTACTCGATGGGTATCGTCGTCGACCGGGTCTTCGACACAGAGGAGATCGTGGTCAAGCCGATGGCGCCGATTCTGCGCGATCAGCAGCTCTTCTCGGGCAACACGATCCTTGGCGACGGCAGCGTGGTCATGATCCTCGATCCCAACGGAATCGCCGGTGGTACCGGCGAGATCGGACTTGCCGAGGAGACCGAAGACCAGGATGCGCAAGCCAATGCCAAGCGGGGCGAGGACACCACCGCGATGCTGGTCTTCCGGGCACTCGATTCGTCGCCCAAGGCCGTGCCCCTGGCCCTGATCGCCCGGCTCGAGGAGGTCGATCTTGCCACGGTGGAGAATTCGAACGGCGAGTACGTGATCCAGTACCGCGGCGATCTGATGCCGCTGGTGCGCATGGATCATACCATTGAACTGAAGTCAGAGGGTCGTCAGCCGGTTCTGGTCTTCGCCGATGGCGATCGCAGCATGGGCCTGGTGGTCGATGAAATCGTCGACATCGTGGAGGACGTCTTGAACGTCGAACTTGGCACCGAGCGTCCAGGCTTCGTTGGCACCGCGGTTATCGGTGGCAAGGCGACCGACATCATCGATGCCGCCCACTATTTAACTCTTGCCTATCAAGACTGGTTTGGAAAACAGAACGGTGGGGTCTCGACCGATGAGCAGTCGCGTTTGCTTCTGGTCGACGACAGCGCCTTCTTCCGCAACCTGCTGCAGCCTCTTCTGACTATCGCCGGGTACGATGTTGTTTCGGTTACCTCTGCGACCGAGGCGCTAGAGCTTTGTGAAGCGGGAGAGGCCTTCGACCTGATCATTTCCGACATCGAGATGCCGGTGATGGACGGCTTCCAGTTTGCCGAGAAGATTCGCCAGGACACCAGCTGGCGAGACACGCCGATGGTGGCCTTGTCGTCCTTCTCTTCGAGCGACGATTTTGAGAAGGGACGCGAAGTCGGCTTCCAGGACTACGTGTCCAAGACCGATCGCGACGCCCTGCTCACCACTTTGACTGAAACGCTGGCTCAAGTGAGAGGTGCGGCATGAGCGACGAAATCACCAACGGTGTGAGCCTGCATGACAATCCAATGGACATGCAAGAGTATGTCACGTTCAAGATCGCCGACCAGCTTTTCGGAATTCCGGTCGCGCACGTGCAAGACATCTTGATCGTCGAGCGGGTCACGAAAATCCCCTTGGCACCTCCTGAAATCGCGGGATCTTTGAACCTGAGAGGACGGGTCGTGACGGCCATGAACATTCGCTGCCGCTTGAGCCTCGAGGTTCGCGATATCAAGGACTGCACCAACATTGTCGTCGAGCACCAGGGCGAACTCTATAGCCTGATCGTTGACTCGGTCGGCGAGGTCCTGTCGCTGAAGGCCGACGAGTTCGAGCGCAATCCGGCGACGCTGGAGCCTCACTTTCGGAAGTACTCCCTGGGCATTCATCGTCTGAACGACGAACTGCTCGTGGTTTTGGATGTCAATCGCCTGCTTGAGTTCGGCACCGCGCAGGCCGCCTGACGGCGTTTGGGTGCATGGGTTAAAGGGCGCGCTAAAACTATCGGAAAATGTTCCACGCGCGTTTGGATTTAACGGATCGGAGCTGGGCAATGAAATCCTGTTTGATCGTAGACGACTCAAAGGTTGTGCGCATGGTCGCGCGCAAGATCTTCGAGGGTCTCAATTTTAGCATCGCGGAGGCCGAAGACGGTCAGGTGGCCTTGGATTCCTGTGCCAACTCGCTCCCCGATGTCGTGCTGCTCGACTGGAACATGCCGGTCATGAGCGGGATTGAGTTCTTAAAGGCGCTTCGGGCGATCCCGGACATCAAGCAGCCGGTGGTGGTCTTCTGCACCACCGAAAACGACATGTCGCACATCCAAGAGGCGATCGAGGCGGGGGCCAACGAGTACATCATGAAGCCCTTCGACAGCGAGATCATCGAGTCCAAATTGTCTCAGGTGGGCATGATTTAATGGCCTTGGATAACCACCCTAGCGCCGGCGACCAAGACCATCGCTACAAGGTCATGGTGGTGGATGACTCCGCTGTAATTCGCGGACTGTTGACCCGTGCCCTGGAGCAGGACCCCGCGATCGAGGTCAGCGCTTCGGTGAGCAATGGCGACCTAGCGGTGAAGGCCAACAAGAAGAATGAGTTCGATGTCATCGTGTTGGACATCGAAATGCCGGTGATGGACGGTCTGACCGCTCTACCGCTGCTTCTGGCCGACCGTCCGAAGGTCAGGGTTATCGTGGCTTCCACCCTGACCCGCAAGAACGCCGAAATCAGCATCAAGGCCCTGCAGCTCGGAGCCTCGGACTATCTGGCCAAGCCGCAGTCGGGCACCGAGTTGACCTCGGCTGAAAACTTCAAGCGCGAACTGGTCGCCAAGGTCAAGGCCTTGGCCCGGTCCGCTAGCGGTCGCAAGGTCGCGGGTGCTGCCGCGCCGGCCCGCGCGCCGATCGCCAAGAGCCCGGCCGTCCCATCGAAGCCGGCCTCTGCAAAGCCGGCGATCGCCTTGAGAAGCACACCCTTCGTGGCGCCCGATGCCATCGCCATCGCCAGTTCGACAGGCGGGCCCCAGGCGCTGCTGGAAGTGGTCAAGAGTTTTCCCAGCGGCATTAAACTGCCGTTGTTCATCACCCAGCACATGCCGGCGACCTTCACTTCGATCCTAGCCCAGCATTTGACCCGCGCCAGCGGCCTCGATTGCCAGGAGGGCAAGGAAGGCGAAGTGGTTCTGGCCGGCCGGGTTTACGTGGCGCCGGGCGACTACCACATGGCAGTCGAATTGGAGGCAGCGCGGCCAACCATCCGGTTGCTCCAGACACCGCCCGAGAACTATTGCCGACCGTCAGCGGATCCAATGCTGCGGTCTTTGATCAAGGTTTACGGCGGGCGGCTATTGCTGGTGGTCCTAACTGGCATGGGCGCCGATGGATTGGGGGGTGCTCGGGATTTGGTCGCGGCGGGTGGAACGGTCGTTGCGCAGGACGAAGAATCTTCTGTTGTATGGGGAATGCCTGGTGCCGTGGCGAATGCCGGGCTCTGTTCCGAGGTATTTCCCCTGCAGGAAATTGGACCCTTCATCAAGGGCCACATTATGAGGTCGGCGGCATGAATGTCATGGAATTCAAGTTTGTAGCGGATCTTCTGCGCGAGAGGTCTGGTCTGGTCCTTGGTGAGGAGAAGGCTTACCTCTTGGAAAGCCGCCTCAATCCAGTCGCGAGAAAATGGAACTTCAAGGGATTTGAAGAGCTGGCGGCGGCTTTGCGGTCGAAGACCGATGAGAAGCTGATCAGCGCGGTGGTCGACGCGATGACCACCAACGAATCCTTTTTCTTCCGCGATCAGAACCCGTTTCGGCTCTTCGAGGAACTGGTCTTGCCAGAGCTCTTGACCAGCCGTGCCTCGGCCAAGCGCATTCGGATCTGGTGCGCCGCTTGCTCCAGTGGCCAGGAGCCCTACAGCCTGGCGATGATTCTCTCCGAGAACGCGGCCAAGCTCAAGGACTGGAAGGTCGAGATCGTCGCCACCGACCTGTCCGGGGAAATCCTGGAAAAGGCAAAGGCCGGTGTCTACACCCAGTTCGAGGTGCAACGCGGGTTGCCGATCAATCTCTTGGTCAAGTACTTCTCGCAGGCTGACGACAAGTGGAAAATCAATCAAAGCCTGCGCGACATGGTTTCGTTCCGCAGCTTCAATCTGCTTGATTCCATGACATCGCTTGGCAAGTTCGACGTGGTCTTCTGCCGCAACGTCTTGATCTATTTCGACGCGGCGACCAAAAAGACCGTGCTGGAGGGGATCGCCAAGGTCATGGCGCCCGATGGCGTGCTCTATCTCGGCGGCGCCGAGACCGTTTTGGGCATCTGCGACCGGTTCCAGCCCATCCCGAACCAGCGCGGCATCTATGGTCTGAGCGAAGCCTCCGGCACGTCAGCCGCGCGCGGCGCCGCCTGAGCCTGATACAGGGCCGCGTTGGAGGCAAGTTCGCCCGACGCGGCAACAAGGTGACCTCAATACAAGAAAAGGGCCTTCAGTTTCTGAAGGCCCTTTTTCCGTTTGTGGCGCTTGGTCCGGTGGCAGGGGGCGTCCGGTGACGCGACCCTCACGGTTGTTTCGGAGATCTTATGCGTTGACGGCCTTCTTCACGGTTGCGTCGAGAGCCTCGGCGGGCTCGACCGGGTCGCGCAAGACGTAGCCGCGGCCCCAAACCGTTTCGATGTAGTTGTCGCCGCCGGTGGCACCGGCGAGCTTCTTGCGGAGCTTGCAGACGAACACGTCGATGATCTTCAGTTCCGGCTCGTCCATCCCGCCGTAGAGATGATTGAGAAACATCTCCTTGGTCAGGGTCGTCCCCTTACGCAGGGACAAGAGCTCGAGGATGCCATATTCCTTGCCGGTCAGATGCAGAGGCTGACTTTCCACCTCGACGGTCCGGGTGTCGAGATTCACGGTCAGTTTGCCGGTCCGGATGATCGAATCCGAATGGCCCTTGGATCGACGGACAATGGCTTGGATACGCGCGATCAGCTCCCGCTTGTCGAACGGCTTGGTAAGGTAGTCGTCCGCACCGACGCCCAGTCCCTTGATCTTGTCGTCCAAGCCGTTGAGGCCGGAGAGGATCAGGATCGGCGTCTGGACCCGGGCAGCCCGCAGGCGCCGCAGAACCTCGTAGCCGTCGATATCCGGGAGCATCAGATCCAGAACGATAATGTCGTAGTCGTAGAGCTTACCGATCTCCAGGCCGTCTTCGCCCATGTCGGTAGCGTCGCAGACATATCCTTCGGACCGCAACATCATCTCGATGCTCTGGGCAGTGGCGGCATCGTCTTCGACTAGCAGAACTCGCATGATTCAATCCCGATGTTTCTTAACCAGATTCTGTTACCTATATTAACCATTTTGCGGCGCTAGTGTTAACAAATAGTTACTCACCGTTAAGAAGCTTGAAAATTTCGCGAGGTTCCTGGCGGATTCGCCGGGTGCCCGTGACCGCCGCCGACCCGATTCGGATTTTCGGCTTGGGTTGCTAAGTCGCTGTAGAATTGTAGTTTTGACGGGTTCGCATCGCTGCAATCGGTCCGCCCCGCCATTTTTATCCTTGCTTAATGATGCTGCGTCAAACTTGTCCTCATAAAGTCTTTCGACCCAATCAAGAGCAGAATTCCAGGGGCCGTTTCAATCGTGAGTCCAAGGACATCGTTGCTTCTGGAGGCGCTTGAAAAGCTGCCTGCCTACCGTCTTTTCGGTCGGGTCGCCGGCATCGTCGGCACGACGATCGAGGTCGCCGGTCTCGATGAAGATCTCTCCATAGGGTCCCGTTGCGCTGTTGTGACGCGCGATAACCATCGGGTTCTAGGGGAGGTGATCGGCTTTCGCGCCGGCCGCGCCCTACTTCTTCCCTACAGCGGATTGGAGGGGGTCGGATTCGGTAGCAAGGTGGAGTACCTCGACGAAACCCCGACAATCAATCCCGGGGATGGCTGGCTCGGGCGCGTGGTCAACGCACTGGGCGAACCACTCGACGGCAAGGGGCCCCTGCCCGGCGGCGGGCGTGGTTATCCACTGCAGGCTGCCGCGCCACCAGCAAACTTGCGATCCAGAGTGGGAAAGAAAATCAATCTGGGAGTGCGATCACTCAACGCGCTGACGACCTGCTGCGAAGGTCAGCGCATGGGGATATTTTCTGGATCCGGCGTGGGCAAATCCCTCCTGCTTTCGATGTTGGCGCGCTACACCGCGGCCGATGTGACCGTCATTGGCCTGATCGGGGAGCGCGGCCGCGAGGTCCAGGAGTGGCTCCAGGACGAGCTGGGGCCAGAGGGACTTGCGAGCTGCGTCGTGGTCGTGGCGACCTCCGACGAGGCCGCGCTGATGCGCCGTCAGGCCGCTTACTTGACCCTGGCGGTGGCAGAGTCCTTTCGTGACCGGGACCGTTCGGTCCTTTGCCTGATGGACTCGGTAACGCGCTTTGCCATGGCCCTGCGCGAGATCGGGCTTGCCGCCGGCGAACCGCCGGCCAGCAAAGGCTACACGCCTTCGGTCTTCGGCGAGCTGCCGCGGCTTCTGGAGCGCGCCGGTCCGGGCACCGGTGTCGGCTCGATCACCGGGCTCTTTACCGTTCTGGTCGAAGGCGACGACCACAACGAGCCGATTTCCGACGCGGTTCGCGGAATCCTGGACGGCCACATCGTGCTGGACCGCCGGATCGCCGAGCGAAATCGCTACCCGGCCGTCAATGTGTTGCGCTCGATATCGCGCACCATGCCGGCTTGCAACGACGATCTGGAAAACCAGCTCATCGGCCGGGCCAGAGCCCTGCTTTCCACATACGAAGACATGGCCGAGTTGATCCGTATCGGCGCCTATCGACAGGGCAGCGATGCCACGATCGACGAGGCGATCCACTACTATCCGCGCATCGAGGCCTTCCTGGCCCAGGGCAAGGACGAAGCCATGGGGCTCGAGGAAAGCTACGAAGCCCTGGCGGCGGCGCTGGACGTCGATTGGCAGGCGGCACGGAACGCGACGGCTGCCGAGGCTTCTGGATTGGAGGTTCAAGCGTCCATCGAGACGGATGGAGCCGGCTTCGACACCTTGCCGACGGATGATGTTGTCACGGCCCCGGACGATCGGACGCGTCAGTTGTTGGTTGAGGCGGCCGAGCTCTGAGCGAGTGGGGCGTCCCTGGGTGGGCACAGTTTTTTTGTATGACTCGAGGAGTCGCTAAGCCGTGAGTTCGTTGGAAAGTCTCATCCGCCTGCATCGCTGGGTACTGGATGAAAAGCGTAACAAGCTGGTCGGGCTCGAGCGTCTTCAGGACCGCATGCAGCAGGATATGCGGTCCATCGAGAGTGCCATGGAGCGCGAGGGTCAGGCGGCCAGTGCCAATCCTGAAATGGCCGTCAGCTATCCTGCCTACATCGCCTCGGTTCTCGATCGGCGCAAGAATTTGCTGAGCTCGATTGCCGAGTTGGAGCGGTCGGTGGAGGATGCCCGAAACGAGGTCGCTGAGGCCTATCAAGACTTCAAGCGCTATGAAACGGCCAAGGCGAACCAGGATCAGAAGGTTTTGCGGCAGCGGCAGAGACGCGATCAAAACGATGCCGACGAACGGGCGCTCCAGGCCTATAGACGCCGGGCCACGCGCTAGCGTCCCTAGACAAATGGCGGTCATCCCGGCCGCGACTTTCCCCACAATCAAAGATTTGGGCCGAGCCGGGTTAGGGAACGAAGCTTCCCGGGCGGCAATCGTAAACAGACTCTAGAGAGCGGTGATCTGGCCGGGACCACGTACCAGGGCGGCGGAGGTCATTTGTTGGTGACCTTGCCGGCAATCCCATTGCTCGAATTGCCGGACGGCGCCGCGCCGGCCTCTTTCACCACGACAGGCGGTGCGCCGCCGACCATCCGCAAGGACGCGCGCTCGCCGGCATCTTCGGCCGCCTCGAGCAGCGTCTGGACGAAAATTCCGCCGTTGACCTGATCGCTGTCGTCGAGACGCTCTCGCTTGCTGCTGTCTTGCCACTGGCGGCCGTCCTTGGCGACGAGTTTGACGCGGACTTCGGCCTTGTAGGACAGGTTGAACTCCGAGATCCCAATGTTGGGGATCAGTCCGCCGAACAGCGACTTCGCGATCTGCGCGCCTTGATACTCGGGGTTGGCCGACTTCTCCACGCGGGCGCTGACAATATCGATTGTCGCCGACTGGAGCTTGGCCATTCCGCTGGTACCGATCCGGCTGTGCAGGCCCTCGCTGATCATCTCGACAACTCCGGGGTCGATCGGGGAGCCGGCCAGATTGCGCACGCGAACCATGCCCGATGATCCGGTGCTGCGTCCTTGACCGTTGCCGCTCGTTGCTGTTGGCGCTGCAGTGGCGACCTGGGACCGATCGTTGGCCTTGGCCGCCTGCTGAACGGCCCAATCCTCTTGCGACATCAGCAGTTCACCGAAGACAAAGGCTTCGCCGTGGCGCGGATGGGTGAGTTTGTACCAGTTGGCCTCCGTCACGCGGCCCACGACCACCACCTCGTTGCCGGCCCGGAGCGTTGCGACCTTGGGGTGGTCCGTCGAGGGACCCGAGCGGATGTTGGCGTTGCGCGCCAGAACCATGATCTCGTCAAGCGGCTCTAGCGGTACCGCAGGCTCCTGCCTGGAGATGGAGCGGTCGGTGATGGCGCCCAGCTCCATGCGGGCCAAATCGGTGAAGCTGCCATTCGGATAGCGCTTGAGATAGCTCTTGAGAGCTGAGGCTTTGTGATCCGGCTTTTCGATCCTTTGGATGGTTTTCCAGTACTCGACCTCGAAGCCGGTGTTGGCTGGGGCAGGCGTGGCGGCCGGCGCCGGTGCGGCGCTCTCGGCTTTGTCGGTCAGTGCGGCGAGCTCGACTGTCTCCTCGGGCCCGAAATAGAAGTCCCCAAGCAGCGACGAATGGTCCCAGGGGACCTGGCGTCCGTTGGTCTCGGCGACAACGTCCTGCCGGACTCGCGTGATCGCTTGGCGTATCTCCAGGCCCGGCGCCCCGATGTGGCTCAGGAGCGCGGCGGTGAAGGGGCTGTTGGTCGCCGCCGGGTCGCCGTCCAGGGCCACATTGTTGGGCTGGGTGGAATAGGTGATGAGCGTTCCCAGTCCGGCGTTCAACTGGGCGAGACCCTTGCCGTAGGCCGTCGAGCGGCTTTTCGACAGGGAGCGGGAAAGGGACTGGGCCATGGGATTGTCGCGGCAGGCGTCGAGAAACACGATATTGGTGCGCCGCTCGGCCTCCATGATATCGAGGATCGTTTGCACCTTGATGGTCTCGAAGGCGAGGTCGGCTTCCTGTTCCAGGTTGGCGTCCACCGGCACAAGAAAGTTCTCGCCCGCGACCTGCATGCCGTGTCCGGCGTAGAAAAAGACCGCGGTCTTGATGCCGGGCAACCGGCGGGCCAGCTGGCGGATCTTGGAGACCATTTGATCGTGGGTCAGGTCGATACCCTCGATGACCTCGAATCCGAGCTCGCGCAGCTTTGCCGCCATGGCGCGGCCATCGTTGTCGGCGTTCGTCAGCGGCGCGGCCTGTTGGTAGGCGCTGTTCCCGATCACCAGCGCAATCTTGGGGTCGGCCTGGGCCGTCCGCGGCCCTGCCATGACCAGCAACAGGGCCAAGCTCAGCACCATGGCGGAGGTCAACCAGCCCGGCGGCTTGCAGACTTTTTCGGCACAGTCCTTACGCGACCGCCCGCGTTGGCAGACACCCATCACCAAATCTCTCCCCAGGCAGATCGATACTTACTGTCTGCCTTTGCCGACGTTGCGGCCCACTTCCCCAAGAGAGCTGGCCCAAGATCGTTATCCGATGCTTTCTCGCCTCTTGAGATGGTAGGATAGCAAGATTTCGCGCAGACCGCGAGGAGAATCCCGCTTCCCGGGAGACGTTTGAACCGCAAAGAAAGGCGTTAAGCCCTTTGGGCCAACCCCGTATCCCCCCGGGTTGGCACCGGGCCCGCCGCGTCAAACCGAAGCAGGGATTGGGCATCGCCGCCGTGAAACGCGATCTCGCCCGTCAGTCCGGCCGCGCGGCTGCTGTCTTGGAACAGGGCGCGGATTTTTTGACGGGCCTGGGCGGAGAGCGTGCGGTCGCTGCGCAGCACCAGGTCGAAGCGATTTTTGTCCGCCAGGACCAGGCCGTCGAGCTGCAGAACACCGAGGCGTTTGAGCGCCGCCTCGATCACAAACCGATTGGCGCGGCCGGCGGGCTCGTCTTGACCCTCCGCCGCCTGGTCTCGGTCGCGGTCGGGCCTTCGCAGGAAGAGCCGCAACTGTTCGAGCCGCGCATCGCCCAGAACCGGGATGAAGTGCATACGCCATTCCCCGCCGCTGCCCTCGACGCTGCGCGACAGGCGGGTGAAGTCTTCTCCCAGTTTGTCCAGCAGGCGGCCGTCCTTCAGGGCCCGGATCGCCGGTAGCTGCGCACCGAGCCAGCCGTCGACGCGGCCGCCGCGCAGGGTCGTCAAGAACACGAGGATACCCGCCGCCAGACGGCCGCCGACCTGCGGCAGGAAAAGCTCCGCCAGGGCGCGCAGGCCCGGGTCGCCGGCCACCAGGCCGGCCAGCTCGTGCATCCCCGGCCATGGTTGGGTGCTGCCCGAGACCGGCGTTCCCGCCGTCAAGGCAGCAAGGCTGGATGGCAGTACCTCGAAGGCCAGGGAAGCGCCCCGGGGCAGGGGGATCGGCAGTTCGAGCTGCAGCGTGCCGACCGGGCTCTGCAGAACCGGCAGGCCACGCAGGTCGCTGTGGGTCACCGAGGCGGTGAAGCGCAGGGGGCCGGCTGGGCCGGCCAGTGCAGGCGATGGGATCGGACCGGGCCTCTGATCGGTGCCCGGGGTTGGCCCGCCAGGCAGTCCTGCTGGAACGCCGGTGGGCCGTGACGCGGCGGTGGAAACAGGGGAAGAGGCGCCTTGCGGGGGGCCGCTCGATTGGCCTGCACCGACGACAGGAGCCAGAGCGTTCCGAGCGCTTGGCCCCCCGCTGACCGGCGCCACGACCGTGGCCGCCGCGAGCGGCCCAGGACCGGGCAGGGGCTGGGCTGCCCCGCGCTGTGCGAGGACAGCTTGCGGGCCGGCCTGTTCCACCGCGTTGGCGACCTTCGCACCTGCCGCCAGCGGTCCGGACACAGCAGGATTTGCCGCCGGTTGGGCCGCGGCTTTGATGGCCTTGGCGCCGTGCCCGGCAGGGGCTGACAGGACCGCCGGCGCGGCCGCCGCACTGGCCACGCCGATGCCGACGATCCGCAGCTGCAAGGTCTGGCCGGCACCGAGATCCTGCAGGCTGACCGGCAGGGCGCTTCGATTGGACGGCGGGACCTGCAGCACGGCGGCGACCCGTTGATTGATCTGCAGCAGATCCTTGATCGGCGCCAGTCCAGGGGCGGTCGGCCCGGTGGCGGTCGGCCCGGTGACTGTCGGCCCGGGCAAAGCCGTGGTCTTGGCGGTGGGCCCGGGCTCTCCCGAGGGCGTGCCGCCTTCAACCCGCAGGATCAGGACCTGCAGTGCAGGTCCGGATTGGCGGACCTGTAAAGTGACCTGGCTGCCGAGGGGAGGCGGATGGGGACTGGAAAGTTTGAAGGTGCCGCTGTCGCTGCGGATCAAGACCGCTCCGCGTTCATCGGCACCTATCACACTGCCGCGAACGATATGACCTGGCTCGGCACGGACCAGGGCCGGCGGCGGATCGCTGATCTTCCCGCTGGCACCCAAAGACGGGGTGCTGTGTGCCGGGGCGGGGCCAGTCGATTTGATCACTACGTCATTCATCGATCGGGTCATTCACGCGGCTGCCTTGCAGCCGCATGTCCTTATCTCTCCTGGCTCCCCCGATGTTTTTTTGGACGCTTTCAGCGAAGCGTCTTGGCGAGACTTTCTATCTCCTTGGCGATGTTCGAAGTCGGATGGCGGGTGAGGATCGGCACCTGATGGCGGATCGCCTCGCGCACCTTGGGATCGCGCAGCAGCACGCCGGCCAGCGACGGCGTCAGACCGAGAAAGGACTCGCAAGCCTTGCGCAGGGTCATGTAGGTCCGCTCGCCCTCGCGCTGGGACTGGGCCATGTTGACCAGGATCCGCAAATCGCAGGCTGCCCCCATCTTGCTGGTGAGTTTGATGAAGGCATAGGCATCGGTCAGCGCGGTTGGTTCGTCGTTGGTGATCACCAGGCAGGTCCCGGCCTGCGCGGCAAGGAAGCGGACGGTCTGCTCGATCCCCGCTCCGAGGTCGAGGATCACGCGGTCGTATCCCCCGGCGAGCCGTTTCAGATCGCCGACCAGATCGCGCAGCCTGGTGAGCGGCAGGCTGGACAGGCTGCCCGACCCCGAGCGGCCGGCAATCACGTCGAAACCGCCGCGCTGATAGCGCAGGACGACCTCTTTCAGGCTGCTGCGCCCCTCGACCACGGCGCCGAGATCCTGGGTTGGCTCGAGGCCGAGCTGAATATCGATATTGGCCAGGCCGATGTCGCCGTCGAACAGCAGAATTCGCTGGCCGGCGAGGGCCAGTCCATGGGCCAGGGAGATCGACAGCCAAGTCTTGCCGACACCGCCCTTCCCGGAAGCCACGGCGATGATCTTGTCGCGCAGCGGGTCCGGTAAAGGCCCAGTGGCCCGATGAGTGGCTGAGCTCATGATACGGTCTTCCTCAAATCAAACTCCGGCGCGCTGTCTTCGATCTCGGGCAGGAGGAGATCGGTCAGCGTCGCACTGCTGTAGGGGGCCAGAGGGGTGCCGAGCGAGCCAGACCGGCTCCAGGCGGCAAGGGCGATGCCGCCCACGAAGGCCGCGCTGAGGAGCCCGCCGTAGCGCCGCGCCAGGTCGAGTTTCGTGGTGATCACACTCTCGGTGCCGAGACTGGCGAACGCGAGCGCCGTCTCCGCCGATTCCGCGGTGTCGCCACCGGCGCTCAGCACGGTCACGGCCTTTGCCTTGGCGGCCTCGAGCATTTCGCCGAGACGAGCGAGAGCGGCTTCGTCGAGCGGGTTGCACCCGGGCGCATCGATCACCAGCTGACAGTCGGGTCCGCTGTCGGCGACACGGCGCGCCAGCTCTTCGGCGCTGTCGGCGACGGCCAGATCCACCGAGAGGGCTTTGGCGAAGGTCGTTATCTGCGCCAGACCGCCGGCCTTCTCGCCATCCAACGTGACGATTCGGCAAGGCTGGCCGGCCAGACGGTATCGCAGGGCCAGGCGCGCCGCGGCGGCGCTGCGGCCGACCCCTGGGGTTCCGAGCAGCAGGATGGGCCGGTCGATCTGGGCGATATCGTGATCGCCGAAGCGGAAAATCGCGCCGAGGGCCTCCTGAAAGGCCTCCCTCCAGGAGGATCGCACGCGATCGCTGGACTCCTGCAGCAGCCGCTCGCTCAGGTTCTTAGGCACCTTATGATAGGCCAGGGCCTCGGCGATGATGTCGACCGAGCCAAGATCGGGCTGATCGTCGGCGAAGGAGAACTCCTCCAGGGCCTCGTCTTCCAGGGCCGCCGTGACGCTCACCCCACCGTCTGGGTCGTCCCGGGTGGCCAGGATGATGGCGTCCTCGCCCAAGCTCTCGCGAACCTTCTGCATGGCCTCGGGGACGCTCTGGGCATGGAATTGTCTCAGGCGCATCGGTCTACAACTGGCCTAGGGTTTTGATCTTGGCCTTGGCGTGGATCTCGTTTTGCGAGAGCACCACGGTCGAGGGCCGGAACCGTTCGACGATCGAGCGAACGTAGGGACGAATGCCGGGACTGGTCAGCAGAATGGGGTTCTCGCCAATCATCGCTTGCCGCTCGAAGGTCTGGCGCACGGCGGCAATAAACTCCTGCAGCTTGCTGGGCGCCATGGCGAGCTGCCGTTCCTCGCCCTCGCCGACAAGGTTCTCCGCGAATGCCTGCTCCCAATCGGGCGACAGGGTGATCATGGGAATGATGCCGTCCGGATTGAGCTGGGAATTCGAAATCTGGCGCGCCAACCGGGCCCGGACGTGCTCGGTTATGGCCGAGACGTGACGGGTGTAGCCGCAGGCCTCGGAAACGCCCTCCAAGATGGTGGGCAGGTCGCGGATCGAGATGCGCTCGCCCAGGAGGTTCTGAAGAATGCGCTGGATTCCGCCCACGGAAATCTGTGTCGGGACGATGTCGCTGACCAGCTTTTGCTGATCCTCGTCCAGCTCGTCGAGCAGCTTTTGCGTCTCTGCGTAGGACAGCAGTTCCGAGGTGTTGTCCTTGATAACCTCGGTCAGGTGGGTGGTGATGACGGTCGGCGGATCGACCACGGTGTAGCCACGGAACAGTGCCTCCTCGCGGTTGCTTTCCTCGCACCACATGGCGGCCAGGCCGAAGGTCGGCTCTTGGGTTTCCTCGCCCGGCAGGGCGATTTTCTCGCCCCGCGGATCCATGATCAAGAGCATGCTGGGGCGAAGCTCGCCGCGCCCGGCTTCGACCTCCTTGATGCGCAGGACATAGCTGTTGGGAGGCAGTTGCAGATTGTCTTGAATGCGCACCGAAGGCAGCACGAAGCCCATCTCCTGGGCCAACTGGTGCCGCAGCGATTTGATCTGGTCGGTCAGGCGATGACCGCCCTCGCCATTGATCATGGGCAGCAGCCCATAGCCCAGCTCGAGGCGGACCTGATCGATCTGCAGGGCCGCCGTAATCGGCTCCTCCGACTTGGCGGTGATCGCCGCCTGATCGGCGGAGATCTCGGCGGCCTCTGTTTGAGCGGCCAGGGCGTGACGGGCGGAGGCCTTGTAGGCAAGGCCGCCGGAGACGGCACTGAGCAACAGGAAGGGCAGAAAGGGAATGCCGGGAAGTAGGCTTAAGCTCAGCATCAGGAAGGCCGACACGCCGAGCGCCCGGGGATAGCCGCTCAGCTGGCCGAACAGGGCCTGGTCGGCCGACCCCGTGACTCCTGCCTTGGAAACCAGAAGGCCGGCGCCGATCGAGACGATCAGGGCGGGGATCTGGGTCACCAGGCCGTCGCCCACGGTCAGCAGGGTGTAGGTGTGGGCGGCCTGCGAGAAGCTCAGATCTTTCTGCGCGACACCGATGATGATCCCGCCCACCACGTTGATGAAGGTGATCAGCAGGCCGGCGATGGCATCGCCGCGGACGAACTTCGCGGCACCGTCCATGGCGCCGAAGAAATTGCTCTCGTCCTCCAGCTCTTGACGGCGGCCACGGGCATCCTTCTCGTCGATCAGACCGGCCGAGAGGTCGGCGTCGATCGCCATCTGCTTGCCCGGCAGGGCATCCAGGCTGAAGCGCGCGGCGACCTCGGCGATGCGGCCCGAACCCTTGGTGATGACGACGAAGTTCACGATCACCAGAATGGCGAAAATGATGATGCCGATGACGAAGTTGCCGCCCATGACGAAGGTGCCGAAAGCCTGGATCACCTGACCCGCGGCCTGTGGTCCTTCGTGCCCGTCGGACAGGATCAAACGCGTCGAGGCGAGGTTCAAGGACAGTCTGATCATGGTGGTGATCAGCAGCACCATGGGGAAGGAACTGAAGTCCAGCGGCTTTTGCATGAAAAGGACGGTCATCAGGATGACGACCGCGAAGGTAATGGAGATCGCCAGGGCGACGTCGAGCAACCAGCTCGGCAGGGGCAGAATCAGGACAACGAGAATCGTCGTGACGCCAAGCGCCAAGGCAAGGTCGCCCCGGCGCAAGGCCACCTGCGCCCGCGACAGGAAATCCTGGCCCTCGCCAGGCTGTCCGACTGTGTTGCTGTCCGCCATGTCTGGCTAACCCGCCGTTACTGGTCGTGCGGTCTCGTTCACGCGAAGGTCCGTTCGCCCTCGCCGGGCGAGGGAACCGCAATTCCTTCCTGGTTGTAGAGCTTCAACTTGTTGCGCAGCGTGCGGATCGAAATACCGAGAATGTTGGCCGCGTGGGTACGATTGCCAAAGCAGTGGTTGAGGGTCTCCAGGATCAGATCCTTCTCGACATCGGCCACCGTTCGTCCGACCAGGGTCTTGGTGTTGGCTTCTTCGTTCTCGCTGGCGTCCGCCTCGTCGCCGGTCGGAGCGGTCTGGCCGGCGGCCTTGACCAGCGGCGCGAGACTGGTGCCTGTCAGCACCACATGTTCGGCCTCGATGACACCGTCTTGAAACAGCAGGATCGCCCGATGCATGGTGTTCTCGAGTTCACGCACGTTGCCGCGCCAATGATGGCGCTGAAGCGCGGCGACAGCCGAGGGCGCCAGGGTCGGGGGCGGAAAGCCGTTGGCCTCGGCGTACTTGTTGGCAAAGTGTTCGGCCAGGATGATGACGTCCTGGCTGCGTTCGCGCAGCGGCGGAAGATCGATATTCACGACATTGAGGCGGTAGTATAGATCCTCGCGGAAATTGCCCTTGCGAACCTCCTCCTCCAGGTTGCGGTTGGACGTCGCCAACAGGCGAATATCGACCTTGGTCGGCTGACTTCCACCGACCCGGTCGATTTCGCGCTCCTGGACCGCGCGCAGCAGCTTGGCCTGCAGGCGGGGATGCATTTCCGAGATTTCATCGAGCAGCAGGGTTCCGCCGTTGGCTTCCTCGAACTTGCCGATGCGCCGCGAGACCGCCCCGGTGAAGGCGCCCTTTTCGTGGCCGAAGAGCTCCGATTCCAGGAGATTTTCCGGAATGGCCGCGCAGTTGACCGAAATGAAGCTGTGGTGCGCACGCTTCGACTTGCTGTGAATGAAGCGTGCCATGACCTCCTTGCCGGTTCCGGATTCGCCGGTAATCATGACCGACGCATCCGATGAGGCGACCTGTTCGGCCAGGCGAAGCACCTTGTTCATCGCCGGGTCGCGGAAGATCAGGGCATTGGTCTCTTCGGCGACGGCGGCCAGGACGGCGGCGATCAGTTCCGCGTCGGGCGGCAGCGGGACATATTCCTTCGCTCCGGCCCGGATCGCGGCGGCTGCCTGCTTGGGGCTGGCATCGATGCCACAGGCGACCACGGTGACGTGGATACGCTCCGTTTCGAGACTCACGATCATGCGCCCGATATCGAGACCGACATCGACCATGACCAGGTCCGCGCCTTGGCCGGCCCGTAGGGCTGTCAGGGCCCCATCTATGTCGTCGGAGTGGGCGACCTTGGCACCACGTTCCAGCGCAATCTTGCCGGCAGTGACGATGTGGCCATCGAGTGATCCTACTATGAGAAGTCTCATGCCTTCTCTCCAAATCTAGGCTGTTGCATGACTGAACCCGGTCTTTCCAAATCCACTATTCGAAGTAACTGACCCTGTCGCCGGGCGGCAGGGTGGTGTTGATCATCATCTCCAGCCGGCGCGGATTCTCCTGGCGGCTTATCGAGGCCGCGCCCAGGCAGTAGATCAGATTGACGCTCGCCTCGACCTGGGCATTGCGCTCCAGCTTGGTCGCCAGCGGCGTGAAGACCATGTTGGCCAGGACAGCGCCATAGAAGGTCGTCAGCAGGGCGACAGCCATACTGGGGCCGATCTTCGAGGGATCCTCCAGGTTGCCCAGCATGTGGACCAGACCGACCAGGGTGCCGATCAGGCCCATGGCGGGGGCCACTTCGCCGGCGCGTCGCAGGATTCCGGCCGAGCGCTGATGGCGGGCGTGAGTCGCCTCGGTTTCCCGCTGCAGGACCCGCGCGAGCTCCTCGGTCGGCATGCCGTCGACCACCATCGATACACCCCGGTACAGGAAATCGTTCTGGTGGAAATCCTCGATGATGTGCTGCAGCTTCAACTTGCCCTTCTTGCGTGCGTAGTCTGCCAGATAAAGGACCTGATGCGCGGCGTGCGCCGGTTCCTCGCAGGTGTAGAGTGCCGCCCGCAGCATCACACCCTGGGCGCGCACGACCTCGTCGAGCGTGAAGGACACGGTGGTGACGAGGAAGGTGCCGACAATAACGATCAGGACCGATGGCAGGTTGAAGAAGGCGTCGACCGATCCTCCCAGGACCATCGCGATGGCGATCACCGCAAAGGCCCCGAAGACTCCCAAGAGAGTCGCCAGATCGAGGCCGGGCGCCAGCCGCGGCCGTGAGGCCGACGCTATGGTCGCATCTGCTGTGGTTGTCGCGTCAGTCATGGTGTTTGTTCCGAACCCGGCCTTCTATGTTCTAGTTCTTCTCTGCCTTGATGATCTCGGTCATGGTCACGCCCAGTCTTTCGTCCACCACGACAACCTCGCCCCGGGCCACCAGACGATTGTTGACGTAGATATCGATGGCTTCTCCGACCTTGCGGTCGAGCTCCACCACGGCACCGCGGCCCATTTTCAAGAGCTGCGAGACCTGCATGCTGGCCTTGCCGAGCACCGCCGAGACCTGAATGGGAATGTCATAGACGGCTTCCAGTTCTCTGGCGTTGGTCGGCGGTTTCTTCTCTTCGGTCGCCTTGCCGCCATTGCCGTCCTGGGCCTCTTGAGAGGATTCCTCCTCCGTCAGATCCGTCAGATCGAGATCGTCGCTATCGGTCATGTCTGACCTCCTTGTGGTGACTGATCCGGGCTTTCCTGGCCGGGCAGGGAGCCTTCGGCCATGGCCGGGGCTTCGCCGGCGCTATCCGGCATTTCGTTGGTTTCGGGCCGGCTGTCGCCGGGCTCGTTGTCGGTTTCGGACCGGCTGTCGCCGGGCCCGCTGTCACTTCCCGAGGTGTCGTCCGACTGCAGGGCCAGGGCGATCACCGAATCGATTGCCGCCCATTGATCGTCGGCATTGCGTTCCGCGCCGCCGTCGGCCCACTCGACCCTCAGGTCGCCGGCCTCCATATCCGGCGCCGACAGGAAAACGACGCGTCCTTCATAGCCCACCTGGCCGACGATGCTCTCGACCAACTGTTTGACGTCGTCAAGAAAGAGGTCCGAGCAGCGCACCACCAGGCGTGGTTCGAGCCTGGCCCGCTCGAGGCAATCGCGCACGATCGCCTCGATCTCGATCAGACCGTGATTGGCGGCGAGGTGCGGGAAGAGCTTTCGTACCAGAACCGATGCGATGTTCAGCGCCTCGTCCTGATGCTGGTTGGCAATCTTCTCTTGCTGCGACAAAAGAAAGTCGTACTGCTGCAGCAGCCGTGCCGTGGCCGCCGCTTGGGCTTCCTCGCGGTCTTCCCTGGCTTCTGCCAGGCCGGCGACACGGCCGCGCTCTTGGGCCTCGGCGCAGGCTTGCTGATACTCTTCCTCGCTGTACTGGATCGCCGGCGGAAGCTCCGGCTCCGGCGCGATTTCGCTTTCCGGCTTTTCGATAGGGGAGGTCTCGACGACCTCTTCGGGCTCCGGGTCCGGGAGCGCAAAGTCCGTATCGAACAAAAACTTTTGGGCTGCGGCCATGACCTGGCGTACCTCCTAGTAGACCAACTCGTCGTCGCCCTTGCTGTCGGCGATAACGATGTCGCCCTTGGCGGCGAGTTCCTTGGCCTGATTGACCAGCGTCATTTGCGCTTCGTCGACTTCCTTCAGGCGTACCGCACCCTTGGAATCCATGTCCTCTTTCATCATCTTGGCGGCGCGCTCGGACATGTTGGAGAAGAAGAGGTCCTTGACGCTGTCGGTCGCGCCCTTGAGCGCCAGGGCGAGGACCGCCTTGTCGGCGCCGCCGATGACAGTCTGGATGGCCCCGGGGTCGAGCTTGGTCAGGTCCTCGAAGGTGAACATCAGCGCCTTGATCCGTTCGGCCGAGTCGCGATTGCGTTCCTCCAGCGAGTCGAGGAACCGGGTCTCCAGGCTGCGGTCCAGGTAGTTGAAGATTTCGGCGATCTGTTCATGGGAATCGCGGCGGCTGGTCTTTGCAAGGTTCGACATGAACTCGTTGCGCAGGGTCCGTTCGACGTCCTCCAGAACTTCCTTCTGCACGGACTCCATGCGCAGCATGCGCATCACGACCTCCATCGCGAAGGCCTCCGGCAGCACTGCAAGCACCCGCGCCGCATGTTCGGACTTGATCTTGGACAGCACCACGGCGACGGTCTGCGGGTACTCGTTCTTCAGGTAGTTCGCGAGAACCATCTCGTTCACATTGCCGAGTTTGTCCCACATGGTACGGCCGGCGGGGCCGCGGATCTCTTCCATGATGCCCTGGACTTTTTCGCCGTCGAGGACCTTCATCAAGAGGCGTTCGGTGGTGTCGAAGTTACCGGTGACCGAGGCCGTGGCAGAGATCTGGTCGGCGAACTCGACCAAGAGCTGTTCGATCAGTTCCGAGCTCACCTGACCCAGGTTCGCCATATGGGTACAGAGCTCTCTGATCTCGTCGTCTTCCATCATGGCGAAGATGCGCGCTGCGTTTTCTTCGCCGATCGACATCAAGAGCAGCGCCGCCTTGTCGGTGCCCCCCAGGTTTCTGGCGTCTTCGTGCATACGCATCGTGGTCTATCCTCGCAATCCGGGCGTATTGAGGGTGCTCATGTCAGTCCTGCTGATAGAGCCAGGCCCGGACGATGTTGGCTGCTTCTTCCGGATGTTTCTGAATGATCTCGCCAATCTTGCGCACGGAGGACTCGCGAACCCTGCCCTCCACGTGATTGAGATCGATGGCGTTGCTGATTTCGTCCGCCAGATTGCCTTCGCTGGGCATCGCGAGTTGTCGTCCGTGACCGCCCTCGCGATCATCACCGTCATAGGGGGCAAGAGCGCCGCCTGGGCCGGCCAAGGCGGTCTTGACCACGGTGCCATCGGGCAGCGTTTGCGTGCCGCCGGAGATTCGCTCGAAGTCGGCCACCTCACTCTCGAGCAGCCGCGCCACGGTTGGCCGCACAACGAACAGCAACACCATGATGCCGAGTAGGGCGAGCACGATGATTTCCGCCAAGCGGACGAGGTCCTGCTGGTCGAAACCGAAAAAGAGATCGGTGGGTCCGCCCAGATCTTCGGTGATCTCGACGAAGGGCATGTCGGCCACTTCCAGGCGGTCGCCCCTCTCTTCGTCCAGACCGGCGGCCGAGCGAACCAGCGTGGCAATTGACGCCAGCTCTTCGTCGGAGCGGGGCTGATAGACGCTATTGCCTTCGGCATCGAGAGACGTGGTGCCATTGACCATAACCGCGACCGAAAGGCGGCGAACCAGGCCGGACTCCTTGACGTGGGTCTTGGTGACACGGCTGATTTCGTAGTTGACGGTCTCTTCCGTGCGGGAGGTGCTGCTCTGGGCCCCGGCGGCGTCGGTGTCGTTTTGACCCGCGTTGGGCAGATTGGCGCCAACCGTGACCGGCGGCGCTTGTGTGTCCTGGGAATCCGAGTTTTCTTCCACGGTCTGGGTCGATCGCACGACCTGGCCATCGGGATCGTAGGTCTCGGAGTTCTCCGTGACCCGATCGAAGTCCAGTTCCGCGGCGACCTGCACCCTAACGTTCCCGGGGCCGAGGGAGCGGGCGAGCATCTCTTCGATCACGCGCGCGGTGCGGGTCTCGTAGGAGACCCGCATGTCGTCGGCATTGGAGGCCAGTTCCTGGGTAGAGTTCTCGTCGGCCGGGCGGGCCAGGAGGTTGCCGTGGCTGTCGACGATGGAGACCATCTGCGGTTTGAGGCCGGGCACCGCCGCGCTGATCAGGTGCTGGATGGCGAGAACCTGCTGCTTGTCCAATGCGCGGGCGCCAACCAGGTTCAGTACGATCGACGCGCTGGGGTCCTGGCGTTCGCGGCTGAAGATCTGACGCTGCGGCAGCACAAGATGGACCCGTGCGTTCTTGACGCCGCCAATGGAGCGAATGGTCCGCGAGAGCTCGCCCTCCAGGGCGCGCACATGGTTGATGTTCTGGACGAAGTTGGTCGTGCCGATACCGTCGGAGCGGTCGAAGATCTCATAACCGATGGACCCGCCGTTCGGCAGGCCCTCCTGGGCCATGATCACACGCATGCGGGCCACCTGGTCGCTGCTGACCATGATTTTCGCGCCGTCAGGACTGATCTCGTAGGGCACCTTGAGTTCGTCGAGGCGCTTGATGATCTCGCCACTGTCCTCGGCCTCGAGCTGACCGTAGAGCAGCGCCATCTCCGGTGTGGTGATGCGACTGGTCAAATAGATGAAAAAGGCGAGGAGCCCGGCCGCCACCGCAATCAGGGCACCCAGCTTCATGGGACCCAGGCCGCGCAAGGTGTTTAGAAAACTGTACAAGCTTGACCGTCCTGGCTATCAGTCGTTGTGTCAGGCGCCCGGGCTTTGGCATCGATTGCTCAGCCGGGCTCGTCTACGGTCATGCTAGGGCGATGCTGGTAAAGGTGGCGTTAACGCCAGGCACTTCTTGCCTAGCATCGGGCAAAAAATGCCTGGCAATTCGCGCCAAATCGTAATGATCGAAGCAGGCCGGCTACGCGCGGGCGAGTTCTTCGTCACCAAGGGAAAAGCTGGAGTCCGCTGTCTTGCGGCGGTACTGCTGCAACCGGGTTGTTCGCAGGCCGCGCACGCCATGCTTTTCAATCAGAGCCTGCCAAGACAGGAACTCCTCCATGGATAGATGATAGCGCTCGCAGGCCTCTTCCAGCGTGAGCAGTCCGGCCCGCACGGCGGTGACCACCTCCGCCTTTCGCCGAACGACCCAGCGCTTGGTCCCGGGCGCGGGGAGGTCGTCCAAAGACAACGGCTTACCTGCCGGTCCAATAATCGTGTCTTGCCTACCTGGGCTGTCTGAATACATGAGAACAGCTCCGTCCTCGTTCCTCGTTGTATGGTGCAAAGCTACCATCCCCGCCTTACCAAAACGCTAAATCGGTGATTTGTCGCGAATTTTAGATTGACTGCCGCGATCGTCACTCGAAGCCCGGTCGTACCGGTCGCGGCACGTCCCGATTTCGATGCGGGGACAGCACCCTCAGCGATGCTGCCCCCGATCAGTCGAAATCAAGAGAACTATCGACGCAGCCTGATTAACTCCTCCAGCATGTCGTCGGCGGTCGTGATTACCCGGGCGTTGGCCGAATAGGCGCGCTGGGTGACGATCATGTTGGTGAACTCGGTGGCGAGATCGACGGTCGAGGCTTCCAGTGCCGAGGGCGTGAATGAGCCGACCGTGCCCTGTCCGACCAGATTGAGCAGAAAGGTGCCGGATCGGTCGGTTTGCTGATAGGCGTTTCCGCCGGTCTGTTCCAGGCCGTTCACATTGGGGAAGTTCGCCAGCGGCAGGTGATAGATGTCGCGCTGCTGCCCGTTGTCGAACAGCGCGGTGATGATGCCGTCGGCGCCGATGTTGATGCCGGCGAAAACGCCGAAGCGGACACCATCCTGGAGGATCTTGGTGATGGTGAAATCGCTGGCGAACTGGGTCACGCCCTCGCTGGTGTTTACGGTGCCCAGGTCGAGAGTGAGGGAGGAGTTGGCGGCGCCGGTTGTCCAGCCGGTGACGGCAAAGGGCGTCGTGGTGGTGATTGTTCCCGGGGTGCCGTCGGTGTTGAAGGCGATGGTGCCGGCGCCGGCGGCGGTACCCGTGGTGACGCCGCTCAGGGTCGGATCGTTGGCCGCGAAAGACCAGGCGTTGGTACCGGTCTTGGTGAAGGTAATGTCGAAATCGTGCGGATTGCCCAGCGAGTCGAAGACCTGGGTCGTTACCGTGAAGGCATCGTTGACCGCGGCGGTCGACGGCAGGTTCAGGTCAAGCTCGATCCCGGTGGTCGCCGTCGCCGTGCCCGACAGGTTGTTTACATTGACCGTGGAGAGGTTCGAAAAGGTACTGGAGCTGGGAGGCGCGGTGTTGCCGTTGCGGATATCGAAACCCTGCAAGAAGTATCCGGCGGCGTTGCGCAGGTTCCCGTCTTTGTCGGCGGTGAACTGTCCGGCCCTGGTGAAGAAGTAGTTGGAGCCGACGCCAGGCAGGGAGTCCTCGTTGACCACGAAGAAACCCTCGCCGGTGATGGCCAGGTCGGTCACGTTGGAGGTGGCCTGCAGCAAGCCCTGCTGATCGATGGCGAAGAAGGGGCTTGAGAGGACGCCGCCGGGCGAGTGCTCGGTCAAGGTCACCTCGCGGGTAACCAGCGAGGAAAAGCGTGTCTCGATGTTCTTGTAGCCGACGGTGTTCACATTGGCGATGTTGTCGGAGATGATGCCAATCGCATTGCTTTGGGCATTCAGCCCGGAGACTCCGGTGAATAGCGCGCCATAGAGACTCATAGCTGGTTACTCCTTTTCCTAACTCATTGGACCGGGACCTGGTCCCGAACCCTGTTCCTTGGTCACTCGTCTCGTCGGCCGGTTGCCGCGCGCCGAGGGTGGATCGAATTCTCGCGGTCAGCCTGCGCTTGCCGATCCGATGCCGCGGACCAGATCCGCGGGCACATCCAGATCGCCCAGTTCGAGGATCGCCTGCCCATTCTCGAGACGAACGGCGGTGACCAGGCCTCGGGTCGCCTGGGTAACCTCGATCTGACCGTTGTCTTGGTCGACGGCCGAGACGAAGAAGCTGTAGACGCCATCGGCGAGCTGGTCGCCGGATTGATCCAGACCGTCCCAAACCACCTCGTGATGGCCGGCGCTGGGATCGGCGGAGATCGTGCGCACGGTGTTGCCGAAACTGTTGACGATGAAGACAGCGGCGTTCTCGGCATTTGTCGCGAGATTATAGGTAATCGTGGCCGAGCCCTCCTGAAGGGCGAGAAGTTCGCTGTCCACCGTCACGGTCTTGTCGATGTAGTCGAGCGTGGCGGACAGCTGGTTACTGCCTTGCAGGGCAATCAGCTCGTCCAGTTTGTCGTTGGTGGCGAGCGCCTGTTCGACGCCGGTAAACTGCACCAACTGATCGGTGAATTCATTCGTGTCCAGCGGCGACAGCGGATCCTGGTTCTGAAGCTGCGTGGTGAGCAACGTCAAGAAGTTGTCGAAGGTCTCGGCCAGGCTGGTGCCGCCGGTCAAGGATCCCGCCGCACTGTTGGCGTTGGCGACATTGTTGGGTGTTTCATTGATTTCCACGGCGCGATTCTCCAGGTTTTGGTGGCCGGTGTTTCAGGTTTGTCCTAGACCTCGATATCGAGATCGCCGTTGTGTATTTTCGCGGATTTGGCCGGACCGGAGTCCGCGCCAGCGGTATCTAGCTCGTCCGATTTTCCGTCATTGGCGGCGTTGCCATCCTTGCCCTGGGCTTGCTGGCCGGCGTTGCGCTCTTGTCCTTTCTGGAACGAGAGGCTGTTCGAGTCGGTCTTCACGCCGGCATCTTGGAGCGCCCGCTCCAGGGTCCGAGAGTCGCGCTGGAGAAGGTCGAGCGTGTCGTTCTTCTCGGCGCTGACCATGACGCGCAGATGTCCGTTCTCGGTGAACTCCAGCTTGACGTCGATACGGCCCAGTTCGGCAGGGTGCAGCTGCATGGAGATCCGCTCTTGGCCGGCGCGCGCGCCCTTGGATACTTGGAAGGCGATTTGCGTGGCCGGGTCTTGCGAGTTTGCCGCGGCTTGCATTCTTGCGGTGGCGCTGGCTTCGGCGGTGGCCTGTATCAAACCGCGCGGCTGGCCGGCGGTGGCGGCCAGGGCCTGGCCCGAGGGCGTCAAGGCGCTGCCGTCGACCCTGGCCACATCGGCGGCCGATGAGGTCGTCCCGGCAAGGGTTGCCCCGAAGGCGCCGGGCCCGGTGCCTGATCCGGTGCCTGCCGCGGCTGCTGCGTTTTGCAAGCGGGCGCCAAGCATGGTCTGGCTCAGCAGTTGCTGTTGTCCGTTGTTCTGTCCACCGGCCTGGCCTTGACCCTGCTGGCCTTGGCCTTGTTTGCCGGCGAGAATGGCGGGAACCGCGCTTTGGGTTGCCTTGGACAGGACGGGGTTGGTCGTGCCGCTGCCCCCGGCGAGAGTGGGGTCCTGCAGGTTCGCTATTGTCTCGGCGCCTTTGAGAGTCCCATTCGGACTGCCAATCGATGCGCTACTGCTGACCGTCACCTGGACCTGGGATTGGGCCTGGGATTGGGCTTCGCCGCTCGGCCGAGAACCCGCGATCGGGGCCACCCGCGGGCCGGGACCGCGGGTTGCCGGCGCATTCGTCTGTTCGCTGGTTTCCCCGGCGGCTTTGCCGGTGCCTACTGTCTTTTGCGGACTCTGGGTTTGTGATGTGCGGCCGAGGGCCGCGGCGAGCGCGGCTTGACCGGCGGGTGCGGCCGTCGCTGTGACCGCGGGAGCAGCGACGTCCGGCGCAGGCTTGACCTGACCCGGATCGGCTGCCGCAAGGCCCCCAGCCGAGGCGGCCGCGGCGGCAACCTGGGACAGGCCGGCGGTGACAGTGGCATCGACAGATCCCGCTGCTTTTGTCTCATCCTTGGCGCTGGCGTCGTCGGCGTCCTCCGTAGGTCCATCCGTCGCACCATCCTCATCGAGGGAAGCCGCGTCCGTTGTTTCTTCTCGGGCCCCAGGACCGCCGTCGTCCTCCGCTCTGTCCGGCGGGAGGTCGGCTTCAGGGTCGCCAGTGCCGGCCCCGCGGTCCCCCGCGGGATCGTCAAGCAGATCGTCGTTGCGACCCGCCACACTGCGCTCGTCGATGAACCGCGCGCCCGGGGACCTGTCCTCGTAAGAATCCCGGTCATAGTCCGGTCGGAGAGCTTCGACCTCTATGGACTCCCGATGCGTGGCGATGGCCCCGGCCGAAACGCCAGCGAGATGGGCATCGCCCAGTATCTTGGCAAACACGGTCTCGACGGATTGCAAGACGGGGTTGGCGAGCGGCGCTATGGCGGGCGCCCGGGGTTGAATTTCCACTGGGTTCATTGCTTTCACCGAGGATTAAGTGGCCGAGAGGCTTGGTTCTTTGCGTAGGTCAGCGAACTTCCAGGCTGCGAATTGGCCCAGAAGAAGCGTCCACCGCACTCAGAATCACCGGCTCGATACTATCGAGCTGGTTGCCGCTCTCGATCCTTTTGTCGACCTCATGCCAAGCATCGGCAAGCGGTGACAGCACCTCGCTGATGCGGGTGGCCAGGGTTTCGTCGCCCGTCAGGTTGACGCGGATCAACTGGGCCAAAATGAAACGATAGATCGCACCGAGCCTGTCGGCGGTCTCGCCGCCGTTGTCGAAGTCCAAACCCAGATGCAAGGTGGTGATGATCTCGGATGCGAGATTGATCGTGTTGCAGCGGGTTTCGATATCGTTGCACTCGATGGCGCCGACGGCCTCGTCGAGACAGGCCATAGCCTTGTCAAGCAGTTGGGCCGCCAGGCCTGCGGAGTTTGGGGCCGGGGGAGTCGGAGACTCGATCCGGGGAGCTGTGAGAGCCATGCTTTATCTCCTTACTTCTCTAACGGAAACCGATTCTGCCTCGTCCGGTGACGATGGGCTCGGCTTCGCGCAGATCTACCTGGGACCACCGATGCAAGACCTGGGCCAAGCCAGGGGACTGCGCATAACTCATTGTATTGTGGGCGAAATGTGCAGCTGGCGCTGGTCAACGGCATGGCTCTCTGCACGACCTGCCCAGTAAATGTTGCAGGGCAGGGGGAGCTTTTTTCTGTGCCGCTGCGTTGTCGGCCGGTGCTCCTCGACAGGCCGTCCCGAGGATTACCCGGCGTCACCGCCTGTGGGATACCTATAAGGACAGACCGAAATTGTCAGTCCCGGGGGAGGGCCCCGGCCACGGTGGCGCCTTTCGTCCGATGGGCCGTCGTGGCCGCCAGCCCTGGCCGGCAAGTCTTGTGCCAGTCGGCAGACTTTGCCTCAAATGGCATGCAGCTTTTGCCATGGTGGCTTGCTTTTGGCCTTGGGGAGGCGACAAGAGAAATCGCTATCTAATTGATATTAAACTATAAAAAATGTATTTCCGGCTCTGGCACGATCTGTGCGACAGGGGGGTGTCCCGAATGAGGTTCCTTGCCTAGCGGGATATCGGTGGTCGGTCGAGAGGACCGGTCACCAACTTCCATCTGTCGTGTACGGGAGTATGACATGCCAACCGTGACAACTAACAACGCAGCCAATACGGCCTTGCGTTTCTTGAACTTCAACTCCGCGCAATCCAGCGCCTCGATCGCCAAGCTGGCCAGTGGCTCGCGCATCGTTCGGGCATCGGATGACGCGGCGGGCCTCGCCATCGGAACCCGCCTACGGGCCGATGTGGCGGTTCTCCGCCAGGCGGCGGTGAATGCGTCCCAGGGCGCGTCCGTTCTGCAGGTCGCAGACGGCGGCCTGGCGCGTATCGCCGACGTTCTGTTGCGAATGAAGGCTCTGGCGGCGCAATCGCTGTCAGGCGTTCCTTCCGACACGGAGCGCGGGTTCATCAACGCCGAGTTTACCCAGCTGATCAGCGAAATCGACGGTATCGTGGGTACCACCGGGTTCAACGGTCAGACCCTGATCGACGGCTCGGCCAACACCCAGAATTACTTTGTCGGCACCGAGGCCACGGATATCATCGCGGTCAACTTCGACGACCTGGCTTCGTCGATCGCGGGCTTCACGGCCGCGTCCTTGGGGGTCGGCAGCAGCACGGTCGCGACCGCGACCGGGGCTTCGTCGGCGCTCAGCGTCATCGACCTGGCGATCGACCGCGTCTCCGAGGCGCGGGCCAATGTCGGCGCCGTGATCTCTCGTTTCGAGTTCCGCGGCCAACAGGTGGCGACCTCGATCGAGAACATCACCGCGGCTCAGTCCTCGATCCTGGACGTCGACCTGGCGGCGGAACAATCGAGATTGGTCTCCTCCCAGGTCCTTGTGCAGGCTTCTGTCTCGGCCTTGTCGCAGGCCAACCAGTTGCCGCAGAACCTGCTGCGTCTCCTGCAGTAGTAAGGCCCACGGCACGACGGATGGAAACGAAGGAGGAAAGCCGAAAGCCGGCTTGCCTCCTTCGCCGCCGCTTCGCTGCCTTGTGGCCGCTGGCTCCTGGCCGCCTTCTCGCCGGAGGCGACGGGTCGGGGATCGGTCGTTCTGTCGCAGACCAACTGCCCTGAGGCATCGGCAGTTTTTGCCGGATTCTCTCTTGGCTCGGCAGATCTTGCCGTGTGACCGGGAAAGAAAGTCCTGCTGTAGGGTGAAGAGTTCGTTAAATTTACTTTGACGATTTTCTCTAAGACATTGTTATCATTGGATACGAATGAGCGTCGGCCAAACTTGGCACGGCGCTTGCGTCGTTTAGTTCGAGAAAAGCCGTCCCCAGGGCGTCTTGGACCAGGGTCAGCCAAGTAGGCAGACTTCGAACGCCCGCCGCAGGAAGTGGCGGGTACACCATCTTCATGTAGAAGGAATTAGTACTATGCCTGTTGTTGCCACAAATACGGCCGCCAATTCGGCCCTTCGCTTCCTCAACAACAATGCCGCCGACGCGGCCAGCTCGATCTCCAAGCTGGCCAGTGGTTCGCGCATTGTCCGGGCGTCCGACGACGCCGCGGGCCTTGCGATTTCCTCGCGTCTCAGTGCCGACGTTACCGTGCTCCAGCAGTCCGGCGTCAACGCCTCGCAGGCCGCGTCTTTCCTGCAGGTCGGCGACGGCGGTCTGGCCCGTGTCGGCGACGTTCTGCAGCGGCTGAAGTCTCTTGCCGCCCAGTCGCAGTCGGGCATCGTGTCCGACACCGAGCGGGGCTTCATTAACGCTGAATTTACCCAGCTGCGCAGTGAAATTGACGGTATCGTCGACACGACGACCTTCAACGGCACCAAGCTGCTGGATGGCTCGGCGAACACGCAGACCTTCTTCGTCGGCACCTCGGCCGGCGACACCATCTCGGTGAACTTCGATACCCTGTCCTCCGTCGCGAGCTACACGGCGGCGTCCCTGGGTATAGGTTCCTCGACGGTTGCCACCTCAACCGGTGCGGCTTCGGCCCTGACCGCGTTGGATACGGCGATCGACCGTGTCTCCCAGGCCCGGGCCAACACCGGTGCCTTCACGTCGCGGTTCCAGTTCCGCGGCGAGCAGATCGCCACCACGATTGAGAACCTCCAGGCGGCGAACTCGTCGATCAAGGATGTCGATATCGCGGCCGAGCAAAGCAAGCTCGTGGCGACCCAGGTTCTTGTGCAGGCCGGCGTGTCCGCCCTGTCGCAGGCCAACCAGTTGCCGCAGTCGCTCTTGCGAGTGCTGCAGTAATCGCGGTTCTAGGAGAAGGTGGGGCTTCGGCCCCACCGACTTCCCACCGACCAGGGATTCGATAGTTAAGGGTAACGGGAAACCGAGATACAGGATACCAGGACGATGCCAGAAGCAATTGCCAGCGGGGGAGCGGTCGCCACGGAAGTGGTCAGACAGCCGCGCGCCCAAAGCAACCGGGCCGATGCGCCGGTTCGCGAGGCCGCTTCGGTTACATTGGCGAAGGTACGCGAACCCGAAGCGCCGGCCACGGAGCCGCGCAAGCTGGGCGAGCGGATCGCACGGCCGCAGAGCTCACCGCAACCCAAGAGCTCGGATTCGGCCCTGACCACCTACAAGGACTCCGAATCCGGCCGCCTGATCATCCGTATCTTCGACAAGGAAACCGGCGACGTTCTGCTGGAGTTCCCGCCGGAGGACCCGCCCTCGTCCGCGACCCTGCCGTCCGACGGCGCCGCGACGCCGCCCAGCACGCAGATCGACGTCTAGCGGCGCTCGGACCCTCGTCGAAGTCCCTAAAGTTTTAAGATTCTTGAAGCATTTGGCTTCTAGACTGCGTTCTCTTATGGAGACCAGACATGGCAATCAGCGGCACCCAGGGCACTGTAAGTTTCATTGACGACAAGCCCCTCCTGACCGGCTCGTTCTCCGGCCTGAACACGGCCGCTCTCATCGAGGCGTCGCTCTTCGCCAAGCGCCAGCCCGCGGTGACGCTGGAAAGGAAGATCACCGACAACGAAACCAAGATTGCCGCTTATCAAGAGCTGAGCGGCCTGGCTCAGACCTTCGAATCCGCGGTCAACGCCCTGCGCAATCCGCCGGGCTTCACCGGCTTGACCGAGAACTTCTTCGAGCAAAAATCGATTTTCCTGTCCTCGGACACGGCGACCACGGCGGCCGAGATACTCGGCGCCACCGCGGACAACACGGCACAACCCGGAATTCACCAGATCGTCGTCGAGCAGATCGCCACGGCGCACAAGATCTCCAGCGCCGCCATCGCCGACCCGGTCGCCGCTCTCGGTATCACCGAGGACCTGACGATCAATCTGGCGGGCGCCGCCGCGGAGAACATCGAAACCATCTCGATCACGTCGACCCAATCGGCCTCCGATGTGGTCAACGCGGTCAATGCGGTCTCCTCGACCACCGGCGTGCGCGCCTCGCTGGTGAAGGTCGCCGACGCCGACTACAGATTGATCTTCACCGCCGAGGACACCAACAAGGACATCGAGCTGTCCGGTACCACCGGCACGCTGCTGTCGACCCTGGGCGTCTCGGCCGATAATGGCGCGACCTACAGCGACGTTCTGCAGACCAGCCAGCCCGCGCTCTTCACCCTGGACGGCATCGGGACCCAGATTCAGCGCGACAACAACGAGGTCGACGACGTCATCACCGGCGTGACCATCGACCTCTTCAAGGCCGACAACACCACCACCATCACCCTGGAGATCGAAGCCGACCTGTCGGCGATCCGGGCCCAGTTCGATACCTTCGTCGCCGCCTACAACGACGTGAAGCTGTTCATTCAGTCGCAGGAGGAGGTCAACGGCGAGGGAGAGGTCGCCGACACCGCGATCCTCTTCGCCGACCCGCTGCTGCGCCAGCTCAGCAACGATATCGGCAACAACCTGACATCCATCGTGGGCACCGTTGCCGCGGGTGCCTTTTCCAACCTTCGCGACATCGGAATCGAGTTCGATTCGGAGAGTCTTCTGACCATCGACAGCGCCAAGCTCGATGCCGCCCTGGTCAGCGATCTGGACGGGGTGCGGGGGGTCCTGGAATTCGGCTTCTCGTCCTCCTCCTCGCGGGTCTCGGTCATCGACCGCAACGCGACCCTGGATGTCGGCGATTTCTCGATCACCGTGCCGGCCGGCGCCATCAACGGGCTCAACCTTCAAGTCAGCGGCGCCGATGCCTTTGAGGTGGATGGCAATCTGCTGCGCGGGATCGAGGGCACGGACTATGAAGGCCTGGTGCTGGCCTATACCCGTGACCCGGACGATGCCGGCGAAGGCGCCGAGACCATCAACATCTCCACCTCGCTGGGGATCGCCGAGCGGCTGTTTCAGGACCTGGAGGCCAACACCTCCATTTCCGGCGGCCTGATTACCGACGAGATCAACCGGCTGCAGGCACAGAACTCGGGCTATTCCGATGAGATCCAGGACATCGACGCGCGACTGGTCATTTTCCAGCAGAGCCTGATCGAAAAGTATGCGGCTCTGGAGCAGGCCCTTGCCTCGGCGGACGCCACGGCAAACCAGTTGAAGGCCTTCCTCCAGGCGAGCAACAACAACTAGCGGGCAGCAACAACGAGACCGTCCGGACAAATGGGCGGCGCGCGGCTAGAAAGCGTGTGAACAAGGGGGCCGCGTGGGCGGCCTGAGACAGGATCGCGAGGCGGAAGAAGGTTCTAACCTGTGAAGCAAGCCTACAGCGCCAGCTCGGCCTATGCCGAGGCGTCGAAAATGGTCAGCCCGCTGCGCGCCATCGTGATGCTCTACGACGGCATCATCCAGTCGATCGGCCAGGCCCGTCAGGGTATCGAGACCGGCGATATCGAAGCGCGCTTCAATGCGACCCAGAAAGCCTGCAAGATCGTCCTCGGCCTCCAGGCCAACCTCGACTTCGACCAGGGCGGCGACGTCTCGGTCATGCTCGACCAGTTCTATCACCGGGTCTTTCGCGACCTGCAGCAGCTCAACTTCGCCAACTCCGCCGAGGCCTGCGACGCGGTCATCGCGACCGTGAGCGAAGTGCGTGACTCCTGGCGCGTCCTGGTCGAACAGGAGGCCCGCAACGGCCCCGCCGGCGGCGCGCCGGCCAGCGCCGGTTCGGCGGCGGCGCCGGCTTCGGCCCCGGCCAAGAAGGACCCGCAACAGCCAGCACCCCTGCCCCCGGGCGGTTTCACCCTCTCGGTGTGAGCGGGGCCGTGGTGTCACGCGGACTGGCGCCTCCGCGATAAATCTACCGCCGCGCTGTCCTACCAAGCGCCAAGGAAATCGCGAGCATCCCGGCCCATGGCTTTGGCCCTGGCTGTCGTGGGCGCACCAGTTCCCGGTGCCTGACGGATTCCATGCGGATTTAGGTTGCAAGTGCACCATTCTTGGCTTTTTGCAGGACCTCGTGTGGGGTCTGGTAGTCGAGGCGAGCCGCTTAAGATCTGGGGACATGGCCCTGTGCTTTCATCCAGTCCCCTCCGTGGACTCAGAAACTCTAACAACTCCAGCTTCCTCGATCAGGACCGGATGGACTAAACATTGAGAGCTCACTTGTAGTGTGCTCTATGAAGTGGCGGCAGAAATCGTAGCGCGGGGCGCTTCCGGGTATCAGGCTGTCTTCTAGGTCTCTAAGCAGAATCTTAAAGGTGGCGTTGTTGTGTCTGTTGTTGCCGCCAGACCCGGCAGCCGCGCAGTCCCTGCCGTCCCTGGGCGGAGACAAGAAAGAGAGCAGCCAATCAGATTCAGGCCAACCCAGAGTCGTCGAAATCGACGGCGAGGCGCTTCAAGAACTCTATTCTGAATGGCTCGGGAAACTCGAAGAGATCGATACCGCCGTCGCGACGCTCGAGAAAAACCCGGCGCAAACCGAAGCAACCGTTGAGCGAGTTGTGGGACGTATTGGTCGTGTGGTGGAAGAAGCACGCGCTATCGCCGACGATGCTGAGGCCAAAATGTCGGAACCGGAGCGTGCTCTCATCGCAATCGGTCCACCCGCAATGGACAATGAGCCCCCAGAGGCCACGATCATAGCCGAGGAACGCAAGCGCCATCAACGGCACCTGGCCGCGTTGAATGCCCAACTGACCTATGTACGCCTGATCAACGCCCGGGCCGACGAATTGTTGAAGAAACTGGCCCTCTTGAGCGAAACCAGATTGGTCGACTGGATCCTGACCAAAGATGACCCTGCGTCGCTGTTGGACAAGGGTCCAGGAACTGCCGACATAGCGATCCTATTGGGTTCGATGGATCCCCTGCGCCTCGAGTTGGGGGTGCTGATGACGAGTACTTGGTTCACATGGCTCGCTTTACTTGCCGTTACTGTGGTGGCCGGAATGATCGTATGGATGGCTCGGGCCACTGGTCTCCACGGCTACGGTGGGAGACCTGCGCAGTGCGCGGACGAGAGAAAGCTGGCGATCATCCGTGTGGTGCAGGCATTGGGCCGCGGCATTCTGCCGGCGATACTTTGTGGCTCACTTGCCTCGTTGATGATCGCGCTCACACCGCTCATGGACCTCCCTTGGGTGACGGCGGGGGCTTGCATGTTGATCGGGTTGGGCATCTATTTTTGGTTGTTTCCGATCATCCACATTGCCTTTTCTTCAACGGACGCAAAGGCGCGATTCTCACCAAGATCCGATGATGCCGCCCGACGCCTGCGCCGCTTGCTTCAGGGGTTATGTATACTAATCGCGGTCTTCTTTGGCGCTTACCTTGTCGTGCAATTGGCCCGTCGCACGCCAGAGCAGCTGTTGCTGGCACTGCAGCTCTTCGCGGTGTTCGCATTTGCCGCATACGCGGTTTATGTCGCCTGCCTGCCCCTGTTCGGCGATCCGGAAGGTAGGCGGCAGCGGCGGTGGTCTAACCTACTACGCCTCGGCCTTGCGGCTTTAGCCATGGGTTGCGTTACCGCGGCCTTGTTCGGATATGTGAATTTTTCCGCGTTTGTGATCGTGCACATCGCAGGCTCGCTACTTCTCGTGGTCGCTACCTATTTCATCAGACCCATCTTGCACGAGGGACTGCGGGCGCTGTTTTCGAATGACTCTGCAACCTTCCGGCAAACCGAAAGAAGTTTCACCGAAACATGCTCGCACATCGTTCTCGATCTGACCGTGGTTACCAGTTTCGTACTGCTCTTGTTGGGATTTTGGAGTGTACCCCTCGACGTACTCTGGCTGTGGCTTAGGCAAACAGGCACCAACTTCACAGTTGGTGAGTTCCGGCTTGGTGCCGACGATTTCGTAGTGGCCGTTTTGGTCTTTGTCGTCATTTTTCTCTTGATGCGGCTGGCGCGGAATCTGCTGCGTCACAAAATCCTGGAACGTATGTCCATTGATTGTGGGCTCCGCGATTCGATCGACACGGTTCTGAGGTATGCAGGTTTTGTGATCGCCATCGCGGCTGCGATCGTGATGCTTGGCATCGATCTAACGAGCTTTGCGGTGCTTTTTGGCGCTCTGCTGCTGGGTGTTGGCTTTGGATTGCAAAACACGGTCGATAACTTTGTATCCGGTCTCATTCTGCTGATCCAACGACCGATTAAATCCGGCGATTGGATCCGAGTAAAAGAGCACGAGGGATTTGTGCAGCGGATAGGTGTCGTTTCGACAGAGATTTCCAAATTTGAAGAAGCGTCGGTGATCATTCCCAACAGCGATCTAGTCTCGTCTGCTGTCGTCAACCGTACGCACGGCCTTACCCGCGGTCGCGTTGACGTCCCCGTTGACGTCGTTTACGACAGTGACGTCACCAAAGTCTTGGAGATTCTACGAAGTTGCGCGACGGAGAATGAGAATGTGCTTAGTGAACCGGGTCCAGACGTCGTATTGTTGGGTTTCAGCGACAGCTCCCTGAACTTCGAACTACGTGCTTTCATCCCCAATATAAGTGACCTTTTTGCTACGGCGACGGAGTTGCGAATTGCGATCTTGGAGCAGTTTCGGACGCAAGGAATCGAGATACCGTTTCCGCAACGCGATCTCCATCTTAGGTCGGCCAATGAGCCACTTAGAATGGCTACGGCCGAACAAGAGAACCAAGACCACTCATCGTCAAGAGACTAAACGACTCACGCCACCTGCCAAGCAAACCTCAATGGTCTCTCAAGCTATCTGGAAGCCTCCGTGCGAACGCGTGCCCTCAAAGTGACGCGCGGCGTAACCCCGCGGCTGTCATTAGCCTTGATGCCGGGCAGGACGGTCGAACTGCACCTTCTACGACCCGTCGCCCGCGGTCAGGGCCGCCAGGGGCGGGGTCAGGCGGTCGGCGAGGTGGGGGGAGATTTCGTAGGACCAGCCGGCGGTGCGGGCCGCGAGGGCTTCGGCCGCCTGGCGGGCGGTTTCGCCTGTTTCATCGGTGGCGGCGCCGCCGTCCGGGGCGCGGCTCTCGATCAGGCGTAGCCAGGTCTTGCCTTCGATGGTGGCGGTCTCGACGGCGATCTCGCGGCCGTCGAAGGTGGCAAAGCGGGTCCGCGCCGCGCCGGGCGGCCAGGGCTGATCGGCGGCCGGGACCACGTCCTTCAGCTTGGCGTCCTGCAGCGCTTCTGCCAGCCGATTGAGGGTGGCCGGGTCGGCGTCGGAGGCCGCCGCGGCGTCAGCCTGTTCGGCGGTCAGGGTGAAGGACGCCTCGGCGCTGTCACGGGCGATGCCGTAGGCGCCTTCGCCGTCGCTTGAAGCCCCTGCGGGCGCGACGACAACGCTACGCACTTGATCTGCCCGCAGGTCGACGATCACCGTCTCCAGCCAGGCGATCAGGCCGCCGTCCAGGGAGTAGCCGCCGCCGGCGAGCCAGGCCTGGTCGTCGCCGGCATGGCGAAAGTAAATGCCGTTGCGCGCCGCGCCGGTGCGCCGCCAGTGGCGCTGGCCGAAGACCGCGTCGAGGATGGTGTTGCCCTGGGCGTCCTCCAGGCGCAGGCCGTGGGACTTGGTGTTCGGCGCGTCGGGGCCTTCGACCTCGATGCGGTAGTGCAGCTCCGGACGCTTGGTCTTGGCCGCGGTCAGGTGCATGTCGGAGAGCCGCACGATCAGCCGGCGCAGCTTGCGCGGGTTGGCCGGGTAGTCGTGCTTGTTGGTGGCGATCCAGTCCGCGCCGCGGCGCTCGAGCTCGATCCGGCCGTCCTCGCCGTCGACCACGACCCGGGCGACCGCGTCGGGATCGGCGCGCAGGGCCGGGAAGGCCGGCGTTTCGGCCTGGACGATGGTGCCGGAACCGGGTTCGGTGATCACCGTGACGACGGCGCCGGTCAGCGCGAAGCCGGCCAGCAGGGCCATGACAAGAAAGCCGCGCAGGGTCATGAGGCCGCGCCTCCGGTTTGGTCCAGGGGTTTGGGCAGGACCGTGGCGGGGCCCGGCCGCCGCGCGGCCTGGCGCCGGCGGATCAGGGCCAGCACCAGGGCCAGCAGGCCGATCAGCAGCGGCACTGCCCAGAGATTCAGCGCCTCGATCCAGCTCTCGAGGCTCTCGACGTCCTTGCGCAGGGCGAACTGCACGTCGCGCAGCTCCTGGCGGCGGTCGAGCAGCTCGTTGCGGAAGTTCTCGATCTGGATCTGCTGTTCGGCGGTCAGGATGACGCCGGCGCTCTGTTCTTCCTCCTGCAGGACGCGGATCTTCTCGCGCACCGCGTCGATCTGTTCGCGCAGGGCCTTTTCCTTGTCGCGGTAGCGGCCCTCGGCCTCGCGCTGCATGGCCTCGATGACCTTGAAAGGACGGATCCGCAGGCCCTTGCCCCGCAGCCCGATCAGCCCGGCGCTGCCGCTCAGATTGTCCAGGGCGTTGGTCACGAAGTCGCCGTTGTTGGCCGTGGTGACGAAGAACTGCTGGCCCAGGGCCGACTGGGGTTGGACCCAGTTCTCGTCGGCCAGAATGTCGCTGTCGGCCACCAGGATAACGTTAATCGGGCCCTGGCTGGCCTCCAGGTGGGCGCCGCCCGCCGTGCCGGCGGCCTCGGGCGGCGGGCCGTCGGGAAAGGCGCTGCGGGCCGGGCCGTCGATGCGCGCGGCGATGACCAGGCGCTCGCCGCTCGGCTGAAAGCCGGTCAGAAGGCCGATGGGATCCGGCGACTCGCGCTGGGGGCCGGCCTCCAGCACCATGGAATCGGCGCTGGTGGCGATCAGCGGGACCAGATGGGTGGTGGCGTCTTCGAGGCGACGAATGACGCCGGTGGTGCGCAGGTTGATCTGCTGCAGGGTGGCGGTCACGGTGTCGCCGCGGGCGAGCGAGGCGCCCTTGGCGGCGATCCAGGCGACGTAGTCGGTCAGGGCGATCCGGCCCTGGTGCTGGACCTGGACCTTGGCCGCGTTGGCCCGGTCGCCGGCCAGGCTGTCGGGCGGGATCTCGACCCCCCAGGCGGCCAGCAGCGGCGCCATGGCGGGTAGGGTCTCGTGGGGCGGCGGCGGCGCGGCCGGGTTGGGGCTGCGCATGTTCTCGGGCAGCGGATCGAGAAAGGCCATGACCCGGCCGCCGCGCAGCACGAACTGATCGATGGCGTAGAGCGTGCGCGGGTCGATCGCCTCGGGCTGGGCCAGCATGACGATGGCGACGTCCTCGTCAATCATGTCGACCGCCTCGCGGATCGAGCGGACCTCGAAGAACTCCTGAATGTGGTCGAGGACCCGCCAGGGCCGGTAGCCGCCGCCCTGGCCGCCGCGCAGCGGCAGGGCGCCGATCAGGGCGAGGACCGGCTTTTCCGGATGATCGAGACTGAAGATCAGCTTGGTCAGGTCGTACTCCAGGAAGGTCGCGCGGTCGGGCGAGAGGAAGCGGATCACCTCGCGGTCGTCGGTCGAGTTGTTGCCGACCAGGCCGAAATAGATCTGCTCGCTTTCGCTGGCCGCGATCCCGCGCAGGCCCTCGGAGACCGCCTGATCCTCTTCCGGCGAGAAGGGCAGGGGATCGATGCGCTCGACGATCAGGCGGCCCTTGGCGATGCGCTGGTACTCGGCGAGCAGCTCGTCGACGCGTCGGGCGTGCAGCGCCACCACCGAGCCCAGCAGGTCGACGTTCTTGGAGAGGAAGAGCTGCAGCCGGACCGGCTCGTTCAGTCCCGCCAGGACCTCGCGGGTGCCCTCGCTGACGGTGAAGAGTGCGTCCTGGGTCAGGTCGAGCCGCGCCTCGGTCAGGCCGCGGTTGGACCAGACGTTGACCGCGAGAAAGAACACCAGGGCCATGAGACCGGAGGCCCAGGCGAGCAGGAGACGGCTGCGGTTGGGATCGCGCTGGGTCATCGCGGCCTCAACTCCCCTTCCGGGCTTCGACGATCAGCCTGTTGATGAAGAGGCAGACGCCGATCAGGGACACGAAGAAGATCAGGTTGCGCAGGTCGATCACCCCCTGGGCGATGGTCGAGAAGTTCACCAGGAAGGAAAAGCCGGCCACGGTCTCGACCAGATTGGCCGGGGCCCAGCCGCGCAGGAAGCCCTGGACCAGATCGAGGCCGCCCAAAACGAAGACGAAGCAGACCGTGGCGCCGACCACGAAGGCGATGACCTGGTTGCTGGTCAGGGCCGAGACGCAGGCGGTGATCGCCAAAAAGGCGCCGGCCATCAGCCAGGAGCCCAGATAGGAGGCCAGGATGACGCCGTTGTCCGGGTCGCCCAGGTAGTTGACCGTGATCCAGATCGGGAAGGTCAGGGCCAGGGCCAGGCCGGTGAAGAGCCAGGCGGCGAGAAACTTGCCGAGCACGGCCTGGCTGGTCGAGACCGGCAGGGTCATGAGCAGCTCGATGGTGCCGGTCTTGCGCTCCTCGGCCCAGAGCCGCATGCCGATCGCCGGGATCAGCATCAGATAGAGCCAGGGGTGGAAGGAAAAGAAAGCGGTGAGCTCGGCGCGGCCGGCGGTCAGGAAGCCGCCCAAATGAAAGGCGACGCCGCCGGACAGGGCCAGGAAGATGACGATGAAGACATAGGCCAGGGGCGAGGCGAAGTAGGCGGCCAGTTCGCGGCGGCAGATGATGACGGTCGGTTTCATGGCTAATGCAGGCCCTGGGTTTGGGTCAGGTCGCGGAAGACCGCCTCCAGCGGTGTCACCTTGAGGCCCTCGGGGCCCGGCGCTACCTCCAGGGCGGCGGCCCGGGCCAGCAGGCCCTGGGGCGTGTCGTCGACGACCACGCGGCCGGCGGCGATCACCACGCTGCGGCTGCAGACCGCCTCGACCTCTTCCAGGATGTGGGTCGAGATCACGATGGCCTTGTCCGGCGCCATGGCGCGGAGCAGGGCGCGGACTTCCTGCTTTTGGTTCGGATCGAGGCCGTCGGTGGGCTCGTCGAGGATCAGCACGGGGGGGTCGGCGAGGATCGCCTGGGCCAGCCCGACCCGGCGCTTGAAGCCCTTGGACAGGGTCTCGATGCGCTGATCGAAGACGGCGCCCAACTGGAGCCGCTCCACCACCTCGGCCAGATTGCGGCTCTCCTGGTCGCGGGTCAGGCCGCGCAGGGCGGCGATGAAGCGCAAGAGGCCGCGCGGCGTCATGTCGCCATAGAGCGGCGCGCCCTCGGGCAGATAGCCGATCTGGCGCTGGGCCGCCAGGCGCTCGGTCACGATGTCGTGGCCGCAGACCCGGGCGCTGCCGGCGCTGGGCGGCAGATAGCCAGTGATCATCTTCATGGTGGTGGACTTGCCGGCGCCGTTGGGGCCCAGAAAGGCCACGACTTCGCCGCGCGCGACCGTGAAGCTGACCGCCTCGACCGCCTTGATGGGGCCGAAGCGTTTCGACAGCCCTTGGATCTCCAGCAATCTGTCCACGGTACCAAATCTTTTCTATTTCAGTATCTTGCCTGGGATCTTGCCTGGGCCCGTTCGCCGGGTTCTCTCCCTCTCGGTGGGTTGATTTAAGCAGCTTTTCGCCTGTGTCAAGGCGCGCCGCATCGACGCCTGAGATCGCCCCGCATAAAGGAGAGATTAACCTTACCGCCCTATTAACGGGGAACGAACGGGAGGAAGGAGCCCCATGGGCCGCAAAAAATCGAGAAACGCGCAGCAGGCGACGGCCAACGGACCGCAGCCGGGCGGTCTGATGGCCATGGCCGTCGAGCGCCTGCAGGCCGGCCGCACCAAGGAAGCCGTGAACCTGGCCAAGCGCGCGGTCAAGGCCAGTCCGAGCGACGGCGAAGCCCAATTGATTCTAGGGGTCGCTCAACTCGCCTTACAGCGTCCGGCGCTGGCGCTGTCGCCCCTGCGCAAGGCGGTGCAACTGATCCCGGCCGAGCCCGAGGCGCACTTTCAGTTGGGCCTGTGCCTGCGCCAACTGGGCGAGACCAATGCCGCCGCCGAGGCCCTGTCCCAATGCCTGGCGCTGCGCCCCGACTTCGCCCCGGGCTATCAGCAACTGGGCTTCCTGCTGGCCGAAGAAGGGCTCTTCGACCAGGCCGAACAGGCCCTGCTGCTGGCCTGCCAATTCGATCCGCAGGATGCCGAGTCGGCCTTTCGCCTGGGGATCATCGCCGATCAGAAAGGCGACCAGAAGGCGGCCATCGAGCGTTACTCCCAGGCTATCGCCGCCAACCCCAGGCTCACCGGCGCCTATATCAACCTGGGCAACATCGCCCTGGACAACGGCAAGCTGGAGCTGGCCGCCAGCACCTATCGCCAGGCCATCGACAGCGATCCGCGGTCCGCCATGGCCCACTCCAATCTGGGCCGCGTCCTCAAGGAGCTCGAGCTCCTTTCGGAGGCGGAACAGCACTGCCGCAAGGCAGTCGAGCTCGACCCCAAGCTGGCCGAGGGCTGGAACAACCTGGGCAACGTCTACAAGTGCCATGAGCGCTTCGCCGAGACACCTGCCTACTATGAAAAGGCAATCGCGCTGTCGCCCAAGGTCGGCGCCTACTACTTCAACCTCGCCGATGTCTGGGACGTCCTGGGCGACTACGAAAAGGCCGAGAAGCTCTACCGCAAGGCCGTGGAGCTGCAGCCCGATCTCTCGGAGGCCTACAACAACTTCGCCACCATGCTGGCCAGCAACGGCGACCTGGAGCAGGCCCGCGCCAATTTCGAAAAGGCGCTGGAGCACAGCCCCGGCCACCACGGCTACCGCTCTTCGCTGGGCGGCTGCCTGCGCCGAATGGGTCAAATCCATGGCGACCTCGAGCTCTTTCGGCAGTCCTTCGAATACGGCGAGTCCGATTTCATCAGCGGCCTGCGCCAACCGCACCGGCGCTTCAACATCCCGCTCTGGCGCGGCGAGGACTTGAAGGGCAAGCGCCTTTTGATCTGGCGCGAACAGGGTGTCGGCGACGAGCTGGAATTCTCGCAGCTCTACCAGGCCGCGATCGACAAGGCGGCGGCCGACAAAGCAGTGCAGGTGGTGATCGAGGCCGACGAGCGCCTGGTGCCGCTCTTTGCCCGCAACTTCCCTACGGCCTCGGTGAAGGCGGAGGACTTCACCGGCGACGCGGCGCGCGAAGACGCCGACTGCCACATACCGGCCGGCGACCTGCGGGCCCATTTCATGACGGTGATCTCGGGTGATGTCCCGCAACGGCCATCGGGGCCCTTCCTGGTACCGGATCCGTCCCTGCTCGCCAAGTGGCGCGAGCGATTGGCGCCGCGGCCACGAGAGCTGCGCATCGGCTTTTGCTGGCGCAGTGGCCTTGCCGGCCGCCAGCGCGATCAAAACTACTCCCAGCTTTTGGATTGGGAAGCGCTCTTCGCCTTGCCGGATGTGCAATGGGTGAACCTGCAGTACGGCGACTGCGAAGACGAGATCCGCGAAGCCGAGGCGAAGTTCGGTGTCGAGATCATCCGCTGGGACGACCTCGACCTGAAGCAGAACCTGGAGGACGTCACCGCCCTGACCGCCGAACTCGACCTGGTGATCACCGCGCCGACGTCGGTCATGCAGATCGCCCGGGCCATCGGAACCCCGGTCTGGTCGCTGCATTTCGGCAGCCTCTGGCCGAACATCGAGCCTGGCTACAATGCTCAGGACATGACCACCCATTGGTTCCGGCACCAGTCGGAATCCTGGGAAAAGATTATCGACCGTGTCGCCGCGATCCTGGCGCCCTTAGTTTCCGACGCGAACTTAGATCATAAGGCTCTAACATGGATGCAACGTCAGCAGCAGCTCGTTCCGGGGCACCAGCGCACTTGGTTGGAGCCCTTGGGTAAGAATGCCTTGCCGAGCACTCCACTGAGCGCCCTGATCCCGACTGCGGAGGCTTGGGACCCACGAGGCGTTGGGTACACAATGGAGAGCCGCGCCCGGAACGGCGCAATGCTCCTCAAGGAGCGGGATCGCGTTGTTCTCGCCAAACTGGTTGGCGGCATGGCACCGCAAGTGGCTGTGGAGATCGGCACCGGACAAGGCCACAGCGCACGAATTCTCCGGGACAACGCCCCCCAAGCGGCCAGAATCGTTTCCGTCGACCTGCTCGAAACCGATCGGGAGGGCAACTTCGCCGAGAGTTGCCCCAATTCCTTGACCTTTGCGTCCCTGTGCCGCGATGAGAACGGCAAACCCACGGTGGAACTGGTGGCACGGGGGATCGATACTGTTGACTTTGAGGGTGCCGCGAACCTTCGCGGTCAAGTGGATTTAATGTTCATCGATGGCTTGCTCAATATCAAAGCCGCCGAGGCCGATTATCGGCTCATGAGGGCCTTGTTGGCGCCGCAAGGGATTGCTGTTTGGCGGGGCGATTTCGACTACCTGCCTGCGGTTGGCTACGCTTATGCGTGGCTCTACAATCAATTCCTGGGACGCAAAGAGTTCGAATGGGCTCATATCCAAGACAGTGGTCTCATCTTGGCTCGGCCAGTTTCGGAGTCGGCGGTTTCAAACGGCTGCCGCGCCTTTGGCGATCCGAGTGGCCCATTCCCGGACATCGTGGACCTGTGGCTCGACCGTGAGTAGCGCCGGCGGCTGTCGGTTTGGGTGGCTATGGCCTCTCTCAACTGCCGGTATCTAGATCACCGCGACAATATAGAAGAACCACGCGAGTTTGCTAAATCCCGTGTGAATTATCTCGTCGTTCATCGAGAATTGAAAAGTTCTCCTGAAGTAGGTGTCGCATAGGGCCCGCAATTCCTCGGGCTCATATTCGTGGATATGGACCTTTTTGCTCTGCTCCGAGCGCCATTCGGCGGACCTCCGGTTTGGCGTGCCCAGGATCATCATTCCCCCGGGATTCAGAGTCTTTGAAAAGTTCTCGATGAGCGCAGAGCCGTCGTCTCTTGAAAAGTGCTCGATCACGTCGACCGAAAGGATGGCATCGTGCTTCATTTCCAGCAATTGCGGGCTGGGCAGCCTCAAATCGTCCTCCAAAAACTGCAGATTGGGACGCGTAATTTGTTCGCGAACCGCTGCGATATCTGAAAAAAAGTCGACGCCGATGACGCGTCCCTGCGTCATGGACGCGTAAAAATACGTCCCGTAGCCGCGTCCGCAACCAAGATCCAAGACATCATCCTTAGCGCCGAGCATCCTTGCAGGAAACTTGAACCTGGCCAGTTTCACCGCCGTCATCAGCGGGTTGGCCAGAAACTGCTTCTCCAGAGAGCCCGGTCCAAAGAGCGCTTGCGGCGATTGACTTTTATCCAAGATCGTCCCCTCTTTCGTCCTCATCATCCGATTAGCCGAGAGATCAGCCGGTGTTTTGTCTTTAGCGTTAACAATTCCTTGACGTGGCCGGACTATTCAAAACCCATAGACCGACAGTCCACAGCATCGATGGAAATCGACTAACTCATCAAGGCTCAGATCTACCTGGATTGAATGTCACATTGACTAAATTGTCACATGCTATCTTGTGCTTCGCGGCAGCCTCTTTTCGTCGGCGTTATCCTGAACACTGGTCGGGCCTAGCGAAGGAGCCGACGAGATCCTTCGCGCCTTCTTGGATGCCATTTTTCCGCTGTTGTGACTAGGATCGCGTATGTTCGATATCGACATCGTTAGTGACGCGGATGAATGGGAGACCATAGCTGAGCAACTGTCCGGTCCAAGAGTCTATGCTTCGCATCGAGTGGTCAAAGCGTCGGAGCGTTTGGAAAAACACACCCAAGCTGAAGCCGTTGTTGTCAGCATCGCTGGAGATAGCCTCTTTCATCCCTACATGAAACGTCTCATTCCAGGTGGGACCGACTTGTATGATCTAGCCTCACCTTATGAGTTTGGCGGATTTTGGTTCTCCACAGATGACACTTACATTCGTCGACGCCTTCTACGTTGTTTCAACGATCAGTTTCCTATACTGGCTCGGGAACGAGGCGTGGTCTGCGAGTTTGCCCGCATGCATCCTTGGCTTTCGGATCAGCCGGCAGAGCGTGATGGCGCTGGTGTCGCAGCGCATGGATCTCACGCTAGTGTGGATCTTTGCCGCGGCTATCGGGAGATCTCGAGGCTGTATTCTAGAAGCACGAGAAAGCAGGTCCGTCAGGGTCACGACAACGGCCTCTGCATTCGCGAGACTTCGGATTTGTCTTCGTTTTGCAGTATTTTCTACGAGAGTATGCGGCGCCTCGGGGCGAACCCCTATTACTTCTTCCCGATTGAGTTCTTTAGCGACATCCAGGAGTTTTTGCACTGTTTCCTGATCTACACGGCCGAAGGCGAACCTTGCGGCGCACATGTTTATCTCATGGACTATCCGATTGTTTATGCGTTCCTCTGTCACTCCGTTCCTCGGTTCAATCATTTGCGAGTCAACAATTTCGGCTATGACAGGATGATCGAACGGGCCGTTGAAATGGGCTTTAAAACGCTTCATCTGGGCGGCGGTCACCCTTCGCTCTTCCATTTCAAAAAAGGGTTCGCGACGGACGTCATGCCTCACTATCACCTGCGGAGGATCTGTCAGCCCGCGTGCTACGCCGAGCTTGCATCGATGACTGTGGCGGAGGCGCTGGGAAAAAGTGCCAGAGGTTTCTTTCCGGCCTATCGAGATCCAAGCGCAGACAACGTGAAGGAGCGCAATCTTGAGCACGGGTGAACCTGCCAGGGCCCTGGACTGGCCCCTGGTTCTGGTCTGTTGGTTTCCTCACTCTGGTGGGCGCTGGCTCAACCGGGGCCTGCTCGGCAGGCATCCCGCGATTGCAGGAGCCGAATTCTTCAGCCCTTTTCTCAATCACAGCACCGAAGACCTACTGCAACTCGACACGACGTCGCAGGTTCACAAGGCGCGATCATTATCGGAACTGGAGCCCGAGTTCTTGGCCGTTCGGCGATCGCTGGATACCGCTCGCCGGACCGGCATCTGGGAATACCTCAAGGCAAAAAAAGAGCTGCTGGACAGCGGTTGCCCGGAACGATTGACATTGGGTGCGCTTCCTTGTGGATCCAATATAGGAATCCCCGACTTTGACCTCCTGCTGGCCCTGGTGCCGCGCCTGATGATCGTTCATCTGGTCAGGGATCCCCTGCACTGCTTCGCGTCCTTGAAGAGTCGGCACGAAATGAATGGCGACCCCTTTGCTGTTTCAAGTGCGTGGATCGCTCTCAACAGCGCTATGCGGTCGTTTGGCAATCGCACGGCGCGACGGGACGCCTATCACCTTGTTCGCTTCGAGGACTTGAAGCTTGACCCAAAGGGCGAAGTTTCGCGCTTGCTGCGCAAGCTTGCCCTTGAGTGGTGCGACGCACTGGAAGCCGGCATCGCGGACTACCATGGACGAAACCAGAGCCGCGATCCCCTGCAGGATGTCACCTCGGAAGAGGCGGACATTATCGGACAGGTCACTACCGCCGAAGGCTCATTCTACGGCTACGGGGGCGAAACAACATCCAGGGCAGGCGTCGCATGACCGAACAGAGGGAACGGCTTATTAGCGAAGACCGCTATGATCGGCGCAAGGTCCTCTATCACCCACGCGCCTTGGCAGATCTCCTAGAGGCCGGCGATACCTGGCCGGTTACTGTCAACACCGGATTCACGACCTATTGCAATCACAGCTGTGTCTGGTGCAGTTCGGCCTACACGACCCGGATCGAGCCTTCGCTCAAGACCCGCAACGAACTGATCATCCAGCCGGATGTCTGGATCAACACTATTAGGCGACTGGCCAAGGGTGGGACCAAGGGACTCATTATTGCCGGGCAAGGCGAGCCTCTGCTCCACCCCGAAGGAGCGTCGATGCTGGACGCAGTCGCCGACACCGGCATGCACTTTATGCTCTTCACGAACGGGCAGCGCATGCATGAGCGTTATCACGACTCTTTCTTCAAGTCCGCCGCCGCGATCCGCTTCAGTGTCGATGCGGCAACAGAGTCGCTTCATGCACAGTGGCACGCCGCGGAAAACGCACAAGGCCGGGGCCGCAGCAATTTCGGCCAGGTCGTCGAGAACATCGGCAAGCTGGTGTTGGAAAAGCGAAGGCGCGGTACCGATTTGCCCCACCTGGGCTGTCAAATGATCTGCTCCAGCTTGACGAGGTCGGATTTCGAGGAGTTTGCCAGATTCTTCCGCGACCTCGGGGTCGACTATGTCGTCTACAAACCCCTGCAGAGTAACACGGCGACCCGCTCACTCGTGGTCTCGGCGCTGGATCTACACGGTTCGCAGGAGGAACGCGCGACCTATGCGAAGGAGATGATCGCCGAACTGCTCGATATCAAGGCCCGCTACCAGCGGCCCGGGTTCGAAGTCCATGTCAAGATGGATCAGATTGCTCAAGCCTACGTCAAGAAATTCAATGGCGCCGAACGCTACAAGAAATGCCGCGCTCATCCTCTCACGCCTATGATAGAGCCGAATGGAGACGTCTATGTCTGCATCGATCACGGTGGCAGCAGCGATATGGTGATCGGCAACATCTACGACGATGATTTTGACAGGATTTGGCGGTCAGAGCAGCGGCAAAAAGTCATCGATTCGATTGATCTGGTCAATCGCTGTCCAGCTGGCTGCTTTCTCGATCAGGCCAACGTCATCCTGGATGAGCTGGATAGACCCGATCCTTCCCTTCACACGATGTTGATCTAGTTACCTTTTGACGGGCCTAGTCGTGGTCCAAGTGGGAAGCAATGAATAGCCAAACTCCGAAGGAAAAAACGACCGAGTCCCAGGTGCGATCGATTCTCCACGCTGGTTGTCCTGTTTGCGAGGGCGGCTCGCTCACTGAACTCTGTCCTTTTTTGTTGGACCAGGAAGATCCGCAACTAACCCGCTTCTGCGAGTATCGAAAACTGGTTCTTTGCGAAGATTGCGGTTCCGTCTCCCGCTTTCCGCTGGAGATAGCCCCTATCCTCGATGACCGGGCTGGCGACTATTACTATGCGCAGATGAGAAACCGGGCGGACGAAGATCCGGAGAAGGCCGACCCCAACACAATTGCCGCGCATATCGATGACGCCCAGTCGCATCACTATGACCACTTGCGCGACCTTCTCCGGGCGCGCTTCGAACCATCCCGGTACCGGCGATGGCTGGACGTTGGGTCGGCCGGCTATCCGACGGCGTTCGACGACTATGACTTTGTTACGGTGGAGCCGAGCCCGGCAGCGGTGGCGCTCGGCAAGCAACGCTTCCGCTCAGAGAATATTCGTCTGGGGACGATCGAATCCTTGGATGGCGACGGCTCTTTTGATGGTGTCGTCTTCCTCGATAGCTTCTATTGCATGACCGACCCGAGGAGGGCCCTGGCCAAGGCCCGGTCGCTGCTACGTGACGATGGCATTCTGGTCGTTCGCATGGGGCATTACTTCGTCGAGACAGATTCGACAGCGCCTGATAGCCGGTACGACTATCTTGAACCGATCTTTCGCGGGCTGACGGTGTCGGTTTATCAAAACAGACTCTCGCTCCAATGGCTCTGCGCGCAATTTGGATTCGAACTTATCGAACAATTCGAACATCGTTTGTCGAACCTGCCGCAGAAGACAGTCTATTTCGCTGTTTTTCGTCTGCAAGACAGGACAGCTCCGGTTCCCGGTCCTTCGCTCCAGGACGCTGGAGCCCTGGGTAAAAGGCTCGCAGACGGCATTTGGGAGAATTTCACGGCGACGACTGTGAAGACCCTGCGCGAAATCGACCGTTGCGACTTCGCAATTGTCGGTTCGACGATGGTCTTGCGAGAACTGGAAGAGATCCGGTCCTTTGAGCATTTGAACGTTCGACTTGATACTTCGCGTTTCCTAGCGGAAAGCCGACAAAATGACCCCGCTCGCGTCACGATCGATGTCCTGGCGACAATGGTCGAGGAGGGCAACATCCGTGACATAGCGATTCTGGACTTTTCGGACCCGCTCGGCCTTGTTGATCGGATTCGCGAAGCGATTGGCGAGGCAGTCCATTTCAGGATCCCGACGCGAAAGTCAGGATTTGAAGCACTTCATTGGAACCATGCAGGCGAAACAATTCTGACAAAGGCCCTACGGCTGAAGTGTCTGAAATCGAAGTAGCTTCAAGACAGTCTGATTCCTTCCCGGCATCCTTCGACCGAATTCGCTCAACCACGTTGTTACTGCCGCCGACTGTCAGTGGTCGCGGCGGCCAAGCGGACGATCTGGTCGGAGAATTGCCCGGCTCCGCTGCCAAATTCATAAACCTCACCGGGCATATCCCGGGACCAAGATCTGGAGCCGGCAACAAAGTATGTTCCTGCGATGTGGCGCAGCACCAAATCAGGGTCGTTCATTCGGTCATTGAGATAGTGGGTCACACCGAAGGTCTCGAACCCTTTCATCGGATAGAAATCATGCCATAGCAGCAGACCGTTATCTGCTAACAGTTCGAGAGCGGCTTCTGTATCCGATTGGACCCCGGAATAGGTGTGGTCGCCGTCGATCAGCACCAAATTGCAACGGCCGCGGTAGGCCTGCAATTTTTTGGGAAGGGTCTCATGTCTGCGGCGCAGCACTTCGGTGATCTTGGCCGCCTCTGGGGTGCCGTGATAGGCCTCTCCCAATCCCGGCTGGCCCTGCATGCACTGGCGGGTGTAGTCGTCCCAATCTTCGGGACTGAGGTCGACAGTGAAGACCTTCGCGTGGTCGGGCGCGTTTGCGGACAAGGCATAGGTCGATTTTCCCGTGGCCGTGCCGAACTCGACACAGATCCTTGGCGCCATACACTGGGTTATCGCCGCGAGCACCAGTCCTTCGTGCGGCAGAAGGACGGGCATGTCCGTGGCGGCAATGGAAAAAATGCTGCTGTGCACGATGAGCCGGTCATCACTACCAGTCGGGTCGAAGAGGTCCCTGAATTCGGCTGTCGGAACGCGATTTGGTTGGCCGTTCATTTCGACGTCTTTCTCCGCGTTGGCGTTGGCTCAAGAGAGCGGTACGCAGGATATTGGATCAGGAGTTGCGGGGTTTGGCTGGCAGCCTTTGTAGGCGGCAATCACGTGGTCTATCATTAGGTCCATGGAAAAACGCTCACGAAATTCGTGGATCCTGGCACGGCACTGAGCCTGATCGAAGGTGCGCATGCGTTCTGCGGCGATTTCGATCTCATCGACCCCGAGCACGAGACCGAGGCCATGCTGCTCCACGAACTTGGCGGCGAATTCGAACTCGCGGTTCATTAGGACAGGCAATCCCGCCTCGATGAAGCCGAAAAGCTTGTTCGGCATGTGGTTGAGCCACTTGGATCGATGCACGGTCATCTCAGCGGCGGGAAATGGAAAGTATGCGATTCCAAAGCTGTAGGGCTGAATCTGCGCCGCCAGTCGGTTCAGCGGAGTCCCCCAGCGGAACTCGAAGTCGCCAAGAGGCTCAAGTTCACGATAAGGCCGCCAGGACTCGTCGTCCAGGTCGAGTTCCGGTTTTCGGCTGGGGTCGAGCAGGATATGGCAAGTCACCCCCTGTCTTAGGAACGCCGCCATTGTGTCGATCAGATAGGACGATATGAAAAGGTCGCGCGGCTCACCGGAAGGCCGCCAGACGTTGCCAGCCCAGACGGCGGATAACTTGCCGCCCTCATCTTCCGGTCTGCTGGCCGAGATAAAGGCGGGCGAGGGGTAGGGATGCATGACCGCCGCAGAGGCCAGCCCGCCATGGCGTTCGTGCAGTTCCCGTTCGGTCCGCCAGGTCAACTGGTGCAGGATGCCGTCCGCGTTGCGCAGGGCATAGCCTTCCATGGCAAAGTCCAAATCGACCAGGTAGTGGGGCACCAGGCGCATGAGGTTGCCGCGCGAGGCGTAGACGGTCGTCATGTCGTCGAACTCACAGATGCATCGGCTCCCGCTGCGCTTGTGGTCGATGACGATACGCGCCGCGATGGAATGCCACATGCTGCAATGGACGTGGAAGTATTGAGGCCGCAACTGGCGAATTAATGTCAGGACGGTCAGCCAACTGTATTGCAATTGGCAGATTGCCTCGAAGGCGTCTTCGAAAAGCGGCGCGACAGCCTCAACATGCCGGTGGCGGACGATGAAAAAGCAACGATAGCCCTTCTTCTTTAACGCCAGGGCCTCGCGCAAGGCCTTGTAACTGTAGTTGATCGAGAGAAAGACGACGACGCGCCCTCCGCTGGCCTCTCGATTCACACGCCCGATGAAACCCGCGAACTCCTGGCGGCAAAAGCGAAGGTGGGTTCTGTAGAGCCTGCGCCAGAGGGTCCTCTTCTGGCATTTGAGGCCAGACGGGTCATCGGGATCGCCTGCTGCGATGGGGTTCTCCAGGGTGGAGACCAAGTGCTCGTAGACACCCTTGCCGGAAATTAGGGGGCCGTCGTAGAGCTGGCGAAAGGGAATGATCAAGTCGCGCTGGTAAAGCCGCTCGACCTCCCGCAGGCAGGGAAAGGGTCCGACGTCGGGATCATCGTAGTTCGCGAATGGCTGATCGCCCAGAGCGCAGCGAGAGTCCTCGCGCGGCGGTTCGCTGTCGCTGCTCATTTTTGTGGCCCATCCGGCAAGGTCCTTTGCCGCACCTCGCTGTTAATCGTCGCCCACTCCGGGTGTTCATCAATCACCCGCACACAATCTTGCCAGCCAAAGTCCGGGTCGGTTGGAGTGAGCTCTTCCAGCATCTTTACCAGCAACTCGAAGTCGGCTGGTTCGTCGACGCACCAACGCTGCGGCGCGATTTCGTTGGACCGGCCCTGTGCGCCAAGACGAAATCGGGAGGGCTGTTGGTGCAGGAAAGGGGTTACATGCTCGCGCTGGTGGGGCTCTGTGGCTTCCCTATCCGCAAGGTCGAGCAGGCGGCGCCAGAAGACCTCGGCATCGAGGCCGCGCAGGCGCTCGGCGAGACCGACGTGCCAGTGGTCGGCCGGTGGGTCCTGGGTCAGGAACTCCTCGATGCAGGCATCGACCAGGACCGGATCGATCAGCGGGCAGTCGCCGGTGGTGCGGACCACGACTTCGGCCTCGTAGGCGGCCGCGCAGAGGGTATAGCGCGCGAGCACGTCGTCCAGGGGGCCGCGAAAGACGGCAAAGCCCGCCGCCTCACAGTAGGCTTCCGTGGCGTCGTCGCTGGGATCGTCCGAGGTCGCCACCACCACCTGATCGATCAGGCGCGCCTGTTGCAGTCGGCTGACGTGGTAGTAGAGCAACGGCTGGCCCAGCACCGGTTTCAGGATCTTGCCCGGCAGGCGGCTGGAGCTCATCCGCGCCTGGGAGATGCAGACCACCCGTGGCTTTGCCTCGGTGTGGGTCATGAAGGGGCTCCACGCTCGGGCGGAAGGGTAAGTGCACGCCCGATGATCCTCAGGGTGTCGCGGTTCTGCGCCGACAAATGATCCCGTAGTCGGGTGGCCCCGGCGCGAAGTGCGCTCAGGGATTGGGTCCGCAATCGGTCGGGCAGATCCGCCATGGCCTCCGGCGCGATCACGATTCCGGCCTCGAAACGGGTGATGAGATCGGCCATGAACTCGAATCGGTTATCGACGATGACGGGCAGGCCGGCCGCGAGGTAGCCGGCGAAACGGTTGGCCATGACCGACCGGCTGAGAGGCTCCACCCGGTCTTCCGGGTAGTGCGAACAGCAAAGCCCCAGGTCGAAATCCGCGAAGGCGGCCAGCAGGCGATCCTGGTCGAGCGCGCGGTAGTAGCGGATCGGCCCAGTCGCCGCTCCGTAGCGCTCCATCAGCGGCTGGAATCGCGCGTCGCTGTCTTGTTCGCCGGTTCGGTGGGCGGCGTTGAAGATCGTCACCTCCGCGGTGCCGGCTGCGGTGGCGGCCTCGAAGAAACGAAGGAAATTCGCCCCCGGCACCCCTTCGCCGGGCCGCAAAATCTCCCAGGCCGTCATCGAGCCGGCGAAGGCCAATCTGAGAGGGCGATCTACAGGCACTTCGACCTTCGCCGATACTTCGGGCGGGTCATTGTCGGGAAGAGGAAAGAACGTCACCGCATCGGCGGGTATGGCTCCAACGAGTTTTTCCCACTGGGCGCCGCCCACCTTGCCGATCAGCAGCTGTCCATGCCGGGCCGCGTGATAGGTGCCGAGCCTCGCGGCGCGACAGGCTTCGTCGTCGTAGCCGCTGTGGCGTCGCAGAAACCCATCGGAGAAAAGCGCGCTCATATCGTAGAACTCGTGCAGGATCCGTGCCTTGCCATGCTGCTCGTGGAGATGACTGGCGAGAAATTCTGACTGCGTGTGGGGCGAGGTTCGCAGATAAATCACCGCGGGGTTGTGCCGGGCCAGCTCGGCAAGCAGTCGGTCGAGGTTCCGGCCGCAGTCCGTCACGGGCCAGTCGCCGACTGCTGGGGTCTGGCAGGGGTGGCCCTTGGGCGAGAAGAAGAACTCCGCGGTGCGCTCAGGCGGGCAGAGCGCGCGAAGACTGGTGTCCGGCACCACACGCCAGGGCGCGTTGGCGGTGTTGATGATAGCGAGATCGGTGCCCGAAGCCCGCGTCTTGCTTTCGGACACGACCGAGCCGTCGAGCCTGCTCGCCTCTTGGCCCCTTAAGAGATCTTCGAGGCTGCCTGGAAACTCTACGAGCGTGGTTTCATCTGTTGTCATGTTGCCCAACCACCTGGCGAGAGGTGTAGGCCTGCAATGATGCGCTCGTTCTCCTCGGCCATGTAGGCTCGCAGATCCGCAATTCCCTGCCGCATCGCCTTTTGATCGGCCGCCTTCATGCGATCGGGCAGGGAGGCCATGTCCTCCGGGCGGGTGACGATGCCGGCCCCGAAGCGCGCCACCAGGTCGGCCATGAACTCGAAATAGCTGTCGACCACGATGGGCAGGCCGGCGGCGATGTAACCCATGAAGCGGTTGCCGATCGCCGCCCGGCTGACGTTCTCGACCCGGTCGCCGGGATAGTGAGCGCAGGAAAAGCCGAAGTGATAGCCGGTCATGGCGGGCAGCAGCAGGTCGAGGCTGCGGGCGGGATGATAGCGGATCGGCCCGTCGCCGGCGCCATAGCGCTCGATCAAGGGTTTGTAGTTGAAGTTGTCGTCCAGGCTGCCGTCGCGGTGGGCGGCGTTGAACAGGTCGACGGTGATGAAGCCGCTGGCCGCGAAGCACTCGAAGTAGCGAAAGAAGTTCTCGCCGGGTGTGGCCTGGGGGCCGTCGGTCAGCTCCTTGGCGCGCATCGAGCCGGCGTAGATCACCCGCAGGCTTTCGTTCTCCTCGGGTGGCGGTGCCGGGTCGCGCGGCTCGCCGCTGGCCAGGGGGAAGTAGGTTTGGCTGGGTGCATCGAAATCGGCGGCCAAACGGTCCCAGGCGGGCCCGCCGCTCTTGTTCACCACCAGGGCCGCGTCCCGGGCCATGGCGAAGTTGCCGAGCAGCGCGGCGCGGTAGAGCTCTTCGCTGTAGCTCAGCGCGTCGAACAGGTAGGTCCGCGAGAAGAGCGCGCCCATGTCGTAGAGCTCGGCGATGATCTTGCTCGCCGGCAGCAGGGCGCGCAGGTGACCGTAGAGCGGCTCGGAGCGCGCGTGGGGGCTGGCCCGCAGGTAGATCGTCGCCGGGCGCAGGCCTTGCAGCGCGACCTCCAGCAGCGGCAGGGCGCCGGCGCAGTCCAACGTTCGGAAGGGGCCGCCGGCAAAGGAGGCCATGGCTGGGTCCTGGGCGCAGAAACCGATGTGCAGCGTATCGGCGGGCGGAAAGACCCGGGCCAGTTCCTCGTCGGGGATCACCGACCAGGGCTTGCGCAGAGTCGAGAGGACGATATGGCGCGGTTCGCCCAGCGGGGCGAGCGTGGTTGCGAATTCGTCGAGTTCCTCGGCCTCGATGGCGCGGCAGGCCGGCAGGCCGGCGAGGTCGATGATCTTGGCCGCCTCGATGCCCAACTCGACCAGATCCGTGCGGATCTTGGCGGCGGCAAAGGGCACCAGGATCAAGACCAAGTCGAAGCTCTGCCCGGGCAGGGCCTCGGGCGGTAGGACCGCGTGCGGGCCGAGACATCCGATACGCGCGGCCTGACGGTCGGCGATGGCCGTCACGATGATGTCCGGGCGCGCGGCCAGCGGCTCCAGCAAGGCGGTCGTCAGGGATCCCGCGCCATAGAGCGCATAGCGTCCCGGCGGCAGGGCCTCGCGGACATAGCGCGCGACCGCCGCCGGTGTCATCAGCGGGCGGCTCTGGGCCAGATCCCTTTTGGCATGGACGGTCAGGGCCCCAGCCGGATCGGCCCGCAGGTCCTCCGGCAGAAAATCCATCGCCGTCGCGGGAAAGGTCATGAGCGGGGGCCGTCCCGGCCCAAATCTTCGCGACGATAGGCACAGAGGTACTGCATGCCCCGGCCGAACCAGCCGTGAAAGGAGCCGAAGTCGCTCTCGAGATCGCCCTGGGCCAGCCCGGCCACGCCGGTCTTGTAGTCGGCGATGGCCCGGGCGGTTGCCGGCAGGCTGTCGGCGATCAGGCCGGCGACCTGGGTCAGCTCGGCGAGGAACCGGTCGAGCTCGGCCGGGTCCTCGCTGGCCAGATAGGCGCTATGCCGGGCGAGCAGCGAGTCGCAGAGGTCCTGCAGGCCCGACGCCTCGGGCAGGGGCCGGCCGGCCTCGGGGCCGGTCCGATAGTCGAGCAGATAGGGCGTCCAGAGAGCGGCGCTCTCGGCGGCTACCCGATTGGCGTCCTGGCTCTCGGTGGCGGCCTGCTTGTACCAGCGCCAGTCCTGCAGGATCCGTGGCGAGGTCGCCATGACCTCGTAGCCCGGCGGCAGGGCGGCGATGGCCTGCTCCAGGGGGAAGAGGCCGTGCGCCGTCCAGTCGTAGAGGATGTTGTCGAGGACCCAGTCGCGATGATCCCGGCTCATGCCAGGCAGGGTGGCGAGGCCCGGCGCAAAGAAATCCCGCAGCGCCGTCACCAGGGCCTCTTCGTCGTCCGGATGGCGCGCCCGGAAGAAGGGCAGCAGCAGGCGGCGGCAGATCTCGGCCAGGTAACTGACCGCGCCCACCGTGGTGATCACCAGCAGGCCGCCCGGGGCGGCAAAGCCGGCGATGTGGCGCAGGAAGGCGGCCGGGTCCTTCTGCCCCGGCACGACCCCCTCGCAGAGCACCAGGTCGTAGCCCGCCTCGTCCCGGTACTGGGTGATGTCGGCCGCGACGATCTCGACTTTGGCCGGCAGGTCGCCGGCGGCGACCTTGTCGCGCAGCGCCGCGAGCGACGCCGGATTGCCATCGACCAGGCGATAGAGCGCCGGCCCCAGAGAGGCGGTGTAGCGGGCGTTGTCGCCGGTGCCGGGCCCGAACTCGATGACCCGCTTGCCGGTCACGTTGTGCCCGGTCAGACCGAGATGGCGATAGAGGATCTCGCGGCGCCGGTAGTGCCCGGCCAGGTCGCGGGTGTCCTGATGCACCGGGATGATCCCGCGCTGGCCGTAGAAATCGATAAAGGGGCGATCGCCCATCAGGGACCTGTTCCCGCCGGTTGCTGCGCGGTCACCGTGACCATAGGCTATCATTCATAGCGGAGCGATTCGGAAAAATGGTTAATCGGCAAGGCGATAGGGCGCAAAATCCGCAATTGGTGGTGGGTGCCGATTCGACCATCGGCCGCGCCCTGGGCGCGGTGCTGGAGACCGACGGCGAAATCGTCCTGGGGACCTCGCGGCGCGAAGGGACGCCGTCGCTCTTTCTCGACCTGGCCGCGCCGGCCACCGCCTGGGAGCTGCCCGACAGGGCATCCGTCACCACCATCTGCGCCGCCATGACCAGGGTCGGCCCTGTCGCCGGCGCCGAGGCGCAGGCCCGGCGGGTCAACCACGAGGCGGTGCTCGAGCTGGCTTCGACCATGGCCGGCCGTGGCAGCCGCGTGGTTTTTCTGTCGACCGCCCAGGTCTTTGACGGCCGCGAGCCCTTCACGCCGTCCGACTCTCCGCCGCGCCCCATCTCGCTCTATGGCCAGCTGAAGGCCGAGACCGAGGCGGCCCTGTCGCTGGCGGTGCCCGAGGCGGCGGTCCTGCGGCTCTCCAAGGTGGTCGATCCCGACCTGGCGCTGTTCCAGGGCTGGCTTGCCGCGCTGGAGGCGGGCGAGGCCATCGAGGCCTTCGCGGATGCGATCTTCAGTCCCGTCGCCCTGCCGCTCGCCATCGAGGCCGTGATCGCCATAGGCCACGGCGAAGAGTCCGGCGTCTTTCAACTCTCGGCCCGCGATCAGGTCTCCTATGCGGAGGTCGCGGCGCGCCTGGCACAGGGGGTCGGCGCGCCGTCCGAAATGGTGCGGCCGGTGCCGGCCGATCTTGCGCTATGGCCCGGCGGTCCGCACGCGACTCTGGACACGCGTCGTCTCGAGCGGCTGTTCGGCATCGCCGCGCCCGCCGCGCTCGAGGCGGTCGATTGGTTCCTCGCCGGCTATTCGAAGAAGATGAAGCCCCAGTCGCCGCTGTAGCCCAGGTGCTGGTAGAGCCAGGCCCACTCGCGGGTGTCGTGGAAGGCCTGGCAGGTGAGCTGCCAGTAAAGCAGGTTCGTCTTCTCCGCCTCGCTGCGGTAGGACTCGACCATGATGTACTTTCGGGCGTCCTTGCCGACCCGCTCGATCTCCTTGATCGCCGCGAATAGGTCGTCGATCGGCAGGTTGTGCAGCGCCCCCAGGCTGACCACGAAATCGAAGTGATCGTCGGGCCAGGGCAGGGCGCGGGCGTTGCCCTCCTGGAGGCAACCACGGACCTCTTCCTTGGCGTTGGCGATGGCGTAGCCCGAGATGTCGAGGCCGGCGACCTCCAGACCGGGCACCGCCTGGGTCAGCTCGTGGAGCAGGTAGCCCTTGCCGGCGCCGACATCGAGAACCCGCATGCCGGCCGCCAGGCCGTAGTGTTCCGCCATGGCTTCGGCCACCGGCCGCCAGCGGCCATCGTAGTGATAGCCGCCATAGCCGAACTGCCGCTCGCCGTCCCAGTAGTCGGCGCCGAACTGCCGCGCGATGGCCGCGCAGTGGGCTTTGTCATGATCGACCACGCGCTGCACGTAGTTGCGCTTGGTGCGGCGATGCAGCGCGCCGACGAAGTCGATCTCGGCCATGGCGGGACTCCTTTGTTCCGAGATTCGCTAGCGGCCGGGCCAGGCCGAATGATGCAGGTCGATGACGAAGACGTGCTTGTGTCGCAGCGGCGCGTGCCGGTGTCCATGACGGTGCGGCTCCGGCCCCTCCCAACCCTCGTGCTCATGATCGTGGTGCTCGTCGTGAACATGCAGGTGTTCGTGCTCCAGGGCCTCGTGGCGGTGTTCCAACTCGGGCCGCTCGTCGGCCGGCCAGAGGCAAAGCGCGCCTGCTGTCGCCGCCAGGGCCAGAACCGCGAGCAGGGCGAAGGTCGCGGTCAGGCCGAAGGACCCGCCGACCCAGCCGGCCAGGGGGTAGGCGATCAGCCAGCAAGCGTGGGACAGGGCGAACTGCGCGGCAAAGACGGCGGGTCGGTCGCTGTCCTGGGCCGAGCGCCGAAGCAGACGGCCGGCCGGCGTCTGGATCAAGGAGGCGCCGGCACCCAGGACAAGCCAGATCGCCAGCAGGCCGGGCAGCGCGGGGTCGGTCAGGCCGAGCAGGAGCCCGGCGCCCAGAAGAAAGCCGCCGCCGAGCATGAAGGGCCGGTCCGGCAGGCGGTCCAGCAGACGGGGCAGGACCAGGGCCACGAGCACCGACCCTGCTCCGGCGGCGGCCAAGGCCAGGGCGGTGTCGCGCTCCGTGCCGCCGAGGTGGTCGCGGACATAGACCACCGTGTTGACGATCACCATGGCGCCGCCGGCCGAGGCCGCCATTGAAAGCGCCAGCAGTCCGCGCAGCCGCGGTGTCTTCAGGTAGGCCCGGACGCCGAAGCTCAGATTGTGCCACAGGCCGCGCTCGCGCTCATGGGGTTTGGGCGCCGGGAGCCGGACCGAAAGGACCAGCAGGGCCGAGATCAGGAAGGCCAGGGCGTTGGCCGTAAAGAGGGCATCGTAGGTCAGCACCACCAGGGCGGCGGCGGCGAACATCGGGCTCAGGAGGTTCTCCAGATCGTAGGCCAGCCGGGACAGGGAGAGCGCTCGGGTGTAGCGGGCCTCGTCCGGCAGCACGTCGGGGATCGTCGCCTGGAATGTCGGGGTGAAACCCGCGGAACAGGCGCTCAAGAGGAAGATCAGAACATAGATCTGCCAAATCTCCGTGACGAAGGGCAGGCAGGCGATGCAGGCCGCCCGTGCGAGGTCGAGCCCGATCAGCAGGCGCCGGCGCGGCAGCCTGTGGGCAAAGCCGCCGACGATGGGCGCGATGCCCACATAGGCGATCATCTTGAGGGCCAGAGCCATGCCCAGGACGACACCGGCGTTGCCGCCGGCAAGATCGTAGGCCAGCAGAGCGAGCGCGACGGTCGACAGCCCGGTGCCGGCGAGGGCGATCACCTGCGCCGCAAAGAGCCGTCGATAAGTTCGGTCCAGGAGTGGCGATGTCATGCCCCTAGCCTATCAAATAGTCGCCGGGGGTACAGATTTTCCGGTTTCGGCCAAAAGCTGCCTTTGGGGCACTCTGTCGGCACGGGCCAAATGGGCTCCAGTTTTGTTCAAGATTGCGCTTTGACGACATCGCTCAGGATAGCCATCAGGGCATCTGGTTGTTCCAGAGGCACATAGTGGCCACACGAGGGGATGACATGAAGACTGCCTCGCACAGCAGAGGCTGCGAGCTCAGCGCTCGCCTTGATACCTGGCGCAACGTCATCTTCGCCGGTTATCACAACTATGGGGCTTTGGCATTCCGAAACAAACTGATCGCGGCTTTGGCGGCTGTGGAAGGCGGTAACGCCGCACGCAATGTCCCTGGGCTGCTGACGAAGTGCAGAGTTTTTCGCTACCTCGACTACCGCCTCCTCTGCAGACGTTGAAAATAGCGGCGCCCAGTACCGAAACCAAGCGCCACTGATTCCCTCTTTCTCGATTAAATCGAGAGCCGCCGCATGTAGGTCAGGGTCTGGATCATGTTTGGCCTTGGTGCCAATGAGGACCAACGCCGCCACTCGTTCAGGGACAGCGGCCGCCACTTCAAGCGCGCATGATCCGCCGACCGAGCAACCGACGACGACCAACCGGCCCCTCGTGGCTCGCTTGAGAACCTCAATGGCCCACGATTCAACAGTCTTGCCGAAGCCGTAGAGAGTTGGCGCATAGGTCGCTCCCGGAAGCAGATCCATTTGAGCGGCCCACATGGACCCATCGAGCGGGAGAGCATGTAGAAAGAGTAGTCCAAGATTTGAGCTTTGAGACATGGACCAGTATCGGTGGTTCAGGGAACAGTTGCCAGGGGCCAAGTTGCGCCGCCTCGACTGCAACTCCAACTTCTGGGATCAGGAGTAGAGTCGACGAAGCGGAGCTCGCCGCCCGTCTTGTCAGCGGATGATTCTGGGCTGAGCAGCCGCGACACACGCCCACATAACTCCCGAGGCCATCACACGGAGTCGGCGCGACACGGCTGCCGCATGTCGTGAACTACAAACTTGCCGGGGACATGCTCAAGGCAAGGACAGGCCAGGCTGCTCACGCCACTCCAATTTGAATTTGATTTGATTCTCGCCGGTTTGGATGAAACCAAGGCGTTCGTAAAGACTGCGCGCTCTATTGTTTTTCATCACTTCGAGCGTCATTTTTTTGTCATTGGTTTGCGCTCTGGACAGAAATCGTTTCACGATCGTGGACCCAATGCCTCGGTTCTGCATTTCGGGAACGATGTAGAGCTGACAGAGCTCAATCTCCGTATCACTCTCGCGCAGGTGCACCCACCCAACACTTTGGTCGTTCACGGCTAAGATCGATGCTTGTCCACTTGATATGTCGCGTGCGACCAACTGCCTTTGTCGCTCATCGCTCCACTCCAACAGCTCTTCGGTGAGCGGCTTCATCAAGAGTCGATAAAGGCTCCAAGCGAACTCTAAATCTCCTGGGTTTGCAGGACACAGTTTGATGCTCAGATTGTCGTACGACATGTTGGCGCAGTCACTTCTCCACTCAGCATGGGAAGTGTACGACAATTGATCGATTTGAGCAGCTCTTGGCCAAACTTCACCCTATGACTTAACGATCCGGCCCGCTTCGACAACCAGCGTGCTCATTTTTGGATATGCACCTTCGAGAATAGCCGAAGACGAGGGCTCGACCACCAAGGAACCGGAGTACCAATCCGCCGCGACCTCCTCAAGGTCGCCGAACAACTGGGGGACCCCGGTGTATTCGCCGTTGCGCCAGGCGTACAGGCCCGTCAGCACCAAGGTGTCGTCCTCGATCTTCCATCTGCCGATGTAGCCGCGCTTGCATTGAGGCGTCCTCAGGTCGAAGACGAAGGATGAGTCCAGCTTGCGAAGCCACGGTGCCAGCGGCGTCGAGAAAAGTGTGTGAAGGATCCCGTCGATATAGATTATCTCGGGAAGCTGCTCCGGGGCAGGTTGGGGCTTCATGACGTCCTCCACCAAACGTGAAGGGTCAGATTATCAGCCGATCCCCGGGCAAGCTAGGCAGGGCTGTCGATGGCAGCCTTGGGGGCTGGGCCTTGGGAGCGCGTCATCTCGTCGTGACCAGGCGGTAACCGAAGTCGCGTTCGTTGAGCTTGAGCAGTTCGGAGTTCCGCTGCGCCCATGCGCCGGAGTCCAGGTCGCTCGAAAGTTTGCTCAAGTCCTCGGAAATGTCGTCCAGCGCCCAGAAGGAAGACATGGCGGCGCGAATTCTGGGGTCGAGATAGGCCGCGGGCCGCCGCCAATAGGCGTACAAGAACCCGTCGGTGCAATCATGCGGAATGGGCAGGGCCGAGATTTCCACGGGCCCAAGCCACGCCTCATAGTCTGTCATCCTCGGCATTTGCGCCTCGTCCAAGGCCACCAGTTCGGGAATGTAGTCCGTGAGCCAGAAGCCTCGGTACGAAGGATCGAATGTCAGCAAGACGACAGGGCCGCGCGTCACCCGACGCATCTCCTTGAGGCCTCTTGCTTTGTCGGTCCAATGGTGAACCGTCAGGATCGCCATCGACGCATCAAAGGATTTGTCGTCGAAGGGCAAGTCCTCCGCATAACCCTGTACGACCCGGGTTGCCGAGGCGCCGCGCTGATTGATCATTTCCACCGAAGGCTCGATGGCCGTGACCTGCTTGTCGGCGGGCTCGTAGGAACCCGCGCCCGCGCCGACATTCAGGACGGTTTTTGCCGATCCCAGAGCCCTTCCGATGACCCTCTCGATCCGCGGGTCGGGTTTCCTGAGATCGGCATAATTAATGCCGATCGTATCGTAGGACGTGCGCATGGGGCCAGGTAACATGCCGCCGCGGATATGTCATGAAATGTCCGCTTTGGGCTATGGCTCTCGAAATCGGTAATCTGCCAGGTCGAGTGACAACCACTAAGTTCGATGGGTTCGGCTCTCCCTTGAGTCTGTTGACAAATGGCGGTCATCCCGGGCGCGACTTTGCTCCCAATCTTCGATTTGGCGCGGAAAGTCAGTGATCCGGGATCTTGTGGAAAGTGGCATCAGGCGTCGGCCCGAGATTCCGGATACCTCGGTTCGGCCGCCAAATCGAAGATTCGGGCCGAAGCGGGATCCGGAATGACGCTCCCTGGGCTGCAATTGTCAACAGCCCCAGAACCGGCCTACTGCCTATGCACGAGCCGACCTAGACGCGCATTTTGGCCGACGTCGGGTCATAGGCCGGCTCGGCCAGGACCACGGCCTTGCGGCGCTCGCCGAGCAGGCCGATCTCCAGCTCTCGGCCCGGTTCGGTGTGTTCCGGTGGCGCGTAGATGAAGGCCAGGCTCTTGCCGGTGGCGTGGCCAAAGCCGCCCGAAGTCGCGACGCCGACGCACTTGTCCTTGGCAAAGACCGGCTCGCCGCCGACCACGTCGTTGTCGGTTGCCTCGACCTCCACATAGGCAAGCTTGATGGCGATGCCGGCCTGCTGGCGTTTCAGGGTCGCCTCGCGGCCGACGAAGTCGCCCTTGCCCGGTGCGAAAAAGCGCTCCATATCCGCCTCGATCAGGGTGATTTCATTAGTCAGTTCGGCGTGCAGGCCGCGATAGGCCTTTTCCATGCGCATGCTGTTGAGCGCGTAGGCGCCGAAGTTGGCGATGCCGAGGTCCTGCCCGGCTTGCCAGACGGCGTCGTAGACGGTTTCGAGCCGCGCCATGGGAATATGCAGCTCCCAGCCCAGTTCGCCGACGTAGGACACGCGAAGGGCGCGAACCGGCGCACCGGCGACCGTGATCTGTTGCCCGGTCAGCCACTTGAAGTGATCGTTGTCGAGCGGCGAGTCGGTGAGCTGCGCCAACACATCGCGCGCCTTCGGCCCGCCGAGCACCAGCATGCCGGTGTCGTCGGTGAGGTTCTTGAGTTCGACCTTTTCGCTGTCGAGCTTGCCCTGGGTCATCATGTCCCAGTCCTTTTCCTCCGCGCCAGCACCGGAGAGCACGTAAAAGTGGTCGTCGGCCAGTCGGGTGACGGTCATCTCGCTTTCGATGCAGCCGTTGTCGGTGAGCATGTGGGTGAGGCCGATGCCGCCCGCGCGCTTGGGCACCTTGTTCGCCGTGAGCCGGTTCAGCATGGCCTCGGCATCCGGGCCGGTGACATCGAACTTGGCGAAGCTGGACAGATCCATCACGCCGACCCGCTCGCGCACGGCTTGGCACTCCGCGGCGACGGCGGCGTGGGTGTTGCCACGGCGAAAGCCGACGTCTTCGGCCGCGCCATCGAGCGAGAACCACTTGGGGCGCTCCCAGCCGTGCGCTTCGGTATGGACTGCTCCCATGGCTGTGAGTTTGTCGAACAGCGGCGAGGTGCGACGCGGTCGAGCGGCCATGCGCTCGTGCCCCGGCAAATGTAGAATGTACATGTGCTCGTAGGCCTGGAGGCCCTTGTCCAAGACATAGCTTTCGTCGGCATAGGTGCCGAAGCGGCGCGGATCGAGCCCGGCCATGTTGATTTCGGCCTCGCCCTCGACCATCCACTGCGCCAGGTACTTGCCGCAGCCCGCCCCCTGGGCGATGCCGATGGCGGACCCGCAGCAGAGCCAGTAGTTCTTCAAGCCGTGAACCGGCCCGAGCAGGGGGTTGTCGTCGGGCGTGTGCGGAATGGCGCCATTGACGACGCGCTTAACGCCCAACTCGGCCCAGATCGGCATGGCCTCCATCACGCCTTCGAGGTAGGGCATGATCGGGTCGAATTCCTCCTCGAACAGCTCATTGCTCGAGCCCCATTCCGGGTTCCCGTTGGTCTCCGGCCAGGCCGCGCGTGAGCCACGGGTCTCGTAGGGGCCGATCAAGGCGGACTTCTGTTCCTGACGGTAGTAGGAGGAGTTGCGCGGATCGCGAATCACCGGCATCTCGAGATCGGTTTCCAGGAACTCCGGGCAGGTGTCGGTCACGATGTACTGGTGTTTCAGGTTGGCGACCGGCAGGTAGATGCCGTTCCAGGCAGCGATCCGGTTCGCATAGCTGCCGCCTGCGTTGACCACGTGCTGGCAGGTGTAGTTGCCTTTTTCGGTTTGCACTTCCCATTCGCCACCGGCGGTCTGCCGGATGTTGGTCACCAGGCATTCGCGGACGATTTCAGCGCCCATGTTTTTCGCCGCGATCGCCATCGCGTTGCACACGCCAGCCGGGTCGACATGGCCGTCCTCGGGGGTCCAGGCCCCGCCGATCACGCCATCGAGCTGCACAAAGGGCAGAATCTGTTTGATTTTCGCCGGGTCGATAATCTCCATTTTGGCGCCGGAGTTGTCGGCGATGCCGGCGACCAGTCTGAAGTAGTCCAACTCGTCCTCGTTGGTGGCGAAGCGGATCGAGCCGCAGCCGTGCCAACTGACGTACTGGTCGGTCATCTCCTCCAGTTTCGGGTAGAGCGTGTTGCCGTAGTGGTGGATCTTGGACATGTTGTAGTCCGCGATGAAGCTCGGGCAGAGGCCCGCGGCGTGCCAGGTCGAGCCGGAAGTCAGCTCGCCCTTTTCCAGCAGCACGATGTCCTTCCAGCCTTGCTCCGCGAGGTGGTAGAGAAGGCCTACGCCCATGTTACCGCCGCCGACGACGACAACCCGTTTGTGTGTGCTCACGCTCGATCCTCACGGCTGGCTTCAAAAACGATCGGCAAATACTCGCACCGAGTCGAGGCCGAACAAAGCAACCTTTTTTCACAAGTGAGCCGAGAAGAGAGTCATCGGAACGCCGTGAATTTGCACAATGGCGCCCTGTCGACCGGAGTCATTCTCCCGAACCGGGAGAAATCGCCCACCTCAGCCGATTTCCCGACGGTTTCCGGTCCGCTCGATCGGCCCCGTTGGGCCGCGCGCGGCTAGCAATGTCGTCCCGCGGTCAATCGTCGAACAGCATCGACTCCGAGGATTTCGCCGCCTTGAGCATGTAGGAGACATTGGCGTCGACCTCTTGGACGCTCTTGCGCGATGTCAGGGCGTGGGTCGAGAGGCAGGCGCAGAGCTTGCCCTCCTTGTTCCGGATCGGAACCGCGGCGCCGACCATGCCCTCGAACCACTCCTCGTCGTCGAGGGCATAACCGCGGTCTCGAATAGCCTCCAGTTCCGCGGCGAATTTCTTTTGCGTGGTGATCGTGTTGGGCGCCCGCCGGTCCGGCCGAAGGTTGCGGAACACCTCGAGGGCGGCCGCGGGGGCGAAGGAGCTGAGGTAGAGCTTGCCCGATGCGCAGCAATGAAGTGGCAGCGGATCGCCGACATGGAGGTTGATCTGTACCGGCCAGTGGGATTCGAAGCGGTCGAAATAGACCAGCTTGGCGCCATCGGGCACAGACAAGCTGACGGTTTCTCCCAGCTCGCCGGATAGCTTTCGCAAGATGGCGCGACGGCGGGTCACCTCGGGCTCGTAGGTCAAGCTGCTGAGCACCAGGGAGCGCAGTCTAGCGCCGGGAATATAGGATCCCGCCGGACTGAGGACGATGAACTTTTCCTCGCTCAAGGTTTCCAACTGGCGATAGACCGTCGGCAGGGGGATGCCCAGGGACTTCGACAGCACCGCGGCCGTCGCCGTTTCGGGCTTCTGGATGATGGCCTCGAGAATATCGAGAATTCTTTTCGGCGAGGTGCGCCTGGATACTTCAGTCATGGATCATTCAGTGCATCGGTTTTCGGTGTTCTATGATTCGGCAAACGCGGGCAGCAAGGAAATTCTCTTCCAGGTGCAGTGTCTGGCCGTGGATCGCGCGGCGGCCAGGTTTCGTGAGTAGCCCGGACCAGCGAAGGTCGGATCGGCCTTTTCTGCTGCCAGCCAGATCACTCCCAGGTCGCTATGAGTAGTACAGTATTCTCGGGCGTCCGAAACCTTAAATGAGAAAATAATTATCATTTAATTGACATTCGAGCGCGAGGTCGGATATCGTTCGGTCAGGTGGACTGTGACCGCGGACAAATCCCAAGAAGAGAAAAATCCTGGTTTGCCGCCCTCGGGGGGAGCGATATGCGAGAGACGGTACGTGTTTGTACACCGCGCTATCTGCAGATCGGTCGCGGCAGTGTCGCCCATATCCCTGGTATCCTGAACGCAATCGGCGCCGACCAGTCGCCCCTGATCGTCACCGACAAGACCATGGTCGAGTTGGGACACGTGGCGAAGGTTCAGGACGGTCTGGCCGATCAGGGGATCGCCTGCGGCGTCTTCGACCGAACCGTGCCGGACCCGACCGATGAGGTGGTGCTGGCGGCGCTCGCCCAACTCGAAGACGGCAAGCACGGCAGCGTCATCGGCGTTGGCGGCGGCAGCCCGATCGATACGGCCAAGGCGGTTGCGGTCATGGCCCGCCACAGCCGGAATTTGCTGGATTACCGTCCGCCCAAGGAATTCAACGAACCCGGCTTGCCGATGATTGCCGTGCCGACGACCGCGGGCACCGGCTCGGAGGTCACCCATCACACGGTTCTGGTCCACGCCGAGACCCGCGAGAAGATATCCTGCCGTGGCGAGGCTTTCGTTCCGGTGGCGGCGGTCATCGACTACGACTTTACGCTGTCCAAGCCCAAGCGCCTGACCGCGGACAACGCCCTCGACACCCTGACCCACGCGATCGAGGCCTATGTCAGCCAGAAGCGCTCGCTCTTTTCCGACCGCATGGCGCTGGACTGCATGCGCATGGTGGGGCGGTTTCTGGAGCGCGCCTATCGGGACGGCGGCGACCGCGAAGCACGCGAGGGCCTGATGTTCGCGGCGACACTGGGCGGCCTGGCATTCTCCAACGCCTCGATCTGTCTCGTCCATGCCATGAGCCGTCCGCTGGGCAGCCTGTTTCATGTGCCGCACGGGCTCAGCAACGCCATGCTTTTGCCCCTGGTCACGGATTTCTCTCTCCAGGCGGCGCTGTCGCGCTATGCGGAATGCGGCCGGACCATCGGCTTTGCCGCTGGCGACGATGACGACGAGACGGCGGCGGGCAAACTTGTCGATGGGCTCTACGCTTACAAAAGGGACCTGGAGGTTCCGTCGATGGCCGCCTTCGGCATCGACCATGGCGCCTACGAAAACGCGCTCGCCCAGATGGCCGAGGACGCGCTGCGTTCGGGCGCGCCGAGCCTCAATCCTCGCGTCGCCACCAAGGACGAAATTATCGGCCTGTTTTCCCAGGCCTGGGATCAACCGGCGTAACGGCGCCCTTCATGATGTGGGAGCTATGACTTTCTCAAGAAACAACAATCACTCAAACGAGGAGGCGAGAATGACTACCAGACGATCAGCATCGAAAATCATCAAGGCGAGTGCGCTAGCGGCGGTCGGTGTCGCCGCACTTGGCGTTGCGGCCCTTGCCGCCGGACCGGCAAGCGCCCAGGAGAAAATTCGCTGGAAGGTCCAGTCGACCTTCAACACCGGCTGGCCGGCGCTGGGCGACCCGATTGCCTATCTGGCCAAGACCCTCGACAGGGCGACCGACGGTCGGATCAAGTTGAAGGTCTTCGAGCCGGGCAAGATTGTCCCGCCCTTGGAGATCACACCCTCGATCAGCGCGGGGGATCTGCCGGCGGCCTACAACTATCTTGCCTACGACCAGGGACGCATTCCCTCCGCGGTCCTGTTCTCCGCGGTCCCCTTCGGCATGGAGCCCTGGGAGTATGCCGCCTGGTGGTTTGAAGACGAGGGCGCGACACTGGCCGCCGAGATCTATCACAAACGCAACGTCCACCCGCTGCTCTGCAGCACGATCGGGCCAGAGACGGCCGGTTGGTACCGCAAACCCATCAACTCCCTCGATGACCTCAAGGGGCTGAAAATCCGCTTCTCGGGCCTCGGCGGCATGGTTCTGAACGAAATCGGTGCCTCTGCCACCTTGATGGCCGGTGGCGAAATCTTTGCCGCCCTGGAGAAGGGAACGCTGGATGCGACCGAATACTCCATGCCGGCTATCGATGAGGTTCTCGGGTTCCACAAGATTGCCAAGTACAACCTCTTCCCCGGCTGGCATCAGGTCTCCACGTCGACCCATTTCCTGATCAATCTCGACAAGTGGAACGCCCTGTCCGATGCGGACCAGGCCCTGTTCGAAATGGGCTGCACCGCCGCAACGATGCGCGCCATCACCCGGGGCGAGGCGCTCCAGGGTGCGCAGATCAACAGTTTTCCGGCCAAGGGCGTGACCGCGGCGAAGCTGCCCGACAGCGTGCTTCAGGAGTTGAAGCGCGTGTCGGCCATGGTCATGGAGCAGGAAGCCGCCAAGGACGCGGACTTCAAGCGCGTTTGGGAATCGCAACAGGCGTTTCACAAGGAGTACCAGGTTTGGAAGCAGTGGGGCTATCTGCCGCGCGACTTCCAGTAAGCTCTGAAGCCCAATGGCTCTGAGGCCCACAAGCTCTGAGGCCCACAAGCTCTGAGGAACGGCAACCACTCTCTATCTCCCTGAATGAAGGTGCTTGCCAGATCCCGCGGTCGAGATTCCCGGCCGCGGGATCGTCGGGTCTCGGGACTCGTTCGGATTCAGCCGTTGCGCATGAGGGCCGCACTATGGGATGACGAAAATACTCTCGATTCAGATTCTGCCGTACCTGTGAAAGCTCATGACCAAAGTTACCGAACTTGTCGACGCCATCGATCACCACGCCTTCGTTCTGAGGGAGACCGCTTTTACGCGCCTGGCGGACCGCAGTGTCATGCTGGTGAGCGAGGTCTTCAATTGGATTTGGGTCGTCCTGCTTGCCGTGATTATCGGCAACGTGGTGCTGCGCTACGTGTTCAGCCAGGGCATGATCGAGTTCGAGGAGCTGCAATGGCATCTCTACGCCATCGGGTGGCTTGTCGGCCTCTCCTCGACCTTCGTGGTCGATGGCCATGTCCGTGTCGACGTGCTCCACGACAGGCTGCGTTACCGCCGCAAGCTGTGGTTCGAACTCTGCGGGCTGCTGTTTCTGTTTTTGCCCTTCGTGATTTTCATCATCATTTACTCGATCCCACTCGTGGAGCTCTCCTGGTCGACCAGCGAGCGCTCGACCTCGGCGAACGGCCTGCCGGCACGCTGGATCGTCAAGGGCTTCTTGCTTTTTAGCTTTCTCCTGCTTGGCCTCGCCGGTGCGTCGCGCCTGGTCAAGGTGGTGATGTCGCTTCTTCTCGGATCTCCCAACGGCGATCCGCCGGTGGCGGCTGAGAACGGCCGGTAGGCGGGTCCCATGGAATTCGACGCCAACCACTATATGGCGATGCTTCTCTTCGCATCCTTCATCGCCTTGATCTTCATGGGCTACCCCGTGGCCTGGCTGATGGGCGGGTTGGCCGTGATCTTCACGGCGATCTCCGTGGCGTCGGATACCTATCTCGATACCTTCTTCGGCGTTGACTGGGGCTATAGCTCGATTGTCGTCGCGCGGATTTACGCGGTCATGAGCAACTGGGTCCTGGTGGCCCTGCCCATGTTCATCTTCATGGGGATCATGCTCGACCGGTCCGGCATCGCCGAAGACCTCATGACCGATCTCTCGAAACTCTTCGGGCGCGTGCGCGGCGGCCTGGCGATCACCGTGGTCTTCATCGGCGTGCTGCTCGCCGCCTCGACCGGAATCATCGGCGCCGCCGTGGTCCTGCTCGCGATACTCGGCGTGCCCTTGATGCTGAAGCACAACTATCGCCCGGAGTTGGCCTGCGGGGTCGTCTGCGCCACCGGGACCCTGGGAATTCTGATACCGCCGAGCATCATGCTGGTCATGATGGGCGATCAGATTCGCATATCCGTCGGCGATCTTTTCATGGGCGCTGTCTTTCCGGGGCTGCTCCTGGGCGCCCTCTACACGATCTACATTCTCGGCTATGCCTGGATACGGCCCAGCGTCGCGCCCGCGCCCGAACAGGCCGAGCCGGTCACCCCCCGCATCCTGCTGAATGTGTTGCGATCGACGATCCCGCCCGCGGCGCTTATCTTTGCCGTGTTGGGCAGTATATTCTTTGGCATCGCGACCCCGACCGAGGCGTCGGGCGTGGGGGCCCTGGGCGCCATGCTTCTGGCCCTGGCCCGAGGGAGACTTTCGCTTCAAGGCCTGCGCGAGGTGGTCCGGGAAACGACGAAGACGACCGCCTACATCTTCGCGCTGTTCGTCGGCGCGACGGCCTTTTCACTGGTGCTGCGCGGCTTCGGCGGCGACGAGGTCATCGAGAGCGCCTTGACCGGGCTGCCCTTCGAAACCGATGGCGTGGTCATCGTCGTTCTGATCGCGGCTTTCTTCCTCGGATTTTTTCTCGACTGGATCGAGATCACGCTCATCATCCTGCCGCTCATCGCGCCGATCATGAACGACCTGGGCGTCGATCTGGTGTGGTTCACCGTGATGTTTGCGGTCTGCCTGCAGACCTCTTTTATCACGCCGCCGGTGGGCTTTGCCCTGTTCTACATGAAGGGCGTCGCGCCGAAGGGGATCGACATCACGACGGTCTACAAGGGGGTCATACCCTTCGTGATCCTGCAGATGGTGGCCGTCGCGGTGGTGTTCAATTGGCCGGCCATCGTCACCTGGCTGCCTGAAGTCGCCTACGGCCCGTGAGCCTCGGCCGGTCCCCGATTGGCTTTATGTCGACGACATGGTGCCGCCCGGGCGGTCCGCCGGCGCGCGCATCAGCATGTCGGTCACGTCCTCGCCCAGGGCACCGAGCGGGTTATCGCGGGTCGGCATGCCGGCCATGAAGGGCAGGTATTGCTGCCTGGCGACCTCGTAGACCCGGCGCAGTTCGCCGACCGGATCGAAATGCTCGTCGACCCGCAGGTCCAGGACGGGATAGCTCTCCTTGTCGAAGACCACCATGGCCGCCGACTGCTTGCCGCGCTTGTCGCCGCCGGCCGCCTGACCGGCTTCCAGCACCTTGATCAGGCGTTCGTGCAGCGGGTCGTCGGCAGAGGCGGCAAAGGCGGCAAACATGGCCTCCAGGGTCTCCGGCCCGACCAGCATGTTGCCCTGGATCGACACATCCGGCGCGGTCTTCTGGCCGGCCCAGGGGACGCAGTCCTCGCCGGTCCAGGCCGCCGAGCGCCCGGTGCTGTCGACGATGCCGAGCTGACGGACCGCCCGTCCCGGATCGGCATCGATCAAGGTCTTGAGGGTCTCTTCGGCCGACTTGCCCTCGGCCAGCAGGGCGACCGCGTCGATGCCCAGGTAGGGGTTGACCCAGGCCTGGGTAGAGACCGCGCCCACGCCCGGCCGCACGAAGGGGCAGATCCCGCCGACGCCGGGCACCGCCGTGGAGACCGCCACGCCGAGCATGCCGCTCCTGGCGCAGCGGGCCGAGATCGAGAAGGTGTTGAGATGCATGGCGGCGCCTCCTTCGGGTTGGCTTGCTGTCACTGATCCATCATGGCCGGAATCTCCGGGGCCGCGGCGATCAGCATGCGGGTGTAGTCCTCTTGTGGATTACCGATGACCTGCTCGGTCGTGCCCTGTTCGACGATGGCGCCGGATTTCATGACGATGATGCGGTCGCAAATGAAGCTGACCAGCGCCAGGTCGTGAGTCACGAACACCAGGGTGAAACCGTATCTCTGTTTCAGGGACTTGAACAAGTTCAGGACCTGGGCCTGCACCGACACATCGAGGGCCGAGGTCGGCTCGTCCAGCAGCAGCAGCTCCGGGCGCACCGCGAGGGCTCTGGCAATGGAGGCGCGCTGGCGCTGGCCGCCGGAAAGCTGGTGCGGCAGGCTGGCCGCCAGATCCGGGTTCAGACCGACGTCGAGCAGCAGCTCGGCCACCGCGTCGGCGAACTGTCCGCGCGGCATGATGTCGTTGACCTGAAGCGCCAGGGCAATCGACGAGCCGATGGAAAAGCGCGGGTTGAAGGTCGAGTAGGGGTCCTGGAAGACCGGTTGGACCCGGCGCCGATAGGCCTTCGTCTCGGCGCGCCCCATGGCGGCGATGTCCTGGCCGTCGAAGGTCAGGCTGCCGCTGTCATGGGAGACGAGTTTCAGGATGGCCCGCAGCAGGGTCGATTTTCCCGATCCGGACTCGCCGACCACGCCGAGCGACTGGCCCCGGGCCAGCTCGAAGGAAACGCCATCGAGCGCCCGGATCGCGCCGTGGCGCCGGAACAGTCCGCCGGACCGGAAGGTCTTGGAGAGCGCGTTGGCGGCCAAGAGCATGTCAGGTCCCGATCCAGCAACGGCTGACATGGTCGGCGCCATGGTCGCGGAGCGGAGGCGGCGTGGCGCAGCGGGCCTCGGCAAGCGGACAGCGGCCGCGAAACCGGCAGCCGCCGTCATGCTCGAAGGGCGAGGGGATCTGGCCGGCAATCGTCTCCAGCTTGTCGGGGTTCGCGTGCAGCCGCGGCACCGAGCCGATCAGCGCCCGGGTATAGGGGTGCCGTGGCCGGGCGAAAATCTCCGCGCTGGGCGCGCTCTCGACGATCACGCCGGCATACATCACGTAGATCCTGTCGCAGAGGCTGGAGACCAGTCCGAGATCGTGGGAGATGAAGAGGAAACTCGCCTCGGTCTCGCGGCGCAGGTCCTTCAGCAGCGCGATGATCTGCGCCTGGATGGTCACATCCAAGGCCGTCGTCGGTTCGTCGGCGATGATCAGCGGCGGCTCGGTGGAGAGCACCATGGCGGTCAGCGCGCGTTGCTGCATACCGCCGCTGAACTGATGGGGGTACTGACTGGCCCGGAGCGGCGGGTCGTCAATCTTGACCTTGGCCAGAAGCTTGAGCACCAGGGCCCGGATCGCGCTGTCGCTGGTTTCGCTGTGAATATGCAGCGGCTCGCCGACCTGCCGGCCGATCCGGTGCACGGGGTTCAGGGCGTGGAGCGCATCCTGCGGGATCACAGAGATCTCCGCGCCGCGGATCTTGCGGATTTCCTCGCTGCTCAGGGCGAAGAGGTCCCTGCCGCGAAAGATCGCCGATCCGGCGGTGACGCTGATCCGGTCCGGCAGGAGCCCGATCAGGGACTTCGCGGTCACCGTCTTGCCGCTGCCCGACTCGCCGATCAGGCCGACGATCTCGCGGTGGCCGATGCGCAGGGACACGTCCTGAACGATCGAGCCGGTCGCGCCGCCGCGCCGGGCCAGGGCGATGGACAGGCCCTCGATCCGCAGGACGTCGCCACCCTCGGGCAGGCGCTCGGTGAGGGGCGGGCTACTCATTGAGCTTGGGATCGAGCAGGTCGCGCAGCCCGTCCCCCAGGACGTTGAAGCTGAAGACGCAGAGGAACAGCGCCGCGCCGGGCGCGAGGCTGATCCAGGGCGCCTGTTCGATGAAGCCGCGGCCGGTGTTGATCATGTTGCCCCAGGAGGGCTCGGGCGGTTGCGCCCCGAGACCCAGGAAACTCAGGGCCGATTCCAGCAGCACCGCGTAGGAAAAGGCGACCGCCGCCTCGACCACCACCGGTCCGAAGACGTTGGGCAGGATCTCGCGCCAGACCAGCCGCGGGCCCGACACGCCGATGCAGACCGCGGCTTCGAGAAACTGCTGGCGCTGGACGGTCTGGGTGACGGCGCGGGTCAGGCGGGCGAAGCCGGGAATGAAGATGATCCCGATGGCCAGCATGGCGTTGAGGATGCTGGTCCCCAGATTGGCCATGAGGATGACCGCCAGCAGGATCGCCGGGAAGGAAAAGAGGATATCCATCACCCGCATGATCAGGTTGTCGAACAGGCCGCCGAAGTAGGCCGCCAGAACCCCGATCACCGTGCCGCAGGACATCCCGATGGCGACCGCGATCAGGCCCACCACGATGGAGATCCGGGAGGCATGGATGGTGCGCGACAGCACGTCGCGGCCGAGCTCGTCGGTGCCCAGAAGATGGGCCGGCGACGGGCCCTCCAGCATGGTCAGCACGTCCAGGTGATAGGGATCGTAGGGCGCCAGGTAGCCGGAGAAGGCCGAGGCGCCAAACACCAGCGCGACTACCGGCAGGCTGCCGATCAGCAATCCGTACTTGCGCCAGTTTATCGCTCGCATGACGGATCGCTCCTCATCGTTGCGCGCGCACCTGGCGCGGATCGATGATCGTCGCCAGCAGATCGACCACCAGATTGGTCAGGAGCACGATCAGGGTGATCGTCATCGCCGCTGCCAGCAGGACCGGATAATCGCGGTTGATGATCCCGACCAGGACGAGCGAGCCGATGCCGGGAATGCGAAAGACATCCTCGATGATAACCACGCTGCCGACCAAAAAGCCGAATTCGACGGCGGCGACCGTCAGGAAGGGGATCAGGGCATTGCGCAGCGCGTGACCGGTCACCAGACCAAAGTTCGTCACCCCCTTGGAGCGCGCGGTTTCGATGAAGTTGGACGTCATGACCTCGATCAGCGCGGTCCGCATGATGCGGATCAGCAGGCCGGAGGACACCAGCCCGAGGGAGACGCAGGGCAGCAGCAGCGAGCGCAGGTTCTCTGCCGGGTCTTGCGCAAAGGCCACGAAGCCGCCGGTCGGCAGCCAGCCGAGATAGAGGGAAAAGAGATAGACCAGCAGGGTGGCGAGCCAGAAGTTGGGCACCGAGCCGAACAGCGTGGCGATCGAGGTGATCACGCCGTCGGGCAGGCGCTGGTGATAGAAGCCGGCCAGCGCGCCGAGGGGAATGGCCAGCCCAACGGCCACGACGAAGGCCATGCCGGCCAGTTGCAGGGTCACCGGCAGGCGCTTCAGGACTTCCGGGCCGACCGCCACGGCGTTTTGAAACGATATCCCGAAGTCGCCGCTTAGCGCCTTTCCGGCCCATTCCAGGTACTGCACCGGCAGGGGCCGGTCGAGGCCGTGCTGGTGCTCGAAGCGCTTGATCGCCTGGGGCGTGGCCTGAATACCCAGCGCGGCCTTGGACGCCGAGCCGGGCACCACGTTCACGGCCACGAACAGCACGATCGAGGCCACCACCAGGGTCGGGATAAAACTTAGCAGGCGGGTGAGGATCAGGCGGAGCACACGGCGACCTTTTGATTGGGGCCGGCCGTTTCCGGCCGGCCCGATGCTGTCGTGAACTGCCGCGCCAGGCTACTCCAGCCAGGCGTCCTTGAGGGTCTTGAGGAAGCCGGTGCGCATCGGCTTGAAGTTCTTCAGCCGGTCCGTATGGGCGTTGAGCACCCAGCCGTTGACCAGGGGCACCACGTCCATGGTCTCCAACGACAGGACCTGCTGCTGGCGGTAGAGTTCCTTGCGCTCTTCGAGGGTCACCGCCGATTTCGCCTGCTGCAGAAGGTCGTCCATCTCTTTCGAGCCGCCCTTTTGCGTGTTCACCGGCGAGGTGCTGAGATAGGTGTTGGTGACGAAGTCGTCCGGATCGGCCAGCGGGCTCAGCCAGTACATCGTGGTGATGTCGAAGTTGCTCGGGCCCCAGACCTCGTCCCAGTAGCGCGGCACCTCCATGGTGTCGATCACGGCCTTGAAACCGATCTGCGACAGGTTGGCCTGCAGGATCGGCGCCATCGACATCATTGGCGGCCAGGACGAGACCATGGTCATCTTGATCTCGGTGCCCGGCACGACGCCGGCCTCGGCGAGCAGCTTCTTGGCCGCCTCGATATCGCCCTCCGGCTTGAAGAAGTCCAGGCCGGCATAGCCCCAGTTCCATTCCGGGATCACGCCGCCCAGAATCGGCGTCGCCTGGCCGTAGAAAGCGCCCTTGACGATGGCGGCGCGGTTGAGCGCGACGCCGATGGCCTGGCGAACCTTGGCCTGGTCGAGCGGCGGCCTCTCGTAGTTCGGGATCAGCCAGTAGTAGCGCGAGCCCTCGATCGCCGCATCGACCATGTCTTTCCGGGAGGTGATGGCCGCCCAGTCTTTCGGCGGCACCTCGTTGGAAAAGTGGATCTCGCCGGACTTCAGCCCGTTCGACAGCGCCGTCGGATCCGAGATGATGCGGTACTCCATGGCGTCGAAATAGGGCTTGCCGCTTTCGTGGTAGTTCGGGTTGCGCTCCAGCTTGATCACCGAGCGGGGCTCGTAGGAGACGAACTTGAAGGGACCGGAGCCGACCGGCTTGGCATTAAGGTCCCAGCCCGATTCCACCAGGTCCTTGGGCACGATGGAAGAGCCGGGAAAGGCCATGTAGATCTCAAAGGGGCCGGTCGGACGGCTGAGCGTGAACTCCACCGTCAGGTCGTCGATGGCGGTGACCTTTTCGATGGTCTCGACCTGGGACAGATAGGCGTAGCCGGATTCCGGGTCGCGGATGCGGTCGAAGGAAAAGACCACGTCCTCGGCGGTCAGCGCCTCGCCGTTGTGAAACTCCAGGCCCTCGCGCAGTTTGTAGGTGTGGGTCAGGCCGTCGTCGGAGGCCGACCAGCTATGGGCGAGTCCGCCATAGGGTTGGGCGTTCTCGTCCAGCAGCAGGAGGGTGGAGAAGATCTGTTCGATGGCGATGTGCGACATGCCGCTGGGGCCGCGCGCCGGATCGAAACCGCCCGGATCGGCGGAGAAGGCCGCGATCAGCGTGCCGCCCCGCTTGGGTTCCTGGGCCTCGCCCGTGGCCGCCGCGCCGATGGCGAAAATACCCGCCGCAACGATTGATAAGGCTGACTTTGCCAGCAGTGCCGTCCTCGTCATGTCCTCGCTCTCCTCCTTTTCCGCGGCAGTACATCACGCCTCCCGGGCAGCTGTCTTGCCGTTCCATTGCCAATCCAATGTAAGACCGTGAAGTCGGTTTTTCTTTGGGGGTGGGCCGACGCCGATGCCGGCAAAACGCGAATCCGCAACCCGCTAGCGCGAGAGACAAGGTCTCCGAATTTCCCCCGATGACCCCACAAGCTCAGGCTCGACTATAGCCACGCGGACCACCTTGGGGAAGATTGAAAGGAGTCAGAGGCCGAGCGGCCCCATTCGCGGTCACGCACCGTCGGACCGAAGATGGTCGGTCGCGCAGTGCGGCAGCAGGCGGTCGAGGCGCAGCAGGTCGTCCAGTCGTTGGGCATCGCCCCGGTTGCGGATCGCCAGGCCTTCGAGCGCGCCGTGCAGTTCCTTGCCGGCCGCGAGGACACGGGCGATCAGGGCCTGGCGCCGCGCGCGGTCGTCCGGGAGCATCCGGATCGAATAGCAGACGATCCCGTCATGGCCGTCCGGTTCCTGGAGCAGCGCTTCGAGCATCATGAAACAGCCGGGCATGGCGTACTCGACCGCGCTGAGCAGGTACTGGGCGCCCTGTCGTTTGGCATAGTCGGCGACCACCAGGTTCTGGACATGCTGGGCGGTTCTTTCGCCCTGGATCGGGCGGCTGGCGATGTAGCCGCGAAAGCGCTGCATCGATCAGTCCTCGAAGCCCTGGGGCAGTCGGTAGTCGAGCCCGAGGCGGGTCGCCGGGCGGATCAGGATCGGGTCGAAGTACTCGGTCAGGCGCTTGTCGCCGTAGGGCGACAGCAGCGACTTGAAGCGGCAGTTCAAGGTCCAGCGCGTGCTTTTTTCGCGGTTGACCCGGTTGCCGTGGATCAGCGCCTGGCTGAAGATCAGCGCCTGGCCGAAGGGCACCTCCATCCAGACCAGATCGTCCTCGACCGCTTTGTAGAAGGCTTCCGAGCCTTGGTCCTGGTAGCGGTGCATGACTTTTTGCGCGGCGGCATCGGCCGGCCGCGGCAACAGGTACATGGACTTGGTGTCGTGGCAGTCGACCAGGGGCAGCCAGACCACCAGTTCGAAGGGCGAGTTGCCCGACCAGACGTCGGCGTGCAGGGGCAGCAACGAGGAGGCGTCGCCCGGCAGCTGGACCGAGAGGTTGATGCGCCGCTGCATGGCCAATTCATTCCCGATCAAGGCAAAGAGGGCGCTCTTGACCAGATGAAAATAGAGCGGCCGCGCCCAGTCAGTCGCGTTCAGCCGCTGAAAGACGGCCAAGCGCAGATCGTTCAACTGCTCGACCGAGACCCTTTGGTGGACGCCATCGAGAAAGGCTCGAGGGTCGTCGGGCGCGGACAACTCGAGGGCCGCCGCCGCGAAGTCCGCAACCTCGCGCCGCAAGCGATCCAGGGCGGTCGGGGTCTCGACCGGCACGACCACATAGCCCTGCTCGAGGAAGCGCTCGCCGAGGGCCCGCTCCTCGGCGCTCATAAAATTCTGCGGTTTGGGGCTCATCGGTAAAAGCCGTTGACCGCGGCGCAGACCCGGTCGATCGCCTCGGCATTCAAGTATTGATGAACCGGCAGCGACAGAATGCGGCCGGCCTGCGCCTCGCAGACCGGCAGGCTGCCTTCGGGCCAGCCAAGGGCCTCGGCGGCCGGTTGCCGGTGGATCGGGATCGGGTAGTGGACGGCGGTTTCGATGTCCTGCGCGGCGAGCGCCTGCATCAACTCGTCACGATCGTCGAGCTGCACGACGAAGGTATGAAAGGTGTTGTACTCGCCGGCGGCGCAGGGCGGGGCGAAGATCCGGTTATGATTGAGCGCGGCGCGGTAGCGTTCGGCATTGGCGCGGCGCCGTTCGGTCACGGTGGGAAGCGCTGTCAGCCGCACTTGCAGCACCGCTGCCTGGAGCGCGTCGAGCCGGCTCACGGTGGAGAACTCGCTGACCGTGTCGCGGTCGATCAGGCCGTGATTGCGCAGCCGGCGCAGGCGGTCGGCCAGCACCGTATCGCGGGTGGCGATGAAGCCCGCGTCGCCGGCGGCGCCCAGGTTCTTCAGGGGATGGGCGGAAAAGCAACCGAGGTTGCCCCAGGTCCCGGCTGGCCGGTCGTGCAGGGATGAGCCGAAGGCCTGGGCGGCGTCCTCGATCACCGCCAGGCCGTGACGCTCGGCGATGGCGGTGATGGCGGGCATGGCGGCCAGGCGGCCGGTCAAGTGAACCGGCATGATCGCGGTGGTGCGGTCGGTGATCGCCGCTTCGATGGCCTGCGGATCGATGTTCTGGTCCGGCAGGACATCGGCGAAGACCGGTGTCGCGCCGACCTGGACGATGGCCGCGGTCGAGGCCACGAAGGAATTCGGCGGCGTGATAACCTCGTCGCCGGGGCCGATGCCCAGCACGCGAAGCGCCAGGATCAGGGCGTCCGTGCCGGAGTTGACGCAGACCACCGAGCGGCCGTCGAGCTGGTCCGACAGAGCCTCTTCCAGCGCCGCGATGCGGCTGCCGCCGACGAACATGCCCTCGGCGAAAACCGCTTCGACGGCGACGCTCAGGGCGTCTTTCTCCTCGCGCCACTGCGCCTTGAAGTCGACGAAGGGGATGGGGTCCGGATGGGGCTGTGACACCGGACTAGCCTCTTGCCCCATAGAAGGACCGCACCGTGTCGATGACCAGATCCATGTCCTGGCGGGTGATGTGCTGGTCGACCGGAAAGGAAATGACGCTGGCGGCCTGTTGGTCGGTGACCGGGAAATGCCCCGGCCCGTAGCCGAGATGTTTCAGGCCGTCTTGCCGGTAGAGCGGGATGGGATAGTGGACCTTGGCCTCGATGCCCTGATCGATGCAATGCTGGAACAGCGCGTCGCGATCCTCGGCCTCGACCATGTAGAGGTGATAGACGTGCTTCACGCGGGGGTCGCGCGGCGGCAGGCTGAGCTGCGGCAGGGCCGCAAAGGCGGCGTCGTAGTAGGCCGCGTTCTCGATCCGCTGGGCGGTGATCGCCTCGGTATCGTCGATCAGCCAGGAGCCGACGATCGCCTGCAAGGAATCGAGCCGGGAGTTGAAGCCGAGCAGGGCGACCTCGTCGCGCGAGCGCAGGCCGTGATTGCGCAGCAGCCGGAGGGTCTCCGCCAGGCCGTCGTCGTCGGTCACCACGACGCCGGCATCGCCCCAGACGTTGAGGTTCTTCAGGGGATGGAGCGAGAAACCGGCGGCCGCGCCCCAGGTGCCGGCGCGGCGCCCGTCGTATTCCGCCAGGATCGCCTGGCAGGCATCCTCCACAATCGGCAGGCCATGACGCTCGGCAATGGCGGTCAGGGCGGCCATGTCCACCATGTGACCGGTCAGGTGGACCGGGACGATGGCCTTGGTCCGTTCGGTGATCTGCGCCTCGACCTGTGAGACCTCCATGCAGCAGCTCGCGTTGCAGTCGACGAAGACCGTGCGGGCGCCCAGTTCGTTGATCGCCCCGACCGTGGCGATGAAGGTGTTGGCGGTGGTGATGACCTCGTCGCCGTGGCCGATACCCAGGGCCTTGAGCCCCAGTTTCAGGGCATCGGTGCCCGAGCCCACGCCGATGGCGTGCTTGACCCCGATCAGGGCGGCGAAGCGTTCTTCGAACTCGGCGACCGGCTGGCCCAGGGTGAAATCGCCGCTGGCCACGAGTTCACGGATCCGCTCGAGGATCTCCGTTGGCTCGGCGAACTGTTGGCCCAGATAGCTGTAACGAACTTTCATGCCGGGTTTCGTCCTCCTGGCGATGGCGGGTCCAAGTTCTTCTCGACCGTGCCCGCGATGCCCGCCGCATCGATGCCGTAGCGCGCCATCAGGTGCTGTTGCGAGCCGTAGTCGTCGGCGAACTCGTCCGGCAGCGCGCACTGGACCAGCCGCGCCCGGGGCGGGGCGCCGTGACCGTACAGGGCTTCCAGCGCGGCACTGCCCAGGCCGCCGATCCGAGAGTGTTCCTCGACCACGACGATGAGGCGGCTTTCTTCCGCGGCGGCGCGCAGGCGCTCGGCATCGAAGGGTTTGATAGTCGGATAGTGAAGCAGGCCGGCGGCGATGCCTTGCGCCGCCAAGCTGTCGATGGCGGCAAGGCAGTTCTGGGTGGCAACGCCGGTAGAGACCAGCAGAACATCGCCCGGCGCGCGCATCAACACCGCCTGGCCGATAACCAAATCCCGGTCGGGATCCGACACCAGGGGGTCGTGACCCTTGGCGCAGCGGACATAGAGGGGGCCGGGCAGGTCGAGCGAGAGGTCCATCAGCTTGGCCATCTCGGTGGCGTCGCAGGGCGCGACGATTGTCATGCGCGGCAGCGCGCGCATCAGGGCGATATCGTCGGTGGCCAGATGGGTCGGCCCGAGCGGCGCGTAGACCAGGCCGCCGCCGTTGGCGATCATCCGCACCGGCAGGTCATGCAGGCAAAGATCGACACAGATCTGCTCCAGGGCACGCCGGGTGAAAAAAGTGGCGATGGTGTTGAGGTAGGGCACGAAGCCCTCCATCGCCATGCCGGCGGCCATGCCGACCATGTTGGCCTCGGCGACGCCCTCCATGAAAAAGCGCTCGGGCATGGCCTGGCGCATGGGCTCCAGGGTGCCGGCGCCGAGGTCGGAGCCGATGAAGACGACCCGCTCGTCCCGCTCGGCCAGCTCGTGGACCTTGTTGACCGCCGTTGCTCTCATGATTGATGGGCTCTCATGATTGAGGGGCTCTCATGATTTCGGGCCTCTCATGACGGCATGTCCAAGGCGCGCTTGATGATCGCGAGGTCGTCGGGCGAGACGCGGGAAAGGTGGTGCCACCTGGCGTTCTGCTCGGCCTCGGGAATGCCCTTGCCCTTGATCGTGTGGCAGATCAGTGCCGTCGGTTGGCGCGGCGTTTCCGCGATGCCCTTCAGCTTGGCCTCGAGGGCGGCCACGTCATGGCCGTCGACCTCATCGGTGGCGAAACCGAAGGACCGCCACTTATCGGCCAGGGGTTCCAGCGGCATGACGGTCTCGGTCGGCCCGTAGGACTGCATCTTGTTGTAGTCGATGATCGCGACCAGATTGCAGAGGCCGTGCTTGGCGGCACACATGGCGGCCTCCCAGACCGAGCCCTCGTTGATTTCGCCGTCGCCCATGACGACAAACACGCGGGCCGGATTGCGCTGCAGGCGCAGCGCCAGGGCCTTGCCCACGGCAATGGGAAAACCGTGGCCCAGGGCGCCGGTCGAGGCCTCGACCCCGGGGATCTTGCTGTGCTCGGGATGGCCACCGAAACGGCCGCCGGCCATGCAGGCATTGTCCAGCAGGCTCGCATCGACGAAGCCCTTGTCGACCAGCAGGGCATAGAGCGCGAGACAACCGTGACCCTTGGAAAGAATGAAGCGGTCGCGCGCCGCGTCCAGCGGATTGGCCGGGTCGTAGTGCATGACCGAGTCGTAGAGCACGCGCAGGATCTCGACTAGGGACAGCGCGGCGCCGGGATGGCCGCGCCCGCCGCCCATCATACCCCTGGCAATGAGCCGGCGCAGTTCCAGGGACCGCGCATCGAGGACCGGCGTGTCAAAACCGGGGCTTGCGGTCGCGGCGGTCTCGGGCTGGAGAGCGGACATGGTGGCGGGCTTTCGGTTTCGATCGGATCAGTTGGCGGCGTCGGCGAGCAGACGCGCGGCCTCGGAGATATAGGTTTCGGATTTTTCAATGCGGACCTGAGTCGGCTTTGCATCGAGCGTGGCGTCGCGCAGGTCGTTCATCACGATCAATGCCCAGCAGAGTGCATAGAGCGGCCGGCACAGGCGTTCGCGCCGGCGGATGGCTGGATCCGCCTCGCCAAGCCGGTCCAGCAAGGCACCGCGAAACCGCTCGGCGCCGCCGGACGGCAGATCGTGGCCCGGATGGAGACAGAAGTCGCAGATCATCTTGACCGGATCGTCCCAACCGAAGTACTCGAAATCAATGAAACAAAGGTCGCCGCCGGGCCGCCGGACCGCATTGTGAAAGCCGAAGTCCGACGCGCTGAGGACCCATTTCTCCCGGGGCAGCGATGCTTGCCAGCCGACTGCCTCCGCTTCGCTCTCGGCGCGCTGAAGAGCCTGGGCGCCGAGGTCGGTGTGACGCCGCAACAGCTCAGCGACAACTTTGGGAAGGACCTTGCCGGCGAAACCGCGGCGGCGTTCGGCGAGCTGGGTGGCGAGATCCTGGAGGCTGAAGACCGCCGCCGAGGCGGTGGGAAGCGCCTCCGTTTCGGCCGCGCCCGACAGGTCGATCAAATCCAGGGCAAAGGCGGTCGCCTGGTCCAGGTCTCGGCCTCCCGGCGTGGAAACGGGGGCGCCGGCCACGAATTCGAGCAGGGACAGGCCGGTCTCTGTGTCGGCCTTGTGAAGGGCCGGAACGCTCTGCAGGCCCTTGTCACGCAGAAATGAGATGGCCGCCGCTTCGCAGGCCTGACGGTCCCGAGGGCCCGGCCGATAGCCCTTCACCACGAACTGCCATTCACCGCAATCGACCCGCAGCACCAGGGAATTGCGGCCGGCCCGCAACAGTTCGGGCGTATCGGCCTGGAGACCGCAAAAATCGCCGGCCAGACGCTGGGCGGCGGTCGCGACGTCGGGCGGCGCTAGGGCTGTGGCGGGGCTTGCGATGGGTCCGGTTCCTCAGGCAAGGCTGATCGATTGCATGCGCTTGATGTTGTAGTAGAGCTCGTTGCCCATCGGATCGTCGATCAGATTGGCCTCGAAGGCCGCCTTCAGGCCGGCGGCGGCATCGGCGATGGTGTGTTTCGGGGCGAAGCCCAGGCGTTGCCGGATCCGCTCCGACGAGATGTGATAGGAGCGGTTGTCGTCGGTCGGGGTCACCGCGATCTCCACGTCCTTGTCGAGCGCGCCGCGAACCATCTGGGCGATCTCCATGACCGTGTGATTCTCGTAGCCGGCGTTGAAGATCTGTCCGTCGATCAGATCGTCCTCCACGGAAAGGCAAAGAAGATAGAGGTCGGTGATGTCATCGATGTGAATGTTGGGGCGCTTCTGGCTGCCGCCGAAAACGGTGATCTTGTTGTTGTTCACCGCGTGGTTGGTCAGGATGTTGACCGTGAGGTCGAGGCGCAGGCGCGGGGCATAACCGCAGACCGTGGCCGGGCGCAGCACCAGCGTCGTGAAACCGGGCGCGCGTTCCTCGGCCAGGACCTCCTCGCAGAGCGCCTTGAACTTGGAGTAGTCGGTCAAGGGCTCCAGGGCGAGGCTCTCGTCGACGTTGGGTTCGTCCTTCAGGCCATAAACCGACGAGGAGGAGGCGTAGATGAACCGCCCTACGCCCTTGGCCTTGGCGGCCCGCACCAGAGGGCGGAAACAGTCGAAGTTGATCGACTTGCCAAGCCCCGGGTCGAGCTCGAAGGAGGGATCGTTGGAGATGCAGGCGAGGTGGATCACCGCATCGCAGCCTTCCAGCGCGCGCCCCACCGCCAGCGGGTCGCGCAGGTCGCCCGCCACCTGACGCAGTGCCGGGTGATCGGCCACCGCGGCCAGGGCGTCTTGGCCATAGATATAGAGGTCCAGCACGTTGACCCCGTAGCCCGCCTGCAGCAGCTTGGGGACCAGGCGGCTGCCCACGTAGCCGGCGCCGCCGGTAACCAGGACCCGTTCGAAACGATTCGTCGTCACCTTGTTCTTCCTTTTGTTATCGCGAGCCCCAGTTGCCGCAGTGCATATCGAGCAAGGCGCTACAGAGCGTGAGATGCGCCGCTTCCACCAGGCCGTAGATCTCGCAGCCGATATAAAAGTTCATCCAGCCGCTCTGCCGCAGCGGATTGTCGGGCTGAAACCCGGTTAAGGTGATGACCGGCAGGGCGCGATCCTTGGCGGCCGCCGCGGCCATGACGATGTTCGGCGACTGGCCCGAACTGGAGATCGCGATCAGGCTGTCTTCGGCGACCGCCAGCATTTCGATCTGCTTGGCGAAGACCTGTTCGTAGCCATAGTCGTTGCCCAGGCAGGTCAGGCTCGCCGGGTCGTTGCAGGCCAGGGCGCGCAGCTTGCCCGCCTTGGCGAAGTCGATCGCCATGTGGCTGCAGATCCCGGCGCTGCCGCCGTTGCCGGCAAAGAAGATCTTACCGCCGCGCCGGTTGCGCGCCACCAGCAGGTCGGTGACCTGCTCCATGGCGTGCTGCAGGCCCACCGCGCGGCCATCGCGATCGGTCGCCTGGGTCGCGTCGAGCAGCGTCTTCAACTGGTCGAAGTACCCGAAGGCGTCGTGCTTGGTCTCGTCCGATTGCCGCAGGGCAGAGGCGCTCTCGGTCATGTCAGGAGTCCTTTCAGGGCCTTCAACAGCGCGGGCTTTTCGATGTATTCGCGGTGGCCCACCACGGCGGTCTTCAGGGCGCCGGCCACGTTGCCGATCATACCGATTTGGTTCATCGGGCCGCCAGCGTGCACCAGCGGCGCGGTGATCGCCAGAAAGGCATCGCCGGCGCCCACCGTGTCGACCACGTTCTTGGTGAAGGCGGGGATCGAATGAACCGGTTGTCCCTTCTCGAAGGCGGCGCAGCCGTGCTTGCCGTGGGTCACGATGATCTTGTCGCATTGCAGGCGCGGCGAGATGTCCTCGGCGATCAGATCGGCCAGCGGCTTGATCTTGTCGCCGATTGCCAGCCGCGCCTCTGGATTGTCGATACAGACGTAGTCGGCCCGACCATAGCGGGTAATCAGGTTGAAGCCCATGTTGGCGCTGTTCGACTGGGCGTTGATGGCCAGGAAGGGGGCCTCCTCGACCAGGAGCGCGATGATCGCGTCGTCGATCAGGCCGTGTCCGAAATCGTTCACGATGACCAGGTCGACCCCGCGGATGCGCTCGCGCAGGGTCCGGCAAAGCTCTTCACGGACCGCGGCGACCAGCGGCTCGTCGTCCATGAAATAGACTTCGAAGAGCTTGCGCAGATAGCCCGGGTCGACAAAGCGGCGCTTGCAGGTGGTCGGTGCGTTCGGCCGGGTCAGCGCCGTCAGGGTGACGTTGTCGCGCAGGGCGCCGTCGATAAAGTCGCGGTAGTCGAAACGGTCGCCCAGTACCGTCACGACCTCGACCTCGCGGCAGATCGCGGCCACGTTGTTGGCGGTGGCAAAGACGCCGCCGGCAAAGCGCTCCTGGTCCTGGTAGCGGCAGGCGATCATGTTTTCCTTGGCCGACTTCCCCATCGGCAGGACGTAATGGTACTCGTCGATGATCGCATCGCCCAACAGCAGCACCTTGTAGTCGGCGACCGATTCGACCAGATCGGTCAGGGCGTCGAGGCCGCCGTTGCCGCGCAGGCTGTCGAGGTGCTGGCGAACGTGGGGCTCGAACACGTTCATGTGGCGGTTGATCAGCTCGCTGGAACTGAAGGTCTCTTCCTCGGTAAAGCGGATTTGGCCGCCCACTGACTCGACGGCCTCCCGTTCGGCGACGATCTTGCCCGTGATGTCGCCCTCGGGGTTCTGATAATCCTGACCCTTCAGGTAGATGTCGGCCTTGACCTGACCGATGATCTCGACCGCGTCGAGGGCCTGGTTGACGGCCACCCAGTCGACAATGTCGAGCGCGGCGAGCATTTCGGCGCGCTGGTATTCCTGGAACACCGGCCGGCCGGGGCCTTTGTTGATGTACCTGTCGCCCGTCACCGTGACGATCAGGCGGTCGCCCAGGGCGCGGCCGGCCTCCAGATGCTTGACGTGCCCCAGGTGCAGCAGATCGAAGGCGCCGTGCGCCTGGACCACGGATTCCCCCCGGCCATGGCAGTCCGCCACGAGCGCCGCCAGTTTCTCGGTCGAGACGATCTTGTCGCGGAAACTCACGGGGTCTGCCCTTTGGAAAGGGGGTTTTCCGCTTCGCCGGTTCCGGTGGGGCCGGTCTCATCGCCCAGATAGCGAAACCAGTCGCTGGTGGCGTCGGCGATGGTCGCCTCGGTCCAGACCGGAGCGTCGCGCCACTGGTCGATGTCTTTCAGCAGCCGGGCGACGCCCTCCTCGAAGGCGACCTTGGGCCGCCAGCCGAGGTCGCGCTTGATCCGGGCGATATCGGCCCAGGTGCAGTCGGGCTCGCCCGGGCGCTTGGCGATATGGACCACCGAAGCCGGCTCGAGCAGGGCGACCAGCCGGTTGACGCTGACGGTTCCGTCGCTGCCGACATTGTAGGCCTGTCCCGAGATCGGCGAGGCCGCCGCCGCGAACAGCGCCTCGACGATGTCCTCCACGTAGGTGAAGTCGCGGGTCTGCTCGCCGTCGCCGACGACCGTCAAGGGTTCGCCGGCCAGAAGCTGGGCCAGGAACACGCCAAAGACGGCGCCATAGGTCCCGCTGGTCCGCGCCCGCGGACCATAGACGTTGAAGAAGCGCAGGGAGATGGCTGGAAACTTGTAGACCTGGGCCCAGTGCAGCACCAGTTCCTCGCCCAGCCGTTTGGTCAGGGCGTAGGGGTATTGCGGGCGCATCGGGGCATCTTCCGCGGTCGGGTAGCGGTCGGGAATGCCATAGCAGGAGGAGGAGGCGGCATAGACCAGACGCGAGACCCCGGCATGGCGGGCGGCCCTGAGAACCTCATAGGTGCCGTCCACATTGGCGCTGTAATAGGCGTCGGGCTCGACGATGGAGGGGACGATATCGGCGCGCGCGGCGAGGTGGAAAACCCTCTCGACCCCGGCCATGGCGTCGCCCACGGCGTCACGGTCGGCGACATCGCCGATGCGAAGCTCGAGCGCGGCCTGCCCGGCCACCGCCTCCAGGTTGGCCCGGCGGCCGACCGCGAGGTTGTCCAGGACCCGCACGGCGCGTCCCTCGGCGAGAAGTCTTTCGACCAGATGACTGCCGATAAAGCCGCAGCCGCCGGTCACTAAATCCAAGCCCATGCCTGCCTTGCTTTCCCTGCCGCCCCGGCCGCGAATCGTGCCCCCTTCGAAGGCGACTAAACGGCTTCAATAGCTCAATTTCATAGGCGAGGAAAATAGTTAACAAATCGGTAAGCGTTATCCCTTCTGGGGCGAATCTACCGGTTGCTGGGGCCAGCAGTGCGTCCTCGTTTTTCGTTGGGCCGACCCCGAAGCCCCTGACGGCCTCCTCCCTTGCACGACCGCTTCGTCCCCGATAGGTTAACGAAACCCTAACGAGGGGCACCGGGGGGCGGTTGGGCCTCTTGTTGCGAACAAACAAGGACGTCAAATAAAGAGTGGCTGGGGCTAGCGCGGGTTGCGCCGTGTTGGTGGGGCGATAAGAGGGTAGGGAGGTTGTCGTCGTGCAGTTTGGGGCGCTGTTCCAGCGCTGGGCCCTATGGTCCGCGCGTGTTTTCCCGCAACGCGATATCATCGTTCGCAGCAACGACAAGGTCCGTCAGTTGCGGATCATGCCTTGGCACCAGAAAGCGGCGGCGGCGGCTGGCTCGGTCGCCGTGGCCTGGCTGCTCCTGTCCAATCTCGGGCTGTTGGTCCAGAGCTATCGAGTCGCCACCCGAAGCGCCGAGATCGAGCAGCGCCAACTGGCCTATCTAGATCTGATGGAAGAGGTGACCGCTTATCAGCGCCAGTTCTCGCGCATCGCCGAAGGACTCTACAACGAACAGACACAGCTTCTGGACCAGATCGGCCCGGACCTGGGTGTCGTCCAGGATCGGACGGCCGACGGTCCGGGGTTCGCCGGGATCAGCGAGGCCGAAGGGCAGGTTGCCCTGGCCCGCGAAACTCTTCGCGAGAGGCTGAATGGCTTCGAGGGCGATCTGCGCCATGTCGCCGATCAGAGCGAATCCCTGCGCGCGCGCGTCGGCGCGCTGCGTGCCGCGCTGACCGAAACACGCCAGGAGCGCCAAGCGGTCGCTGACGCACGGTTGGAACTGGGGTCGCGCCTGGAAGAGACTCAAGGTCTCTTGAGCGCGGAACGGACCCGCGTTCAAGGGCTGGGCGACACGGTCGCCCGTCTGGAATCGGAACTTGCCAGGTCGGGCCGGGAACAGGACGCCCTGCTGGAGGCGCGGGCCGAACTGCAGTCCCAGATCGGCGGTCTGGAGGAGAGAGTCCAGGGTCTGTCCCGGGATCGCGAAGGACTTGCGGATCTGGTGGCGGAGCGCGACGACGAACTGCGTCTGGTGCGCCACCGGATCGCGGCCCTGTCGGATGAGCGGGACCGCTTGGCCGGCGACCTGGAGCGCGAGCGCGGTGCCCGGATGGCCGGCCTGGCCGGCATCGCCGCCCTGGAAGCGCAATTGCACCAGTTGCAGACGACCAACGATCGTGTCGCATCGCGCAACCGAACCCTGGACGACGAAGTCGCCCGTCTGCAAGGTCATCTGGCACAGCGGGATTCGGCACTACAGGTCGCCGCCCTGCGCGAGCGGGACCTGACCCGGGCCCTGGCGATGACCGCGGTGCGCCTCGACCACCGTCGCGCCTCGCTCCTGACCAGCCAGGAGCAGGGCAAGTCCCTGGGTGAACAGGTCGTGTCCCTGAAAGAAAAGATCCTACAGATGGGTGCCGACCAGGAAGATCTGGTGGCGCGCTATCGCGGTTTGACCCGCGATACGATCGAGACCTTCGAGAAGACCGTCGCCATGACCGGACTGGACGTGCAGGATCTCATGGCGAGCCTGGACGAGCGGTTCGTTCCTCGCGGCGGCCCCTTCGTCTCCGAGGCGCTGGATCCCCACGACGACTGGTCGCTGCTGCCCTACCTCGATGCGGACGGACAGCCGGTCTCCACCGGCGCGGCCTGGCTCGAGGCCTCGATGTCTAACCTCGACCTGCAGCTCGACCGGTGGGAGGGCTTGCAGGATCTGCTGCGCGCGATGCCGCTGGCGCCACCCCTGGAGGAGTACGAGATCACAAGTTCCTACGGCTTTCGCTACGATCCCGTCAACGGTCGCAAGGCGAAGCACGAAGGCACCGACTTCGCGGGCCCGGCCAAGACTTCGGTCTACTCGACCGCGGCGGGACGGGTGGCCTACGCCGGTTGGAAAGGCCACTACGGCCGCGTCGTGGACATCGATCACGGCCACGGAATCCGCACACGCTATGCCCACCTGCGGTCGATCATGGTCAAGCGGGGCGATCAGGTCGGCAACCGACAGAAGATCGGGCTGCTCGGTTCTTCGGGGCGGACCACCGGTCCTCATCTGCACTACGAGGTGCTCTACGATGGCAAGGCCATCGACCCGCAGAAGTTCCTTTTGGCGGGCAAGTACGTTTTCAAGGAGTGATGGCCGCTCACGGTGTAGTTGGGCGACCGCCAACCAAGGGCATAGGTGCGACTCCCGGCTCGCGGAATAACGGGGCGGAATAATTGGCCTGTCAGATGAGTCCAGCCCGTGGTAGGATTTGTTAACCTTAACGCCGTATTGTCGTGGTGTAACACCTCGGTGTAACTTCCTGAAAAGAAAGAATTCTATGTTTTCCAAGCCCAACAAGCCAACTGAAACGCCGGCGTCGCCGCCTCCAGCGGACGCGGCCCCGACGGCAAGCCCGCGGCCCGCGCCCAGCGCGGCAGGGCCGAAAGGCAACCTTTCCGTTATCTCCACCGATCTGATTGTCCGTGGCGACCTCATTTGCGAAGGCGAGATCCAGGTCGAGGGCAAGGTCGAGGGAGACATCCAGAGCCGCAATCTGACGATCGGCGAGTCGGCCCACATCGAGGGAAGTCTGCGCAGCGACTCGGTGCGGGTCTGCGGTTCCGTCGAAGGCTCGGTCTCGGCCAAGGCGGTGACCCTGGCCAGCAATGCGCGGGTCAAGGGCGACATTGAGCACGAAACCCTCGAGATCGAGGCCGGTGCCCAGTTCGAAGGTCAGGTTCGCCGGATCGGCAGTAACCCGCGGCCGGCGGCGGCAAAACCGGTCGCCGAGCCCGCCGCCGTGGCTAAACCCGTCGAGAGCGCCAAGCCCGGCGGTGACGGCAAGTCCGGCCCCGCCGCGGCACAGGCCAGCCGTTAAGCCGCCAAGGCCGACGGATAGGGCTAAGTCTGGTCGGGGACCCGAGCCCCCGAGGGCTTCTTGGTGGGGAAGGGCGCGCTACGATTCTTGATCTCGGCCCTCGCCCAGGATCTGGGCGAGGAGCGCCGGGTCGACGTTGCCGCCCGAGATCACCACCGCGACGGTCTTGCCCGCCACGTCCAACTTGCCCGCCAAGAGGGCGGTCAAAGCGACCGCGCCACCGGGCTCTATCACCAGCTTGAGCGCCTGAACGGCAAAACGCATGGCGTCGCGTACTTCGGCGTCGCTCACAACCAAGCCACCCGCCAGAAGTTCCCTGTTGAGCTTGAAAGTCAGCTCGCCGGGCGTCGGCGCGAGCAGCGCGTCGCAGATCGAGCGCGCGGCAGGATCGTTACTCTCGCGCCGGCCGCTCGCCAATGACCGGGTCGTGTCATCGAACCCCGCCGGCTCGACGGCGTAGACCTCTGTGGCAGGGCTGAGGGTCCGCAGGGCGAGCGAACAGCCGGAAACCAATCCGCCGCCGCCGCAGCAGACCAGCGCCGCATCGAGACTCAAACCGCGTTCCTTGGCCTGAAGGGCGATCTCGCGTCCGCAGGTGCCTTGGCCGGCAATGATGGCGGGATCGTCGAAGGGCCGCACCAGGACCGCCCCCCGCTCGGCCGCCAGAGCTTCGGCAATCGCCTCGCGCGAGTCGCGGTGGCGGTCGCAAAAGACGACTTCGGCACCGTAGCTGCGCGTGTTGGCGATTTTGATCGCCGGCGCGTCGTCCGGCATGACGATGGCCGCGGGCAGACCCAGCAGCCGCGCCGCGGCGGCGACGCCCTGGGCATGGTTGCCCGAGGAATAGGCGACCACGCCGGCCTCGCGCCGGTCTTCCGGGATGAGGGAAATCCGGTTGAAGGCGCCGCGAAACTTGAACGACCCGGTACGCTGCAGGTTTTCGGCCTTGAGCAGGACGCGGCCGCCGACCCGTTCGTTGAGCAAGGGATTCTCGAGCAGAGGGGTGACCAAGGCCCGCGTCGAGATCCTGGCGGCGGCCTCCTCGATGTCACTGAACTCTGGGGCACTGAACTCTGGGGCACTCAACTCTGGGGCATTGACTTCGTGAGCTTCCATCCGATCTTGATCCGTCTTTCACGAGAGGCCCAGAAGGCCGGGCAGTTGGTCGAGCGAGAAGATTTCGGCGGCAGGCGGCTGGGGCAGACGTTCGGGCGCTTTGCGGAAACGATTGATCCAGGCCACGGTGAAGCCGAAGTGGGAGGCCGCATGGGCATCCCAGGTGTTCGAGGAAAGAAAACAGATCTCGCCTGGCGCGACGCCCAGGCGATCGACCGCGAGCTGGTAGACCCGCGGGTCGGGTTTGAAGATGCCGACCTCCTCGACCGAGAGAATATTGTCCAGGCGATCGGAGATCCCCGCCGACTGAACGGCAGCCTCCAGCATTCTTGGCGAACCGTTGGAGAGAATGGCCGTGGCCAGCCCGGCGCTCTTCAACTGTGTCAGGAGGCCGGGGACCTCGGGGTAGGCATCCAGGGTCAGATAGAGGTCCATGAGGCGCGCCGCCAGTTCGTCGTCTTGCGCCCCATGGGCCGTCAGAGCGAAGTCGAGGCCATCGCGGGTGACCTGCCAGAAGTCGACATGGGTGCCCATCAAGGAACGCAGCCAGGTGTACTCGAGCTGCTTCTGACGCCAGGTATCGGAGACGGGCCCGGCCTTGTCGGCCAGGGCGCCGCCGCCCTTGGCGACGGCGGAATGAACATCGAACAGTGTGCCATAGGCGTCGAACACGCAGGCTTTGGTGCCGGCGAAGGCTGGATGGGACATGAGGCCTCTTCCTGGGACAGGGGGTTGCCAGATCGTCCTAGGCAATCCTGTTCGCGACTGGGATGCAAGTCCCCAAGCCTCTGCTGGCAATCTTTTGATCGGGTCCCGGCGGCAGGCCAGGCCGGCATGCAGCAAGATCCTGCAGATAAATGCTTTCCAGGAAGCGTCGTTCCGGAACCCGGTTCGGCCCAAATCTTCGATTTGGCGGTCGAACCGAGGTATCCGGAATCTTGGGCCGACGCCTGATCCTCACTTCGCCGAGGTCCCGGATCGCTGACTTTCCGTGCCAAATCGAAGATTTGGAGAAAAGGCGCGTCAGGGATGACCGCCATTTGTCAACAGGCCCTTTTGCAGTTCCACCACACTAGGAGGCGGGCTCCGACGGGCGTAGCCGCCAGCTCGCTTGCGATTCGGGGCGTCGTTCGCGGTAGACCGCGAGTCCCTCCAGGACCCGTTGCACGTAGTTGCGGGTTTCCTCGATGGGGATGCGCTCGATCCATTCGATGGGATCGACTTCGGGCAGGCGCGGGTCGCCGTTTTCCTTGATCCACTGCAGCGCGCGGGACGGTCCGGCGTTGTATCCAGCCAATGCCAGGATGTAGGAGCCGTCGAACCGCCGGACCAATCGGCCCAAGTATCGCTGCCCGAGGGTCACGTTGTAGGTTGGGTCCTCGGTCAGGAGGCTGCGGCTGTAGGGCAGGCGCGCGCTCCTGGCGACGGCGCGCGCGGTGGCCGGCATCAGTTGCATCAGGCCGCGGGCACCGGCCGGGCTGACCGCCAGGCTGTTGAAGGCGCTTTCCTGGCGAATGACGCCCAGGACCAGCGCTTGCTCGATCTGGTGATCGCGTGCGCTGGCGGGGAGCGGCACCTCGGGAAAGAGCGTTGGGCCCATGACGATGCCTTGGCGTCTGGCGTCCTTGGCGACCCAGTGCGCCATGTCTAGTTGGCCGGTGTTGGCGGCCAACTCGGCCACCAGGCGATAGTCCTCGAGGCCCTCGGCGGTCCGGCGCAGCGCATGTAAAAAGCGTTTTTGCAGCTTTCGCTCGCCGATCCGGGCCAGGAGACGCACGACAGAGGCGTCCTCCGAGGCGAAGAACTGACGCCGCCGCTCCGGCGCGATGGGCGAGGTGACGGAGTCGCCCAGATCCAGCGGCCGGCCGAGGCGCTGCGCCGCGAGCTGGCCATAAAAGGCGCTGCCGTAACCGGCCCCGACCTCGTACCAGCGATTGGCCCAGTCCGAGTTTCCCATGGCCTGGGCGGCTTCGCCGGCCCAATAGGCGCCGCGCCCTCGGCTGATCGTCGAACTCACGCCCTCATAGAGACGGACGAAGTGCTGGTAGGCCTGTTCCGGATTGTTCATCTCCTTCAAGGCGAGCCAGCCGGCCAGCCATTCGCCCTCGGCAAAGCCGACCCCGCTTTCCAATCCATGTTCGCTCGCCAGTCGGTAGGCGGTGGCGAACTGACCTCGATTACTGGCCTTCCGGGCTGCCCAGAGCCGCATCCGCCAGCTCCGCTCGAGCCATTTCGGTTCGCGGGGCAACTGGGGCAGAATATCCTGGACCCCCTCGAAGAGGCGGCGTTTCCAGCGCCAACGGCCGCGCTCGTAAAGCAGACCCGGGTCTTTCGCCAGTTCGGCTGGCACCTGGCGGATCGCCCAATCGACCCCGGGGCGGCGAAGCGCCAGAGCCAGACGCGCGTGGGCGAGTTTTTCGTAACCCTTGCCCAGGCGCCGGGCCTGACGCTTGGCGGAGTTTACCTTGCGGTCCAGCAGCAGGCGGTCGAGCCGGTGCCATTCGTCGTCGGCGGTCAGGAAACGCCCGAAACGCTTGCGGAATGATTTTTCCTGCTTGGCCGTGAAATCGCGCTCGACCCAAGCTTTGCGGACCGTCGCGATGGCCTGGTCTTTCTTGCCGGCCCGCAACAAGACACCTGAAAAGAGGGCCGCACCGTCGGCGGTCACCGGCGGTTGCGACTGAAACCAGGAGAGCAGGGCGGCGTCGGGGAGTCCGGCATCCTCGCCACGGACCAGAGCCTCTTCCGCCTTCTTGAGCATGCGGCCCTGCAGCGGCCAACGGGGATGTCCGGTCACAAAGGCCGCGATGGCCTCGAAACGGGGCTCGCTACGCGGATCGGTGAAGGCAATCCAATCGATCAGGTTGTGGATGATGGGATCGTCGCCGGCCTCGATCAGCCCGCGGGCCCGGGAAAAGGCACGCAGATTGGCCTGGCCAATTGCCGTCTTGGCACGCCGCTCGGCCGGGCTCAGACCACGGGTGAGGCCGACCAGATCGCTTGGAACCGCCGGCTTGGCCCTGGGCGGTGGCGGGATCGTCTCGACGCCCGTGGCCGCGAGCGAGGCCAACGGCGCCAAGCCCAAGATACCGACCGCCAGGGCGAGCGCTACCAGAATGTGAGAAGGCGCACGCATGGCTCTCCAACTTCGCTGACAAGCCGGCAATTTTAACCAAGAAGGGTAACCTTCGAGTAAAGATAGAACAAGCACAGGCCCCGGCCGGCGATCCCACGATGATAACCGCCCGCCGCGAGTCGCCGGAATTCATCCAGGGGGCAGTCTTGCGGGGATCAGGGCGAGGGGCTATCTTCCGCTTTCGTGCGGCCTTTGGTTAAATTCGCGCCATCCTGATCGCGAACCTTTGCTGGCGGGAGAACTGTGATGTCCGGTCCGAGTTATGAAGGGTCGATGACGGCCCTGATCACGCCGTTCAAGAACGGCGCGGTGGACGAGTCCGCGTTTCAAAAGTTCGTCCAGTGGCAGATAGACGAAGGCACCGACGGGGTCATTCCCTGTGGGACGACCGGCGAATCGCCGACTCTCAGCCACGAGGAGGACATGCGGGTCACGCGGCTATGCGTCGAGGTCGCCAAGGGGCATATCCCGGTGATTGCCGGCACCGGCTCCAACAGTACCGACGAAGCCATCATGCTCAGCAAGAATGCGAAAGAAGCCGGGGCCGATGCGGTCCTGGTCGTCACGCCCTACTACAACAAACCCAATCAGGACGGCCTCTACGCCCACTACCAGGCGATTCACGACGCGGTCGATATCCCGATCGTGATCTACAACATTCCCGGCCGTTGCATTGTCGATATGACGGTCGAGACCATGGCCCGGTTGGCGGAACTGCCGAACATTGTCGGCGTCAAGGACGCGACCGCCGACTTGGCGCGGCCGGCCAAGACCAGCCTGGCGATCGGTCCCGACTTCGCCCAACTCTCCGGCGAGGACGCGACGGCCTTGCCGTTCCTGGCCCAGGGCGGTCACGGCTGCATCTCTGTCACGGCCAATGTGGCGCCGGGGCTCTGCGCCAAGATGCACGATGCCTGGCGGGACGGCGATATCGCCACGGCAAAGGAAGTCAGTCAGCGCCTGATGCCGCTGCACTTCGCGCTCTTCTCAGACACCTCGCCCGGACCGGTCAAGTACGCCGCGAGCCGGCTTGGCCATTGCGAGAACGAGATCCGCCTGCCCCTGGTGCCGGCCAAACCGGAGGTCGAAAAGCGGGTCTACGAGGCGATGGTGCACGCCGGTCTCGTGAATTGACGCGGGAAAAGGCGACGCGTCATGGCAGAGGCCGCCAAGCGGCTCGTCGCGCAGAACCGGCGCGCGCGCTACGACTACTTTATCGAGGATAGCATCGAGGCCGGCATGATGCTGACCGGCACCGAGGTCAAGGCCCTGCGCGCGGGCCACGGCTCGATCAAGGAAGCCTATGTCCGCGAGTCCGGTGGCGAGCTCTACCTGCAGGGCGCCCACATCTCGCCCTACGGCTCGGCCGGCAACAAGGCCAACCACGAGCCCCTGCGCGTTCGCAAGCTGCTGCTCCGCAAGCGCGAAATCGACCGCTTGTCCGGCCTGATCCGGCGCGAGGGCTACACCCTGGTGCCGCTGGAGATCTATTTCAACGACCGGGGCATCGCCAAGACCCTGGTTGGCCTGGCGCGCGGCAAGCGCAAGGTGGACAAGCGCGAAACCACGAAAAACCGGGACTGGGATCGCCAGAAGGCGCGGATCCTGCGCGACAAGGGATAGCCGGGGCCGTCCCACAGGTTACCCAGGCTTCGCTTACGCCGCGATCAGGGTCCTGATCTTCTCGAACACCGCTTCGAACATGGCCTCGGTCAGCCGGCCGGTGTTGGTGTTGTAGCGCGAGCAGTGATAGCTATCGATCATTACAGCGCTGCCCGGCAGGTCGTGAAGGGCGCAGTGCGCGAAGGGAAACCTCGCCTTGACCAGGCCCATGGCCGAAAGCACCGTGCCATGGGCGATGGAGCCGAGTGCCAGAATTGTCGTGAGGCGGGGCAGGGCGGCGAACTCGCCTTTTAGATAGGGCTGGCAGGTCCGAATCTCGACCGTCGTGGGTTTGTTTTCCGGCGGGACGCAGCGCACCGCGTTGGTGATCCGGCAATCGACCAGGTCGAGCCCATCGTCCTTGTGCTTGTCATAGCGTCCCCGGGCGAAGCCGAACTTGCCGAGCGTCTGGTAAAGCAGGTCGCCGGCATAGTCGCCGGTGAAGGGCCGGCCGGTTTGGTTGGCGCCCTTGAGACCCGGCGCCAGGCCGACAATCAGCAGGCGGGCGTCGAGCGGGCCGAAGGAGGGAACCGGCGCGTTGTGAAAGGACGGGTGGATCCGGCTGTTGCTGATCCGATAGTCGACCAGACGCGGGCAGAGGCCGCAATCCAACGCTGGTGCTGGCGGTTCTTGAGCAGGACTTGCCATGATTTGCCGTGGGACCCGAATGGCTGGCGGCCGTTAGATTCTATCCACTAGGCGCTGCGTTCCTGATCCTCGTCGAGGTCGAACTCGGCATCCTCTTCGTCGAAGCCTTCCTCGTCATCGTAGTCGTCTTCGAACTCGTCTTCCTCGACCACCGCGGCGGGCCGGCGCACCCGGTTTTGGTCCGAATGGGCCCGGGTGATTTGGTCCTTGATGTTGACCAGGTCGATGAAGATGTCGGCTTGGCGGCGCAACTCGTCGGCGATCATGGCGGGGTGCGATTGCAGGGTCGAAATCACCGTCACCCTGACGCCGCGGCGCTGGACCACCTCAACCAGGCGACGAAAATCGCCATCGCCCGAGAACAGTACGATGTGGTCGGCGTGAGCCGACATTTCCATGACATCGACCGCCAGCTCGATGTCCATGTTGCCTTTGATTTTGCGTCGGCCGGTTGGGTCCGTGAATTCCTTGGTCGGCTTGGTGACCATGGTGTAGCCGTTGTAATCGAGCCAGTCGACCAGCGGCCGAATAGGCGAGTACTCCTGGTCTTCGAGCAAGGCGGTGTAGTAAAAGCAGCGAATCAGGGCGCACTCGCTGGCGAAGAACTCTTTCAGGCGTTTGTAGTCGATATCAAAACCCAGGGCGCGGGCCGTTGCGTAGAGGTTAGCCCCATCGATGAAGATGGCGACCCGTTCGTTGGGATAAAATTTCATGGGATACTCCGCAGGGCACCTGAAAATCGATTGAGAACAATAACGGTCCGCCGGTCACTCTAAATCGGTCCTGGACGATATGCGGCGGGGTATCACTTTTAGTTAGGGTTCGGCAAGGGCGAAGACAAGAAGCAAGGGCGGAATAATCCATGATATTGATTGGTTTAGGGGCCAACCTGCCGACTCCGGGCTATGCCACGCCACAACTGACCCTGGCGGCTGCCCTGCGCCAGATCGACGGCGATGGCCTTCGCGTAACGCGCTCTTCGCGCTGGTATCGTTCAGCGCCAGTTCCGCTGTCGGATCAGCCCTGGTACGTCAACGCCGTGGCGGAAATGGAAGGGGATCTGCCGCCGGCGGCCCTGATGGCCCGGCTCCACGACATCGAGGCCGGGTTCGGCCGCTCGCGCCGCGTGGTGAATGCCGCGCGGCCGATCGATCTCGACCTGCTCGACTACCATGGCCGCATCAGTGCGCCCGATGCCCAGCCGGTGCTGCCCCATCCGCGGATCGCGGGGCGCGCCTTCGTGCTGTTGCCTCTGGCCGAGCTGGCCCCCGATTGGCGGCACCCGGCAAGCGGGCAGAAAATCGCGGATCTCGTCTCGGCGCTTCCCAAGGACCAGGAGATCGAGATCATCACGGATCCCTGATCGGCGGATCTGTGCCCGGTTTCGGTGGCGGGTATTGCAATTAGTGTTATTGTGAAAAACATAAACAGTCATTTATGCGGGTATATTCAATGGCCCTTGCCTTCCGCATCGCCTGACAATATAGTCCGCGCGCTTTTCCAAACCGCCGGAGAATACAGCCAATGGCCCGCGTCACCGTTGAGGACTGCGTCCTCAAGGTTCCAAACCGCTTCGACCTTGTCATGAAGGCGTCCCAGCGCGCCCGGGACATCTCGGCGGGCACGGAGCTCACCATCGATCGCGACAACGACAAGAACCCGGTCGTGGCGCTGCGTGAGATTGCCGACGAGACGGTCGACCTCGACGATCTCGAGGAAGCCCTGATCAAGAACATGCAAAAGATCGTGGAATCGGACGAGCCCGGCGAGGACCTGATGGACTTCGACCTGCCGACCAGCGAGGCACTGGCGCAGGCGGTCATGGCCGAGGCGCCGGCCGCCGTGGCAAAGGTCGCCGATGACGAAGGCGAGAGCGGGCCAGGAGAGTCGCAGCAGGCACCGCGCATCACCTTCGAAGACGTGGAAGTGCCCGACTAGACAACAATTCGAGGATTTGTGCCCCGATCAGGCGCTCGCGCCTTGGCGCGGGGCCATTCTGCTCTTAGTCTCATGCCCGAGCGCTGGTTCTAGTCTACAGTCAGGCATGGGAAGCCCATGATCCGCCAGTTCGAGCTTGTCGAGCGGGTCAAATCTTATGACCCCAACGCGGACGAGGATGCCCTCGACCGAGCCTATGTCTATGCCATGAAGCAGCATGGGTCCCAAACCCGCGCTTCAGGCGATCCCTATTTCTCGCATCCCCTCGAAGTTGCCGGCATCCTGACCGACCTTAAGCTCGATGGCGATTCGATCATCACCGCCTTGCTTCACGATGTCGTCGAGGACACCGACACGACGATCGAGGATATCGAGCGGTTGTTCGGGACATCGATCGGCCGGCTTGTCGACGGCGTGACAAAGCTCGGTCAGCTCGAACTGCAATCGGAAGAAACCAAGCACGCCGAGAACTTCCGCAAGCTGGTGGTGGCGATGTCCGAGGACATCCGGGTCCTGCTGGTGAAGCTGGCCGACCGGCTGCACAACATGCAGACCCTGCACTACATTGAGTCGGAAGATAAGCGCCGGCGGATCGCCCGCGAAACCATGGATATCTATGCGCCGCTCGCCGAGCGCATCGGCATGCAGGGCTTCAAGGACGAGCTCGAGGATCTGGCCTTTCGACAGCTCAATCCCGATGGTCACAATTCGATCGCCGCGCGCCTGGAGTTTCTCAAGGGACGCGATGAGGACCTGCCCACCAAGATCGTTGGCAAGCTGCGCCAGGACCTGGAGCGCGACGGCCTCGACACCCAGGTGAGCGGGCGTCTCAAGCGGCCCTACTCGATTTGGCGCAAGATGCAGGGCAACAACGTTACCTTCGAGCAGCTCGCCGATATCATGGCCTTTCGGATCGTGGTGGCGGATCTGGCGGAGTGCTACCGGGCGCTGGGCACCATCCATGGGCACTATCCGGTCGTCCCGGGGCGGTTCAAGGATTACATTTCGACGCCCAAGCCCAACGGCTACCGCTCTCTCCACACGACGGTGATCGGCCCCGAACGTCAGCGCGTCGAGGTCCAGATCCGCACGCTGGAAATGCACGAGATCGCCGAGTATGGCGTCGCCGCCCACTGGCACTACAAGCAACAACCCCAGAAGGTCGATGGACGGCAGTACCGCTGGATCCGCGAACTGCTCGACATTCTCGACCATGCCTCCGGTCCGGAGGAGTTCCTGGAGCATACCAAGCTCGAGATGTTCCACGATCAGGTCTTCTGCTTCACGCCCAAGGGCGCGGTGATTGCCTTGCCGCGCGGCGCTTCGGCGGTCGATTTTGCCTATGCGGTTCATTCCGAGGTTGGAGACACCTGTGTCGGCGCCAAGGTCAACGGGCGTATCGTTCAGCTGCGCACCGCGTTGAGCAACGGCGATCAGGTCGAAATCATGACCTCCAAGGCCCAGACGCCGTCGCCGGACTGGGAACAGTTCATCGTGACCGGCAAGGCCAAGGCCCGGGTCAGGCGTTTCATTCGCCTGCGCGAGCGCGAGCAATATGAGAATCTGGGTCGCCAGTTGATGCAAAAAGCCTTCCGTCAGGAGGGCTACGACATGACCGAAAAGGCCCTGCAGGGTGTCTTGAAACGCTTCAAGGTGACGGCGATCGCGGACCTCTGCGTGGTCGTCGGGCGCGGCAATCACAGCGCCCGCGATGTGGTGACGGCGGTCTATCCCGAGGTCAAGGAGGCCGATCGATCGAAAAAGGTGGTCTCCCTCAAGCGCAAGAGAAAGAGCGGCAAGGAAAGCAATGCCGTCGAGATCAAGGGTCTCATCCCCGGCATGGCGGTGCATTACGCTCACTGCTGTCATCCCCTGCCCGGCGATCGCATCGTCGGTATCGTGACCACCGGTAAGGGCGTGACCATTCACACCATCGATTGCGAGACCCTGGAGAACTTCCAAGACAGCCCCGAACGCTGGGTCGATATCAGCTGGGACAGCGAGAACGCCGACAGCGCCCACACCGGGCGGCTGCAGCTGGTCGTCACCAATGAACCGGGCTGTCTGGGGAGCCTGTCCACCATCATCGGCAAGAACAATGGCAATATCAGCAACCTTAAGATCACCAACCGATCGCAGGATTTTTTCGAGATGTTGATCGACGTGCAGGTCATGGATGCGAAACATCTTTCCAATATCATAACGGCGCTTCGGACCATGCCTGTGATCAATACGGTGGAGAGGGCAAGAGGTTAGCCGACAGCGCCGTTCGTGGGGGTGGCAAGACCGGTAGAAAAGTCGCTAAGGGAGTCGCGGGGCCTTCGCCGGCCCTGCGATGGGATCAGCTAGGGGATCAGCTAGGGGATCATGTTCGGACGACGCAGTCCTTTGTCGCTCCTGGAGCGGGTCAGGCACCTCTTTGTTCCTCGAGGTGGGTGGGGGCGATTCGTGTCTTATGCCCTACATCGCCTGAAACGACTGCCGGGGACTCCCTCGCGGATCGCGGCCGGCTTTGCCTGCGGTGCCGCGGTCTCCTTTACGCCATTCATCGGGTTTCATTTTCTGCTCGGCGCCATGGCCGCGGCGGCGTTGCGCGGCAACATTCTGGCCTCGGCCATAGGCACGGCGGTCGGCAATCCCTGGACCTTTCCCCTGATCTGGCTCTGGACCTACAAGATTGGCGTCTGGATTCTCGGATCCGAAGCCAGCGAGCTACCCGCCGGCTTTTCTTTCAACTATATCTTCGACAACCCCCTGGCCGTGCTATGGCCGATGTTGATCGGCAGCCTGCCGACCGGTTTGCTGGCTTGGATCATGACATTTCTGTCCACCCGCCTGTTGATCGACCAGTACCAGGCGCGCCGCCGGCGGCGCCTGGAGCGCCGCAAGGCGCGCCGAGCCGCGCAGGGCCTGACGCCGGGCGATGGCAAGCGCGGATGGCGGGCGATGCGGAGTCGTATCCGGCAATGATTCGGGGTAACGGTCCATGATTCTAGGTATTGGCAACGATCTGGTCCGTATCGACCGTATCGAGCGCACGCTAGAGCGCTTTGGCACGCGTTTCGTGGAGCGTGTCTTCACCGAGGTCGAGCAGCAGAAGTCGGAACGGCGCGCGGCGCGGGCGGCGAGCTATGCCAAGCGGTTCGCGGCCAAGGAGGCCTGCGCCAAGGCGCTCGGGACCGGGGTGCCGCGTCGCGGTGTCCATTGGCGCGATTTGGGCGTGGTCAACCTGCCGAGCGGCAAGCCCACCATGGCCTTGACCGGCGGCGCCGCGGTGCGGCTGGCGGCAATGATCCCCGCCGGTATGTCGGTTCAGATTGACGTGACCATCACAGATGACTATCCCCTTGCCCAGGCAATCGTCATCATCTCTGCCGTGCCTCCCACCGAGGCTTGAGCGATAGCATCGCTGGATGAAAACGCTCGCTTGCGCGGGCGGCAGCGCTGCAACCTTGCCGACCTGTGAACTGGAAAGAAGAGCGATTAAGGGTGGCCAAGGAAATCGAGGAACAGGAGGTCGGCAACGCGACGAGCTTCTTCAAGGAGGCCATGCTCACGCTCATCTGGGCGGTGGTCATAGCCACCTTCGTGCGGACCCTGGGGTGGGAGCCCTTCAATATTCCCTCCGGTTCGATGAAGCCGACGCTGCTGGTCGGAGACTATCTCTTCGTTTCCAAGTACTCTTATGGCTACAGCCGCCATTCCCTGCCGTGGAGCCTGCCGATACTCGACGGGCGGATACTGGCGAGCCCGCCCGAGCGCGGCGACGTTGTCGTATTCAAACTGCCGAGCGACAACGAGACCGACTACATCAAGCGTATTATCGGTCTGCCGGGCGATCGCATTCAGGTGCTCGGCGGCATCTTGCATATCAACGACAAGGCGGTGCAGCGGGAAAAGCAGGACGTCGCGCTCGGCAACAACAGCTATGGGATGCCGGTGCGGGCGACCCAATATGTCGAAACCCTGCCGAATGGCCGCCAGCACTTGATCTGGGAAGAAAGCGATTCGGCACGGCTCGACAACACGGCCGTTTTTCACGTCCCGCCAGGTCACTATTTCGCGATGGGCGACAACCGCGACAACAGCCTGGATAGCCGCGAACAGAGCAGTGTCGGATTCATCCCCGATGAGAACCTTGTCGGCCGGGCGGGGATTATCTTCTTTTCTCACGACGGTACGGCCGAGTTCTACGAAGTCTGGAAATGGTTGCAGGCCATCCGTTTTAGCCGGCTCGTCAATGGGATCGAGTGAGGCCAGCCCAAGCAGCGATCAGCCCGACCCGGTCGCGGGTCTCGCGGCGGCCCTGGGTCATGACTTTTCCGATCGTGGATTGCTGGTGCGGGCGCTGACCCACCCCAGTGCGGCCCCCCAGAGCAGCCAACGGTCGCGCGGTGTCGGCGATCACAACGAGCGCCTGGAGTTCCTGGGCGACCGGGTGCTGGGCTTGGTCATGGCGGAGTTGCTGTTCCAGCGGTTTTCGGACGAACGAGAGGGCCAGCTCGCGCGGCGCTTTGCCGGCCTGGTCAGCCGCGAGGCCCTGGCAGAGGTCGCCGGGGCCATTGATCTGAAGCAGTATCTCCTTCTGGCCAAGGGCGAGGAAGGAGCCGGCGAGCGGGACAATCCGGCACTCCTCGCCAACGCCTGTGAAGCGGTGATCGCGGCGCTCTATCTCGATGGCGGCCTCGATGTCGCCGGGCGTTTCATCAAGCGGCATTGGGAATCCCTGGTTGCGGCCGACCGGCGGCCGCCCCGCGAGGCGAAAACATCGCTCCAGGAATGGGCGCAGGCCCGCGGTCTGCCGCTGCCGCTCTATCAGGAGCAGGAACGGCGCGGTCCGGCGCACGATCCGGTCTTTACCGTCCAGGTCACGGTCGAGGGCTTTGCGCCCCGCCAGGCCGAGGGACGCTCGAAGCGCCTCGCCGAGCAGGCCGCCGCCCGCGCCTTGCTGGATGACCTGGAGGGCAGGGGACTATGACGGCGGCCAGCCGCAGCGGATTCGTGGCGCTGCTCGGCGCGCCCAACGCGGGCAAGTCGACGCTGTTGAACAGGGTGGTGGGCTCCAAGGTCTCGATTGTCACCCACAAGGTCCAAACCACCCGCTCGCGGATTCGCGGCGTTGTCCTGCGCGATGACTGTCAGATCGTCTTCGTCGATACGCCGGGGATCTTCGAGGCCAAGCGCCGCCTGGAGAGATCCATGGTGTCCGCCGCCTGGGCCGGCGCCCAGGATGCCGATGCCATTGTCTTGCTGTTCGATGCCCAGCGCAGCCGCGTCGATAGCGACACCCGGCTGATCATGAAAGGCTTGAAGGATCGCGGCCTGACCGCGCTTCTCGCGCTCAACAAGATCGACCAGATTCCGAGGCCGCGGCTGCTCGAGTTGGCGGGTCTCTTCGCCGCCGAGGGCCTCTTTACAGCCACCTATATGATCTCGGCCCTGACCGGCGACGGACTGGATACCCTCATGGCGGATCTGGCCGGGGCCATGCCCGAGGGGCCTTGGCTCTATCCGGAAGATCAGCTCTCGGACCTGCCCTTGCGCTTGATGGCGGCGGAGGTGACGCGCGAGAAACTGTTTCTCTCGCTGCATCAGGAACTGCCCTATTCCCTGGCGGTGGAGACCGAAGCCTGGGAGGATTTCAAGAACGGCGACATCAGGATCGAGCAGACGATCTATGTCGCGCGGGAATCGCAGAAGGGAATTTGCCTGGGCAAGGGCGGACGCACCATCAAGGCCGTGCGCGCGCAGGTCCAAGAAGAGCTGTCGGCCCAGTTCGGGCACCCCGTCCACCTCTTCCTGTTCGTCAAGGTGCGCGAGCGTTGGGTCGACGATCCCGAGCGCTATCGAACCTGGGGCCTGGATTACGACGTCTGACGCCGGTTCGCGCTCCATAGAACAATGAAGGGCACTTGGGACGCCCGGCCCCCGACTATGGACCCTGGCCTCGGACTATCTACTGCGCGCCGTGGCACGCTCCTCGAGTTGGCTGACGGTCTTGTTGAGCTGGGCGGCGATGGTGCGGAGTTCGTTTGCCGGCAACATCAAGACACCCACGCTGTTCGGTTCGAGGGCCCCAGTCGCCGAATTCTGCTGCAGCCGTGTCAGTTCGATTCGCACCACGCCGTTGGCCAGGCTGACAGAGCGGACGCCGTCCGCGAATATCTCAATCATTGTCTGGTCCTCCGCGAATTCCTAGACGTGCTCCGGTGGTCCATTGCGGTCACTCCCTCAAGGTTTTGAGCAGATCGCCCAGAAGCTCGAGCGACCTCCTGTTTTCGCCATCGGACTTGCCACGAATGCCGGTTGCCGAGCGGTAGCTGGCGATCGCGTCGCGGCGCAGCGCTTCGGCCACGGGCGGTGTTGCCGAGGCCGGGAGGTGTCCCTGGCGCGCGAGCAGCAGGTCGATTGTTCGGGAGGGACTTTCTCCCGCCGGACTGCCATCGGCAGGTGCGCGCCCGTGGCGCCAGTCGACCTTGCCGCTGCGAAAGGCGCGCCGGGCCTGCCGAGGAGCGCCGGCGGAAGAGAAGATCTTCAGCGACAGGACGCCGGCCTTCTCCTCGCCTTCGTGTTTGAACTCGATCGAATGGATGCCCATGGCCAAAGGGCGACCCTCGACGAAGGCCAGCAGCGGTGCCCCCGACAGGCCCTTGGTCGACCGGCAGCTGTGCGTGATCACCTGGCCGCCGCGCAACACCGCCTCCAGACGGCAGCCGGTGCGAAGACTTTGAGCATGAGGCCGGGCGGCGTGGTATCCGGCGAGATACAGACTCCGTCCTTCCGCCTGGAGGCGCTTGCGCAGGGCCGCGTCGAGCACGGCGACCGGCAGCCAACCGGCCTCGCGACCGATCGGTTTCTGCAGGGTCAAGAGGGCCCAGTCGGTGACGACGGAATCGATCGTCGCCTCTTGGGTCGGCTGGAAATTGGCCGCGCGGACGTAGTCCCGGACCTTCGAATGCAGAATGTACTGATCGCGCTGATAGCCAGCGATGAAATGCATCTCCGAGGCACCGCGCCATCGTCCCTGAACGAAATCGTAAAGGCAATGAGCCGCGGTCATGACGCGATCCTCGGACACCAGAAATCCGGTGCAGAAGGCGCGGCCCCCGGCATTGACGCGGCCAATGGCGCTCCAAGGGTACTCCATGGCATGGAGCAGTATTTCGCCGTTGCGCTCCGTAGCTCCCGCCGACACCGGCAGGATCAAAAGCCAGAGCGCCAAGAGGACCGCTGAAGCGGCTTGCGGCGGCCGCGCGCTAAGCCGCATCGATTGAGGCCAGAAGCTTCTCGCCGACCACCGAGGCCACGACCTTGCCCAAGGCAGCGACGACATCGGGCGCATAGCGATCGGCGTTGTCGGCCAGGATCTCCAGGGCCGTTTCCGCCGGGATCACCGAGCGATAGGAGCGCGGCTCGACCCGGGCGCAGAATACATCGCAGACCGCGAGAATTCGGCCCTCCAGGCTGATGGCGTCACCGGATAGCTGGTCGGGGTAGCCGGTCCCGTCGAGCCTTTCGTGCATCAGACGAATGGTCTCCAGTACGGGGAGATCGAAATCGATATCTTTCAGGATCACGGCGGCATGCTCGAGGTGCCGCTTGACCTCCTCGATCTCCTCCGGCTCCAAGCGATCGGGCTTGGTCAGGATGGCCCGGGGCACCTTCAGCTTGCCGATCTGCGACAGGTTGGCGGCGATCTCGACGGTCATGACCTGGGCCGCGTCGGCTCCCATCCGCTTGGCGACTTCGCTGGCAAAGGAGGCGACCCTGCGCGAATGGCCGGCCAGGTAGGGATCGCGCAGTTCGACGGCCCTGACCAGCGCGCCGACCATCTGTTGCATGGCGTGTTCGCGCTTTTTTTGCTCTTCCACCAGTTCTGTGACATCGCGCATGACCGACACAATACCTTGGTCGTCTGCGCTCTCGCCTTCGTAGGGCACTTTGGAAATCTGCATATAGTGAAGTTCCTTACCTAGGTAAATTTCCTCGCTGCTGGTGACCACCCCTTCGCCACGGCGAGCCTGTTCGTCGGTAAGCCGCAGGCGTTCGGCGGTGCCGGCGCCGAACAGGGCCGCATCGTCCAGCCCTATGACCGCTTCGATGGGACGTCCGACGGCCTGCGCGAAAGCCGGGTTGACGAAACGGTAGGCGCCGGCGGCGTCCTTCAAGCCGATCTGCTCGACGATCGTGTTGTTGATGCCATCCAGCAGCTGTTTTTGCGCCGCGATGCGCCGGGCCAAGGTTCGGTACTGGTCTGCCCTGGCGCTGTTGTGTTCGTTGGCGAGCCGCCACCAAAAGGCCCCGAAGGCCACCACGACGGCGATGACCACCAGCACCGCTACGGTGACCGCAGCGGTCGCGTGGTCGCGCAAGGCGCCCTTGGCAACCCGCGCGGCCTGTTCCTGGAGAACCCACCAGCGCGGCCCCTCGACCGCCAAGCCATAGGAAAACACATCGGTCCGTCCGTCGAGACCGAGGCGACCGGAGAAGGGAATTTGCCGCTCCTGGGCGGAAAAACCGGCAAGACCGATGGTCCTGATGGTGGGCGAGGCGCTGGGATCGATTCGCGACAGGACGCCGTCGTGCCACTGCAAGAGACGCTGGACCTCGCCTTCCGCGGCGAGGGGCAAGGGAGCCAGGGTGTCGCTCAGGGCATTGGTCACTGGGGCGGTGAGAACCAGGACGCCGACCACGGCCCCCTCGCCGATTTCGGTCTGGGCGGTGATAACCGGTAATGCAAGTGTCATGACCAGGCCGGCCGGCGCGGCGGTTACCGGCCCATAGGTCACCAAACCGCTGTCAAAGACGCCCAAGGCCAGGGATTTTTTGGCATCGTTGGCGGGGACGGCCCCGGCGGTGGCGACGTAGGGGTCGCCATTGCGGCCATAAAGGTAACCGTCGAGGAAATCGGCCGAGTTCGCAAAGTCGGTCAGCACCCGTTCGATGAAGGGGATCTGCTCGACCAGGGCGACGCCCAGTTCCGATTCCTGCTCATCCTCGGGGGTCAAGTCGTGCGGTCGGGTAATCGCCGATAGCGAGCCGCCGGCATTGTCGACCTCGGTGGCAAAGAGGCGGAACAGCTCGCTTTCGACCAGCCGGTCGGTCTTGCCGATCAAAGCCGTAAGCCAGGTTTGCAAGACTTCGACCCGCCCCGCGGAGAGGATTTGCAGTCGCTCCTTGGTCGCTTCAACCACCTGGTCGCGCTTCAGGCTATAGGTGATCGAGGGGACGATGACGGCCGCGGCGACGATGACCACGAAGACCAACAGCGCGCGCCACAGGATGCGCCGGCGCGACGGGCGAAAACGGTCGGCCTCGAGGCCGCCCAGATCGAGACCCACGGGATCCGGCCCCGCGGGATCGGGCACCACGGAGATCAGGTCGAATTCGGTCGAGTTGCGTTGGTCGCTCATGATCTGCGTCTCGTCTGCGAGGCCATGGCGGCGCCATGATCGGGATGGATGTGTTGTTTCATCATATTATGACGTGTGCCCAGCGGGTGATCTCGTTCATCGAGTATTGCGGCTGGTAATGACGGTACTTCCGGTGCGACAGGATCAGGTTGGAAAGCGAATCGAGCACCAAGATGTCGTTCCTCTCATACACCGCCAGAACGGCGTGACCAATGTTTCGGATACGGTCGTAGAGGATGACGACCCGAAGTTGGTCCTTGTCGAAGCCCAATTCACGCAGGGCGAAGTACTTGGCGATGGAATAGTCTTCGCAATCGCCGGACCGCCGCAGGAATTCCATCGGACTCGCCCAGTACTCGCTGACGCCATAGAGTTCTTGGTCGTACTTGTAGGGCCAGCGATTGAAGCCCTTGTTGATGGCTTGAAGAGTTTTCGACCGGCTTTGGCCCTGGGCCTTCTTGATCGTGTCGTGCCAGGGGTGAAGCGCATACTTGCCGCAGGCGTTGCGGTCTCGAGTGCATTTGCTTAGCAGGTCCGTCTCCAGCTTCATCTTTTTCAGGACCCGGACCCATTGCGGCAGAGCCTTGAACGAGTTTGAGGCGATTTCCGTCGATCCGAAGATAGCCTTGCCCTGGGTCTTTGTTCCATTGGCGATCGATGAGAGGCTCGCCGCCAGGGCGCCGGGCGAATGAAGGCGCTCGTCCTGAAAACCGGGCAGCGTCAGGGTGGCCGCCGCGGCGGCCAGGCCAAGTCCGGATTTCATAAATCGCCGTCGATCCACCAGCGATCACCGTTAACCATTGTGAAAGAGCCAACCATCGCGAAGGGGCAAGCAACGCGCCCCCAGCCCCGAGCCGCGAGGTCCATACTCGCCTTTCGAGATTAAGGTTTCGTTGCGTATGGATTATTGATTGTAGAGGGGCGCGGTGACCGCCCCGGGGACCGCTTAACGCTCGGTCAGGGCGCGGTCCCTTGCCTTGAGGATCGGCTTGAGGAGGTAGTCCAGGACCGTCTTGGTGCCGGTGAGGATCTCCGCGGTCGCGGTCATTCCCGGAATAATCGGCAGGACTTCGCCCTGACGGGTCAGGGAGTTCTTCTCCGTGCGCAGATAGACGCGGTAGAAGGGGTCGCCATTCTCGTCCTTGATGGTGTCCGCCGAAATCTGCTCGAGTTCGGCTTTCAGGCCGCCGTAGATCGAAAAATCGTAGGCCGAGACCTTGATGATGGCCTGTTGACCGGGGCTGAGAAAGGCGATGTCGGCCGGTCGGACCTGGGCTTCGATCAGCAGGGTATCGTCCAGGGGAACGATCTCGATGATATCGGCGCCGGGCTGAATCACGCCGCCAATGGTATTGAACTTCAGCTCCTTGACGGTGCCGTGCACCGGCGAGCGCACATCGGTCCGGGTGACCCGGTCGCTGGAGGCAAAAAGCGTCTCGGTCACCGATTTGAGCTCGGCGCGGGTCCGGTTGTACTCGTCGGACATCTCGGCCCGCATCGACAAGACCAGCTCCTGGATGCGCTGTTCGGCGGCCTTCAAGGCCGATTTGAGCCGGGGAATACCGGCATTGATGGTCTTGATCTGGCCTTCGAATTCCGCCACCTGGCGCTCGACGCGGATCAGGTCGAGGCGCGGCATAACGCCCTTGGCGACCAGCGGCCGGGTGATATTCATCTCTTCGCGGGCAAGCCGCAGATTCTGGTCGGCCGTGTTGCGCTGGGTGATCAGCTCGTTGATCTCCTGCTTGCGTTGGCGCTTTTCCGATTCGAGGACCGAGGTCTGGGCCGCGATCTGCGCGCCGCGCGCGGCGAAAAGCCGTTCCTGGTCGGCGACGCGCTCGGGCGCGTTCTCCAGGACCTGCTGCGGGAAGGTGATGGCTTCCTCGCCGTTCAGCGAGGCCTCGAGCCGGGCGGTCGCTGCCAGCAGGGCATAGTATTGCCCCTGCAGGTCGCGCTGGGTGGCCTGGGCCAGGGAGTTCTCGATCCGTAGCAGGATCGCGCCTTCCTCGACGATCTGGCCCTCGCGAACCATGATGTCCGCGACGATGCCGCCCTCGAGGTTTTGAATGATCTTGGTCTTGCTCGAGGGGATCACCTTGCCCTCGCCGCGGGTGACCTCGTCGAGTACCGCGTAGTAGGACCAGACCAGCAGGGTTCCGATGCTGACGAAGGTCATGAAGGTCAAGAGGTAGGCGAAGCGCCGGCCGCGCTGAGACACCGCGCGGTGCACATCGGGCATGTACTTGAGGTCGTCGTTGTCGAAGGCGCCGTAAGCGGACATCTGCGGGTTAGTCTCCTATGGCTCTGACTTGGCCCTTTTTGAGGGCATCCAGGACATCGTCCTTGGCGCCATCGGCGACAATGCGGCCGCGGTCCAGGATAATGAGGCGATCGACCATGCTCAAGAGCGAGCTACGGTGGGTAATCAGAACCAGTGTCTTGCCGGTCAGGTGCTGACTGAGGCGGTTCTTGAACTGCGCTTCGGTGGAGTTGTCCATGTGACTGGTCGGTTCGTCGAGCAGCACCACCGGTGGGTCGAGGAGCAGCGCCCGGGCAATAGCGACGGATTGGCGTTGCCCGCCGGAAAGGTACATGCCGCGCTCGCCGACCTGCAGGTCGAAGCCATGTGGATGAGACCGCAGAAAATCGGTGACGCCGGCCAGGCTGGCGGCCCGCAGAACGGTCTCGTCGTCGACCTGCGGCGCCCCGAAGGAAATGTTATCGCGGACCGAGCCGAAAAAGAGGTAGTTGTCCTGCGAGACATAGGCCACGTTGCGGCGCAGATCGGCGCGGTCGATCTGCCGGATATCGGTGCCATCCATCAGCACCGCGCCCTCGGCCGGATCGTAGAGACCCATCATGAGCCGCGAGATGGTGCTCTTGCCGGAGCCGATTCGGCCCAGGATCGCGACCCGCTCGCCGGGCTGGATCTTCATGGTGACGGATTCCAGCGCGTTGGTCTCCTGTCCCGGGTAGGCGAACTTCACGTCCTTGAATTCGATCTGTCCGTTGAGCCGCGGGCGATGCAGGAAAGTCTTGTCGACCGGACGCTCCAGCGGCCTTTTCATCAGTTCGTCAAGGGACTTCAGGGCGACCCGCGATTGCTGCAGACGGGTCAGCATGCCGGCCAGGGCGCCGAGCGGGGCCAGGGCCCGACCGGTCAGGATTGTCGCCGCGACCAGGGCGCCCATCGTTAGTTCGCCCTCGGAAATCAGATGAACGCCGTAGACCACGACGACAACGGTCGAAAGCTGGATCGTGGTCTGTGCGAAGGTGGTGGCGAGACCGGATAGAAAGCGCGCCTTGCCCGAGGATTCGGCGGTCAGACCGACGAATCGCTCCCACGCACGCTGGACCCGGCTTTCCGCCGCCGTCGCCTTGATGGTCTCCAAACCGTCAATCGCTTCGACCAGGAGAGCATGTTTCTGGCTGGCCTCGCGTTGGGTCTTTTCGATGACCGCCCGCAGCGGGAACTGCAAAATCAAACCCGCCAGGATGACCAGGGGAATGGCCGAGAGCGGTACCACGGCCACGGGTCCCGCGATGAACCAGATCACCGCGACGAAAAGAAAAATGAACGGCAGGTCGACCAGGGCGACCAGCGTTCCGGAGGTGAAGAACTCGCGCAGCGATTCGAACTCGCGCAGATTGTTGGCCATGGCGCCGGTCGAGGGCGGCTTGGCGTCGAGGCGCGTGGACATAAGGTGTTCGAGGAGACGGCTGGCGATGATCACATCGGCGTTCTTGCCGGCGACGTCCACGAAGTAGGTGCGCATGTTCCGCATGATGAATTCGAAGGCGAAGACCGTTCCAACCCCCAGCGCGAGAACCCAAAGGGTTTCGACCGCATTGTTCGGCACCACCCGGTCATAGACGTTCATGATGAAGAGCGGCGAGGCAATGGCGAAGGCGTTGATCAGTATCGATGCCAACATGACGTGACTGTAGATCGGCCAGAACTTGACCAGGGTGCCCCAGAACCAGGCCTTGTAGTCCTTCAGCCGCATATCCGGCGCCCGCTCGTCGAATCTGAACTCGGGACGCGCGAAGATGGCATAGCCGGTATAGATATCGTCGAGTTCACGAAGCGAGACGTCTTTCTTGCGGCCGCCGCCTTCGGGAACCATGATCTCCACTTGGTCCCGGCCGGAGTAGCGGAGCAGGAGGCAGGCGTTGCCTTCCTTCAAGAGCAAGATGCAGGGCAGGGTGAGCGGCTGTATTTTCTTGACCGTGGCCCGGCGCACGATGCTGGCGCTCAGGCCCGCGCGGTCAGCCGCGCGCAAGACCAGTTCCGGGGTCATGCGTTCCTTGTCCAGCGGCAGGCCGGACTTGAGCGCCTCGGTCGAGATCGGCCGTTCGAGCAAACCTGCGAGCGTGGCGAGGCAGGTGACCAGGGGGTCTTCGAAATCGATCGTCGCGGGCCCGACGTGCCATTCTTTGTCCGGCTCCTGCGAATCGAGGACCTCGTCGCTGTTCAGAGTCGGCTCCGGCGTGGCCGGCGGCGCCTCAATGGAGTCGGTTTCTGTTTCGATTCGGCCGGCGGCCTTCAGTTCCTCGGCGATATCTTCGGGCAGGGCTCGCTCGCCTTTCGCGGCGCGCTTCTTCAGGATTGCCTGCAAATTGCGATTTGCGGTCATGGGCGCACGTGAATCCTTGGGATCGGGGTGGTGAAGAGAGATCCAGAGTTCTTGGAGAAGGAAGGCCCTCGAGGTGAAGAGCGAAGGAGCGAAGCCCGGCTGCGACCTCGCATGTTTGTCTTAACACTAGCGCCGCCCTGTCTGATATGGCTGGTTATATTGCAACACCATTCGAAAATAGTTAACGAATTTCATCGAAGGGCCGCGTCGTGGCGATCCTAACAGGTGCAAGGCGGTTGGCACAAACCATCCCTGGGGCCGGTTGGGCGTTAGTTTTCTTGGGAGTGTGTCTTGGATGTAACAGGTGGCTTTTCAGCAGTAAGAGCCATCGTCACTTGGGGATTTTACTTGAGGAAGGTTTAAAGTAGTAACAGCTTTTAAAGGATCTTTGGCATAGGACTGCGCGACATAATCGTGGTGGTGCCGCCCGACGATGTCGCAGGGGGCCGGGTAAGAATATTGCTTTTCTTTCCACTCGGCGCGTTGACAGGGCTACTGCTACGAGGTTAAAAGTCTGTTGTGCATGACACTTTCCCAGCAGGGTGGTGGTCTCCAAACGCGAGGAGATCCCTGTTGAGTTCCACTTCGCCAGATCGGGGGATTTCTAGCATGAGCTGGAAAAAAATGAACGACCTTAAGAGCTTCAAGTGCGCCTTGCTGGGCACTGTATTCTTCTTGGGGGCGTCCGGAGCCGCGCAAGCCATCACTATCGAGGAAGCCATCCAGATGGCGATCTCGACGAATCCCGATATCGGTGCCGCCGCGGCGAACCGTGAGGCGGTCGATCAGGAACTACGACAGGCTCGCGGCCTCTATCTGCCTCAGGTCGACGTCGAAGCAGCCTGGGGTCCCAACTGGGTCAATGACTCCACGACTCGCGCCAATGCCGCGACCGGCGACACCAATTCGACCGACCGCGAAGAGTTTCTGATTACCGTTCAGCAGCGGATCTTCGATGGTTTCGAGGCCGGAGCCACGGTGGAGCGGGAACAGGCGCGTGTGCAGTCGGCGGCCAACGTCGTTCGCGAGAATGCCGAAGTCCTCGCCCTCGATACGGTGGGCGCTTATTTGGAGGTCCTGCGCGGCCGCGAACTGGTGCGTCTGGCCGACAAGAACCTGCGCGTTCATCTCAACATTCTCTCGCTGCTGGAAGAGCGGCTGGCGGGCGGCGGTGGCAGCCGCGCCGACGTGACCCAGACCGAAGTCCGCGTGGCCCTGGCCCGTGCGACGCTCACAGAGAACTTCAATCTCCTGCGTAACGCGGAGGCCGACTATGCCCGTACGGTGGGGCAGTTCCCCGATAGCCTGGAGCCGGTCGAAGTGCCGATCGATGCCGTCCCGGCGGATATCGACCAGTTGGTCGAAGCGGCACGGCGCGACAATTTGACCACCAAGATCGCCGACGCGAATGTCGATACCGCTGAGGCTGAGATCGAGTTGGCCGAGGTTCCCTTGTGGCCGACCGTTACTCTCGAGGCACTTGGGCAGTACAATGACGGTACGACGGCGCTCGATACCTACGAGTACAACGGCCAGGTGGTGTTGCGTTTCCGCTGGAACCTGTTCCGAGGCGGTATCGATCGTGCGGCCCGGCAGGAAGCTCTGATGCGCCTGAACGAAAGCAAGAACCGGCGCCTTTCCTCGCAGCTCAATGCTGAAGAAGAGGCCCGGCGTTTCTGGTTCGCCCTGGAAGCCAGTCGCGAGTCGGTTGCGGATCTGGAAAAGGCGGTTCAGTTTTCGCGCGAAACGCGCGACGCCTATGTCGATCAGTTCGAGGTGGCACAGCGGACCCTGCTGGACGTGCTCGATGCCGAGAACGAGCTCTTCGTTTCGGCGTCGGAGCTGACCACGGCGCGTACCAACGAGTCACTGTCGGCCTTCAGTCTTATGGCGGTGACCGGCAATTTGATCAGCACTCTGGGCCTTAATGCGCCCGAGCAGGCGTCGGTTCAGCACAAGTCCTGGCAGGACGGCCTGCTCGACGACTGATCCACAGAGACACATAACCCGATACAAGGCGGCGCCTCTTTGAGGCGTCGCCTTTCCTATTTGACTTGAGCCGCTTCGATCTCTTTGCCGTAAATTTTCGTTATTTCAATATGTTATGAGGTTTTTTTGTCAATCAGAATGATCGAGCGGATCAATTTTGTCCTTTATTTTGCGCAAATTCTCGCTATGATCGACCCGGATATGGCAGGTAGGCTGATGTTCCGTGGCGGGAGCTTCGCAGTGTGGAGCCTTCCGTCGAAGCAAGGGTAACCTTCGGGGCGTAGGTGAGAATGGTCATGGTGGACTTCAATGCGGAGCGCTCTGGCGGGAGCGGCCAGGAGGACGATTCGCTGGTCATCGCGTTGGCGGATCTCTTGCCGGATGCCTCCGGCGAGGTTGTGTTCTTCGCCGGCGATGACATGGCGGTCAATCTCGTCACCAAGGAGACGCTGCAGAGTGAAGGCGTGGCGGATCCACACGTGACCGCCACGGGCGTCGACGTGACCGGGCTCTATTTCTACAGCTTTGAAAGCGGCGTCACGGTCTATAGTCCCGGCGATCTGCTGATCGTACAGGACAGCTGAGGCAGCGGGCCTTACAGTCCTCGCGACTTTCCACTTGGCTTTCGGCACCGAGGTTTGGCGACCTTGCGGTGCGGATGAGCGGTTGAATGTCCTGAGTCTAGCGTATCAGGAGTGGGGTTGCTGTTGCCGCTGGGGCACGGCGGCCGCTTTGGTGCCGGGGGTCGGTACTTTCGTCCCGGCGCCCTTTCCCGAAGGCTTCAGCCCTGACGTTGAAAGCCACATGATGGCATAGAATTCTTCGATTTCCCGCGGGTGGATGGCGACGAAGGTCGCATGGGCGGCATTGACCCGGCCCGGTGCGACGTGCAGCAAGCGCGCTTCGGCCTGGGAAGTAGAGCCATCGACCATCGACTGCCACACGTCATTCAAGGAAGTCCGGGTTCGGACCTGGATGACCGATGTCAGATTGGCGCCGTTGATGGGGGTGTCCATGGGCCCCAGCCACGACGCAAAGGCTCTGTTGGTGGTGATAATCGTGCGATAGCGCGACAGGACCACGCCGGGATTGGGGCAGGCGCCAACCGCTTCGACAAGTGTGCCGTAGCCGACGTTCAAATGGGCGTCGGCCAGGCGCCGTTCGGCATCCAACATGCAGCAGACACGCAGATAAGACGAAAAGTTGCCGCCATCGAAGTCGTCCGCCAAAACCGCGACCAGGCGCCCAAGCCGCATCGAACGGCGATCGGCCATCTGTTCCAGAGCACGCCAGTAGGTTGGTTCAAGTCGAACCGAAAAACGCCGATTGCGGAACTGCACGATACGCGGTCGTGGGGCGCGCTTCGTACTGCTGTCGATTGAGTTTTGCACGCTGGCTCGCGCTCCTCGCTTCAGCCATTCTTCGAATAACACATACTATATACTATGGATAATTCGCAATGTCCTTCAAAATCGTTACAGAAATGAAGGAATTTTCCCTGGCAATGGCATTTCACCGGCCGCGCGGGCCGTCAGGGGAGGAGAAGATCCTCGCTGTCGCCGACGATGCCGCCGAGATCGCCGAGTCGGCTGCGCAGGTCATCGCGGGCCCGCAGCTTTTCCTGAGCCGCCCGCGGCAGGTCGGTCATCATCAAGAGCCCCTTGTCGATCATGACCATGACCAGATCCTCCACGACTCGAGCCATATCCAGGTCCGAGGCCTTGAGTTCGGACTGGATGACCTGGCTTTCCAACTGCGCGGGAGGGGCGGCGGTCCCGCCGCTGGCGTCGCGCCGTTGTTTATCGGCATCGCCCGAGACCTGGGTCATGCTGTTCGTCCTCGTAACCGTTAGCTAAAACCTATAGGGCAAGGGTGTTAATGCACCGTAACCCTGGGACTCTCGTCCGGCGCGGACAATGCGCGGGAGAGGGAACTGGCTCGGCGGGCGGGCGGGGCTTTTCCTGCTGCCTGGAATCGGCTAAGCCCTGACCAACCGACACAGCGCGGGAGAGCCGAGGGCCATGGCCAGCTTGACGACCCAAATCGTGAAGAGCGAGGCGACCTTCCAAGAAAACACGCTGGCCAACCGCGCCTTGATCGATGACCTGCAATCCCAAGTGGGGACGATAGTCGAGGGGGGCGGGCCGGCCGCGCGGGCGAAGCACAAGGAGCGCGGCAAGCTGCTGGTGCGCGAGCGCATCGATGCGCTGCTCGATACGGGCTCACCCTTCCTGGAACTCTCCCAGCTCGCCGGGCATCGCCTCTACGACGAGGCGATCCCGGCCGCCGGATTGATCACCGGTGTTGGCCGGATCGAGGGGCGGGAGTGTCTCGTGGTGGCCAACGATGCGACCGTCAAAGGCGGAACCTACTATCCGATCACCGTGAAGAAACACCTGCGCGCCCAGGAGATCGCCGAGCAGAACCGTCTGCCCTGTATCTATCTGGTCGACTCCGGCGGCGCCAACCTGCCCGAGCAGGACGAGGTCTTTCCCGACCGCGACCACTTCGGCCGGATCTTCTACAATCAGGCGCGTATGTCCGCGGCGGGAATTCCACAGATCGCCGTTGTCATGGGGTCCTGTACCGCTGGCGGCGCCTATGTTCCCGCGATGTCGGACGAGACCGTGATCGTGCGCAATCAGGGCACCATCTTTCTCGGCGGACCTCCCCTGGTGAAGGCAGCCCTCGGCGAGGTGGTCAGCGCCGAAGAGCTCGGCGGCGCCGATGTCCATGCCCGGGTATCCGGAGTCGCCGATCACTACGCCGAGGATGATCGCCATGCGCTGGCCATCGCGCGGCGCATCGTCGCCGGTCTCAACCGGCCCAAGCGGATCGACCTGGAACGGACCGCGTCGCGCGAGCCGCTCTATGACGCCGAGGATCTGCTGGGCATCGTACCGACCGACCTGAAAAAGCCCTACGAAGTGCGCGAAGTCATCGCCCGCCTGGTCGACGGCAGCGAATTCGACGAGTTCAAGGCGCTCTTCGGCCGGACCCTGGTGACGGGCTTTGCCCGGATTTGGGGCTATCCCGTCGGCATCCTGGCGAACAACGGCATTCTTTTTTCCGAGTCCGCGCTCAAGGGCGCACACTTCATCCAACTCTGCGCGCAGCGCGGCATCCCTCTCGTTTTTCTGCAGAACATCATGGGCTTCATGGTCGGCCAGAAGTACGAAGCCGGGGGGATCGCCAAGGACGGCGCCAAGATGGTGATGGCGGTCGCCAATGCCGCGGTACCCAAGTTCACCGTGATCATCGGCGGCTCCTTCGGCGCCGGCAACTATGGCATGTGCGGGCGCGCCTACAGCCCCCGGTTCTTGTGGATGTGGCCCGGCGCGCGCATATCGGTCATGGGCGGCGAGCAGGCGGCCACGGTCCTCGCGACCCTGCGCGGCGAGGCCGAAAGCAAACGCGGCGAAGCCTGGGGCCCGGCCAGCGAGGCGGCCTTCAAGGCGCCGATTCTGCAACAGTATGAACACCAGGGGCATCCCTACTATGCTTCGGCACGGCTGTGGGACGACGGGGTGATCGACCCCCGTCAGACCCGCATGGTCTTGGGCCTGGGCCTCTCGGCCGCGCTCAACGCGCCGATCGAACCCACGCGTTTTGGCGTCTTTAGGATGTGATCGCATGACCCCTCCGCTCTTCATGGAAGAAATTCATCCCAATGGCAGCGCCTGGATCACCTTGACCCGGCCCGATGTCCACAATGCGTTCGACGATGTCCTGATCAATCACCTGACCCGGACCCTGGCCAGCCTGCGTGAAGACAGCCGCGTCCGGGTCCTGGTGCTGGCGGCGCGCGGGCGCAGCTTTTCCGCCGGCGCCGATCTCAACTGGATGAAGGCCATGGCCGGCAAAAGCCAGGAGGAGAACCGGAAGGACGCCCAGGCCCTGGCCGAGATGTTGCATGCGCTGGCGGCCTTTCCCAAGCCGACCCTCGCCGTGGTGCAGGGCCCCGCCTATGGCGGCGGCGTCGGGCTGGTTGCCTGCTGCGACATCGCGATCGCCGCGGAAGAAGCGAACTTCGCGCTGACCGAGGTCAAGCTCGGCCTGATCCCCGCGGTGGTCTCGCCCTATGTCGTCGCGGCCATCGGCGGCCGGGCGGCGCGGCGCTACTTCCTGACCGGCGAGCGCTTTTCGGCATGGGAGGCCCACCGCCTGGGCTTGGTCCACGAGGTCACCGACGGACCGGATCTGGAACAGCGCGTGCGCATTGTGGTCGACCGCCTGCTGACCGGCGGACCCGAGGCTCAAAGCGAGGCCAAGCAGCTCGTCGCGGCGGTCCTGGGCCGGCCCCTTGATGGCACGCTGATCGCCGAGACCGCCGAGCGGATCGCCGCGATCCGGGTCTCGGAGGAGGGACGCGAGGGCATCGCGGCCTTCCTCGAAAAGCGCAAGCCCCGCTGGGTCGCGGATTAGGCCGGATGGTCGATCGCAGACAGCGCCGCGCGTGGGCTTCGGCCGTGGCCTTGACCTGCGGTATCCTCCTGTTGGTCGGCGCGGCGGTCGGCGGCAACGATCCTTACTTTACGCCGCTGGTGCTGGTCGTGGTCACGGCCGGGGTTTCCATGTTCGCCCTGACCTTTCCGGGCAGTCGCTTTTTTTCCCTCGCGCTGGCCAACTTTCTGGGCGTCTACATCTGCATCTACGCGGTCTTCCTGGTCGCCAACTTTCGCGGCACCTCGGAGGCCGCGGGACGAATTGGCTTCGTCCTGCCGATTGTCGCCTTTCTCGGTGGGGTCTGGTGGCGCAGGGAGTCGATCCGTGCCATCGCCGGTGGAGCCTCGCCCGCCGACCGCAGTCTGCGTATCTGGGTCTTCGGCTGGCTGGTCCCGGTTTTCGCCATCGGCTTTGCCTCCTTTGCCCTGCCGGCCTTCGAGCTGTCGCCGCGGATGGTCAGTGCGCTGCTCTTGATCGCCATGTCCATGATCTCCATCGTCGTCTTCTGGGTCAGTCGACAGGTTTGCCTTTTCCTGCTCGAAACCGGCCTGCTGTTCGAGAGCTTCTTCCAGAGGATGCGCGGACTGATCGCGCCGGCCTTCGCCTTCTTCACCTTTTACTCCCTGATCTTGGTGATTTTCGCCTGTGCCTACCGGGTGATCGACCGCATCTCCGAGGGGCAGAACTTCCTCGTGCTCGGCGAGGCACGAGACATCACTTTCATCGAGAGCCTCTATTTTTCGATCATCACCCTGAGCGCGGTGGGTTACGGCGACATCGTGCCGGTCTCGACTCCGGTTCGCATGCTGGTGTCTCTGGAGATCCTGTCCGGTGTCGTCTTGATGCTCTTCGGGTTCTCGGAGATCATCCGCTATGCCCGCGAGCAGGCGAGGGGAGGCCAGCCATGATGGAATCGCTGCTCGTCGCCAACCGGGGCGAGATCGCCGCGCGTGTGCTGCGAACGGCCAACCGCATGGGCCTGCGCACCATCGCGGTCTATTCGGAGGCCGATGCCGGGGCGCCCTACCTCGAGGCCGCCGACGAGGCCTATCTGCTGGGGCCGGCGGCGGCCGCGGAGAGTTATCTGAAGGTGGCCGCCATCCTGCGCGCCGCGGCCGAGAGCGGTGCGGCCGCGATCCATCCGGGCTACGGGTTTTTATCGGAGAACGCCGCCTTCGCGAGCGCCTGCCGCGACGCCGGCCACATCTTCGTCGGGCCCAGCGCCGAGGCGATCGACCTGATGGGCTCCAAGCGCGCGGCGAAAGCCTTTTTGGCCGAGCGCAACATCCCGGTGGTGCCGGGCTACCAGGGCGAGGCTCAGGATCGGCCGGCCCTGGTGAAGGCGGCGGGGGAGGTTGGCTTCCCGCTTCTGATCAAGGCCTCGGCCGGCGGCGGCGGCAAGGGTATGCGGGTGGTGTCGCGCCCGGGCGACCTGGAAGCCGCCCTGACCGCGGCGGCGCGCGAGGCCGCGGCGGCCTTCGGCGATGGCGCGCTGATCCTCGAACGCTTCCTGGCCGCGCCGCGCCATATCGAGCTGCAGGTTTTTCGCGATCGCCAGGGCCGGGCGGTCCAGCTCTTCGAGCGCGACTGCTCGCTGCAGCGCCGGCACCAGAAAGTGGTCGAGGAGGCGCCGGCGCCGGGGCTCACGCCAGCGCTGCGCCAGGGACTCGCCAAGACCGCGATCGAGATCGTCCACGCCGTCGACTACGAGGGCGCCGGGACCATCGAATTCCTGGTCGAGGGCGAGGCCTACTACTTCATGGAGATGAACACCCGCCTCCAGGTCGAGCATCCGGTCACCGAGATGATCACCGGCCTCGATCTGGTGGAGTGGCAACTGCGTATCGCCGCCGGCGAGCCCTTGCCCCTGGAGCAGGCCGACATCGTCTCCAAGGGCCATGCCCTGGAAGCGCGGCTCTATGCCGAGGACCCGCGGCGCGGCTTTCTGCCGGCGGCCGGGACCCTGCGGCACCTGCGCTTTCCCGAGGCGAGCGCGCGCCTTCGCATCGAAAGCGGCGTCATCGAGGGCAGTAGCGTTAGCTCCTTCTACGATCCGATGATCGCCAAGCTGGTGGCCTGGGGCGAGGACCGCGAGGCGGCGCGGCTGGGCCTGATCGCGGCGCTGGCGGCAACCGAGCTGGACGGCCCGGCGAGCAACCGCGATTTCCTCGCCCGGCTGCTCGCCGACCCGGCGGTGATCGCCGGCGCGGCGACCACGGGGTTCATCGAGGCCCACGACCCGGACTGGCTCGCGCCGCCCGAAACGGCGGCGCGAATCTTCCTGCTGGCGGCGCTCGCCGTCGCGCTCGACTGCCGCGGCGCCCGGGTCCCGGGGGATCCCGGCTCGCCCTGGGAGGACGGGCGGGGCTGGCGGCTGAACCGCCCCGGCGGTTTTCGCCGGCGCTTCGCCCGGCCCGAAGGCGGACAGGTTCTGGTGGAGGTGGCGCCGAGCGGATCCGGTTGGACAATAACGCTCGACCGCGGTCCGCCGGTTGCGGCCAGCGGTGTCTGGCGCGCGGACTCGCGGCTCGAGGCGGTCTTCGATGGCGAGACCGTGACCGGCCGGGTGCGCCGCTTCGGCCCCGCCCAAGGTGGCGACCTGCTGGTGATCGAGGGCGGCGCCTGCCTGCGCTTGAGCCCGCCGGCCTTGCGCGTGGGCGAGGCGGCGGCGGGGGCCGGGAGCGGCCGGGTGCTGGCGCCGCTATCGGGCCGGGTGGTAGAGCTTCTGGTCGCGCCTGGCGATGACGTGGCGCGCGGCGCGGCGCTGCTCGTTCTCGAGGCCATGAAGATGGAGCATCGCCTGACCGCGCCCATGGCGGCGCGGGTCGCGGCGGTCGACTGTGCCGCCGGCGACCTGGTGAGCGAAGGCGCCCTGCTGGTCGAGCTGGCGGTCAGCGAGCCGGAAGGCGAGAGTTGAGCCATGTCACCTGGCCAAACAACGCCTTTCGAGTCTCTGCCGCGACGCGTCCGCATGGTCGAGGTGGGACCGCGCGACGGCCTGCAGAACGAACCGACGGCGGTGCCCACGGCGGTCAAGCTGGCACTCATCGAACGCCTCGTGGCGGCCGGTCTGCCGGTGGTCGAGGTCGGGGCCTTCGTATCGCCGAAATGGGTGCCGCAGATGGCCGACAGCGCCGCGGTGCTGGCCGGGCTCACGGCTGTGCGGGGCGTCGACTATCCCGTGTTGGTGCCCAATGCCAAGGGGCTGGAACTGGCCCTGGCGGCGGGCGCCCGTTCGATCGCGGTTTTCGGCGCCGCCTCGGAAAGTTTCAGCCGCAAGAACATCAACTGTTCGATCGACGAGAGTCTGGCGCGCTTTCGCCCGGTCTGCCGGGACGCCCTGGCTGCCGGTTTGAAGGTGCGGGGCTATCTCTCCTGCGTGCTCGGTTGTCCCTACGAGGGGGCGGTCGCCCCGGCCGCCGTGGCCCGGGTGGCCAAGGCCCTGCAGGAGATGGGCTGCTACGAAATCTCGCTCGGCGACACCATCGGCGTCGGCACGCCGGGGCAGGCCCGGGCCATGGTCGAGGCGGTGGCCGGGGAGGTGCCGCTGGCCAGCTTGGCGCTGCATTTTCATGACACCTACGGCCAGGCCCTGGCCAACATTCTGGCCTGCCTCGAGCTCGGCGTGACGACTGTCGACAGCGCGGTGGCGGGGCTCGGCGGCTGCCCCTATGCGCCCGGCGCGAGCGGCAACGTGGCGAGCGAGGATCTGCTCTACCTGCTGGACGGCCTCGGGATCGAGACCGGGGTCTCGCTCCCGGCCCTGCTGGAGGCCGGCTGGTTCATTTCCGATCAGCTCGGCCGGCCACCGGCCTCGCGCGTGTCCCTGGCCCGGCGGGGGCGTCATGAGTGATCGCAAGATGGCGGTTGGCCCAATTCCATCGGCACGTGGGGTGCAAGTGCCGGGCGATGCCGCCGACTGCCCTAGACAGCATATCTTGAAGCTGTCGGCGGGCTGCGACTCCCTGGCAACCCTCCAGGGCTGGCAGGCGGACCGCCAGCGGCTCCATGGCTATCTCTTTCACCGCACGCGCATGATGCCGCAGCGCAAGGATGCCTTGCTGGCCGGCGGCTCGATCTACTGGGTCATTCGCGGGCAGATCACGGTGCGCCAGGCCCTGCTGGATCTCCGGCCGGTGCTCGACGAGGACGGCCGCAAGGCAACCCACTTCATTCTCGATCCGCGCCTGGTGCGAACCCTGCCCCGGGCACAGCGGGCCTTTCAGGGCTGGCGTTATCTGGACCCCGCCGACGCACCGCCCGACCTCGACGCGGCCGAGGCGAGCGATGGCGATGGCCCGCCGCGGCGCGGTGTCTTGCCGGCGGAACTGCAGGCCGAACTGCGGGCGTTGGGACTGCTCTGAGGGGGGCTTTGCCTGAGTGCCTCATGGCGTAGCGTGGCGCCCTGTGGAGAAGTTTTTTGGCCGACATGAAAAAAGGGTCTAGACAGAAAATCGAGGCCTGCGTATACAACCTCTTCGCCTGACCGTTCGCGGTTCGTCGGCGGAAGGGCTTCCCACTGTCGAAATCGGCCTTGCGCTTTCACTCCGAAAGGGCTGGCCGGTTGTGTGCGTGGCGATTTCTTCCGAACGGTTTTCGATATTTGACATTGTAGATAGAGGAAGGGATACGCGGGCGGCGGTCTGTGTTGATTTTTTGGTTTTATCGTTATTGAGGTAGCGTGGACCGAGGGATTTTTTACAGTCACGCGTTCGTGGTATCCTTTTAGCATGAG
>JAJFGK010000110.1 GCA_021776195.1 Kiloniellaceae bacterium | reverse complement strand
TCGCGGATCGCGCTCCGGGATCTTGCCTCGCATGGCCAGATTCCCGGCGTCGTGAAGTCGAGCTGGTAGAAGGAAACGAATGCGATGGCGATGAGCGATCCTTTGGGGGATATGCTGACCCGCATCAGAAACGGCCAGCGCACCGGCAAGACCGCCGTGAGCGCTCCGGCCTCGAACCTGCGGCTGAACGTGCTTGAGGTTCTGAAGCGTGAGGGCTATATCCGCGACTTCCGATTGCGGGACGTCCGCGAGGGCGTGCGCGAGATCGACGTTGAGCTCAAGTATCATGACGGCACGCCGGTCATTCATCAGATCGCGCGGGTCTCGCGGCCGGGCCGCCGCGTCTACTCCAAGATCAAGGAGTTGCAGAAGGTTTACAATGGCTTGGGGATCACGATCCTCTCGACCCCGCGCGGTGTTCTGTCCGATCAGGAAGCGCGGGCAGCCAACGTGGGCGGCGAAGTGCTCTGCCAAGTATTCTGAGGAAGTAAACGATGTCGCGCGTAGGAAAACATCCCGTCGAAGTGCCGTCCGGCGTTGAAGTCGCCGTGAACGGCCGATTGATCTCGGCGAAGGGAAAGCTCGGTCAGCTCGAGTACGAGGCGACCGACGATGTGACCGTGGAGCTGGCGGACGGTAAGGTGACCGTGCGCCCGATCAACAACAGCAAGCGTGCCCGTTCGATGTGGGGCACGGCGCGTTCGCGTGTGCAGAATCTGGTGACCGGAGTTTCCCAGGGCTTCGTCAAGGACCTCGAGATCAACGGCGTTGGTTATCGCGCGCAGGTCCAAGGGCAGAGCCTGCAGCTTCAGTTGGGTTACAGCCACGATATCAACTACCCCATTCCGCAGGGCATCGCCATCGTCTGCGAGCGGCCGACGGCGATCAAGATTTCCGGCGCAGACAAACAGAAGGTCGGCCAGGTCGCCGCCGAAATCCGCTCGTTCCGCGGCCCCGAGCCTTACAAGGGCAAGGGCGTCAAGTATGTCGATGAAATCATCCTGCGCAAGGAAGGCAAGAAGAAGTAAGCCATGACCACGCTCAGAGATTCAAAGGTTCGCCGGCGTCGGCGGGTCCGCCACAGGCTTCGCAGTCGCAATGTCGGTCGCGCGCGCCTGTCCGTGTTCCGTTCCAACAAGCACATCTACGCACAGCTGATCGACGATACGGCCGGCCGCACGGTGGCGACGGCCTCGACGATGGACAAGGGGCTGCGCGAGAAGCTGGGCGGCAAGAACGACAAGTCAGCGGCCGGCGAAGTCGGCAAGCTCCTGGCCGAGCGCGCTTTGGCGGCCGGCTTCAAGGAAGTCGTCTTCGATCGCGGTTCCTACATCTACCATGGCAGGGTCAAGGCCCTTGCCGATGCCGCCCGCGAAGGCGGCCTCTCCTTCTAGGAAATTTTTGCTATGGCACGAGCACCCCAAGGTGGCCGGCGCGACGACCGGCGCGGTCGCGACAATCGCAATCGCGATTCCGACGAGCCGGAACTGATCGAAAAGCTGGTCGGCATCAACCGTGTGGCGAAGGTCGTCAAGGGCGGCCGGCGTTTTGGCTTTGCCGCGCTGGTGGTGGTCGGCGACGGCCGCGGCCGCGTTGGTCACGGTCACGGCAAGGCGCGCGAAGTGCCCGAGGCGATCCGCAAGGCCACGGAAGCCGCCAAGCGCAACATGATCCGGGTTGCCCTGCGCGAGGGACGCACGCTGCATCACGACATCAGGGGACGCTTTGGCGCCGGCCGTGTCATGATGCGGGCGGCCGAGCCGGGCACCGGCGTGATTGCGGGTGGACCGATGCGCGCCGTTTTCGAGGCGCTCGGCGTGCAGGACGTGGTGGCCAAGTCGATCGGCACCTCCAATCCGCACAACATGATCCGGGCCACCTTCGACGGCCTGAAACATTCGGCTAGCCCTCGTATGGTGGCGCAACGCCGCGGCAAGAAAGTCGCGGAAATCGTTGGGCGGCGTGACCCGGCAGCCGCCGAGGCGCGGGAGTAGGATCCATGGCTGACAAGAAGAAAACGGTTCGGGTGACGCAAATCAGCAGTCCCATTGGCCGCCCCAAGGATCAGCGCGCGACCCTGGTGGGGTTGGGCTTGAACAAGATGCATCGCACCCGTGATTTGGAAGACACGCCATCGGTGCGCGGTATGATTAACAAGGTCCACCATCTGGTGCGTGTCGACGAGGCCTGAGACCGGGGCCGGGCCGGCGGGCGGGGTGATCTGTATCAGGTTGGCCCGGCTCCTGGCGAACAAGACCGCTTCGCCGGCAGCGTGAGGCCGGGTTGATAGGTGAGGACGAATTCCATGCGACTTAATGAGCTTTCAGACAACAAGGGTGCCCGCCAGGCGCGCAAGCGCGTGGGCCGTGGGCCGGGCTCTGGAACCGGCAAGACCGCCGGCAAGGGCATGAAAGGCCAGAAGTCGCGCAGCGGTGTGAGCATCAAAGGCTTTGAGGGTGGCCAGATGCCGCTCTATCGCCGGCTGCCCAAGCGCGGTTTCAACAATATCTTCGCCAAGACCTTCAAGGAGGTGAACCTTGGCCGGCTGCAGCAGGCCATCGACGCCGGCAAGGTCGATGCCTCCAAGCCGGTCGACGCCGCGGCTCTTGTGGCGGCGGGCCTGTTCAAATCTTCGCGCGACGGCATTCGGCTGCTTGCAAAGGGCGAGATCAAGACCAAAGTAGAAATCACCGTGGCCGGTGCGTCCAAGGCGGCGATTGCCGCCATCGAGGGCGCCGGCGGCAGCGTTACCGTCATTGCGCCGGTCAAACCCGAAGGCAAGACCGCCGGCAAGCGTGCGGCCAAGCCTGGCGCGGAAGCACAGCCCGAGGCGGGCTAGGAAAGAGGGGCCTCGATGGCTTCAGCCGCCGAGCAACTAGCCGCGAACTTCAACTTTGGTGCCATTGGTAAGGCGCCGGAGCTGAAGCAACGAATCTGGTTCACGCTGGCCGCCCTGGTGGTGTACCGGCTGGGGACCTACATTCCGGTTCCAGGTATCGATCCGAACACGATCGAACAGATTTTCGGCCAGCTTTCCGGCGGCGTTCTCGGCATGTTCAATGTCTTCGCGGGCGGTGCTCTGGGTCGTATGACGATCTTCGCCCTGAACATCATGCCCTACATTTCGGCGGCGATTATCATGCAGCTGCTGACCTCGGTGTCGCCGCAGCTCGAGCAGTTGAAGAAGGAAGGCGAGCCCGGCCGAAAGAAGATCAATCAGTACACGCGCTACGGCACGGTCCTGCTGGCCACGGTTCAGGCCTACGGCATCTCGGTGGGCCTGGAGTCCATGCAGACCGGGCAGGGCGCGACGGCGGTTCTCAATCCCGGCTGGTACTTCCGATTCACCACCGTGGTGACCCTGACCGGCGGCACCTTGTTCCTGATGTGGCTGGGCGAACAGATCACCCAACGCGGCGTCGGCAACGGGATCTCGCTGATCATCTTTTCCGGCATTGTCGCCAATCTGCCGCTCGCCCTGGCCGAGGTCTTCGAGCTGACCCGCACCAACCAGATGTCGCTGATTTTCCTGCTTTTCCTGCTGCTGATGGCAGTCGGCGTGATCACGCTGATCGTCTACGTCGAGCGGGCGCAGCGCCGTATCGTGGTGAACTATCCAAAGCGACAGGTCGGCAACAAGGTCTTCGGCGGCGAATCGAGCCACTTGCCGATGAAGTTGAACTCGGCGGGCGTGATTCCGCCGATCTTTGCGTCTTCCCTGCTGCTCATGCCCCTGACGGTGGCCGGCTTCTCGGCGAGCGGCGGCCCCGAATGGCTGACCTGGGTCACTGCCTATCTGGGACGCGGTCAGCCGGCCTATCTGCTGGTCTATCTCTCGATGATCGTGTTCTTTGCCTATTTCTACACCGGGGTTGTCTTCAATCCGCACGATACGGCGGAGAATTTGAAGAAGAACGGCGGCTTCGTGCCCGGTATCCGGCCGGGCAAGAACACCGGGGACTATCTCTACTTTATCCAAATGCGCTTGACGACGATCGGCGCGATTTACCTCGGTGCGGTCTGCCTGCTGCCGGAACTCCTCATTTCCAAGGCCAATGTGCCCTTCTACTTCGGTGGCACGTCGCTTCTCATCGTGGTCTCAGTGACCATGGACACGGTGGGGCAGGTCCATTCCCATCTGTTGGCGCATCAATACGAGGGGCTGATCAAGAAGTCGCGGCTGAAAGGCCGAAAGCGATGAATATCATTATCTTGGGGCCGCCTGGCGCTGGGAAGGGCACGCAAGCCAAGCGGACCGAGGACAAATACAGCCTGGTTCAGCTCTCGACCGGCGACATGTTGCGCGCCCTGGCCGGTTCCGGCAGTGCGCTGGGCCAGCAGGCCAAGGAGATCATGGACAAGGGGCAGTTGGCGCCCGACGACCTGATGATCGACATGATTTCGCAACGCATCGACGAGCCCGACTGTGCCAAGGGCTTCATCCTCGATGGGTTTCCCCGCACCAAGGGTCAGGCCGAGGCGTTGGATGCCATGCTGGATCAAAAGGGACTTTCCCTCGACGTCGTCATCGAACTGGCGGTCGACGAGGAGGCCCTGGTGGAGCGGATCACGGGGCGCTATTCCTGTGCGACCTGCGGTGCCGGCTATCACGACCGTTTCCAGAAGCCCAAGAAGGCAGATACCTGCGACAACTGTGGCGGAACGACCTTCAAACGCAGAGACGATGACAACGAGGCGACTGTCCGCTCCCGGCTCGAGGCCTATCACGGACAGACCCGGCCGATCCTGCCTTATTTCCGGGACAAGGGGCTGCTGAAGCAAGTGGACGGTATGGCCGATATCGATGAGGTGACGCGCCAAATTGATTCGGTTTTGAGTGCGGTGGGCGGTTGACTTGACATTCCCGAACCCTATAATCCGCCCGCTCCGGGCCGCTAGGCGACCGGGCGCTTTTGCTCGTCTTCATAAAAAGACCGATCTCGGGGATCTCCCCGAGGACTTTGAGGAGTTCACGACGTGGCTCGTATTGCTGGCGTAAATATCCCAACCGGAAAGCGCGTGGAGATCGCGCTGACCGCGATCCACGGTATCGGCCGAACCAAAGCGGTCGAAATCTGTACGACAAACGGCATTCCGCGTGAGCGCCGGGTGAACGAACTGACCGACGACGAGGTGGTGCGGATCCGAGAAACCATCGACCGCGGCTACATCGTCGAAGGCGATCTGCGCCGCGAAGTGGCCATGAATATCAAGCGCCTGATGGATCTCGGCTGTTACCGTGGCCTGCGGCACCGCAAGGCTCTGCCGGTTCGCGGTCAGCGGACCCGATGCAACGCGCGGACTCGCAAAGGTCCCAAGCGGACCGTGGCGGGCCGGAAGAAAGCGGCGAAATAAACTCTAATCGAAAGATCAGGTCATGGCTAAGCCACAAGCGCGCCTCCGGCGTCGTGAACGCAAGAACATCACGTCTGGCATTGCGCACATCAGCGCCACCTTCAACAACACGATGGTGACCATCACCGACGTGCAGGGCAACACGATCTCCTGGTCATCCGCCGGGGCACAAGGATTCAAGGGATCGCGCAAGTCGACCCCCTACGCTGCCCAGCTCGCCGGAGAAGATGCCGGCAAGAAGGCACAGGAACATGGCGTGAAGACCTTGGAGGTGCTGGTTCGAGGCCCCGGGTCGGGCCGGGAATCGGCGCTGCGTGCGCTTCAGGCGACCGGGTTCACGATCACCGCGATTCGCGACGTGACCCCGATCCCGCACAACGGGTGCCGTCCGCCGAAACGGCGGCGCGTTTAGGTCAACTATTTGGGTCACGGCCCGGTTCAACCGCCAAGACAGATCGTTTCCTGTCGCCGGCGGCTTCCGCAAATGGAATGCCCCTTCAGAGGGCCGGCGGGACGAGGACGGGGATAACGTGGCCTTCGTGAGCCAGATGTTGGTTCGAGAAATAACCGAGTGAAATTTTCAGGGTAAGGACGCAGTCGTGTTGCAAAAGAACTGGACTGAAATGATCAAGCCCAACAAGTTGGACATCCAGTCGGGGCAGGATCCCGACCGGGGTGCCAAGGTTGTTGCGGAACCCCTGGAGCGGGGCTTTGGCCTGACGCTCGGCAATGCCTTGCGGCGGGTCTTGCTGTCATCCTTGCAGGGTGCGGCCGTCACCTCGATCCAGATCGATGGCGTGTTGCATGAGTTTTCGTCGATCCCGGGTGTGCGCGAGGACGTCACCGACGTCGTCTTGAACGTGAAGATGATCGCGTTGCGCATGGGCGGCGAAGGGCCGAAACGGATGCGGCTGCGCGCCGAGGGACCGGGCGAGGTAACCGCCGGCCAGATCGAAACCGGCCACGACATCGAGATCATGAATCCCGGTCTGGTGCTTTGCACCCTGGACGACGGGGCGCGGGTCGACATGGAGCTTACGGTCAATGCCGGCAAGGGTTATGTGCCTGCGACGCAGAACCGGCCCGAGGACGCGCCGATCGGTTTGATCCCGGTCGACTCGATTTTCTCGCCGGTGCGCAAGGTCTCCTATCACGTCGACAACACACGTGTCGGCCAGGTCACGGACTACGACAAGCTGACCATGGAAATCTGGACCAACGGCGCCGTCACGCCGGAAGATTCGGTCGCCCTGGCGGCGCGGATCCTGCAGGACCAGTTGCAGCTGTTCATCAATTTCGAAGAGCCGCAACTGCGCCAGCTCGAGGAATCCCACGCCGAGCCGCCGTTCAACAAGAACCTGTTGCGCAAGGTCGACGAGCTGGAGCTGTCGGTGCGGTCGGCCAACTGCTTGAAGAACGACAACATCGTCTACATCGGCGATCTGGTTCAGAAGTCCGAGGCGGAAATGCTGCGCACGCCGAACTTCGGCCGTAAGTCCTTGAATGAAATCAAGGAAGTGCTCTCGACCATGGGGCTGCACCTGGGTATGGAAATCCCCAGCTGGCCGCCCGAGAACATCGAAGAGCTGGCCAAGCGGCTGGAAGAGCCCTTTTAGGGTCCAGTGAAATACGGACGGGCGGCACGGCCGCATCATCCGAGGGGCAGGGTGCCCCACCCCAGGCGTACAGGTTTGGCGAAAACGCAAATCCGGCGCCGGGAACCGCAGACGGTCTCCTAAGCGAGGCCCAGTGATCGAGGAGGATTGATATGCGCCATGGCCACAAGGGACGGCGGCTAAACCGGACCAGTTCCCACCGCAAGGCGATGTTCGGCAACATGACCGTCGCGCTTTTGAAGCACGAGCAGATCAAGACCACGCTGCCGAAGGCCAAGGATCTGCGGGCCTACGTCGAGCGCATGATTACACTGGGCAAGCGCGGCGACCTGCATGCGCGGCGCCAGGCCATGTCGCGTTTGCACGACCGGTCGATCCTCAGCAAGCTGTTCGGTGAACTGGCGGAGCGCTACAAGGATCGTCCCGGCGGCTACACGCGGGTGCTGAAGGCGGGGAACCGCTACGGCGATATGGCGCCCATGGCGATTATCGAACTGGTCGACCGCAACCCGGACGCCAAGGGTCAGGACAGCGGCCCGACCCAGGACCAGGATGACGAAGCGGTCGAGGAATAAGTCGCGGTCGTCTGGGTGCAAGGTGCCCAATCATTTGCAAAAGGCAGCCCCGAAAGGCTGCCTTTTGTCGTTCGAGGGGGGTAGAGTCCCGGCTACAAGAGATCCAGCTACAAGAGATCCAGCAACAAAAGATAGGGAGTCGCCGTTGATGAAACCTTCGATAGCCTGGCTTGCCCTCGCCGCGATCTTTCTGCTGTGGTCCCCGGGCGGGCAGGTTTTGGCCCAGGAGCGCAAGGTCCCCGAGTCCCAGGCCGAGGTCATGCTGTCCTTCGCCCCGGTGGTCAAGCAGGCGGCCCCGGCCGTGGTCAATGTCTTTTCCAAGCGCCGCGTCGTCCGGCGCTCGCCCTTTTCCGGGCTGTTCGACGACCCCTTCTTCAACCGCTTCTTCGGCAAGAACTTCGGTGGGCAACAGCGCGAGCGCATGGAATCCTCCCTGGGCTCGGGCGTCATCGTCGATCCCGCCGGCATGATCGTGACCAACCATCACGTCATCGAGGGGTCGAGCGAAATCCGCGTGGTGCTGGCAGACCGCCGCGAGTTCGCCGCCGAGGTGATGTTCTCGGACGAGGCCACGGATCTCGCGGTGCTTTCCATCGACACCGATGGCGCGGTCTTGCCAAGTTTGGAGCTGAAGAACTCCGATCGGGTCGAGGTCGGCGACGTCGTGTTGGCTCTCGGCAACCCCTTCGGGGTTGGGCAGACGGTGACCAGCGGGATTGTTTCGGCCCTGGCCAGGACCCAGCTCCAGGTGGCGGATTTCGGATTTTTCATCCAGACCGACGCGGCGATCAACCCGGGCAATTCGGGTGGCGCCCTGGTGACCCTCGACGGCAAGCTCATCGGCATCAACACCGCGATCTTCTCGCGCAGCGGCGGGTCCATCGGTATCGGCTTTGCCATCCCCTCCAACATGGTTCGCACCGTCATCAATGCGGCCGAGACCGGCCGCCTGCTGCGCCCCTGGGTCGGACTGTCGGGGCAGACCGTCTCCGCCGATCTGGCCGAAGGTCTGCGTCTCGATCGGCCGGGCGGTGTGATCGTCGCCGATATCTATCCGGAGGGTCCGGCCGACCGCGCCGGCCTCCAGGCGCGCGACGTGGTGCTGACCTACAACGATCTACCGGTCGTCAGTATCGGCGCGCTTCGGTTTCGCGCCGCGACCGGACTGCCAGGCGAGAGCGCGAAGTTGGGGGTGCTGCGCGACGGCGAGATGTTGGATCTGGTCCTGCCGCTCGAGGTTCCACCCGAGGACCCGCCGCGCGCGCCGCTTCTGCTGCAGGGTGCGAACCCTCTGTCAGGTGCCGAAGTCGCCAGTCTGTCGCCGGCACTGTCGGAGGAACTCGACCTTCACGGCCGTTGGCACGGGGTCATCATCACCCGCATTCGGCGTGGCTCCTCGGCCCATCAGATCGGCTTTCGGGCCAACGATATCCTCGATAGCCTGAACGGTACCGTGGTGGCCGACTCGCGGCAGTTGGCCGAGCTGTTGCAAGCCCGGACCGGCGCCCGGGAGTGGCGCATCGGATTCACCCGGGACGGCAAGGCGCGCAACGTCGTTTTGCAGAATTAGTCGAGGGACCCGACAATGGCCGCCGGGCTGTTCGATTCTCAAGCCCCCAGACCGCTCGCCGACCGATTGCGCCCGCAGCGCCTGGACGAGGTGATCGGGCAGGACCAGGTGTTGGGCGACGGCGCGCCGCTGCGCCGAATGGTCGACCAGGAACGCCTGGCCTCTTTGATCTTCTGGGGTCCGCCGGGCTGTGGCAAGACGACCATTGCCCGGCTGCTGGCAGAGCGCACCAACCTGTCCTTCGAGCCGCTGTCGGCGGTCTTTTCCGGGGTCGCGGACCTGCGCAAGGTCTTTGCCCGGGCCGGTGAACGCCGGGCCATGGGCCAGGGGACGCTGCTCTTCGTCGACGAGATCCATCGCTTCAACCGGGCGCAGCAGGATGGATTCCTGCCCTATGTCGAAGACGGCACCGTCATTCTGGTCGGCGCGACGACCGAGAATCCCTCCTTCGAGATCAACGCGGCCCTCCTGTCGCGCTGCCAGGTGCTGGTGCTGGAATCTCTCGATGAGCGAGCCCTCGCGGAGCTGCTGCGCCGCGCCGAGGCGCTGGAGGGGCGGGACCTGCCGTTGACCGCCGACGCCCGGGCCAGGTTGCTCACCCTGGCCGACGGCGATGGGCGGTACCTGTTGAATCTGGTCGAGGAGATCTTCGGCCTGTCGCCCGACGAGCCCCTGGATGTGACCGCCCTGGGACGCGCCGTGCAAAAGCGCGTGCCGCTCTACGACAAAAAACAGGACGGCCACTACAACCTGATCAGCGCGCTGCATAAATCGCTGCGCGGCTCGGACTGCGATGCCAGTCTCTATTGGCTGGCCCGCATGCTGACGGCGGGCGAAGACCCGCATTACATCGCCCGGCGACTGGTGCGCTTTGCCTCGGAGGACATTGGCCTGGCCGATCCCCAGGCTCTCGTCCAGGCGATGGCCGCCTGGCAGGCCTACGAGCGGATCGGCAGTCCGGAGGGCGACCTGGCCCTGGCCCAGGCGGTGATCTACTTGGCCACCGCGCCGAAATCGAATGCCGCCTACAAAGCTTTTGGCGCGGCTCTGCAGAGCGCCAGGGAGAGCGGATCCCTGACCCCGCCGGCGCATATCCTCAACGCACCGACCGGTCTGATGCGCGACCTCGGTTACGGCGCCGGCTATGAATACGACCATGGAACTCCCGAGGGATTTTCCGGCCAGGACTACTTTCCAGAGTCTCTCGGGCGGCAGAGTTACTATCGCCCGGTTGAGCGGGGGTTCGAGCGCGATATTCGTAAGCGGTTGGAATACTGGAATAAAATTCGTTCTGCCTCGGTGACTGATTAGTGCTCGTTCAGAGTGTTGCACTTGGCGCGAGGCTGCCATGTCCAATGGGGCGTTGCATCGTCTGAGGAGGAGGCTATTCTCCCCACGCTTTTTGGGGATAACGGGATTGGGTCAACAAGGCATGGACGATTACTGTCTACCGGAGAGAGGCAAAGCCGCGCTCCTCACTATTTCAGCGCAGCGGGACTTCATCGCGCCAGGATCGCCGATCCGGATCAAGCAACCGCCCAAGACCCTCTCGAATCTGAGACGACTCGTTACCACCTTCCGAAACGCAAATCTCCCGATTTTTCATTCGGTTCGGCTCTATCGGGCCGACGGCTCGAATGCCGACTCCTGCCGCCGTCATTTGCTGGACGAAGGCCATCGGTTCTTGATGCCGGGTTCACTGGGCTCGGAACTGATCGACGAGGTCAATCCCGATCCTTCCAAGCGCCTCGATCCGGAAAAACTGCTGGCCGGCGGATTTCAGATCCTGGGTTCAAACGAGCAGGTCTTCTATCGGCCGCGCTGGGGCGCCTTCCACAAGACCAAGCTGGAAGAGATGCTCAGGGCCATGGATGTCTCCACCCTGGTGCTCTGCGGTTTTTCCTTCGCGACCGGGGCCCGGGCGACGATCTACGAGGCGAGCGCCCGGGATTTTCGCCTGATGCTGGCCTCGGACGCCATCTGCGGTGCCTCCGATGCCGGGCTGGCCGAGCTGGCGCGAATCGGCATTTACCTGATCAATTCGGGCACCTGTGCCGACTGGCTCCCCGGCCAGCAGGGCATCGGCGCCCAGGTCGAGAGCGCCCCCGGTCCTTACGCTGCCTGACCTCGGCTCCGGACACCCCCTCGATTGCCCCTCTTCATGGTCTTTGTTATCTAGGGCATCCAAGAGGGGAGGCCCATCCATGAAGCTGATTATGGCTATCGCCCTCGGCGGGGCGCTCGGGGCCGTCGGCCGACATCTGTTGACGCACCAGGCCGCCAACTGGTTCGGCGCGACATTTCCCTACGGGACGCTCACGGTCAACGTGCTGGGCTCTTTCGCCATGGGCCTGTTGGTCGAATCCCTGGCCCAGGTCTGGTCGCCGCCGCTGGAACTGAGGGCTTTTCTGACCGTTGGACTGCTCGGCGCCTTCACCACCTTTTCGGCCTTCTCGCTCGAAATCGCGCTGCTCCTCGAACGGGGGGCCCTCGTGCTCGCCGCGCTCTACGTGGCGGCGTCGGTCTCGCTCTGCGTCGTCGGACTTTTCTTCGGCCTCTGGTGCGTCCGCTCGGTACTGGCATGAGCGAGGTTCTGCTGGTCACCGTGTCCGATGACGATGATGGCCAGAGGCTCGACCGCTGGTTTCGCCGCGCCTACCCGGGGCTTGGGCATGGACGCCTGGAAAAGCTGCTGCGCGGGGGCCAGATCCGTGTCGATGGCGGCCGGGCCAAGTCCTCGACCAGGATCGAGGCTGGCCAAACGATTCGCGTACCGCCGTTGCCCGCTGACGCACTTGCGGCGCCGAACCGGGCCGGCAAGAAGCCCACGACATCAAGCACAAGCGACCTGACGCCGGCCGAGCGCGAAGAGCTCGAGAACAGCGTGATCTATCGCGACGAGGCGGTGATCGCCTTGAACAAGCCGGCGGGCCTGGCGGTCCAGGGCGGGACCGGTCAGGAAAAGCACCTCGACATGATGCTGGACCACCTGCGCTTCGAGGCCGCCGAGCGGCCGCGGTTGGTGCACCGACTGGACAAGGATACCTCGGGCCTTCTTCTGCTGGCCCGCGATGCCCGCGCGGCGCGGGCCCTGGCGGCGTCCTTCCACGACCGGGCGACCTCGAAGATCTATTGGGCCCTGGTGTGCGGCCAGCCGACACAGCAACGCGGCCTGATCGACCTGCCGATCAGCAAGGCCGCCGGCGACGATGGCCTGGAAAAAATGAGCCTCGATCATGCCACGGGACAAGAGGCCGCGACGCTCTATCAGACCGTGGCGCGCAAGGGACGCAAGGTGAGTTGGCTGCTCCTCATGCCCCTGACCGGACGCACCCATCAGCTGCGGGTCCATGCCGCGCTCTGCGACATGCCGATCCTGGGCGATGGAAAGTACGGCGGCCGGCCCGTGTCTCATGAGCGCACCGGCCTGCCGCGGGGCCTCATGCTGCACGCCCGCGAGCTGGCGATCCCGCATCCGGAGGACGGCACGACCTTGCGCCTCCAGGCCGCCCCGCCGGCCGCCTTCCTGACCGCCTTGCAGCGTTTGGACTTCGATCCCGCCAAGGAGGCCGGGGCTCTCCACAGTCTGCTCGACTACAAGGCCGCGGTCGAAGGCTGGGGGTAAAGGTCGACTACTCGGTGGAGGGTGTCGCGGGTGGCAGTGGCTGCTCGCTTTCGCCTCCCAAGGGGGGCAGACCGTAGCGCGTACGGCTCGGGTCCTGGTGAGCCGGGCCCGGGTAGCTGTTTTGCGGCGTCAGGATGTTCCAACCCCGGGTGTCGGGACCGTAGTTGTTCAGGGCGTCGAGACGAAAGACCCCAAAGGGGTAGGGCCGGGCAGCGCTGTCCTGGCCGCTGCCGGTCGAGGTCGCACTGCTTTGAGCGAGCAGCGGGCCGGCGGCCGCGAACAGCAGGCCGAGGCTCAAACAAACACCACTCATTGGCCCCACGGGCGTCCCCCTTGTTCATGGTCGATTACTACTATAGCAAAACCGAGAAGCCCGGACAGCGAACTTGCGTCTCAAATTACCGTGTGGGGCTTGCGAAGGCCCGGTCACTCGGCGTAGGACGGGCGAAAGCGCCCTCTCGATTTAGGCTTTGGCCGATGAACGGCGATTGCCAGCGGCCCGGCGGCCGGCGCGGAAAGGCTCTAGTCCGATGAGACGGTTCAGACGGTTGCGATGGCTGCGGCGAATTCTGGTCGCGACGGTGGCGCTTGGCGTGGCCCTGCTGGTTGCCGGCTATGCGATTTTGGCGAGCCTCGACTTCGAAGATCTGCGCGATGTGTTGCAAACCGCGGCCCGAGAGGCGACCGGCCGGGAACTCGTGATCAGTGGCGCCGTCGACCTGCGCATTTCGTTGCAGCCCGCCATCACACTGGAAGAGGTGAGTTTTGCCAACGCGGCCTGGGGTAGCCGGCCGAACATGATGACCGTGCGGCGGCTGGAATTGGAGGCCGCGCTGCTGCCCCTGCTGTCCGGCAAAATACGGGTCAAGCGTCTGGTGTTGATCGAGCCCGATATTCTTCTCGAAAGCGACGCCACGGGGCGAGCCAACTGGCTGTTCAGCGAAGCGGACGCGGGTACGGGCGCCGAGGCTGACGATGAGGATGCTCTTGCCGCGGTTCCCAGTTTCGATTTGATCGAGCTGCGCGACGGGCGGCTCGACTACCTCCATGCCCTGAGCGGCACGAAGTTGGAGATCCTGATCGATCGGCTCGAAGCCCAGACGGCGGACGACGATGAGCCACTGGCCTTTGCGCTTGAAGGCACGGCCAATGGCAGCCCGGTGGGGCTCGAGGGCGAAATCGGCCCGCTGGAGGCCTTGACCGACGACGAGCCCGTGATCCTTGCCTTCGTCGCCAAGGCGGCTGGGGCCAGCTTGACGATCAACGGGTCGATGACAAACGATGGCGCGACGCCCAGTCTGGCGGCCACGCTGGCGATGGAAGGTGCCTCGCTCGGCGACCTCAGCGGTCTGAGCGGCACGCCGCTTCCGGCCATCGGACCCTACCGCCTTCAAGCTGCCCTTTTGACGGTCCAGGGTCAGGGCAGCCTGGAGGGCCTGAGCCTCGCGGTGGGCGACAGTGACCTCACCGGCAAGCTCGCGTTCGATATCCGTGGCGAACGGCCGGTCGTCTCGGGCCAATTTCAATCCAAAGCGATCCATCTGCAGGACTTCGACAAACCGGTGCCGGGCGCGAACGAGGCGCCGCCGTCTCCCTACCTGTTCGGGGAGAGCGAGTTGCCCTGGGCCGCCCTGGCCGCCGCTGATGCCGATCTCAAGGTCGCCGTTGCCAGCCTGGTGGTGAGCCCGGGCCTTGCGCTGCAGGACCTGGATTTACGGGTCAGGCTGGCCAGCGGCAGGCTGCTGGTCGAACCGATGACGGCGCAACTGGCCGGTGGCCATGTTACCGGTCGGCTCAGTCTCGATGGCGGCCAGCCGGAGCCCCCGTTCAGCCTGCGCCTAGAGGGTCAGGAGGTCGACTACGGACAGCTGCTGGCAGCCGTCGGTCAAGATGGTTCCCTGGCGGGCCGTCTTGCCTTTACAGCCGATCTGCGGGGCGCGGGCCGGTCGCCGCGCGCCCTGGCCGCCGGCCTTTCCGGCCCGGCTGAAGTTGTCTCGAACGGCGGTGTTGTCAACGACAGTCTGTTCAAGGTGCTATCGGTCGGTTTGGGCGATTTTCTGGCCCCGATCTTCGGCGGCACCGACAAGACCCGGCTCAACTGCATGGTGGGGCGTTTTCACTTCAACGGCGGTGTTGGCCAGAGCCAGGGTCTGATTTTCGACAGCGAGGTCATGACCGTCCTGGGCGAGGGCACGATCGATCTGCGCGACGAACGACTCAATCTCGATTTCGACACCGAGACCCGCGAGGCGAGCCTTGCCAGTCTGGCCGTCCCCTTCCGGGTGACAGGGCATCTCAAGGATCCGCAGGTGGCGCCCGATCCGCTGGGCGCGGTGGCTGCCGTGCCCGGCAACGTCATCGGCACCGGGATCACGGCCTTGACCGAAGCCGGTGGTTTGGTGACCGGCTTGCTCGGTCAGGACAGGGACGACGCCGCCGTGCAATCGCCCTGTCTCCTCGCCGCCGTGACGGCACTACCGACCACCGCCGACAGCCCGACGCCGGCCCCAGAGGGTACTGCCAGCCAGCCCTCGAGCGCCGCGGCCAGCGAACCGAGCCCAAAGACCGATGGGTCCGACGCCGGCACCAACAAGACGTCGGGCGGTATCAAGAAGTCCGAACCTGGCAGCGGCGGCGAAGGCGGGTCCTCGCCCGGCGGCGACAAGTCGATCGACGACGCGCTCAAGGATTTCAAGCGGGATCTCAATACGTTGTTTGGCGACTGAGGCCGGATAGTCGTTGCTTATGAAGCGTTTCTACAAAGACGTTAATGTCGTGCCGAACGATGGTCGGTTCGAAGTTCACCTTGACGGCAAGCCGGTGCGCACCCCGGCCAAGGCGGCCCTCGCAATGCCAGGGTCTGAACTGGCGGCGGCAATCGCCGCCGAGTGGGACGATCAAGGAGATCGCGTCGAGCCCGCCTCCATGCCCGTGATGGCGCTGGCCTGCACGGCGATCGATCTCGTCGCGCCAAAGCGTGGGGCGGTCGTCGATGAACTGGCGGCCTACGGCGCCCATGACCTGGTCTGCTATTATACCGACAATCAGCCGACCCTCCGGGAGCGTCAAAAGGCGGTTTGGCAGCCTCTACTCGATTGGGCGGCGCTGCAGCTCGATGCCCCGCTGGTGACCACTGCCGGCGTGGTCTCGGTCGCCCAGCGGCCCCAGGCTCTGGCGGCCTTGCGACGGGCGGTGAGCGATCACGACGATTTCGCCCTGACGGCGCTGCGAAGCGCCGCCGAGACCGCTGGATCCCTGGTTATCGGACTGGCGCTCAGTCATGAGTTTGTCGACGCCGAGGCGGCATTCCAGGCCTCGCAGGTCGACGAGACCCACCAGATGGAGCTTTGGGGCCAGCAGCCCGAGGCGGTCGAACGGCAGGAGGCTCTGCGCCGGGAGCTTGCGGATGCGGCCCGCTTTATGGCGTTGCTTCGCGCTTAGGGCCTTTTCAGAGCGGCTTTTCCTCGCTTTCCTGCCATGCTATCTCGAACGATAATATTGCAGTGCAGCGATGATGCGGGGGAACGCCATGCAGGACATCGTAGAGCGGTTGGAGGCGAAACGGGTGGAGGCCCGGATCGGTGGCGGTGAGCGCCGCATCGAGGCGCAGCATGGCAAGGGCAAGCTGACCGCGCGCGAACGTCTCGAGATTCTGCTCGACGAGGGCTCCTTCGAGGAGTGGGACATGTTCGTCGAGCATCGCTGCCAGGAATTCGGCATGGGCGCACAGAAAGTGCCCGGCGATGGCGTGGTCACCGGCCACGGCACGATCAATGGCCGCCTGGTCTTCGTCTTCAGCCAGGATTTCACGGTTTTTGGCGGGTCTCTGTCGGAGGCTCACGCCGAGAAGATCTGCAAGATCATGGACAAGGCCATGCAGGTTGGCGCGCCGGTCATCGGGATCAACGATTCCGGCGGTGCGCGAATTCAGGAGGGCGTCGCCTCCCTGGGCGGCTACGCGGAGGTCTTCCAGCGCAACGTCCTGGCTTCGGGGGTGGTGCCGCAGATCTCCCTGATCATGGGCCCCTGTGCCGGCGGCGCGGTCTATTCCCCGGCCATGACCGACTTTATCTTCATGGTCCAGGACAGTTCCTACATGTTCGTGACCGGCCCCGATGTGGTGAAGACCGTGACCCACGAGACGGTCACGGCCGAAGCCCTGGGCGGCGCTTCCTCGCACACGACACGCTCGGGCGTCGCCGACCTCGCCTTCGAGAATGACGTCACCGCGCTGTTGGAACTGCGCCGGTTTTACGATTTTCTGCCGACCTCCAACCGGGCGGACCCGCCGCGCCGGCAGTTGGTCGATCCGGTCGACCGCGAGGAGCCCTCGCTCGATACCCTGGTCCCGCCGGACCCCAGCAAGCCCTACGACATGAAGGAGTTGATCGCCAAGGTCGTGGACGATGGCGACTTCTTCGAGCTGCAGCCGGGCTATGCCGGCAACATCGTGACCGGCTTCGCGCGGATCGAGGGCAGCACGGTGGGGATCGTGGCCAATCAGCCGATGGTCCTGGCCGGCTGCCTCGATATCGCCTCCTCGATCAAGGCGGCGCGCTTCGTGCGGTTTTGCGACTGTTTCAACATTCCCATCGTCACCTTCGTCGACGTGCCCGGCTTCCTGCCCGGTACCGCGCAGGAATATGGCGGCATCATCAAGCACGGCGCCAAACTTCTTTTCGCCTTCGCCGAGGCCACGGTGCCCAAGGTCACGGTGATTACCCGCAAGGCCTATGGCGGCGCCTACGACGTGATGTCCTCCAAGCATATTCGCGGCGATGTGAACTATGCCTGGCCGACCGCGGAGATCGCGGTGATGGGCCCCAAGGGCGCGGTGGAGATCATCTTCCGTGGCGACATAGGCGATCAGGAAAAGATCGATCAGCGCACCGAGGAGTACCGCGCCCGTTTCGCCAATCCCTTCGTGGCGGCCTCGCGCGGTTACATCGACGACGTCATCATGCCCCACGGCACGCGCCGGCGGGTCGCCAGGTCGCTTCGCATGCTGCGCGACAAGAAGACCGAAAACCCTTGGAAGAAGCACGACAATCTGCCGCTCTGAGTGCAGGCGGCGCGGGAAGGGAAGCAGAGGCCTTGTACGACAAGATTTTGATAGCCAACCGTGGCGAGATCGCCTGCCGGGTGATCCGATCCTGCCGCGACCTCGGGATCAAGACTGTCGCCGTTTATTCCGATGCCGATGCCGGCGCCGAACATGTCCGACGGGCGGATGAGGCCGTGGCCATCGGTCCCGCGGCGGCCAGGGAAAGTTACCTGGTGATCGACAAGATCGTCGACGCCTGCCGCCAGACCGGGGCCCAGGCGGTTCATCCCGGGTTCGGGTTTCTGTCCGAGAATCCGGCCTTCGTCGCGGCGCTGGAGGCGGCCGGCATCGCCTTCATCGGGCCGCCGACGGGCGCCATTGCGGCAATGGGCGACAAGATCACCTCCAAGGCCCTGGCGCAGGAGGCCGGGGTCAGCACCGTGCCCGGCTACATGGACCTGATCGAAGACGCCGACGAGGCGGTGAAGATCGCCGGCGAGATTGGCTATCCGGTGATGATCAAGGCCTCGGCCGGCGGTGGCGGCAAGGGGATGCGGGTGGCCTGGAACGAGGCCGAGGCGCGGGAAGGCTTCGGCTCGGCGCGCAGCGAGGCGCGCTCCAGCTTCGGCGACGAGCGGATATTCATCGAGAAGTTCATCGAAGAGCCGCGTCATATCGAAATCCAGGTGCTGGGCGACAAGACCGGCAAGGTGATCCATCTGGGCGAGCGCGAGTGCTCGATCCAACGGCGCCATCAGAAAGTCATCGAGGAAGCGCCTTCGCCGTTTCTCGACGAGGCGACCCGGGCCGCCATGGGCGCCCAAGCCGTCGCCCTGTCCGAGGCGGTGGAGTACCATTCGGCGGGCACGGTCGAGTTCATCGTCGACAAGGACCGCAATTTCTATTTTCTGGAGATGAACACCCGCATTCAGGTCGAGCATCCGGTGACGGAGCTGATTACCGGGCTGGATCTGGTGGCCTGGATGATCCGCATTGCCGCCGGCGAGCCTCTGACCCTGGAGCAGGACGATATCCGGCTGACCGGCTGGGCGATGGAGTGCCGGATCTACGCCGAGGATCCTCTGCGCAACTTCATGCCCTCCGTCGGCCGGCTCGCGCGCTTCCGCGGACCGCCGGAGGGGCGCAACGACGAGGGGATCACCGTGCGGATCGACAGCGGCGTGATCGAAGGCTCGGAGATCCCGATCTACTACGACCCGATGATCGCCAAGCTGGTCACCCATGGCCCCGACCGCGAGGCCGCCCGCCGGGCCATGACCCGTGCGCTGGACCGGTTCATGGTGCGGGGGATCAACCACAACATTCCCTTCCTGGCGTCGATTTTGGGTCATTCGCGCTTCCGCGAGGGTCGGCTCTCGACCAATTTCATCGCCGATCAGTTTCCCGAGGGATTTCAGGGAGCGGCGCTCGCGCCGAAAACCCAGGCTGCGCTCTTTAGTCTGGCCGCCGTCCTGCAGGACCGCCGGGCGCGGCGTGAGCAGACCATTTCCGGCCAGATCGCCGGGCCTGGGGCCGTTCAGCCGGCGAGCCGCGACTGGGTCGTGGTCGGCCCCGGGATTCCGGGGCAAGAGAGCCGCAGCCATTTGACGGTCATTACGATGGACAAGGGCTGGCTGGTGCGCGACGAGGCCGGCGAAACCCGGGAGGTCTTCATCTCTTCCCGGCTCGCCGCACCCCTGGTCGAGGCCCTGGTGGACAACGAAACCCTGGTGGCCCAACTGGACCGGTCGGGGTCGCGCTTCGCCCTGACCCATGGCGGCGCGCGGCTCGACCTGCAGGTCCTGGCGCCGCGCCACGCCGAACTGCAGAGCCTGATGCCCTTCAAGGCGCCGCCCGACCTCTCGCGCTTCCTGCTGTCGCCCATGCCGGGCCTGCTGGTCTCGCTCGCCGTCGAGACCGGCCAGGAGGTCAAGGCCGGCGAGGAACTGGCCGTGGTCGAGGCCATGAAGATGGAGAACATCCTGCGCGCCGAACGGGACGGCCGGGTCGCCGCGATCCACGCCGCGCCGGGCGCCAGCCTCAGCGTCGACGAGGCGATCCTGGAGTTCGAACTGGAGGAGAACTAGGCCGTGAGCACGGGATTTTTTGAGAAAGACCTCGAACTATCTCCCGCAATCGTCTGACACAGCAACAGAATAAAAGGGGACAGTCCCCTTTTTTGGGGTTATGGAGCAGCTCGAAGCGCCCGACGAGATCACCTGGCAGACCCGCCGCGACTGGTTCGAGGCGCGTCAGGCCGCCTTCGCCCAGGCCGGCGCGCCGCGTCCCAGCGAACAGGGCACCGCGCTGATGATCGATCTGCAGGCGGTCTTCTGCGCCGGCGCCTGGGCGGCCTGCGTGATCCTGTCGGCGACGGTGGTGGAATCCCAGGCCCGGGAAAGCGGCCACCGGCTCGGCGCCGACCTGCCGCATATCGCCCGGGACGAACTGGTCTGGCTCCACCGCCTGCGCAATCGTCTGCTGCACGAACAACCCGGCGCGCCGGTCCTGACCGTCGAGGACCAGTGGCTGCGCCGCGATCGCTGGGAGGGCTTTGCCAAGCGCGCCATCGAGATCGCCATTGCCGCGCTCCATGGCGAGAAGGGCGCGCCATGACGGAGGCCAGGCGCAGCGTCCGGGCGATCATCTCGGGCCGGGTCCAGGGCGTTGGCTTTCGCCACTGGACACTGATACAGGCAACCTCGCTGGGCCTGACCGGCTGGGTGCGCAACCGTCCCGATGGCGCGGTCGAGGCGGTGTTCTGCGGCCCGGCGGCGACGGTCGAGCGCATGATCGAAGTCTGCCGGCAGGGCCCGGTCTACGCAACGGTCGCCGAGGTCCAGACAGCGGACTGGGAAGAGACCGATTTCGAAGAGTTTGAGATCAGACGCTATGAACAGAGGGAATGACTACTATGGCGGACCTTGAGCCCGGCGTCGTCTACGGCCCGAGCTATCGCACCCTGCTGCAGCGCTGCAAGGCGGGCGGTTATGCCCTGCCGGCGGTCAATGTGGTCGGCACCAACTCGGTCAACGCCGTGCTGGAGGCGGCGGCGCGCAATCGCGCCGACGTCATCATTCAGCTCTCCAACGGCGGGTCGCAGTTCTTCGCCGGCCAGGGCCTGGCCGACACCGGCCGGGCCCGGGTTCTGGGCGCGGTCTCGGCGGCGCGCCATGTCCATCTGCTGGCGCGCGACTACGGCGTCTGCGCGGTTCTCCACACCGATCATGCCAATCGCAAGCTGATCCCCTGGGTCGAGGCGCTGATCGACGAGGGTGCGCGTCACTATGGGGCCGAGGGCCGGCCGCTCTTTTCCTCCCACATGCTGGACCTGTCCGAGGAGCCGCTGGACGACAATCTCGCAGCCTGCGCCCGGGTCCTCGACAAGCTCGTGCCCCTGGAGATGAGCCTGGAGATCGAGCTGGGCGTGACCGGGGGCGAGGAGGACGGCGTCGGGTCCGACGACGACGTCAGCGACAACCCCAACCTCTACACCCAGCCGGAGGAGGTTCTGACGGCCTACGAGCGGCTCTCGCCCATCGGCCATTTCAGCGTCGCCGCCTCCTTCGGCAACGTGCACGGCGTCTACAAGCCGGGCAACGTCCGCCTGCGCCCGGAAATCCTCAGGGACACCCAGGCCCTCGTGGCCGAGCGACACGGCCTGCCGGCCAATCCGCTGGACCTGGTCTTTCACGGCGGCTCCGGGTCCGAGAAAGACAAGATATCAGCGGCGATCGATTACGGCGTGTTCAAGATGAACATCGACACCGACACACAGTTCGCCTTCGCCGAGGCGGTCGGCGGCTATGTCGGCAAAAACCCCAAGGCCTTCCGGCATCAGATCGATCCCGACGACGGCGCGCCCTACAAGAAGGTCTACGATCCGCGCAAATGGCTGCGCGCCGGCGAAGAGGGGCTCGCGGCCCGGCTCGATACCGCCTTTGCCGATCTGCGGTCGGCGGGTCGCTCCCTGGCTGGTGGGTAACGCGCCTCAGGCCAGCATCTCGGCGACGTGGTCGGCAATGGCGAGCGATGAGGTCAGACCCGGGCTCTCGATGCCGTAGAGGCCGACCAGGTTGGCGATCCCGTGGTCCGGCTCGCCGTGGACCGCGAAGTCGGCGGCCGGCTCGCCCTGGCGCGTGATCTTGGGCCTGAGGCCGACGTAGTCCGGTGCCAGGGCCTTGTCGGGCAGGCCGGGCCAATAGCCGCGAATCGCCTCTTCGAAGACCTTGAGGCGCGATCCATCGGGGTCGTCGAAGTCGTAGTGGGCCGATGGGTCCCGGCCGGTGTCGAGCCATTCGATATCCGGCCCGAATTTCACCTTGCCGCCATGATCGAGGGTCAGGTGGCGGCCCAGGGATCCAGACTGGGGCAGGGGATAGATCAGATGCTTGAAGGGCGCCCGGCCGAGTAGTTGGAAGTAGTGGCCCTTGGCCGGATAGGTGCGCGGCGGGCGATAGGAACCGTCCCGGTGCAGCAGGTCGCCAATCGCCGTGGCGCCCAGGCCCGCCGCGTTGACCAGCCGGCGGGCGGTGATCCGGTCCTGGGTGCCCGCGGTTTCGATCGTCAGCTGGAAGAGCCCGTTGGGCAGCCGCGACAAGGCCTGTACCAGGGTGTTCAGCACCACCTGGCCGCCCCGGCTGGCGATGTGACCCTCCAGCGCGGTCATCAGGCCGTGGCTGTCGATCACGCCGGTCGAGGGCGAGAGGCAGGCGGCGGCGCAGGCGATCTCGGGCTCCAGCGCCCGGGCCTCGGCCACGGTGAGCGGCACCAGGTCCTCGACACCGCTCTGGCGCGCATTGGCCATGATCGCCTCGAGCCGGGGGATCTCCGCTTCGTCCGCGGCCACCAGCAGCTTGCCGCAGCGCCGCGCCGTCACGCCGTTCTCGGCGCAGAAGCGATAGAGCGCTTGCTTGCCGGCGACGCAGAAGCGGGCCCGCAGGCTGCCCGGCGGGTAGTAGAGCCCGGCGTGGATCACCTCGCTGTTGCGCGACGAGGTCTCCGAGCCGATCAAATCGTGCCGCTCGAGAACGAAGACCTCCTGGCCCGCCGCCGCCAAGGCACGGGCGACCGCCAGGCCGACCGCGCCGGCCCCGATCACAACGGTTTCGATGTCGGGTGTTGGCAGCCCAGCGGCGGCTGTCACCAAAGGGTCTCCGCGCGCGCGAGGTGGCTATGCGGGAGTCGCTGCCAATCGTCTTCCAGCAATCGGGACAGCGCGGCCTCCCATTTTCAGGCAATTTCCGCCGAGGGCTAAGCCCCCCACCGCGGGACTATCCACAGGATAGCGACGCCTATTGGTCGAATCAAACCGTCCGCTTGCTTGATTCGACCGCCAGAATCACCGCACAATCGCCGCCAACAAGCAGATTGATAACAAACTGGGGGAGGGAGTTCACGATGAGACGTTTTGGTTTTGTGGCGCTGATCGCCATGATCGGCGCGGCGCTGGTGGCACCGGGAGCGCAGGCGCAGGTGTCGATCGAGGGCGATCCCAAGATCGCCTTTATCTATTTCTCGCAGGCCAATGACGGTGGTTGGTCGGAGGCCCACGAACGGGGCCGCCAGAAAACCGTCGAAGCGCTCGGGGTCAAGATCCCCTATGTGGAGAACGTCGAGGAGACCACCGAGGCGGTGCGGCAGGTCGTGGACCTCTACCTGGCGCGCGGCTTCAACATCATCGTCGGCACCTCCTATGGCTTCGGCGACGGGTTGCTGGAGGCGGCCAAGGCCAACCCGGGCGTTGCCTTCGTCAACGTCGCCGGCGAGACGGCCCACGCCAACCTGGAGACCTTCTACGCGCGGACCTATCAGGCCTGGTACCTGGCCGGCATGGCCGCCGGGGGTGTCACCAAGTCGAACAAGATCGGCATTGTCGGTGCTTTTCCGGTCTCGGTGGTGAACTGGGACCTGAACGCCTTTGCGCGCGGCGCCCAAGCCGTTAAGCCGGGTGTCGAGGTCGTCGCCACCTTCGTCAACACCTGGTACGACCCGGTCAAGGAACGCCAGGCCGCCGAGGCGATCCTGGAGCAGGGTGCCGATGTGGTCGCGACCAATGTTTCCTCGACCGCCGTGGTGGTCGCCGCCGAGGCCGCCGGGGCTCATTCCGTCGGCTTCCAGAACGACATGTCGGCGGCGGCGCCCAAGGGCCATTTGACCTCGGTCATCTTCAATTGGGAGGTCTACTATGTTCCCCTGTTGGAGAAGATCATGGCCGGCAACTGGACCGGCGCCGGTCTGCCCCTGGTCGGTTTCGAGGCCGGCGAGCAGGGCCTGGCCGACATCACACCGCTGAGCGCCGACGTGCCGGCGGATGTGAAAAAGAAGATCGCCGATACCCGTCAGGCCATGATCGCCGGGACCTTCAATCCCTTTGCCGGGCCGGTGAAGAACCAGGCCGGCGAGCTGGTGGTCCCGGCTGGCGAGGTGCTGGACGAGGGCGGACTCTGGGGCATGACCTACTTCGTCGAGGGTGTGATCGGAACCATGCCGGAATGAGGGCGGAGCCCTGGCCGGAATGAACGAGGCGGGCCCGGCGCTCGCGCTCGAGGGGATCGACAAGGCCTTCGACGGGGTCGCCGCCCTGACCGCCGCCGGGCTGGCCGTGCGTTGGGGGGAAGTCCACGGACTGCTCGGCGAGAACGGCGCCGGCAAGTCGACCCTGATGAACGTGGCCTGCGGCCTGTACAGCGCCGATGCTGGACATCTGAGCCTCTCGGGTGCGCCGGTGGCCTTGCGCGGGCCGGCCGACGCGACCCGCCGGGGCGTCGGCATGGTGCATCAGCACTTCAAGCTGGTCGCCCCCTTCACGGTGGCGGAAAACGTTTTGCTGGCCTGCGGTCCCGCCCTGGCGGCAAGGACTCTCGCGGCGGCGGCCCAGGCGACCCGCGAGGCCGCCGCGGACCTGGGCTTTGCCGTCGAGCCCGAGGCCCGGGTGGGCAGCCTTTCCGTCGCTGAACGGCAGCGGGTCGAGATCCTGAAGCTGGTGATCTTGGGGACGGATATCCTGATCCTCGACGAGCCGACATCGGTCCTGACCGACGAGGAGGCCGAGGCGGTGCTGGGCCTGCTGCGCCGCATGGCCGAGGCCGGCAAGGCCGTGGTGCTGATCACCCATCGCCTGAGCGAGGTCCTGGACCACGCGGACCGGGTGACGGTCATGCGCGGTGGCAGGACGGTTCTGGCTGGCGAGCCGGCCGGCGATCTCGATGCGGCCCGCCTGGCCCAAGTCATGGTCGGCGAGACCGTGAGCGAGCCCCAGGCGCCGCGAGGCGCGCAAGGCCCACCGGTCGAGCGCCTGGAAATCGCCGGTCTGACGGTGCCCCGCGCCAGCGGTGGCGCGGCGGTCGAGGCGCTGACCCTGGCGGTGCGTGGTGGCGAGATCCTTGGGATCGCCGGGGTCGGTGGCAACGGCCAGTCCGAACTGGTCGAGGCGCTTACCGGGCTGCGCGGTCATGTGCAGGGCTCGATCCGGATCGACGGCCATGAAGTGGCGACCCTGCCGGTGGCCGAGCGCCGGCGTCGGGGCCTGCGGCTGGTCCCGGCCGACCGCTTTGCCTATGCCCTGCTGCCGGATCACCGGGCCTACGAAAACCTGGCGATCACCGCCGTGCCAACCGGACGCTACGGGGCTTCCTGGTGGCTGGACCGGGCGGCGATGCGGCGCGATGCCGTGGCGGCCTTCGCGGCGAACCAGATCATCGGCGGCCAGCCTGAAACGCGAACCCGCCTTTTTTCCGGCGGCAATGCGCAGAAGCTCTTGTTGGCCCGCGAGTTGGCGGAGGGCGCGGCTCTGCTGGTCGCCCACGCGCCGACCCGAGGGCTCGATATCCGGGCCTGTCAGGCGGTGCACAGCGCCATTGTCGCGGCGGCCGAGGCCGGGAGCGCCTGTCTCTTGATCAGCGAGGACCTGGACGAGGTGCTGCGCCTGTCCAACCGGATCGCGGTGATGAGCCGTGGCCGTCTCCATGGCCCCTTCGCCAGCGATGAGATCGGTCGCGCTGGGATCGGTGCGCTGATGGCCGGCCATGCCTAGCCCAGGCATACCCACTACGGGACCGCAGGGAGCAACCTGGTCTCTCTTGCCGCGCCAGGATACGCCGGCCCGGCTGCAGGCCGCGACCTTGGCCGGCGGCATCGCCCTGGGCCTGGTCCTGGCGGTGGCGATCCTGCTGGCCAGCGGCGTCGGCCTTCAGGCGATCCTCGAGGAATTCATTCTCTACAGTTTCACCAGCGGCCCGGGGTTTGCCCAGACCGTCACCGGGGCGGTGCCGCTGCTCATGGTCGGGCTCGCCTCGGCGGTCTCCTTGAAGCTCCGGTTCTGGAACATCGGGGTCGACGGGCAGATCTGGCTCGGGGCCATCGCCGCCACGGCGGTTTCGATTCATGACTTCGGCGATCCCTCGATCAGGATCTGGATCATGGGGCTGGCCGGCTTTGCCGCCGGGGCGGCCTGGATCGGCCTGCCGGTCTTCCTGCGGCTGCGCCTGGGCGTGAACGAGGTGATCGCCACCCTCATGCTGACCTATGTGGCCTTCCTGCTGGCCCAGCACCTGCTCTACGGTGACTGGCGCGGCTCGGGAATCGGTTTTCCGGTCTCCGAGGCCTTCGACGAGGGGACCGAACGGCTCGCTCGCCTCGGCTGGGGCCACATCCATAGCGGCCTATGGCTCTCCCTGGCGGTCGCGGCGGTCGTTTCCTATCTGATGCTGGCGAGCCGTTTCGGGTTCTATCTGACCGCGGTCGGCGAGAACCCGCGCAGCGCCCGGGCCGCGGGCCTGCCGGTGACCGCCACCCTGGTCATCGCGGTTTTGCTGGCCGGCGGCCTCTGTGGGCTGGCCGGCTTTTCCATCGTCGCCGGGCAGGAGTACCGCCTGACCCAGTATATTGCCCACGGCTACACCTTCAGCGCGATCCTGGTGGCCTTTCTGGCCCGCTTCAATCCCCTGGCGGTCATCCCGGTCACCCTGGCCGTATCCGGGCTCTTCACCGCCGGCGACACCTTGAAGACCTTCTACCAGTTGCCTCAGGCGGTGATCCTGGTGGTCGAGTCGGTCATTCTCCTGTCCGTCGTCGCGGTGGATTTCTTTGCCCGCTTCCGTCTGGTGCGCCACCGGGGCGAAACCCTGGAGGCAAAGCCGTGAGCGAGTTTCTGATCCACTGGCTGGCGGCGACGCCAAGCTATGCGGCGCCGCTGCTGCTGGCCTGCCTTGGCCTGATCATCAACGAGCGGGCCGGGGTTCTGAACCTGGGCGCCGAGGGAATCATGGCCTGCGGCGCCCTGGCCGGCGCCCTGGTCAGCCTGACCTGGCAGGCCCCGGTCCTGGGGCTGCTCGGCGCCATCGTGGCCGGGGCCGCCATGGCCGCGGTTTTCGGGCTGGCGACGGTCTATCTGCGCACCAATCAGGTGGTGACCGGGCTGATTGTCGTGGCCCTGGGCGCGGGTCTGACCGGGCTGCTCGGCCGCCACCATATCAGCAAACCGTTGGTGGGCTTCGACCGGCTGGACTGGGGCGGCCTCTCGGCGCTGCCCGGGATCGGGCCTGTCCTGTTTGGTCAGAACCTGCTGACCTATCTCGCCTTGGCCGTGACATTCCTGGTCTGGGCCGGGCTGTTCCGTTCGCTGGTCGGGCTCCGGCTGCGGGCGGTGGGCGAGGACCCGGCGACCGCCGACAGCGCCGGTGTCAACGTGCTGGTGACCCGGTTTCTGGCCGTCGTGGTCGGCGGGGGATTTCTCGGCGCGGCGGGCGGTTACCTGTCGCTCGCCTCCAGCCAGATCTGGGTCGAGGGGATGATCGCCGGGCGCGGTTGGATCGCCATCGGCCTGGTGATCTTCGCGCGCTGGCGACCGGGTCTCGCCCTGGCCGGCGCTTTGCTGTTCGGCGCCATCGAGGCGCTGATCCCCCGGGTGCAGGCGACCGGCGCCGATGTTCCGGTTTATCTCATGATGATGCTACCTTACCTCGCCACCCTGGGAATTCTGGTCTTGGCCAGCCTGCGCGGTGACCGGGCCTCGAACGAGCCCGCGAACCTGGGCCAGGCCTATACCCGCCAGGACCGGCACTGATCGAGCAACAAGGGAGCCTGACATGGCCGACCTCGACACCGGTGTTACTCTGCGCAAAGTCTCGGGGGCGACGCCGGGCCTGACCTCCAAACGCGTGGCCCTGAGCGAGATCCCGGTGATCGACCTGGCGGCCCTCGACGGCGGCGACCGCCAGGCCAAGACCGGTCTGGCGCAAGACCTGCGCCGGGCCTGCATCGATATCGGCTTCTTCTACATCGAAGGCCATGGCGTTCCCGAGAGTGCCAACGAGGCGCTGTTTCAGGCGAGCCAGGCATTTTTCGATCTGCCCGAGGCCGCCAAGCTGGAGATCGATGTCTCCAAATCCGCGTTCAACCGGGGCTACATCCCGCTCTTCGGAGAGAAGAACAACTCGACCTCCAAGGGCGACCTGAAAGAGACCTTCGACATGGCCATCGAGCTCGGGTTGGACGACCCCGACGTCATGGCCGGCAACCCGCTCTACGGCCCCAACCAATGGCCCTCGGCGATGCCCGCCTTCCGGCCGGCCATGGAGGACTACTACCGCAGCGTCACGGCCCTCAGCCTGCGTCTCTACCGGGCCTTCGCGCTGGCCCTGGAACTGCCCGAGGACATCTTTCTCGGCCTGCTGGAAAAGCCGCTCGATATCCTGCGCATCCTGCACTATCCGCCCCAACCCGTGGTCGAGGACGAGGCCCAGATCGGCACCGGGGCGCATTCGGACTTCGATTGCTTCACCATTCTGCAGCAGGACCCGGTGGGCGGCCTGCAGGCGCTCAATGCCGCCGCCGAATGGATCGATGCGCCCTACCGGCCCGGGACCTTTCTGATCAATGTCGGCGACATGCTGGAGCGCTGGAGCAACGGCCTCTTCGTCTCCACGGTGCACCGCGTCATCAATCGCTCCGACCGGCACCGCTACTCGACGGTCTTCTTTGCCGCACCGAGCTACACCACGAAGATCGAATGTCTGCCGAGCTGTGTCGGCGAAGAGGAGCCGGCGCGCTACGAGCCGATCCTGGCCGGCGACTACATCGTCGAGCGTTACGGCGAAATCCTGACCGAGGCGAACTAGACAGAAATTCCCGCCATATCGATGAAGCCCGGCAAGCCGGCGACGCGGCGCAGCCAGCGCTGCAGGGCGTGGTAGTCGTCGCGTTCGACGCCGCCTTCGTGACTGAGGGCGCTGTAAGGAAAGCAGGCAATGTCGGCAATGGTGGGGCGGTCGCCGACGATCCAGTCCTGACCGCGAAACCCCTGTTCGATCAGATGATCGTCCAGAACCCGAAGCGCGGCCTGGGCGCCGGCGCGGGCGGCCTCGATGTCGAGTTCGTAGCCCAGCAGGTCGTGGAGGCGGGCCGCCGAGGCCTGCATCAACTCGCCGCCGGCAAAGGCCAGCCACATGGCGACCTGGCCGCGCGCCGCCGGCTCGTTCGGATACCACCGATTCTCAGGGTCATACTTCAAGGCGAGGTAGACCAGAATCGCCTGGGCGTCGCGCAGCACCAGGTCGCCATCGCTCAGGACCGGCAGTTGGCCCAGGGGATTGAGCGCCAGGAAGTCCGGCTCCCTGTGGCGCCGGCCGGGATAGTAGTCGACCAGCCTTTGCTCGTAATCGAGGCCCAGCAGGGCGAGCAGGAGCCGCACCTTGTAGCAGCTTCCCGACAGCAGGAACTCGTGAAGTGTCAAGCTCATCGCACCCTCATCCGACCGGTACGACGCCGTAGGTCAGGCCGTGATCGCGCAGCCACTTGCGGTAGGCCGTCGCCATGGCGTCGGCCCGGACCGGCAGCTCGGCCTTGGGGTCGAGGGGCAGGCGCGCGGGTTTCTGATTCTCCAGAATGACGCGATCCTGAAGAAAGATCGACTGCTGCCACTGCACCAGGTACTCGTCGCTGGAGCTGTCGTCATAAACCAGCATGAAGCAGTGGACGTCGGAGACAGTCTCTTCGCGCGGCTGGATGAGGATCCCAATCAGGTCGAAAGCGTCGGGCCGTCCCGGACTGGTCTTGTAGAGCACCGAGGAAAAGGGCTCGGCGACCCGGTAGAGATAGTCCACCTCGGTCTCGCCGGCCGAGGCCGCCATGGCCTGGGGCTGCTTGAAGCCGCAGTCGGTTGCCCAGAGCTCGTCGACGTCTTCCCGGTGTTCGACTTTGTAGGTGGCCACCTCGGTGGCCTCTTCCGAGCCCAGGACCCCAGGGTGAACGTAGGGAAAGTGCGCCATGTCGAGGAAGTTCTCGACGATGCGCGGGCCCGAAGTCTTGACAGTTATGACGCCGCAAATCACCAGTCGGCGTCCTTCCTCCTCGAACTCCGGCATGTCGACCAGGGGCTTGTTGGGTTGGCCCAGGCTGGTCCAGAGGTAGCCGTAGCGCTCCTCGCAGGGCAGGGGGGCCAGATCGCCGGTCTGCCGGCCGCGCCGCTGGATCCGGGCGTGACCCGCGCTGTCGCGGGTGGCCAGGATGTCCTGGCCCATGAGCGTGGTGACGCGCGGCCGGTCCGGGCGCAGCTCGAGGCTGCTGGCGATCACGTACCACTGGTCGAGCGCGAAGGGATCGATGGCGGCCGTCATGCGCTGCTCCTTTCGCCGGACCAGGGATTATAGGAGACCGCCTCGCGGCCCTCCTGCTCCAGAAACCAGCGCAGCCGTTGCGCCCACTGCGCGGCGGCTGGCCGTGCCGCCAGGGCGCCGCCACTCTGGTCGGCCAGGGAAAGGTGCAGGATCGTGCGGCTGTCGCTCACCGGCTGAAGGGCCAGAAGGCGGGTCTCGTCCGGCAGGCCCTCGGTCCGTGCCGTGATCGCCGTCAGGCCCGGGGCCGGTTCGGCGACGTCGTAACACGAACGGGTGCCGGCAGCTTCGCCGTTGGACCAGATAACGGCCGCGCCGTCGCGCCGGTAGATCCAGGAACGATGGGGACCGGACCCGGTTGCCAGGGCCGCCGGCGGAAAGATCAGACAGGCGAGACGCCCGGCAAGTTCCTCGGCGCCGCGCGTCAGGGCCAGGCTGCGACAGTAGGTGAAATCTTCGACGGCCGGCGGCGCGTCTGGCCCGGCAAGGCTGACCCAGAGCAACCCGCCGGCCTCGGCGGCGGCATAGCGCGGGACGCAGACGCTGTCCGGCGGGGTCATGGCCGGGTGGGCCGGGATCAGGCTGCAGATCCCGTCTTCGCCGTAGTGCCAGCCGTGATAGCGGCAGGCCAGCCGGTCGCCGCGCACGAAGCCGAGCGACAGGCGCGAGCCGCGGTGGAGGCAGCGGTTGTCCCAAGCATGGAAGCGCCCGGACTCGCCACGCCAAAGCGCCAGGTCCCGGCCCAAGAGCGTGGCCCGGCGCACGGCGCCCGGCGCGAGTTCGTCGCTGCCGCCGACGGCAACCCAGTCCGCTTCGCCGGGGAGCTTGGTCATGTCTGGACTGCCTCCCCCTGGGCCGGTGCCCCGAGTCCGAAGCGGCCGGACAGGGCCCGGCGGTAGGCGACCGACAGGCGGTCGGCGGGGATGTGGATTTCCGCCGCCAGGTCGAGCGGCAGTTCCATCGGCTGCTGACCCTCCACCAGGGGCTTGTCCTCGTCGTTGATCAGGAGCGAATCCTTGATCCAATAGTCCCCGTCGGGATCGCCCGTGGTGTCGGTCAGCTGCTGGAAGATTTTGGTCTCGCCGGCCGAGACCGGGCAGACCGTGTCGGCGAAGTAGTGCACGAAATCCGAGCCCTCCGGGTCGACGACGAGGAGGGTCGAGAAGGGGAAGGTCAAACGAAAGCTGTAGGTGACCGCGCGCTTGTCGCCCTCGACGCAGTCGGGAAAGCGGTTGCCGCCTTCGACATAGGGAACCGAAAAGGCCAGGCCGTCGTCGGTCTCCGCGACCTTATAGAGCGGGAAGGCCGTTGCGTCGTCGTCGCCGAAGGACCCGAGATGGACGAAGGGAAAGTGCGCTAGGTCGTTGAAGTTTTCGACGTGGCGGGCGGCCGAGGCCTGCCAGGTGTCGGAGGGCACGAAGACCTTGGTCAAAGCCGGATCGCCGATCCCCTCCCATTGCGGCAGGGGCCAGAGCGGCTCGGGTTTCAAACAGGTCCAGATCAGTCCGTGGTGCTCGACGGCCTGGAAGCGGCGCAGGCAGAGCTTGGCCGGGATGGTCGGGTTGGGATCGCCGATCGAGGGGATCTTGCGGCAGCGCCCGGCGCCGTCGAAATGCAGCCCGTGCATCGGGCAGATCAGCAGGTCGTCGCGCAGCCAGCCGCCTGAAAGGCGCGTGCCACGGTGCGGACAGCGGTCCTCGGCCACGGTGATACCCGCCGTGGTCCGGTAAACCACCAGGTCGAGGTCGAGCAACCGCGCCGCCAGAGGCCTATCGCTCGGAACGTCATGGGCAAAGGCGACCGGGTGCCAGAAACCCGCCAGGACATGCCAATCGCTCTCGCGGAAACCGCAGTTCCCCGGCGGGGCCTCGTCGGACCGGATGTGGTCTGTCGCTAAGAACAAAACTTCCCCCCCATCGTCGTCCTTGCCGGTCGTGCGTTTCCGTCAGGGCCTGGCTCGAATGTCGGCGACGGGACCAGAACCGTCAAGCGGCAGCAAAATGTGGAGCGGCGCCCTCATCGGCCAAAACCACCGTTTAAACCTGTCTGCGGTGCTTTCCTCCCCCACAGACTTGTGCGAAACGTACGTTTGGATCTGGCTGGGGACGAGACCAATGGAAACAATCGGCGCCACCGAGGCGCGCACGAGATTCGCCGAGCTGCTGCGGCGGGTCGCCACCGAGAAAGTGCCAATCGCGATCGAACGCCGCGGCAAGGCGCGGGTGGCGCTTGTACCGATGGAATATTTGCAGGCCATCGATGCTGGAGGCGAACCAGCGCTGCCGGACACCGATGTCCTCTACAATCAGACCGAGCGCCTGGCCGGGCTGGGGCATTGGGAATGGGACGAGGTGGAGGACAAGTGCACTTACTGTTCCCAAGAGCTGGCGCGGATGCACGGTCTCTCGGTTGAGGCGTTTCTCAGGCAGTCTTCCCTGGCGGCCGACATCGCCTCCGTCCATCCCGAGGATCGCCAGCGATACGGCGAAGTTGTCAACGGGCTTGCCGAAAAGCGCCAGGGCTATGAAGTCGAGTTCCGGATTCAGCGGCAAGATGGAAGTTACATCGATGTTCGGGAAAAGGCGGAGCCAGCCTTCGACGAAGGGGGCTCCCTCGTCCGCTCGTTCGGTTTCCTGCAGGATATCACGGCGCGAAAGAAGTCCGAGGAGGCCCTGAAACAGAGCGAGGCCTTGCTGAAACAGGCCATGCTCATCGCCCGCATGGGCGCGTGGGTCTGGGACGACACCAGCGATGAATGCGTCCACTGCGCGGAAGAGTTGGCTCTGATCTTTGGTCAGTCTGTCGAGGACTACCTGGCGACCCGCGGCGACGGCGAGGGAGTCACCCGCTTCATCCACCCCGACGACCGGGCGCACTACACGAAGACCACCGAAGAGTCGATTGCGGCTGGTCGTCGCTACACCGTCGACTTCCGTGAGAGTTCGGCGGATGGGACCTATCTTCATCTTCGCGAGGTCGGAGAGCCGATCTTCAGCGCGGATGGTTTAAAAAAGTACTCAATCGGCATTGTGCAGGACCTCACCGAGTTGAAGGACGCGGAACAGGCTCTCCGGCTGAGCCAGGCGGCGCTCAGTCGCGCCCAACGCCAGGCCCGGATCGGAAACTGGTGTTGGGATATTCCTGGAAACAGGTTGATTTCCTGTTCCGAGGAGTACGCGCGAATACTCGGCGTCGCCATTGAAGAGGTACCGAAGCTTCTAGGTGCGCAGAGGAAAAGGGTGATCCATTCCGAAGACCGCGAGCGGGTCGAGAAGGAGTTCCAGCGCTTCGATGCGGGCGCCCTGGACTATGAGATCGAATATCGCATCGTTCGGCCCGACGGTGAGATCCGCCACGTGCTGGAGATAGGCGAGACGGTTTGCGGCCACGACGGTCGGGCGATGGAGCAGACCGGAACGGTTCAAGACATAACCGAACGCAAGCGTTCGGAAGAAGATCTGACGCGATACCGCGACGAGCTGGAGCGAAGGGTCGAAGAGCGCACATCCGAACTGCATGAAAGCAATGCGCTTAAGGCAACCATTCTCGACACGGCGCCGGATTGCGTCATTTCGATCGACCGCGCAGGCCGCATTATCGAATGGAACACCGCGGCGGAAGGAACCTTCGGCTATCCGCGCCACGCCGTTGTGGGGCGGACCTTGGTCAGTCTCATCATTCCAGCTGCCTTGCGCGATGCCCACACCGCAGGTTTCGAACGCTACCTCCAAACCAGCGAAACGAAGATGATAGGCCAGCGCGTGGAAACCATTGGCCGGCGGGCAAATGGCGAAGAGTTTCCGCTTGAGGTCGCCATCACCGCCCAGGTCAGCGACAAGAGTCACATCATAACCGCCTATCTGCGCGACCTGACCGAGGAGAAAAAGGCCGAGGAGCGCCTGAAACAGGCTCAGAAAATGGAAGCCGTCGGCCAGTTGACCGGTGGCGTGGCGCACGACTTCAATAACTTGTTGGCCGTCATCCAAGGCAATGCGGAGTTGCTCGACGACAAGGCCGGAGAAGACAAAGTCCTGACGCAGGCGATCCTGCGGGCTTCGGCAAGAGGAGCGGAACTGACCCATAGGCTGCTCGCTTTTTCCCGCCTGCAACCCTTGGCGGCCCGCTCGACCGATCTTGCGACTCTGGTCGCTGGCTTGACGGATCTGCTCAAGCGGACCTTGGGCGCGACCATTGAAATCGAAACCACGGCGGCGGACGACCTCGCCCCCGTGATGGCGGACCCCGGACAGCTGGAGAACGCGCTTCTGAATCTCGCGATCAACGCGCGCGACGCCATGCAAAGTGGCGGAAAGCTCACGATCGGCTGTCACAACGTCCGTCTGGACGAGGCCTTTGCGGCGCGTATCCCGGATGTCGCGGCAGGCGACTATGTGGTCCTCTCGGTGAGCGATAGCGGCACGGGAATGTCAGCCGAGGTCCAGGCCCAGGCATTCCAGCCCTTTTTTACCACCAAGGAGGTGGGCCAGGGCAGCGGGTTGGGCCTGTCGATGATCTATGGTTTCGTCAAGCAGTCGGGCGGGCACGTTACGATCTACAGCGAGATTGGCCATGGCACGACGGTGAAGCTTTACCTCCTGTGCGCCGAGGGATCGTTCGATCCGGAAGGCGCGATTCCAGTTCCAGGGGTGCCGCAGGGCAAGGGCGAGGCGGTCCTGGTCATCGAGGACGACGACGATGTTCGCGCGCTGGCCGAGGCCATGCTGAAGAAATTGGGTTACAGGGCGGTCTCGGCGGCCGACGCCGCGAGCGCGAAGTTGCTGTTGGACCGGGGGGAGAAGTTCGACCTGGTCCTGTCTGACGTGGTGCTGCCAGGCGGTGTGAGCGGCCCTGAGTTTGCCGCGGACTTGCGCCGGCGCATTCCGGGTCTGGCGATGATCTTCATGTCGGGCTACCCGGCAGAGGCGGCCAAGCGCAACGGGATACTCGGTCCGGACAACGTGCTCTTGAACAAGCCTTTCCAGATGGAAGATCTTGCCAGGGCACTCCGCGGGGCGCTCGACGGCAACTTTCAAGAATGACCGACCCGGCGAGACGCGACACCTAGGTAAAAACGCCCTCGAAGGTGTCGCGCAGGGCGACGTCCAGGTCTGCCATGGTGACCGGCAGACCGAGATCGACCAGGGAGGTGACACCGAAGCGGGTCGGGCCGTCGGCGGCGATGCCACAGGGCACGATGCCCGAGAAGTGTTCCAGGTCGGGCTCCAGGTTGATGGCGATGCCGTGGTAGGTGACCCAGCGCCGGACCCGCACGCCGATGGCGGCGATCTTGTCTTCGCGCGGGCCGCCGCCGGCATCCTTGCGCACGACCCAGATGCCGACCCGGCCCTGGCGCCGCTCGCCGGTCACGTTGAAGCGGGCCAAGGCCCGGATGACCCACTCCTCGAGCTGCCAGACGTAGCGCCTGAGGTCGGGGCCGCGGCGTTGCAGGTCGAGCATGACATAGGCCACGCGTTGGCCGGGGCCGTGATAGGTGTACTGGCCGCCGCGGCCGGTGCGAAAGACCGGAAAGCGATCGGGCGTCAGCAGGTCGCCGGGCTGGGCGCTGGTGCCGGCGCTGTAGAGCGGCGGGTGCTCGAGCAGCCAGACCAGTTCCGCTGCCGTGCCGGCGCGGATCGCCGCGGCGCGGCGCTCCATGGCCGCGACGGCCTCGTCGTAAGGCACCAGGTCTTCGGCCTGGCGCCACTGCGGGGCTGTGAGCGGGGGGGCTGTGGCAAGAAGCGAGTCGGTCATGGGCGTCATGGTAGCAGGATTGCGCCTTTCCGCCCAAGTGTGGCGCGGTTAGTCTGCAAATTAGCGAATCTGACCCGGGGTCAATCGCAATTCACGGTCTTTGGGCCACGGTCTCTAGGAGGAACGTCGAAATGGCAGAAGACCTGAGGCAGGCCGCGCTTGCCTATCATCGATTTCCCAAGCCCGGCAAGCTGGAGATCGCCGCGACCAAGCCGATGGGCACCCAGCACGACCTGGCTCTGGCCTATTCGCCGGGTGTCGCGGTGGCCTGCGAGGCCATCGCCGAGGACCCTGCCGAGGCCAACACCCTGACCGCCAGGGCCAATCTGGTCGGCGTGGTGACCAACGGGACGGCGGTGCTCGGACTCGGCAATATCGGGCCGCTCGCCTCCAAGCCGGTGATGGAAGGCAAGGCGGTCCTGTTCAAGAAGTTTGCCGGAATCGATGTGTTCGATATCGAACTGGACGCCCGCGAGCCCGAGCGGGTGATCGAGGTCACGGCGGCGCTGGAGCCAACCTTCGGCGGCATCAACCTGGAAGACATCAAGGCGCCCGACTGCTTCATCGTCGAGGAAGCGCTGAAGAAGCGCATGAAAATACCGGTGTTCCACGACGACCAGCACGGTACGGCGATCATCGTCACGGCGGCGGTCTATAACGGGCTGAAGGTAGTCGGCAAGGAAATCGGATCGGTCAAGCTGGTGGCCTCGGGGGCGGGCGCCGCCTCGATCGCCTGCCTCAACCTGCTCATCGCCCTGGGCATGAAGCGCGAGAACATCTGGGTGACCGACATCGCCGGCGTGGTCTACGAAGGCCGCAGCGAGGAGATGGACCCCTGGAAGGCGGCCTTTGCGCAGGAAACCGAGGCGCGCAAACTGGCCGAGGTCATTGCCGGCGCCGATATCTTCATGGGGCTCTCGGCCGGTGGGGTCCTGAAGCCGGAGATGGTGGCCGAGATGGCCGATCGGCCGATCATCATGGCCCTGGCGAATCCCAACCCGGAGATCATGCCGGATCTGGCGCGTGGCGTGCGACCCGATGCGATCATCTGCACCGGACGTTCGGACTACCCCAATCAGGTCAACAACGTGCTCTGCTTTCCCTACATCTTTCGCGGCGCGCTCGATTGCGGCGCGACGGCGATCAACGAGCCGATGAAGGTGGCCTGCGTGAAAGCCATCGCGGACCTGGCGGAAGCGGAATCCAGCGACATCGTCTCCAAGGCGACAGGCAGCGACAGCAAATCCTTTGGGCCGGACTATGTCATTCCCAGTCCCTTCGATCCGCGCCTTATTTTGAAGATCGCGCCGGCAGTGGCCCGGGCGGCCATGGAGAGCGGCGTGGCGAGCCGGCCGATCGCCGACTTCGAGGCCTATCAGGCCCAACTGGAGCGCTTCGTCTTCCGTTCCGGCAATCTGATGAAGCCGGTCTTCACCCGTGCGCGCGAAGCGTCCAAACGGGTGATCTATGCCGAGGGCGAGGACGAGAGGGTGCTGCGCGCGGTCCAGGTGGTCAGCGACGAGGGACTGGCGCAGCCGATCCTGGTCGGGCGACCCGAAGTCATCGCCGATCGCATCCGGCGCTATGGCCTGCGCATCCAGCCAGGCCGGGACTTCGCCTTGATCGATCCGAGCGACGATCCGCGTTTCAACCACTACTCCGAGACCTATCACCGACTGCTCGGCCGGCGCGGCGTGTCGCCGCGGGCTGCGCGCCGTGCGGTGCGCACCGACAACTCGGTGATCGCCGCCCTGGCGCTTCGCCTGGGCGATGCCGATGCCATGGTGGCCGGCGCCGTTGGCCGCTACCGCCACCATATGAACACGATTCAGACCGTAATCGGGCGCGCCGAGGGCGTCCGCGACCTCTCGGCGTTGACCCTCCTGATCCTCAAGCGCGGTACGATCTTCATCTCGGATACCCACATCACGCCAGACCCGGACGTCGATGAGCTTGTCGAGATGACCTTCCTGGCGGCCGAGACGGTGCGCCGCTTCGGCATCGAGCCCAAGGTCGCGTTGGTCAGCCATTCGAATTTCGGCACCACGGACAACGATCAGGCCTTGAAGATGCGAGAGGCGGTACGGCGGATCCATGCCCGCAAGCCCGACTTTCAGGTCGACGGCGAAATGCACGCCGATGCCGCGGTCAACGAGACCACCCGCGCCAATGCCTTTTCCGAGTCGCTGCTGGAAGGCCCCGCCAATCTTTTGATCATGCCCAACCTGGACGCCGCCAATATCGCCTTCAATCTGCTGAAGGAGCTCGGCGACGGTCTGCTGGTCGGCCCGATGGTGGTGGGCACCGCGGCACCGGCCCATGTCGTCACCTCATCGGTTACAGCGCGCGGCATCGTCAATATCACCGCCGTTGCCGTGGTCGATGCCCAGGATCGCGACGGAGGAGGAGGCACCGCCGCGATTTCCGCCACCGAAGGCTGAGCTCCATGACTCACCTGCCACCGGATAGCGACGATAACGAGCCCTGGCTCCCCGAAGTCTCGGAGGATCTCTTCGGCCTCACCGACGAGGTGATCCAGGCGGTTCAAGACGCGCTCGCCGCCGAGGACGGCGACCGGGCCGCCGCCCTGGTCCAGGATCTGCACGAAGCCGATCAGGCCGACCTGTTGGAAAGCCTCGGGCGCGACGAACGCGAACGGGTGGTCCGCGCCATCGGCGCCGCGATGAACGCCGAGGTTCTGGCCCACCTCGACGAGTCGATCCTCGAGGACGTCATCGAGGCCCTCGAGCCCAAGCAGCTCGCGCGCTCCCTCAGCGAACTCGACAGCGACGACGCCATCGAGGTGATCGAGGACCTTGACGAGGAGGTGCAGCAGCGCATCCTCGCCGACCTGCCCCAGGCCTATCGCGCCCTGGTGGAAGAGGGTCTGACCTATCCCGACGAATCGGCCGGCCGCCTGATGCAGCGCGAGGTCGTGGTGGTGCCCGAGAGCTGGAACGTCGGCGAGACAATCGATTTCATGCGGGCATCCGACGAGCTACCGGACGATTTCTACGATCTTTTCGTGGTCGACCCCAAGCACCACCCGGTCGGCGGCATCCCCCTCAGCCGGGTCATGCGCACCCGCCGGCCGGTTCCCTTGACCGAGATTATGGATACCGAATTGAAGGCGATCCCGGTTGCCATGGAACAGGAGGAGGTGGCCTATCTTTTTCGCCAGTACGGCCTGGTCTCGGCGCCGGTGCTGGATGACGACGGCCGACTGGTCGGCGTCATCACCGTCGACGACGTGGTTCACATCATCGACGAGGAGGCCGAAGACGACCTGATGAAGATGGGCGGCGTGGGCGAGACCGACCTCTATGAGGACGTGATCGCGACCACGCGCTCGCGGCTCTCCTGGCTCGGCGTGAACTTGATCACCGCCGTGGTCGCCTCGCTGGTCATCGGCCTTTTCGAGGGCGCCATCGAACGCCTTGTGGCGCTTGCCGTTCTGATGCCGATCGTGGCCTCCATGGGCGGCAACGCCGGGACCCAGACCCTGACCGTGGCGGTGCGTGCGCTGGCCATGAAAGACCTGACGGCGACCAACGCCAGGCGCTTCATCGGCAAGGAGATCCTGGTCGGTCTGATCAACGGAGTCATCTTCGCCTTGGTCACCGGCGCGATAGCCTGGTACTGGTTCGACGCGCCCGAAATCGGCCTGGTGATCGGGGCCGCCATGGTCATCAACCTGTTCGTCGCGGGTTTGAGCGGCACCTTGATCCCGCTCGGCCTCGAGCGGATCGGCGTCGATCCGGCCATCGCCTCGACCGTCTTCCTCACCACCGTCACCGACGTGATCGGCTTCTTCGCCTTTCTTGGACTGGCCGCCGCATTCCTTCTTTAGGAAGTGTCGCTGGCGCAGTCGCGCGCGGACTGTGCTCGTGTTTCTAGTGGCAAAAGTCACACTGTCCGGCAAATTTTAGCTGTAGAGTGACCGCGACGTCTCCTGGCACGGGTTTGCGAGGACCTGGCTTTGCGCGCAAGCACAGCCATGACCCGGCTTCGAGGCAAACACCAAGAAGAGAGGGGACCAGAGATGGCAAGCAATTCGTTCGATTGTATCGTGCTGGGCGCTGGCATCGCCGGCGTGACGGCCGCACGCGACCTCCAGATCGCCGGCCTGTCGGTGCTCCTGATCGAAGGTGCCGACCGCATTGGCGGCCGTATTCATTCGGACCGCGGATTCGTGAAGAAGGACGGCAAGCCGATTCCGGTGGAGGCCGGCGCGGAGTACATCCACGTCGAAGAGAAAGAGCGCTATCAGGAGTTCTGGGACGAGGTGCACCAGCAGGGCTTTACCGCTTCGGCGCTGCACAAGTGCGGCATGGGCTTCCTGCGCATCCCGCGCAACCGCCTGTTCTTTCCACGCTGGAGCCGCACCCGCATGCTGGGCGAGGTGATCGGCCAGCCGCAGTTGTGGGAAGTGCCGAAGTGTCTCGATCGGTTGAAGGACTTCGACTTCAGGCGAAAAGCGGACCTGTCGGCGCGGGCCTTTGCCGCGCGCTGCGCCGAAGAAGAGACCCTGGGCCCACTGGCCCGCGACCTGCTGGAGTACACGTTGACCGCCCACACGCCGGGCGGGCTCGACGAGCTCTCCATCGCCGGGATCGCCTCCGACGAGATTCCCTCGCAGCTGTTGGAGCCCATCGAGTTCCGCATGGAATCCGGCGCCGGCGGGAAGTCCAGGGTCTGCGGTAACGACAGCTTGCCGGGCGCCATCGCCAAGCAGTTCCAAAAGTCGGGCGGGGTGGTGGTGAAGAGCCGTAAGGGCGCCGCCAACGCCAAGGTCGTGAAGGTCGAGAAACTGGCGGACAAGACCATCGAGGTGACGCTGCAAAGCGGCAAGAGCTACCGCGCCAGTTCCGGGATCTGCACCTTTTCGGCCGGCATGCTGAACCCCGAGAGCGGTGAAGGCGATGCGATTTTCGGTCCCCTGCTGCCGCCGAAGAAACGCGACGCCCTGGCGGTTGTCCGCATGGGGCCGATCACCAAGTTCAGCCTTGAATTCAAGGAGCGGGCCTGGATCGACGATGGCGGCTATTCCGCCGGGCACATGACGGTGCTGAGCAACCCGAAGGGCAAAGCCCGCACTTTCTTCTCCTCCTTTCCCAAGGAGCATAACGGCCCCCACGTCCTGACCGCCCTGATGATGAACCAGGACCACAAGCGCATCGCGGCCAAGGACGATGCCACCGCGCTGCGCATCGTGTTCGATGCCGTCTCGCGGGTCTACGGGCGCGGCAAGGATTGGAAGATGGAAGATCTGCTGGCCGGCAGGAAGGACCGCAACGGTCAGTTCCAGCCCAGCTACCGGCGCAACGACTGGTCCCGCGATCCCTTCGCCCTGGGCGGCAACTCCTTTTTGGGCTTCGTGCCGGCAAACCGGAGCAAGGTCCCGCCGCACAAGGCGCGCGAGGCCTTGAAGAACCCACTGCAGACTCTGCCGCTGTTCTGGGCCGGCGAAGCGACGGCGCCCGCGTACCGCCGCAGCTATCAGCCCCTGGCGATCCATGGCGCCTACATCAGCGGCAAGGAGGCGGCGATTGACGTGCTTCATTTCCTGAACAAGGCTCGCGGCGATACGGCGAAGTTCGGGCGCTACTACCGGGGCAAGTACGCCGGCTCGCGCTAGGCGGCGTCCGAATAGGGAGTGAAGGACAGAGCGGTTGTGCCGGTTCGATCTCGACCATGAGGTGGTCCTGCGGCGTTTGCAATTGGCCGACGCCGAGGCTCTTTTTGCCCTGACCGACCGCAATCGCCAGGCGCTGCGCCAATGGCTGCCCTGGCTCGACGCGGTGCGCGCCGTCGAGGACACCCGGGACTTCCTCCAGACCACGGTCGACCAGCATGCGCGAGGCGGGGGCTTCCAAAGCGCGATCCTGGTCGCCGGTCAAATCGCCGGTGTCGTGGGTTATCACGAGATCGACCGGATCAACCGCATCGCCAGTATCGGCTATTGGTTGGGGACGGAGGCGCAGGGCCGGGGCATCATGACCAAGGCCTGCGCGGTCCTCACCGAACACGCCTTTACCGTTCTCGACCTCAATCGCGTCGAGATCGCCTGTGCCACCGGCAACAGCCAGAGCCGCGCTATCCCCGAGCGCCTGGGGTTCCGCTATGAGGGAACCCTGCGCGACAAGGAGTGGCTCTACGATCACTACGTCGATTTGCGCATCTACGCGATGCGGCGGGCCGACTGGCCGGCCCTGTCCGGCTGATCCCCAGCATCGCCGTTGCCGCGGCCAGGTTGGCACGCGTCTAGGGGTGTGACGGCCGTCACATCTGAGACGGCTGTCGCATCCGAAAGGCGATTGGCGGTCGTAGTCGGGATAGTCAGGAAGGCGATGGCCCCGACAAAGACCGGCAGGCGCGAACCCGGTCGAGCCTAAGCCCCGCCTCCGCCAGACCGCTTGGATCCGTTCCGCCGGAAAACCGGTTGCCGCCCACCGCCGTTCCGAGGCTGCCCGTTCCTGCGCCGGTCCCAAGCGCCCCTCAACCCCTTAAGGCGAAGGAGAGCGTCATGTCCGGTCAGTTTCTCGACCTCAAGGAAGTCATCAAACGCGGCAAGAAAGAGAACCTCAACTTCGGTCTCTGCCTGGCCAAGGAGAAGGGCGCCGCGCCGGCCTTCCTGGTCCACCGCAAGCACAGCGCCAAGAAGCTCTTCAAGGAGGCCAAGTCGCAAAGCGGCAGCACGCGCGGCGCGGCGGGCACTCTCACGGTCGCCGAGAGGCTGGTGACCCTGACCTGTCAACAGGGCCGTGGCACGACCGCTCTGGCGCGGGGCTTGCGGCTCTACTTCAAGGACAACGGCTACTCTCACAGAATCCTCCTCGTGGGACCCGATGGCGAGACCATCGACGACGGGTCGGAAGAGGCCGAGGCCGGCACGATCCCGGGAAGCCCGCCGGCCGGGACCGGCGATCCGGATCGGACCGGTCAGGCGCGCGACAAGCGAAGGGATGACCTGCGTAGACATCTCGCCAACCTGGAAACGATTGTCGCCAAGCGTTTCGCCGAGGGATCGCGGGAGCGCCAGTCGATATTGTCTTTGATCAAGGCGCGCCGCGATTCGCTCGCCGACCCCAAGGCCGATCTCGATACCATCCAGCGCTTTGCCCGCGATCTGGCGGCAAGTCTCCCGAAGCTCGCCGCCGCGAACACCAGCGAGGCCAGAGCGCAAGACGCCGCCAAAGCGCGGAAAACAGTTGACCCGCATAAAACCCAGATCAAGGAGTTGCGCAAGATTGTTGCCGACATGACAGGGCGCCTTACCGCCGAGGAACAGGCCCTGGAAAAGCTGGCACGAGAGGTCAAGGCGATCGATCGGCTGCACAAGGTCGTCGAATCTAACCTGAGATTTTTCAATTCCGATGGGACGATTGACAAGGAGGCGCTCCGATCGCGTCTGGTAAAGCTCGATAAAGCCGTTCTCGCCGCTCCGGAAGACAAGCTTCCTGACCTTGCGGCAGAGCAAGACGCCATCAACACGCTGTTGGCCGGTCCAGGGGGCGGCAAGACAAGCCTCGACGACCTTCAGCACCAACGACGGGGCTTGATGGTGCGGTTTCGCGACCGCGCGCCAGCCTTTCGCGAGCTGCAACGCGACCAAGCTGTACTCTCCCAACTCGTGGCGAGACGCGAGACGATGCTGCGGAACACCATGGATCAGGACCTTGAAAGCCGCCGACTGATCATCCTGGAAGGGCTTGCCAACGCCAAGGACGAGGGCCTCGACAGCGAGGACATCGCCGTCATGCGGTGCGAACTATCCGACCTGAAGGCCGAGCAGACCCGGAGAGCCGACCGGATAAAAACGGTCCAACTGAACGAGACGATGGCGCGCGAGCAGCTCGGCAAGGAAATTGCGCCGGCCTTGAAACAGATCCGCGCCGCCATGAAGACGGCGGCGGAAAACGAGGACGTGTCGCTGGGCCGACGCCTTGCCGGCGGCACCCCCATGATAGACGACAAGGGGAAACTCGACCCGAAGGCCCTGCAAGGCGACTCGGTCTTCGCCAAGATCCTGGGGCTACCCGAGAGCCAATCCCGCACGCGGGGCGCGCTGGAGTATCTCAAGACCTGGCAGCGCTTCGAGACCCAAGTCTCGCCAACACTATCGGATAACACCCTGGCGGCTGGCGATGATCTGATTGAGGCCTCGTTCTATGACTCGCGCGAGCGCGCCGACGCCCGCATCAAGGCCGCTGCGGTGCTCGGCGAAGAGGCCCGCGAGATCCTCGCGCTGATCAATGATCCCAAAGCGGCGCAAGAGCTGAAGGACCGTAATGCCGAAGGTCTCGTGCACATTATCGCGGCGATCTTCGACCCTGGTTCGCACTGCACGGGCGAGGCCAGGGCGGAGGCCGATAGGGCGATCAGGAAGTCTCTGAGCCGAGCCATTGCCGAAACGATGGGCCCGGTGCTCAAAACCTATGAGGCGCTTCAGGCGATCAAGCGCGGCGAACCAGCCAGTCCCGAGGTGACAAAGCAGGCGCAGAGCCGCGAGCCGGAGATCACGCCCGAGCAACAGGCGGAAGAGAACGCCGCTCAAGCGGCCGAAGACCTCGGTTTTCTGTTGGGCGCTATCGAGGCGGGCCAAAATCGCGGCCTCGACAGCGAAAGCGACCGTAAAGAGGCCGAGGAGGCGCAGGTCAAGGCGCTGATGGAGGTCTTCTGGGGCACGAGTATGGCCATCATGCCCGGTGTCGGCAAAATCGCGAATATTGCGTCGGAAACCGGGGAAGGGTTGCTCAAGGCTTTGCAGGACCAGGCACTCACGGTGGCTCGCGACCAGTACTTCCACGGCAACGCCGAGGTCCACCGCGATATGCTGGAGGCGGCATTTCGCGAGAACACCCGAAGTTTCCGCGAACTGGTGGAGAACCTCCTGGGCGTGGCCAGGGGCGAGAAGGTCCAAATCAACCAGACCATCCAAAACAAACGCGACAGTGTCGCTGGCGACAGGCTCAACGCGAGCGATTGAACCGCGAGACTCGCATTGGCCGCAGCGGTGAAGAGGCCACCTGACGAGCCGGTCTGGACCTCTCGTGGGTCCAGTCCGGCGACCTTGCGCGGTTGGATTCAGGCGGTGCAGACTTTACCTTTACGTTAAGGAAAGATAGGATTTTTCCGCAGTCGTACTCAGCAGTCGTACTCAAAGGAGTGCCCCGGCGTGGACAGCAAGCCAGACCGCCACAGCATCGGCGATCTCGCCCGCGAATTCGCGGTGACGACGCGCACGATCCGTTTCTACGAGGACGCGGGCATGTTGAGCCCGGCGCGGAGCGGCGGCCGGCAGCGGATCTTCGATCAGCGCGACCGGGTCCGCTTGAAGTTGATCTTGCGCGGCAAGCGGCTGGGCTTTGCCTTGGCCGAAATCCGGGAAATCATCGACATCTATGACGCGGCGCCCGGCGAGGCGGGACAGCTTCGCCTGTTGCTGGAGAAGATCGCCGGCCGCCGACAGGAACTCGAAGACAAACGCCGGGACCTCGATGCCAGCCTGGCCGATCTCGACCGGGTAGCGGCGCAATGCCGCGAAAGGCTCACTGACCTGACCAGCGAAATGGAGATTGCGTGATGGCCCCTGAGCCCGCGGTTTTCGAACCGGCACAGGAGAACTATGAAGCGGCTGTCCGCGACTCCTTCGGCCGGCAATCGATCATGGATTTGATTGGCGCCTCGATGACGACGGTCGAACCCGGCAGGGTGGAGATCGTCCTGCCCTATCGTCCCGACCTTTGCCAGCAGCACGGCTTTTTCCATGCCGGGGTGACCGCGACCATCGCCGATTCCGCCGGCGGCTATGCCGCCATGTCGCTTTTTCCCGGCGACGCCTCGGTCCTGACCACCGAGTTCAAGATCAACCTCCTGGCGCCGGCGGCCGGGGCCCGGCTGCGGGCCCTCGGTCAGGTCGTCAAGGCGGGGCGCACGCTCTCGATCTGCGATGTCGAGGTCTTTGCCGAGGAGGGTGACAAGAGCCTGCTTTGTGCCAAGATGCTGCAGTCTCTGATCTGCCTGCGCGACCGGCCGGACCGCTGAGAAAGCCCAAATCGATGATCCCCAACCAATTGCCCTCGCTCAATTTCGACCTCGGCGACAGCGCCGATATGTTGCGCGACAGCGTGGCGAGTTTCGCCGCCGAGGAGATCGCGCCGCTCGCCGCCGAGATCGACCGGACCGACCTGTTCCCGCGCCAGCTTTGGCCCAAGATGGGGGCGCTGGGGCTGCACGGCATCACGGTGGAGGAAGAGCTTGGCGGCGCCGGCATGGGTTATCTGGAGCACTGTGTGGCGATGGAAGAAGTCAGCCGCGCCTCGGCCTCGGTCGGGCTCAGCTATGGGGCGCACTCCAACCTCTGCATCAACCAGATCCGGCGCAACGGCAGCGAAGATCAAAAGCGGCGCTACCTCCCGAAGCTGGTCTCGGGCGAGCACGTCGGCGCCCTGGCCATGAGCGAGCCGGGCGCCGGTTCCGATGTGGTGTCGATGAAGTTGAAGGCCGAAAAGCGCGGCGACCGCTATGTCCTGAACGGGACCAAGATGTGGATTACCAACTGCGACGAGGCCAATGTCCTGGTGGTCTATGCCAAGACCGACCCGGCGGCGGGCTCGCGCGGCATCAGC
>JAJFGK010000109.1 GCA_021776195.1 Kiloniellaceae bacterium | reverse complement strand
CACCGAGATGCATCACCTCTTCTCGGTCGGCGCGAACTTCGTCGAGTCCTTCGGCGGCGTCGATGTGGCGGTTGCCGGTGGCTACCGTCGCGCCGAGGCGTCCGATGTGGGCGGCCTGGAAGACCCGCAGCAGTTCTCCGCTGGCTTGAACGTCGGCTTCGCCGGCTTCACCATCGGCGGCTCCTTCGCGCTGGAAGATTCCGACCGCGTGCAGGACGGCTGGGCGGCTGACTTGGGTGTGTCTTACACCACCGGCCCCTGGGGCGTCAGCGCCACCGGCTTCTACAGCAAGGTGGAAGGCTCCGCCGGCGACCCGGACGACGATGTCCTGCGGTCGATTGCCGGCGCAGTCTCTTATGCGGTGGGCCCGGGCATCAAGTCCAGCCTCACGGTCATGTACGCCGACTGGGACGACGAGGGCAACGGCACCGATGCCGATGGCGTCGCCGGTATCGTCGGTATGAAGATCGGCTTCTAAGACCCAGAGGTCTTAGGTGCAGACAAGTATCCGCCGTCAGGCGGGACTTGAAAGGGGCGGGTCTTTATCCCGCCCCTTTTTCTTTGCCCGGCCGGGGACCCGTTTCTGCGCAATGGACGCGGCGCGGATATCGAATAGACTGTGGCGGTAGCAAATCCTCTCCAATGAAGGTCCGCCAGGATGCCTCCAGCCGAGCCCGAACCCGACAAGAACGCCACGCGCCCCGACGGAGACGCCGATCCACCGATCGCCGCCAACTTGCGCGCCCTGAGATCGGCGATCGAGGCGGCCGCGATCCAAAGCGGACGACAGGCCGAAGACGTGACCCTGGTTGCGGTCAGCAAAACCAAGCCCGCGGCAATGATCGAAGCCGCCCTCGAGGCCGGCCAGAGAGTATTCGGTGAAAATCGAGTTCAGGAGGCCGAGACCAAGTTTCCCACTCTGAAAACCCTCTATCCCGATCTCCTGCTTCACCTGATTGGCCCACTGCAGACCAACAAGACCCAAAACGCGGTGGCGCTTTTCGATGTCATCGAGACCCTCGACCGACCAAAACTGGCCCGGGCACTCGCCAGAGAAATGGAAAAAACCGGCCGCCGGCCGCACATTCTCATTCAAGTCAACACCGGCGAAGAACCGCAGAAAGCAGGGATCGCCCCCCAGGAGCTCGAGGACTTCCTTGCATTGGCCCGAGACGACCTGGGCCTGCCGGTCGTCGGCTTGATGTGCATACCTCCCGTCGAGGATCCGCCCGCGCCTCATTTCGCCCTCCTGGCCAAGTTGGCGGCGAAATGCGGGCTGACCGAACTTTCCATGGGAATGTCGGCGGACTTCGAAACCGGCATTCGCCTCGGCGCCACTCACGTGCGGGTCGGCAGTGCTCTCTTCGGCGCTCGAGCGCCTCAGATGGGCACTTGATCGACGATCTTTGCCGGCGGACCCTCGGTTGCCACCACCAAGGCATCGCCCGATCCGACCTCGCGCAGCACCTTGAGCAAATCGTTGCGCGCCAGCGCGACACACCCGTCGGTCGGCCCCCAGTCCGACCGGGCCAGATGCAAGAAGATTGCACTGCCCATGCCCGGCTGCGGCGGGTCGTCGTTGTGCCCCAGGCAAACAATCAGGTCATAGAGACGGTCGCTCCGCCAAAGCCGCTCATGGTGCCCGGAATAGGGTAACCGGACCAGTCTGTTATAAGCGGAATCAGTTGGATCGTCGCACCAGCCGTCGTCTTCGCGCAGCGGTCGACAGGTCAGCCTCGTCGCGGGCGCGGCACCCGAATCGGGGCGGAACAGCACGGAACGAAAGGGCCAGCGCCCGACCGGTGTCATGCCGTCGCCCTCGCGCTTGGCGAGGCAGGCGCCCTGACGGCCGATGGCACAGCCCATCGTCATATCGCCAAGGCGTGCCGTCCAGATGCCGGCGTCCCAATGCACGACCACGTCCATCGGCGAAGACTACGTCCGACAACGGACTTCCGGCAAGGACCCGTCCAGGCCAGCCGCCGATGAGATGAATCACGCGGGTCGCGCTATTGGGGGGCCTGGGCTTTACCCGCCCGTGCCATGGCCTCATAACGCTCGACCCCACGCAACATGCGCTCGGAAAAGCCAGCCGCGCCCTGCTCCGTCCCCAACTCCCCAGCAGCCACCCTGTGGGCGGCGATCAGGCCCGGATCCAGCGCCGAGGGAAACGCGCCGACCGCAGCGCCCTGCAGGATTCTACCGGACAGGCCGGGATAGACCGCCCCGTTGCCGCCGAACTGGGTCGGCAATGGTACCGGCCGCGGCGTCCCCTGACCCCAATCACGCGACCGCAGAGGCATGACTCTTGGCACCTCGACCTGTTGCCGGCCCGGTTGTGCCGAAGGTACTGCCCCGACGGACGCCCCCGGCGCGGTCAGGCCAGGCGACAAGGCGTTGGGCAGGGGCAGCGGGATTCCCACCCCACCACTCGCTCCGGTCCCTACCAGGGCCGAATCAGAGGCGGCGGCGGCATCCTGGGCCAGGTTGGCTTCGTCTTGCACCTTTGCCAGATCGGATAGAAAGGCCTCAATCGCGGCACCTCCGGTAAGAACGGGCTCGCGCTTCCCAGCCGGAGCGGTCGGCGGCGGGGCAACCGCGCTTACCGTTTCGGGGCTATCCTGATGGATTCCGTCTTCCTCGACGATGGTGTTTGGCGCTGAACCAGCGTTCTGTGCCGCCGGATCCTTTCGATCATCGCCAATCAGCGCGGCCAGGATCGCCTTGTCCATGTCCTGGCCGGCGGCCTCGCTGGCGACCACCTCGACCATCGAGGACACCAGTCCAACGCCGCCACCGTAAAGCACGCCGCCAAGTACCCGGGCCGGCGCCGAAATCTCATCGCCGGTCATCTCGCGGTAGAGTGTCGACACCACGGGAATGTGATGCAGGGGATTGATGATGTCGAGCAGGTCCGCGAACCCGAAGTCGGCACCCTCGCCGTCACTCCCCGGCGCACCGCTGTAGCGCTCGCCGACCGGGCCGTCGGCCTGGTTTAGGCCACCGCTTTGCGGTGCAGGCCTTGCCGCAGGCTGAAGAGTAGCCGTATGTGGAGCCGCCGCGCGCGAAGCTGCTTCCGCCCGGGCCCTGCCCAGATGGGGTCTCACAAAGTCGTCGGCGCCGATTTCGCTGTTCATGGCATCTCCCGGCCAAACAGACGCAACAAGCGTGCCAGACCGAAGTGCCTATAAACCCTGGCTTGGTGAGCTTGGAATCCCCATCGGACCCGTGCCAGCCAGGAAAAATCTGCCCGAAGTCAGAAAAGATGGCCCATGCGCTGGGCTTTCGTGGCGAGATAGATTTCGTTGTGGCCGTTGGCCGGGAAACTATGGGCCACGCGTTCGACGACGCGAATGCCGCAGCGTGCCATGGCGTCGACCTTGCGCGGATTGTTGGTCATGAGCCTGACCTGCTCCACGCCCAGTTGCCGCAGCATGGCCGCGGCTGAATAATAAAGCCTCTCATCGGCCTCGAAGCCGAGGATCTCATTGGCCTCGGCGGTATCGGCGCCGCGGTCCTGCAATTCATAGGCTCGTAGCTTGTTGACCAACCCAATGCCCCGCCCCTCCTGGGAGAGATAAAGCAGCACCCCACTGCCGGTCTCGCCAATGGCCCGAATGGCGCCATGCAGCTGATCGCCGCAATCGCAACGCAGCGACCCCAGAAGATCGCCCGTGAAACATTGGGAATGCAGGCGCACCAAAACGGGAGTCGCGGGGTCTGGCTGTCCCACCACGATGGCGAGGTGCTCGATACCGCCATCCTCGGGCCGAAAGGCGATAACGCGTGCGTCTTGCGCGCCGGCCAAGGGTACGCGCGCCTCGGCCACGCGCTTCAGCGCCCCAGCCAACAAGCGCCGGTAGGCCGTTATCTCCTCGATGCGGGCCTCGACGATATCGCGATTCTCGACCAGGGTGGCCCGAGTTTCGGCGTCGAAGTCGGTCAGCAACACGACCACCGCGGCCGGCAGAAGGTGCGCCTGCTTGGCAAGCGAGATCGCGGCCCCCGCCAGATCGGCTGGAATCGCCTGCCAATCCGGCATCGCAGGCGGTGGATCGGGGGTCAGCAGCGGATCGGCCAGTTGGCGCAGGGTCTCCAGGGCCAGGCCGGCGGCCGGCAGAGCGACTGCCGCCGCCGGTTGGGCCTTGGCAACGTTGGAGACCAGCTTGAGCGCCGCGGCGCGATGCTCGGTCAGGACCAGATAGACGTGCTCGCGACCAATCTGGCGGCCGAGGTCGAACAGCTCGTCCCGCAGCGTTTCAGCCGCGCCTATCACGGCCACCTGTTCGCCCGCGGCGGTCAGCAGGACCAGATCCCCGCGGCGCAGCTCGGCCAGGGCGCGGTGCAGCGGATCGAGGCTCGGCTCGCCCGCCTGTGGTCCGTCTGATATCGAGCGGAGCATTCCTCACTCTATCCTATCGTCTTGGCCCAATCATGTGGGCCCCGCAGATTTGGCCCTGCAGGCGACCCGAGATCGCGCTGTGCCGGTGGCCGGCCAATCCGGCGTCGGGCGCATCTCGTCCAACCGCGCTGTCGCAAACAGCAAAACCGCTGTTCTGTCAAGGTCGTGCCGCGGCCGCGTCGATCCTGACGATCGCCATTATAGACGGGTTCGGTCAGGCCGGGCCACCTCCGAAAGCGTGGATCCCTTGAAGTCTCACCCTGCCGATGTTATCTGCACCAGACATTCCGACGAGCGTACTTGGGAAACGGGCAACGACCATGAGCGCCACCACCGGCAAGAAAATACTGCTCGTCGACGATGACGAGGCGCTGCGCCAGACGCTCGCGGAACAGCTTCATCTGCACGAAGAGTTCGAGACCCAGGAAGCCAGTAGCGGGGCGGACGGCGTCGAATTGGCCAAGGCCGAGTACTTCGATGCGATCATCCTCGACGTCGGTCTGCCCGACATGGACGGACGCGAGGTTTGTCGCCTGATGAGGCGCGGCGGGATCAAGTCACCGATTATCATGCTCACCGCCGCCGATACCGATGCGGACACCATCCTGGCCCTGGATTCCGGCGCCAACGACTATGTCACCAAGCCCTTCAAACTGGGGGTCCTCCTGGCCCGCCTGCGCGCGCAGGTGCGCCAGCACGAGCAGAGCGAGGACGCCGTGTTTGCCATCGGGCCCTATACCTTTCAACCCAGCGCCAAAATCCTGCTGGAGGGCGAATCGAAGAAGAAGGTTCGCCTGACCGAGAAAGAGACCTCCATCCTCAAGTACCTCTATCGCAGCGGGACCAACGTCGTCGGTCGAGACGCCCTGCTTGGCGAGGTTTGGGGCTACAACGCAGGTGTCACGACCCACACCCTGGAGACCCATGTCTACCGGCTACGCCAGAAGATCGAGCTGGATCCCTCCGACCCGCAGATCTTGATCACCGAACCGGGCGGCTACCGCCTGGTCCCCTGACCGGACCGGACTCCCCGACTTGACCTTTTTGGCGGTGCAACACCACTGCGAGGCACAGCGCCAAAGGTAGGCAAAAGAAGGTGATTGTGCCAAAGATCGGCGCCGCCAGATCCCATGATCCGATCCAGGTGAAGGCCTGCGCCAACAAGACGGGACCCGCCAACACCCCGATGTTGCGCCCGGTCATGACAATACCGAAGGCGCGAGCCGTGTCATGCCCGCCCCGCAACAGGGCGCTCGGCAGGCCGAACAGGCAGGCCGGCACGACACCGGCGCCAATCCCATAGGCGACGAGCGACAGAAGCCCCTGCCAACCGCCGCCCGTCACCGGCAGGAGCGCCCAGACCGCAACCTGGGCGACTAGCGCGGCGATAAGCAACCCGGCGATCGACAAGCCGGCACGCAGCAGCAGGCCGGTCAGAATGCAAAAGATCATGACCAGTCCGACCGGAATGACATAGCCCAGGAGGGCGTCGGACACATCCAGACCATGAACCTCCACCAGATACTGCGGCAGCCAGGTCATGTAGGCGAAGTATTGGCAGGACCACAGCATGAAAACGCCGCCGGTCAACACCAGGCCCCAGTCTTGGCGGGCCAAAGGCGTACCAAGGGGCGGCTGAGCGACGGTTTCCACCCGCCTTGGGTCTGCCCTTCGGTGATCGGTCAGGACGCCATCGCGGCGCAGGGCCAGACACCAGCAAGCAAAGAGGCAGGAAAGGGCGATGCCGAGCCACCACAAGAGCCGCCAGTCGGCCAATGCAAAGGCGAGGGGCGCCGCCAGGATGGCGCTCAACTGGCCAACCGGTATCCAGGCCGCGGCGAACCCCGCCACGAGCGGCAGCTGTCGCGGGCTGGCATGAGCATTGGCCAGGACCGGGCCGCTGATCGCCAAGACGCCGAACGCGACCCCTTCCAGGGCACGCGACGCCAACATCAGCCAGCCCAGCTGGGGCGCGATCAGTGGAATGAGGGCGGCCAAGACGAAGAGAGCGAGGGCCGCCAGGATGGGACGGAAGGGACCCTGGCGCTGTATCAGGCGCCCCAGAGGTAAGGAAACCAGAAGGCCAACCAGAGCGTAGACCGACATGAAACCGCCGGCCAGAGTCCTGTCATAGTGGAACCGCTCGAGCAGAATAGGCAGTACGACCGGCAGTTTGAACTGTTGATAGGCGGCGAATGAAGCCAGCAACAAACCGAACACTATGGCCACCGTACGGCCCTGGCGAACGCCGGACATAGAATTGTGTCTCCGATCGATGAGCCGGCTTCAAGGGCATAGGCTGGTCTCGCGAAATCCTGGCCGACTGGCCGCACAGCTTGTCCGAAGGCCAGATTCCGAACAAGCGTTCAGGGGCGGGCCAGACGCTCCATTACGTCTTTTTTCAGTATTTTCGCCGAATTTCCTTTGGGTCCACTACTCTTCACGCTTAAATGTCATGGATAGTCAACGCAGCGAGCCCGTCATTTGAGCCCTTCCACTACCTTTTCGGTTCGATTTTGGGGCGTTCGTGGCTCAATTGCTTGTCCCGGAGAATCCCACCAAAGCTACGGTGGGAATACTTCCTGCCTGGAAGTCCGCTGCGGTGACCGGTTGTTGATCTTCGACGCCGGCACCGGCTTGCGACCTCTAGGGGAAACCCTGACGCAAAAGGGGCCACTCGACACCGATCTCTTCCTGACCCACACGCACCACGATCATATCGCGGGCCTGCCTTTCTTTGCGCCGCTTTTCGATCCCGCCAATCAGGTGCGGCTTTGGGCCGGCCATCTGACCCCGGATCTCGGTCTTCATGGCGTGCTCTGCCAGTTCATGACCGCACCCCTCTTCCCGGTGCCGCCGCAGATTTTCTCGGCGGCCATGTCCTACAGCGATTTCAAGGCCGGCGAAGAACTCCAGGTCGGCCCCGATATCCGTCTGAGGACCGCGCCGCTCAATCACCCCAACGGCGCGACCGGCTACCGCCTGGAATTCGCGGGCAAGTCGCTTTGTTACATCACCGACACCGAACATCTGATCGGCCGCCCCGATCAGAACATCCTGGGGCTGATCGCCGGCGCCGACCTGGTGATCTACGATTCCTCCTATTGCGATGAGGAATTCGAAAGGTACATCGGCTGGGGACACTCCACCTGGCAGGAAGGGGTGCGCCTCTGCGACGCGGCGGGCAGCAAGAGGCTGGTCATTTTTCACCACGACCCGAGCCACGACGACAGTTTCATGGATCGTGTCGCGGAAGCCGCCGAGAAAGCGCGGCCCGGCACTGCGGTGGCCCGAGAAGGCATGGTCCTGAATCCGTGACCGATCTTTCCAGCGACCGGCTGCGCAGCTGGTGGCGTCGGGCACGCCTGGGGCTGCCGACCGTTCTCGGCTTGCGACCGGGCGGCTACTTCATCCCCTATCGTTATGCCGCCGCGACCTCTTCTCGTGCCGGCGGGTCCCCCGGGGGGTCCGACTACCCCCTGATGGCGGACCGCCTTGCCGGCGCGGAGCCCGCCATGGCGCGGGTCTTGGGGGAAATCGAGCCCTTTGCCGATGCCCTGGCGCGGATCGGTGACGAGCCGCCGCCGGAGCCGCGTTGGGCCCAGGACTGGTTTCCACGGCTCGATGCGGCGGTGCTTTACGGTTTGGTCAGAAGCCGGCGGCCCAGGCAGGTCATTGAAGTTGGCTCAGGGCATTCGACACGTTTCCTCTGCCGCGCGATCCGGGACGGGGCGCTCGACACGGCGGTGACCGCGATTGACCCGGCGCCACGGGCCGATCTGGCGGATCTACCCGTGACCTTGCGCCGGGAGCCTTTGCAGAGTGTCGAGGCCGGTCTTTTCGACGGTCTCGGACCGGGCGACTTTCTGCTGATCGATTCGAGCCATATCCTGATGCCCGGTACCGATCTCGACCGCCTGCTCGGGGCCGTCCTGCCGGCCCTAGCGCCAGGGGTGCTGGTCCAGTTTCACGACATTTTCCTGCCGGACGGCTATCCTGCACACTGGGTCTGGCGCGGCTACAACGAGCAACAGGCCTTGGCTCCGCTGGTTATCGGCGGCGGCTGGGATCCGATCTTTGCCAGTCACTACCTGGTAACTCGGCAGGCCGATTGGCTGCGGCGCGGGCCGCTGGCCGATCTGCCACGGCCCGAGGGGGCACTGGAATCGGCCTTCTGGATCCACAAGACAGGTGCCTGAGCGGCGCGGAAAGCGGCTATCACAAGGTTATGAGGTCACAGATCGCGCGTGAGCCCCATATGAATCAAGGTGAGATGGGGACGATCGGAGATAGTTCGCAACGGCCATAGTCCGTAGCGGGAGGACGAGGGGGCTATGGGGTCCTGGTTTCACAAGAAGGACAACGCCGTGCTGCCCGAAAGGGTACAGGCGGCCATTCGCCACCAGGAGGACGTGACAGAGCGTCTGGTCTCCTGGTTTCAGCTTGCCGTGGTGTTGATCCTGGGCGCCCTCTACCTGCTGGGACCCAAGCCGCCGGTCAAGTTCGACATCATTCCCTGGGCCTTGGCCATCTATCTGGCGCTCACGGTGATTCGCGTGATCTGGTCCCATCGCGGCCACCTTCCGGCCTGGTCGGTCGCGGTGTCGGTGTTCTTCGATATCGCCCTGCTGCTGGCCCTGATCTGGTCCTTTCACCTGCGCTACGATCAGCCGCCGTCATTCTATCTGAAGGCGCCGACCCTGCTCTACGTCTTCATCTTCATCGCGCTTCGCGCTTTGCGTTTCGAGGCGCGTTTCGTCGTGCTGACCGGGGTCATGGCCTCATTGGGCTGGGGCGTCCTGATGGCCTATGTGGTCTACTCGGACCCGACCAACACGATGATCACGCGCGACTACGTGGAATACATGACCTCCAATTCGATCCTGGTCGGGGCCGAACTGGACAAGATCATATCCATCCTCATGGTCACGGCGATCATCGCCGTATCGCTGGTTCGCGCCAAGGCCCTCCTGATCGGCGCGGTCGCCGATCAGACCGCCGCGCGCGAGCTGTCGCGATTTTTCGCCCCCGAGATCGCCGAGAAGATAAAGGCGTCGGATCAACAGATCACCGCCGGCAGCGGCGAGACCCGCGAGGCCTCGATCGTCAATCTCGACATGCGCGGCTTTACCCGTCTGGCCGCGACGGTCACGCCGGCCGAGGCCATGAGCCTGCTGGCCGACTACCAGGGGCGCATGGTGCCGATCATCCACCGCCATGGCGGCTCGATCGACAAGTTTCTGGGCGATGGCATCATGGCGACATTCGGCGCGGCCATGGCGAGCGAGACCCATGCGGCCGATGCGCTGCGCGCGCTGCAGGCCTGCGTCGAGGATGCCGCAAGTTGGCGCAGCCTTTGCCTGGCCGCCGGGCGGACCTGTCCCGAGGTTAACGGCGCCATGGCTTCGGGCCGGATTCTGTTCGGCGCGGTCGGCGACGCCGAGCGCCTGGAGTACACGGTGATCGGAGGAGCAGTGAATCTGAGCGCCAAGCTGGAACAGATGAACAAGCAGTTGATCACCCGCGCGGTGTGCGACCGCTCGAGCCTGGAGCTGGCGGCGCGCCAGGGGTTTCGGCCCGACCATGAACCCCGGCATCTGGCCGGCGTCACCGTCCCGGGTCTCGGGCAACCGGTCGACCTGGTGGTCCTTCAGGAGGGCGCGGACGCGGCCGCGCAAGCCATGCGGCAACTGCCGGGCTGAATCCCGGCCAATGCAATTGTGCCCGCCTGGCGGAATACCCATATCCACGGTCAATCGAGAAGGACCGCACCATGAGCGCATTCAACAGCGTGGGCATCGCCATGGTCACCGCCATTGCCGCACTATCCATCTTGGTGTCGCTGGTGTGAGACGGAACCGGGCGATCCCCCTTCTAGCAGCAATCTAGAAAGGGCGGCCCTGGCCGCCTTTTCACGTTTGGCCGAGAGGAAAATCAAGTCATGTCGATTCAGAAGAAAGCACGTGCCGTCGGTTTCAATCACGTGGCCCTGGAGGTCGCGAGCATCGATGATGCCCTGTCGTTCTACGGCAAGATCTTCGACTTCGAGCTGCGTAGCCGCAGCGAGACCATGGCATTTATCGATCTCGGCGATCAGTTCCTGGCCCTCCAGTCCGGGCGCGAACAGGGCCCCGATCAGGGCCGGCATTTTGGCCTGGTGGTCGATGACAAGGCGGCGGTCCGCCAGGCGCTGGAAGACGCCGGAGTGGAGCCTCTGCCGGGGCCGTTCCTCGATTTTCTAGATCCCTGGGGCAACCGGATCGAAATTGTCGGCTATGACAACATCCAGTTCACCAAGGCGCCCCACGTGCTGCGTGGGATGAAGCTGGACGGTCTGGAGAAAACCGAAAAGGCAATCCAGGAGTTGACCGACAAGGGCATGAACCCGGCTGCATAGTCGTGCGGCATCCGTCCTGAGGGGTGCTGGCCAGGCTTCAATCCGACAGCGCGGCGGCGAGGCGTCGGACCGCCGGCTCGACGGCCCCCACGGGAACCGCGGCGTAACCCAGCAGTAGGGCTTGGCGACGACGTGGCGTCGCGGCGCGGCCGCCAAGACCTTTTGCCGCCAGATAGAAGTCCGACAGGGCGTGAACGACAATTCCGGCGGCTCTCGCCCGGGCCGCGGCCGCCCGGTCGTCCATTCGCGCGGCCAGTTCGGGGGCCAGCGGGGCGACAAGATGAAGGCCGGCCTCGTCCGGGGCGAGTTCGAGCAGGCCCTGGAGGTGACGCCGACCAGCCGCGACAAGGGCTGCCTGCCGCTCGGCGTAGAGCCGGCGCATGCGCCGGATGTGGGCGGCGAAGTGACCCTCTTCGATAAAGCGCGCGAGAACCGGCTGGATCATCGCCGAGGGATGATCGTCGAGCGCCGCGCGGATCGTCGTAAAGCGCGCGACGAGACCCGGCGGCACAACCAGATAGCCAAGCCTGATCGAAGGGAACAGGACCTTGGAGAAGGAGCCGATGTAGAGCACCCGCCCGGCGCCGTCGAGACCCTGTAGGGCGGCCAGCGGCTGACCGGCGTAGCGATACTCGCTGTCGTAGTCGTCTTCCAGAATCCAGGCCTCGCGCTCGCGCGCCCAGTCGATGAAGGCGAGGCGCCGGGCCAGCGACATCACCGTGCCAAGCGGATAGTGGTGCGAAGGCGTGACGATGACCATGCGCGCATCGGGCGCACGCGCCAGCCCGGCACTGAGAGACAGCCCCTCGCCGTCGAGCGGCAGCGGAACGAGATCGGCGCCGGCGGCGATCAGGGGGCCGCGCAACCCGGTGTAGCCGGGGTCCTCGAGCCAGACCCGGTCGCCGGGGTCGGTGAGGGCGCGTACCGCGAGATCGACCGATTGCTGCGCGCCGCTGGTGATGATCACCTGGTCGGCCTGGCAATCGAGGGCGCGGACGGTTCTGAGATAGCCGGCGATGGCGCCGCGCAACGGCGCGTAGCCGGCCGGCTGGCCATGACGCACCAGTTGCTGGGCCGGCTGACGCCAGACCTTTTGCAGCAGTCGGGCCCAGATTTCGAAGGGAAACTCGCCGGTCTCCGGCAGCCCCATGCGGAAAGGCCCGGGGCCGGTCTCGCGACCGCGCCGCAACTCGGCCAGCGCCGACCCGCGCCGCGACAGGGTGCCCTCTGCGGTGGCGCTTTCGCTGCGGGGCGGGCCGGCCTTGCCGCCAGTGCCCAAGAGGCTCTCCGGAAGGACCCCGGATACGAAGGTGCCCGAGCCCGAGCGGGCTTCCAGGTAGCCCTCCGCCAGAAGTTGATCGTAGGCGCCAGCGACGGTGTTGCGCGCGCACCCGAGCTCGCTGGCCAGGGCACGGGTCGAGGGCAGGCGGCTGCGGGGCGCCAATCGCCCGCCCAGGATCGCCTCGCGCAGTTGGTCATAAAGCTGTCGCTGCAGCGAGCTGCCGTCCTCGCGCCGCAGTGCCAGCGGCAGCAGGGCGGCGCCAAGACTGCGTCGCTCGCGTGGCAGGGGACGGGCCTCCGCGGCCGCCTTGTCCTGGTTCGACGGGTCCACGTTCCGCAGAGTTTGAATTGGGTCCATCGGGCGACCATAAAGCGGCTCTATTCTACTCGTCAATGCCGGCATATTTGTAGGGCCACTCGATGCCCGGACCATTGCCAGGAGACCCGATATGAGCGACGCAACGGCCCCCCGGCGCCCTCCACGGACCAGCCTTCGCGCCGACCCCGCGCAGCCGGGTGAAGCGCCTTCATCAGCGCGCCCACTATGACCGCGAAGCGGTCCACCGGGTGCTCGACGCCGGGCTGATCTGCCACGTCGCCTATGTCATCGACGCCCAGCCCCATGTGACCGCGACGGCCTACTGGCGCGCGGGCGACTGGCTCTACTGGCACGGCTCGGCGGCGAGCCGCATGCTGCGCCAGGTCAAGACCGGCGTGCCGGTCTGTTTCACCGCGTCCCTGTTCGACGGCCTGGTGTTGGCCCGCAGCGGGTTTCACTCCTCGATCAACTATCGCTCGGTCACCGCCTATGGTCAGGCCCGGGCGCTGCGGGGCGAGGCCGAGAAGCTGGCTGCTCTGGAGGCTTTTTCCGAGCGGCTGACTCCCGGGCGCTGGGCCGAATTGCGGCCGCCGACCAAACAGGAACTGAAGGCCAGAACCGTGGTGACCATGCCCCTGGAGGAAGCCGTCGCCAAGATCCGCAGCGGCCCGCCGGCCGACGACGCGGCGGATCTCGCGCTCGACGTCTGGGCCGGCGAACTGCCGCTCGGCCAGGCGGCCGGCCGGCCGGTCGCCACCCCGGATCTCAGGCCGGGCATTGCCGTCCCGGCCTACCTCGGGGCCTTCCGACTGGGGTCAGGAGGTTCAGGGGCGTACGTGCCCTTGCCGGTGGGTTGCACTCAAAGGGATACCGAGAAAAGACAGGGTCGACACGGAGACCACTGAGAAGGCAGGGAGGGCACAGAGGAGAGAATCTTCTCTTTGTTCTCTGTGCTTTCTCCGTGACCTCTGTGTCGCGTTCTTTTGGTTCATTCTCCACGCATCGCCGCCTTTGCCCTGACCGCCGCGCGGTTCTAAGCTTGTCCCCATGTGCGAACTGCTAGGCATGAACTGCAACGTCCCGACCGACATCCGCTTCAGCTTTTCCGGGTTGATCGAACGGGGTGGGCGCACCGGGCCGCACCGCGACGGCTGGGGCATCGCCTTCTACGAGGGCCGCGCGGTGCGCACTTTTCACGATCCCCTGGCGAGTTGCGAGTCGGAGATCGCCGCCCTGGTGCGCGGCTACTCGGTCAAGAGCCTGAATGTCATCTGCCATATCAGGAAAGCCACCCACGGCAGGGTCTGCCTGGCCAACACCCATCCCTTCACCCGCGAGCTCTGGGGCCGGCACTGGACCTTCGCCCACAACGGCCGCCTGAAGGGGGTGAAGCGCTGGCCGCTGCAACACTATCGCCCGGTCGGCAGTACCGACAGCGAGCACGCCTTCTGCTGGATGCTCGACCGCATCCGCCAACGCTGGCCGGAACGGGCGCCGGCCGGGCCGCCCGCGCTCGCCGCCTTGATCGGTGCGCTCGCCGAGGAACTCAATACCTGCGGGACCTTCAACATGATGCTGTGCGATTCCCGCCATCTCTACTGTTTTTGCTCGACCCAGCTTTCCTGGCTGACCCGTCGCGCGCCCTTCGGCGAGGCCAGTCTGGTCGACACCGAACTGACCGTCGACTTCGCCACCGAGACCACGCCGCGCGATATCGTCACGGTGATCGCCACCCGACCGCTGACCGAAGGCGAGCCCTGGTGTGCGATGGAGCGCGGTGGGATGGTGGTGTTTCGCGATGGGGTGGTGGTGGAGTCGTCCTCGTCCGTGTAACTGGAAAGCGCCAAAGCGAGCTGCGATAGTCCCGCATCAGGCGGGGCCCCTAACCAGCCACCACCCGACCCTCTAGGAGGACCCTCATGGCCCGCGCCTTCGCCGAGATCGCCTTCACCCCCGCCGTCCGTGCCGCTCAGCGGGCGCATGGCTCGGCCGCCGCCTATGACAAGTTCCTGGCGCCGGAGACCGGCCCCGGCGATACCCGCGGCGATGCCCTGGGGGACCCCGAGGCCGCTTTCATCTCGGCGCGGGACGGCTTCTATCAGGCCTCGGTGTCCGAGACCGGCTGGCCCTACGTGCAGTTCCGCGGCGGCCCGGCGGGATTCTTGAAGGTGCTCGACGGCAAGACCATCGGCTACGCCGATTTCCGCGGCAACCGGCAGTACATCTCCACCGGCAACCTGAGCCAGGACGACCGGGTCGCGTTGATCCTGATGGACTACCCCAACCGGGCGCGCCTCAAGCTGCTGGGCCGGACGCGCCTGGTCGAGAAAGCCAACGATCCGGACCTGGTGGCCGGCCTCTTCGTGGAGGGCTACCGGGCCAAGCCCGAACGGGCCGTGGTCATCACCCTTGAGGGCTTCGACTGGAACTGCCCGCAGCACATCCCGCAGCGCTTCACCCTGGACGAGTTGGAGCCCCAGCTCGTGCCGGTGCGCGAGGAGATCGCCCGGCTGCGGGCCGAGAACGAGCGGCTGCGGGCGGCGGCAGGAGCGGACAGGGCTTAACGCAAGCCAATTCGGCTCTTTACATGTAACCTCTGTCGCCGCACCCGACCCCCCACGCCACGGACTTCACCCCTCGGCTTCTGAAGGGGGCTGAACGGCTACTTCAAATCCAACTCGGACAGGACACAGTCCTGCGACCCCTTGTTATCCTTGTAGCTCCATTCAATCGGCGCGCCTGTCGCGGTCGCAACCCACATCTCAAAGCTCGATTCATAGGTCCACTTGTTGAACTGGCCCGTCATGGTGCGCCCATTCGTCACCTTGATGGCGTCGACCTCCCCCAGGATCGGCGCGGTCACGGTCTTGCGCTCCTCGATCCGGATCGTCTCCTTTTCCGTCGCGGTCCATTTGTTGTTTCGTTGCGTGGCCGTGACCGAGAGCGTCGAGCCTGGGGTCAAGGGATCGAAGGACGCTGTATCGGCTTCCCAGTCCCATTTGGCGACGCCCTTGCCGTCGTTTAGATTCTGTCTCACGTTGACGTGGGACCCCAACATTCCTTCGGCTTTTTCCCGCCATCCCGCCTTGCCGTCCCGGGCGAACTCCCACCGCATGATGCCGTTTTCACGGCTGACCAGTTTGTTCTTGTAGGTCGCGTAGTAGGGCCCGGTGCATTTCATCATGTAGGATGAACCGACAGCGATTCGTCCCATTTCCTCGGCCTGGGCGACCCCTGCAATGACCGTGAGGCCGGTGATAGCCAAGACTCCAAGCATGGATTTCATTTCACTTTCCTCCCTTGTCACGCGTGTTGTCGGCGCACCACTCACGTTATTGTCACAGAACTTTGGCGCGCTATAGCCTAAACGTTAGTCCTTTTTTGATGCTCGAATCAAGATTCCTGGCTTCCCCAGGTCGTTCAAATGGAATCTCTTCTCTCAAAACGTCTTGGCGCCGTTGACCGGGAGCAGCAGGGCGTAGAGCGAGCCGGTGGCGGTGATGAAGAGGCGGTTTCGCTTGGCGCCGCCGAAACAGACGTTGGACACCCGCTCGGGGACCAGGGCCTTGCCGAGCAGGCTGCCGTCGGGCGCCAGACAATGCACGCCGTCGCTGGCACTCGTCCAGATGCGGTCCTGGTCGTCGATCCGAAAGCCGTCGTAGACGCCGTTGTCGCAGGTTGCGATGACGGCGCCGCCGCGGAGCCTCCCGTCGTCACTCACGGTAAAGGACCGCAAGTGCCGCTCGCCGCTGTCGAAGTGAGTGCCGCCTGAATCGGCGATGATGAGCCGGGTCTCGTCCCGGGAGAAGGCCAGCCCGTTGGGCCGCGCGAAGTCGTCGGCCACGATGCGGGTCTCGCCGGTCCGGGGATCGCAGCGGAAGACATAGTCGCCGTCCTGTTCCCGGTCGGCCTGAAAGCCCTCGTAGTTCGACTCGATGCCATAGGCCGGATCGGTGAACCAGATGGTCCCGTCCGATTTCACCACCACGTCGTTGGGGCTGTTGAGGCGTTTGCCGTCGTAGCGGTCGACAAGGGTGGTGACGGACCCGTCGTGCTCGGTTCGGGTCACGCGACGCCCGCCGTGCTCGCAGGTGACCAGCCGGCCCTCGCGGTCCACCGTGTTGCCGTTGGCATAGCGGCCCACCGGCCCGCGAAAGACCCCGACGGCGCCGGTGGTCTCGTCCCAGCGCATCATCCGATCGTTGGGAATGTCGCTGAAGATCAGGGTCCGGTGAGCCGGAAAATAGGCCGGTCCTTCGGTCCAGCGACCGCCGTCCCACAGCCGGTCGAGCCGGGCGCTGGTCTTCACGCTGGTTCGGAAGCTCTCGTCGATGATGACAAAATCGGTCTCGGCCATGGCTGGTCTCCTGTTGGGGCCCTGATGCGCCCCGGTTCGCGGCCCGGGGCAGGCTTGCCGGTTGTCCTCGCTGACGCCGCGGGTGCGCCTTGCGCTTTGCCGGCGGCCCTCGGGGCCATTGGGGCCGAGAGGTCCGCGTAACCTGGCTTGCGATGCCACCGCGTCAGATGCTATGAAATACATAGCACAATGATTCCACGGTCGCTACGAAAAACATAGCGTCAGATGAAAGGACCATTTCATGCGGGTTCCCCTTCCCGGTCAGCCGGTGCGCGGGTCGAAGTCGGGCGCGCCGATCATGGCGCTGTTCGACCTGCTGGGCCGGGGCTGGGCCATGGGCATCGTCTGGACCCTGGCCGAGGAGGGGCCCTGCGGTTTTCGCGAGCTCCAGGCGCGCTGCGAGACGATCTCGCCGGCGGTCCTGAACACCCGCACCAAGGAACTGCGTGGCGCCGGCCTGATCGTCCTCGGCGGGGCGGGCTATCAGGTCACGACCCTGGGCCGCGAACTCTATGAGATTCTGGTTCCCATGGGCCGCTGGTCGAAAAGGTGGGGACGGGCGGTGGCGAAGGCGCGTGCCAAGGACGGCTGAGCCACAGGCAGGACGACCGACAGCCCGTGGTCCTTCAATCGGGTCAGTCGCCCCGGTCAGTCCCTCGGATCAGTCGCCCAGGTCAGTCGCCCAGGTCAGTCGCCCAGGTCGGTCGCCCAGGTCAGTCGCCCAGGTCAGTCGGCCAGGTCAGTCGACGACAATGATGCCTTCCCAGGCTCGCACCTTCGTGGGCCTGCGTTGCAACGCGCTGTCCAGAATCCTTAGCGTGGCACCGGGACAGCGTGCTGCCAGCAAGGCGGCCATGCGACCGGGTGGGTAGGCCCAGGATTTGCCCTTGAGACGGACCTGATGCTCAGCCGCGACAAAGTAGACGATCAGGCGTGTGGTGCGCCCTTTGAGCGAGCAAAGACGGTCCAGGTAGAGGCCGAGATCAAAAGGCGGGACATGCTGGGTCACCGCGGCCGTGAAGATGAGGTCCGGCTGCCGGGCCGCCACCTGGATCAGCACGTCATCGCCGATGACGAAAAACTCAGCCCGTTTCGTCGCCATATACCTTGCGCCCAGGATCTCGGCGCCGTCGCGAAAGAAGCGGTCGGTCACGTCGAGCCCGACATAGTTCCCGGGCTCCAGAAAGTCGATGCAGTGCTGGCCGATCCGCAGCGACCCACAGCCGTAATCGACGACCTTTTGGTCAGGGCGCAGGCCCAACTCCAGAAGCTCCGCGAAAACCGTCCGGCCGTGGCTGGCGAAGCTTTCAAGGTCATGTTCGGGCGCCGCGCCAAAGATCGAGCCCTGACCGATACGCCGTTTGCCCAAGGTCTTGTGGGCGCCCCCCCGATCGAGCTTTCGGGTGACCTGCCAGACATAGAATTCGGCAAAGGACTGCCCCGGATGCAGCAACCGCCAGGCCCGATAGACGAGATCGTTGCGAGCCGCGGCCATCGTCCTGCCGAGGCCAGACGACGCTAGACCATTGAGCTTTCGCGGAAAGGTCCTCGTCGATGTCTCCGCCGTCACCGCCCCACCCCTTGGTGATTCCCGTCTTGCCAGGGGATAGAGGACAAAGCTCTCACGCTGCTGGCCGGCACTATAATTTTCTGTATAGCGCACACCAGGTTTCGAGGGTCGCGCCAAGCCTGACAGCCAGTGTCGGTAGCGCCCCGTCTCGGTAGCAATAGCCGGTGCTTGGCCTCGACTAAGCCCGCCGGCTCCGGCAGACTGCGGTCATGACAGACGCACCCATCAAACACCTCTATCTGGTCGACGGCTCGGGCTACATCTTCCGGGCCTTTTTCGCGCTGCCGCCGATGACCCGGCCGGACAAGACCCCGGTCAACGCGGTCTTCGGATTTTCCAAGATGGTCACGAAGCTGGTCGAGGATAGCGATGCCGATGCGGTCGCGGTGATCTTCGATACCTCGCGCAAGACCTTCCGCAGCGAAATCTATCCGGAGTACAAGGCCCAGCGCCCCGAGGCGCCCGAGGAACTGGTGCCCCAGTTCGCGCTGATCCGCGAGGCGACGCGAGCCTATAACCTGCCCTCCATCGAAAAGGCCGGCTTCGAGGCCGACGATTTGATCGCGACCTACGCCAAGCTGGCTCAGGCGGCCGGCATCGCGGTCACCATCGTGTCCTCCGACAAGGACCTGATGCAGCTGGTCGACGACGGGATCGTCATGCTCGACCCGATGAAGAACCGGACCATCGGCCGCGAGGAGGTGATCGAAAAGTTCGGCGTGGGGCCCGAGCGGGTGATCGACGTCCAGGCCCTGGCCGGCGATTCCACCGACAACGTGCCAGGCGTCCCCGGCATCGGTATCAAGACGGCGGCTCAGCTGATCACCGAGTACGGCGATCTCGACACGCTGCTGGAACGGGCCGGCGAGATCAAACAACCCAAGCGCCGGGAGAAGCTGATCGAGAACGCCGAGCTGGCGCGGATCTCACGCGAGCTGGTGACCCTGAAGCAGGACGTGCCGCTGGACGTGCCGCTGGAGGACCTGCGCCGCAAGGACCCCGACACCGACGTGTTGCGGGCCTTCCTGGAAGAGAACGGCTTCAAGTCCATTTTGCGCCAGTTCGAGACCGAACAGGGCCTGGAGAGCGCCGAGGAGGCCGCCGCGGCTCCGAGTGAATCGGCTTACGAACTGATCCAGGACGAGGCGGCGCTGGCGCGTTGGGTGAAGGAGGCCCAGGCCCTGGGCCTGGTCGCGGTCGACACCGAGACCACCGGCCTGGACGCCATGGCGGCCGACCTGGTGGGCGTCTCGCTGGCCACCGCGCCCGGGCGGGCCTGCTACATTCCGCTGCGCCACCTGCAGGCCGGCGAGGACAAGGCGGGCGAATTGGCGCTGGCCGGCCAGGCCGAGGCGCCAACCCAGATCCCGCTGGCGCGGGCCGTCGAGCTCTTGAAGCCGCTGTTGGAAGACCCGGGGGTCCTGAAGGTCGGCCAGAACATCAAGTACGACATCCAGATTCTGGCGCGCGTCGGCATCGCGGTCGCGCCGGTCGACGATACCATGCTGCTGTCCTACGTGGTCGAGGCCGGTCTGCACGGTCACGGCATGGACGAACTGGCCCGCCTGCACCTGGGCTACGAAACCATCAAGTTTTCCGACGTCGCCGGGTCGGGCCGCAACAAGGTGACCTTCGACAAGGTGCCCCTGGACAAGGCCCGGGACTATGCCGCCGAGGACGCGGACATCACTCTGCGCCTGCACCGCACCCTGCGGCCGCAGCTCTTGGCCGACCATCTGGTCTCGGTCTACGAGACCATGGAGCGGCCACTGGTGCCGGTGCTGGCGGCCATGGAGCGGGCCGGAATCAAGGTCGACCGCGATGCCTTGAGGCGCTTTTCCAACGACTTCGCCAGCCGGGCCCAGGATCTCGAAGTCGAGATCCACAAGCTGGCCGGGCGCGGCTTTTCCATCGGTTCGCCCAAGCAGTTGGGCGAGGTGCTGTTCGACGAACTCGGCCTGCCCGGCGGCAAGAAGGGCAAGACCGGCGCCTATGCCACCGGCCACGACGTGCTGCAGTCCTTGGTGGCCGAAGGCCACGATCTGCCGGCCCGGGTGCTGGACTGGCGCCAGCTGACCAAGCTGAAGAGCACCTATACCGACGCCCTGCAGGAGCAGATCAATCCGGCGACCGGGCGGGTCCACACCTCCTACTCCCAGGCCGTGGCCTCGACCGGGCGGCTGTCGTCGAACGACCCCAATCTACAGAACATCCCCGTCCGCACCGAAGAGGGCCGCAAGCTGCGCACCGCCTTCATCGCCGAGGAGGGCACCACCCTGCTGTCGGTCGACTACAGCCAGATCGAGCTGCGCCTGGCAGCCGAGATCTGCGACGAGCCGGCCCTGAAACAGGCCTTCGCCGAGGGCCAGGATATCCACGCCGCCACCGCGTCCCAGGTTTTCGGCGTGCCGATCGAGGGCATGGACCCAATGGTGCGGCGCCAGGCCAAGGCGATCAACTTCGGCATCATCTACGGCATCTCGGCCTTCGGCCTGGCCCAGAACCTGGCTATTCCCATGGGTGAGGCGCGCACCTTCATCGAGACCTACTTCGCCCGCTATCCCGGCATCCAGGACTATATGGAGCGGACCAAGAAGACCGCCCGGGAGCAGGGCTATGTCACCACCCTGTTCGGCCGGCGCATCCACACCCCGATGATCGCCGACAAGGCGCCCAACCGGCGCAGCTTCGCCGAGCGCGCGGCGATCAACGCGCCGATCCAGGGCACCGCCGCCGATGTCATCAAACGCGCCATGATCCGCATTCCGCCGGCCCTGGCGCGGGCGGGCTTGAGCGCCCGTATGCTGTTGCAGGTCCACGACGAACTGCTCTTCGAGGTCCCCGAGGCCGAGGTCGAAGAGACCTCCGCCCTGGTCCGCGAGATCATGGAAAACGCGCCCTTCCCGGCGCTCGACCTGCCGGTCCCGCTGGTCGCCGACGCCGGCATCGGCAAGACCTGGGCCGAGGCGCACTGAGTCCAAGGGTCAGGCAGCCCGGCATGGTCTGCGATCCTGAGACCTCGTACCCCGACACTTTCCGGCCGTCGTCGTCAGCATCTTAGTGCCTAAGGTTGATTTCTGGTCAAAATGGACAGAAGATGAGGTGAGTGAAATTCAAGAGATCTAACAATGGGGGGTCGCAAATGTTTGCTCAAAAGCGGTGGAGCAATTGTGTTCGCAACTCGATCTCCATGTTGGTGGTCTCGGCACTCCTCGCAGGATGTTCCCTGTTCAATCCTCACGTTACCTGGAAAAGGCCGCAAGAAAACCAAGCTATCACCTTGGATACCGCCATCTCCTATGCGAATAGGGGCAAAGATGCCTATAAGGCCGCGATCGGCGATCAGGCGATCTTCAAGAACACCCTGGCTTCGGCGCTTATCCCGCTCGGCGCGGCAACACTCGGCGCTGCCGTGGCCGGCGTCGACAAGGAGGTTCTCGTCTACCTGGCGCTGACCGGTGCGGCGGGATTCGGCATCGGGACTTGGCTGACCAGTGAGGCCCGCGATTCGGTTTATCTTGCTGGAACCAACGGTTTGACGTGCGCTGTCGAAGCAGTGCTGCCGCTCTATAACGCCGATCAGGACTTGGCGGCCCACCTGGAGGTGTTGCACGGAAACTATGGAACAGTGTTTGAAGAGATTCAAAACGCTTCGAATTTCGCGAGCCAAATCGAGGGCCTCGCCAACAACGAGCAAACACCCCAGACAAAAGCTGCTCGCCAGTCCATTGCGACCGCGCAAAGCGCGCTCGACCAGGCACGGCAGCACTACGAGCAAGGCGTGCAGCTAGTCGGGCTCATCAACCGATCCGGCCAAGTTCTGATTGCAAAGGTCGATGACATCGGTGCGGCAGTCGATAAGCAGATCAAGTCGACTGTCCCCGATCTACAGTCCTTGCCGACCATCATTGCCGGGCTCGCACAGAGCGCACGGACCCTGGCACCACTGGGCGGCGATGCGTTGGCCCTTTTGCCCGGAGCCGAAGTCGGTGCGATACCGAAGGAAGGCTTTCAAGCGCAATCCAAAACCCTAACTGCCCTTCCAACGGGCGGTCGATTGCAACTACTCGAACAGGGTTTGGATGCGACCATTGCCAACCTAAATAGGGCGCTCGGACCCTTGAGCGCCGAAAGCACGGCGGTGGCGGCGATCGTTGAGGCAGCTACCAAGACCAAGCCAACGGACACGCTCAAAAAATGCGGCGTCGAAGAAGTCGAGACCGGTTTTACCATGAAGCCTGCCGGCCCGTTTGTACTCAAGCCAGGCCAGAACCAACAAATCGCGGCCCGTGGCGGTAAGGCGCCCTTCAAGGCCAGCCTTTCGCCGCAGCCGGCCGATGGAGTGACGCTATTCAACCCCCTCGGTCACGGGTCTAACTTCGTGATCGTGGTTTCCGACAAGGCGAAACCAGCGGAATACAAGATTCTTTTCGAGGATGCTGTCCCCCACGATCAAACAGTCGCGCTCAAAGTCGTTGCCGCCCAGCCCCCGGAACCAAACACGCTCGACACAACGGCGGGCCCGGACAAGGAAGCCCTTGATTTTGCTTCGGCTGTGATGAAGCTGGATGTTGCAGGCAGGTCGTTCGAAGTGGCCGGAGGGAAATTCACCGTTCACTCGATCAAGGCGCAAAAGGACCACGTTCACGTCAAACTGGCCGCCGATGGAATGCAAACGAGCTCCGTTTCCGCAGACGCTTTGCAGCGGAAGATTGCGGTCCTTGCAGATCGTGGTGACCCCTTCCCGAAGAGCAAGATCGAAATCGACAACCATGAAAAAGTCAAGGACCCGGGAATGGTCGTGACTGATCCCACCTAGCGCAGCCAGAGCCGGCGTTTCTGCGTCAAGGTTTCTGCTTAATAGTAACGCCCCGTCGCACGAGACCCGAAGGGATGTCGACTATGTCACAAGCGCCAAGACGAAAGTCCTGGATGAGTGTTTGCCGCCATCAGCGGTTAAACCACAACCCTGGTTCACTCGCCCAAGCGCTCAAGGTCTTCAAGAAGGACCTCGCCGCACCGAAGCAGTGGTCCCTCATCGAAGAGATCGTCGACACCAGGACGGTCGAGCTCTTGAGGGCCTATCCAGACCTAGTAGATGTCGCAGCCGGTTACAAAAGGATTCGGACCAAAGGAGTTGGCCGGCAACGAATCCTGAAGCAGCCTTGCATCGTCTTCACAGTTCGTCGAAAGCGGCCCTCGCAGACCTCGTCCGACCAAAACCGGCAGTTGCCCACAGCTCTCTTTGCCTATTGCACCGTGTCGGGCGAACGAAGGCTCTGTGCGGTGCCTACCGATGTTGATGACGCGCGAGACTTCGGCCGCTTCTATCCCCAGGGCCAGCCTCGACCCATAGAGGTCCACGCAGCCGGGAATGCGGCGGGTGGGGTCGTCACTTGCGCCATTGAGCGGTCCGCCCATGGCGACAAGGTCTTCGCGATCAGCTGCCGTCACGTTTTTGCGCAGTCCAAAATGCGGCAACCGGATGTAACGAGCGACGCATCTTTGCGCTTTCGTCAGGGCCAGGCAGTTGAGCCGTTCGGTAAGACCACGAAGGTGCGTGGCCCACTGCGCAATGGACCAGGGCTCAGCCTCGACTCTCAGCTGGCACGCATAGATGATCTTGACCTCTTGCGCGCCGTGTTGGGGGATCTGATCATCACTGACTTCGTGCGGAATCCCGACGATTGGCCTGACAACTATTGGTTAGTGACGCCCCACCGCGCAATTCGAGCCAAGTTCAGCAAAACAACACACCAACCCCTGGACTATGGACGCTCGGAGATTTCCTCGGTAATCCACCGGAAGACAGTGATCTCACAACTGACTTCGGAAACTCTTGAGGGCGATAGCGGCGCGCCCCTAGTGACTGGAAAATTTGGCGGCGTCCTGTTGGGTATGCACATTGCTGGCGATTCGGCCAACAAGCTCTCACTCGCAATTCCCGCCTGGCAATTCATGTTTCCAGACTTTTATCATGGGGCACCCAACAGCGAAGTCTGGACGCCGATAGATGCTTGAAGCAACCAGCAACACCATTAGTTTCACACGTCAGGGGTTGGGCTCGCCGCTGTGACCACGCCCGCCCCGCGCTGGGCCGCTGACGCTCTCTTCAAGTTCGGTCGACGCAATCGGAATGAATTTTAATCAAGCGTGAGAGTTCGATCCTCGGTTTTTAGTTTCGGAGAACTACGATTCCCAATCATGTAATCCTGTCCGATGCACCAAGACCGATTCAGGCAAACCACGAAGGCTTCAGCTTGACGCTGCAGCGCCTACATTGCGGTCGGTGATCCGCTCGCCGGTTCTTCGCTCCACCCAACCGCCCCGCTTCAACGCAGGTAGCGGATCCAGCGGGCCAGGTTCAGGAGCGAGGACAGCGAGGAGGCGACGTAGGTCAGCGCGCAGGCGCGCAGGATGCGCCGGGCGCCGGGCAGGTCGCCCTCGTCCAGATAGCGGCCCTGGCGCAGCACCGGCAGGGCGCGGCCGAAAGAGGCGTCGAACTCGACCGGCAGGGTCACCAGGTGGATCACCACCTCCAGGGCCAGGGTCAAGATGCCGGCGCCGATGCAAACCACGGTCAGGAGCGGCGAGTGCACGACGATCGCCAAGAGGGGCCCGGCCATGATGATCGCCGAGCCGAGGCGCTGGATCAGGCGGCTGTGGCGGATCAGCCGGGTGCGGGTCGCCAGCGGGCCATAGCCGCCGGCGTGTTGCAGGGCGTGGCCGACCTCGTGGGCCGCCACCGCCACCGCGGTCAGCGAGCGGCCGTCGTGATAGGCGGGCGAGAGCCGCACCGCCCGCGCCTCCGGGTCGTAGTGGTCGCCGCCGCCCTGCTTTCCCGCCGGCAGCGTCTCGACCGTGACCTCCTCCAGGCCCGCCTCGTCCAACAGATGGCGCGCCAACTCGCTGCCGGTGCCGGGAAAGTCCGGGCGCTCGTCGGCATAGCGCTTCAGGGTCCACTGGGCCCAGAGCGAGGGCCCGAAGACCAAGGCCAGCAGCAGCCCGACGCCGAAGATCAGGAGAAGGGGCATGACCGGTAATATGGGCCCACCGCCGCCTCAGGCCAAGGCGCGGCGCCCGCCGGCAGCTGAATCAACACCGCCGCTCGCCGCGGCTACTGCAGCCCAAGCTCTTCCAGCTTGGCGTTGACCAGGGGGTCGTTGGGCGCCAGCTCGCGGGCGCGCAGGAAGTCCCGCTCCGCCGCCCGGCGGTCGCCGAGCCGCTCGTGGGTGACGCCGCGAAAGAACAGCGTCGTCACCGAATCGGGAATCAGGCGCAGGACCTCGTCGTAATCGGCGATTGCCGCCTCGAACCGGCCGAGATCCTGGTTGGTGATGGCCCGGTTGTAGTAGGCGCTGGCATAGTTCGGGTCGAGCATCAGGGCCTGGTTCAGATCCTGCAGCGACAGTTTGGGCTGCTTCATCATGCCGTGGATGTTGCCACGGTTGTTGTACGCCTGCGCCAGGTCCTCGCCGCGCAGCTCGCCGCTGAGGATGGCCTGGTCGAGCAGGGCCAGGGCCTCTTCAATCCGGCCCTCCGCGGCCGCCAGCCGGGCCTCTTCGGCGTCCTCCTTGGCGTCCGCCCAAGCGTACGTGTCGGGGCCGGCTGCAAGAAACAGTGCAAGCAAAGCGAATCGAAGCGTACGTACGGTCATTCCATCCTCATGCCGCCGCGTAGATGCCGGCCGCCTTGACCTCGTCGCCGACGTAGGATTCGAACTGTTTGAAATTGGCCTCGAACCGCTGGGTCAGGTCGCGGGCCGCGCGATCGTAGGCGCCCTTGTCCGACCAGGTCATCTTGGGATTGAGGACCCCACTGGGCACTTCGGGGCAGGCATCGGGGATGAAGAGCCCGAAATCCGGGTGGCGCTGGGTGCCGACGCCGCTCAGGTGGCCCTCCACCGCGGCGCGCACCATGGCGCGGGTGTAGGCGATTTTCATACGCTCGCCGACGCCAAAGGCACCGCCGGTCCAGCCGGTGTTCACAAGCCAGCAGTTGGCCCCGGTCTTGGCCATCTTTTCGCCCAGCATCTTGGCGTAGACCGCGGGATGGCGCGGCATGAAGGGCGCGCCGAAGCAGGTCGAGAAGGTCGCCGAGGGTTCGCTGCCCATGCCCTTTTCCGTGCCGGCCACCTTGGCGGTGTAGCCCGACAGGAACTGGTACATGGCCTGCTCCGGGGTCAGCTTGGAAATTGGCGGCAGCACCCCGAAGGCATCGGCGGTCAGCATGACGATGTTCTCGGGCAGGCCGCCCATGCCGCTTTCACGCACATTGGGAATGAAATCCAAGGGATAGCTGGCCCGGGTGTTCTCGGTGTAGCGGGCGTCGTCGAGGTCCAGCGCGCGGCTGACCGGATCCATGACGACGTTCTCCAGGACCGTGCCGAAGCGCCTTGTGGTGGCGAAGATCTCGGGCTCGGCCTGCTCGGACAGCCGGATCACCTTGGCGTAACAGCCGCCCTCGAAGTTGAACACGCCCTGGCTCGACCAGCCGTGCTCGTCGTCGCCGATCAGACTGCGGGTGCCATCGGCCGAGAGCGTCGTCTTGCCGGTGCCCGACAGACCGAAAAAGATCGCGGTATCGCCGGCCTGGCCGATGTTGGCCGAACAGTGCATCGGCAAAACGTCGCGCGCCGGCAGCAGGTAGTTCAACACCGAGAAGATCGACTTCTTGATCTCGCCGGCATAGATCGAGCCCCCGATGATGACCATCCGACGGGCGAAGTTGACGACAATGAAGGCCTCGGAGGTGGTCCCGTCGGTGGCGGGATCGGCGTGGCAGGAAGGCGCATGGAGGACCGTAAAGCCGGGCGCGAAATCCGCCAGCTCGGCGACCGACGGCTTGATGAACATGTTGTCGGCAAAGAGCGCGTGCCAGGGGCTCTCGGTGACGACGCGGACGGCCAGCCGGTAGGTCGGGTCGGCGCCGGCGTGCAGATCCTGTACGAAACAGTCGCGGCCCTTGAAGTGGGCCCGCAGCTTGTCCAACAGCCGCTCGAAGTGGGCCGGCTCCATCGCCGCGTTGACCTTGCCCCACCAGATGTCGCCGGCGGTGGCGGGCTCCTCGACGATGAACTTGTCGTTCGGCGAGCGACCCGTGTAGGCCCCGGTCAGAACCACCAGGGAGCCGCCCGGCCCCAAGGCGCCCTCGCCGCGCCGAATGGTCTGCTCGTAGAGCGCCGGCGCGCTCGAGTTCCACAAGACCTCGCGGGCGTCTTCGAGACCCAAATCGCCCAATCCATGCCGGCTTACAACCGGCCCGCTGTCAGTCACACCTCGTCTCCCCTGTGGTGTCTATTCCGGTCCGCGCAGCTTCTTCGCCAGGTCCTGGCCGGCACAGGCCGCATTCTACACCGGACGCCCCGAGAGCGAACCCGCCCGGTTTGCCGTCCCATACCCGATCCGGGCCCCGGTGACCACCGGAATCGTGACCGGACAGGGTGTCATTCCGCGCCGAACCGGGCGCAGGAGGCACCCGCCGGCCCCTTGGCCGAGTGTGAGGTGCTGCACATCGCGCCCGGCCAGCCCGCATCACCTTAGTATTCGTGAACGGAGTCGCGACCGTCCCAGCGCGGCGCAACCGTCCCGGCAAAGGACGAATCTCGATGGCACCGACGACCAGCTTGTTTGGACTTCTCCTGATCGCCTTCTTGCTGGCGGCCCTGCTGTTCTATTTCCTGCCCCTGGCCTTTGTCGACAACCAGCGCTTTTGCTTCGTCTGGTCCCTGGTCGGGTTTCTGCTGGCCTATTTTTGTTGGTGGCACCTGACGCCGCCCGCCATCGGCGCCGACGGCGCCTATTACGCCGGCGATGCGCAAGTCGCCGCCTTTGTCATCGCCCAGTGGGCCTTTGCGGCCTTCACCCAGCTCGGCGACAAGCTACTGAACCGGCGGGGAATTCGCCGCCGCAAGCTGGTCGTCGCCGGCGGCTGGATCTCGTCTCTCGCCGTGACTTTCGTCTTGATCCGCTTGATCAACGCGCAGACCGTTTAGCCGCCGGCGAGCGCGGCCCTCCGAGCCTCTTTGGTCAGGCGCACCAGCTCGACGCGGCAGGCCGCGGCGTCGCCGACCGGCTTGGCGAACTCGACCCGTCCTAGCCGCCCAGCGACCCGCAGGTCGGCCCCCTCGGGATCGATGCCGACCAGGCGCGCCACCGCACCATCCGGGTCTTGTGGCGCCGGCCAGCCCAGGAAATGCGCGGCTATCAGGGCAACCGCATCGGCATGGTCGTCGTTCATGTGGGCGACAATCCCGGCTTCCGCGGCGGCCAAGGCACCGTCGCCATCCGGCACCAGCACCAGGGCCTCCGCCTCGACCCAAACGATTTTTCCGAAGCCGGCCACCAGATGGGCCCGTTCGGGGCGCAGACGATAAAGGCCGAAGTCGGCAAATCCGCGATAGATCGCCGCCCCGGGGTGGCGTGCCACGAAACGCTCGAGCAGGGCGACGGTCTCCGCCGCGTCGGCGCAGCGCTCGATCCGCCCCAGCAGGGTGGCCCGGGGGCCGGTCAGCGGATCGCACCGGCCCGTGGTGCCGTCGAATAGCAGGGCCGCCCGGGAATCGGCCTTCAGGTTTTGGGTGTGCTCCGCCAGGTCTGACAGCAGCAACAGCGGACAACCGGAATGGTCGAGACAGCTCAGCACCAGTGAAACAAAGGGCCAGGCCGTGCCGCTGTCGCCGGCATCGCCGACGATCGCGGCTTGCGGCGCCAGCGCGGTCGCCAGACTGGCGGTGGTGGCCCGACGCATCAGGGCGCGGACCTCATCGCCGGTTGCCCGCGGGTCCACGGGCTTTCCGGCGCCGGGTTCGGGGTCGCTGGTCAAGGGTACCGCCTCCGGGAAAATCGGACTATTGCAGCAGGGCCGAGAACTCATGACTGGGCAGGCGGGTGGTGCGCGGGGCCTGCTTGTAGAGCTCCTTGTAGCACTTGGCGAAGTGCGACGCGGAAACGAAGCCGCAGGCCAGCGCCACCTCCATGACCGGCAGGGAACTCTGGGTCAGCAGCATCTGGGCCCGCTTCAAGCGCAATTCCAGGTAATAGCGCCGCGGCGTGCGGCCCAGGTATTTGTTGAAGAGGCGCTCGAGCTGGCGGGTCGAGACGCCGCAGAGCTTGGCCAGGGCCGAGAGCGGCAGCGGCGTCTCCAGGTTCTGCTCCATCAACTCCACGGCCTTCAACAACCGCGGGTGACTGAGGCCGAGGCGCTGGCGCAACGGCATGCGCTGGGCATCCTCGTCGGCACGTATGCGGTCGTGCATGAACTGCTCGGCGACCCGGAGCGCCAGCCCGCGGCCATGATCCATCTCGACCATCGAGCACATCATGTCGAGCGCGGCGGTGCCGCCCGAACAGGTGAAGCGCGTCCGGTCGATATGATAGAGATCGGCGGCGAGCTCGATCTCGGGAAAGGATTCGGCGAAGCTGTCGTGGCAGTTCCAGTGGATCGTACAGCGATAGCCTTCCAGAAGGCCGGCCTTGGCCAGAATGAAGGCGCCGTCGGACAGGGCGCCGACCCGGGCGCCCTGGCGGCTCAGGCGGCGCAGCCAGCCGAACAGCGCCTTGTCCTGCACCAGATGGGCGTCCAGGCCGCTACAGACCACCACCGTGTCGAGCCGCTCGATGTCGGCGATCGCGGCCTGAGGCAGTACCGGGGTGCCGTTGGAACAGGTGACCGGCTCTCCGTCGAGGCTGATCAGGGTCCAGTGATAGAGCTTGCGACCGGCGAAGAGGTTGGCCGCGCGCAGGGGCTCGACCGCCGCCGTGAAGGGCATCATCGCGAACTTGGGCAAGACGAGAAAGCCAAAGCGCTGGGGCCGTTCGCCGGTCGGTTGCCCGGAAGGGTCGTCTATCATCGTCTCTTCGGCGCCTGTTCAATCCATCGCAACGCGACCGTCCGGCGCGATTTGGCCATTATAGCGGCCAAGGGAAAGTCTTTGCCAAGCCCGATTTTGCCCGAATCCGGGTTATCGCCGGGGGCCTGCCCCGGCGTCGCCGCGATCGGCATCGGTGATTTTCCACTATTCCTACTTGTGCCGGTCCTACTTGTGCCGGGCAAGATCGATCAATTCTTGATCCGCATTTTCCTTCCTGACAGGCTCCTACCGGCCCTGCCCTCTCGGTGGCGGGGGCCCCATGAGGCGACCGGAATCACCGGGGGTGCGATGGCCCGGTGAAGGGTTCGGATGCTGCGTCTCTATCGTTGCGCCGCCTGCGATTTCATTTTTGCCGGAGCGGCGGAAGAAGCCTCGACGCGGTATGGTCCGAGGAGAGAGGGGACACCCAATGAGCCATGACAGGACCGAAGATTTTCTGGCCCTGGAAAAGCAAGTCTGGACAGCATTGGTCGAGGGCGACCCAAGCGCCGACGCGCGCCTGTTGAGCGATGATTTTTTGGGCGTTTATGAAAGCGGCTTTGCCGATAAGGCCGAGCACGTCAGCCAATTGCAAAAGGGGCCAAGCGTCCTCGGCTATCAACTGTCTGAAGCCAAACTCAAGGTCTATTCAGCCGATGTGGTTCTCTTGTCCTATCTGGCACGCTTCACCCGCAACACCGACCCGGATCGCGACTCCAAGATGTACGTGACATCCATCTGGCAACGGATCGACGGTCGTTGGAAAAGCAATTTCAGTCAGGACACGAACGCCGTCGATTGACGGTCTGGCAACCCGGTCACGGGCGGGCAGATTGCCACTGCCTGCGCCAATCCCATAGGCGGCGCCGGGCTCGGTCAGGCGGCGGCGCCGTCGCGTCGGGGCAGTTTCCAGCCCGGGCGGACGAAATGGCAGGTATAGCCGTTCGGGCGGCGCTCGAGGTAATCCTGGTGTTCCGGCTCGGCCTCCCAGAAATCACCGACCGGCGAGACCTTGGTCACCACGGGCCCGGGCCACAGGCCGGCGGCGTCGACATCCTCGATCGTGCGGAGTGCCTCGGCGCGCTGGGCATCGGAGACATAGAAGATCTCCGAGCGGTAGGCGGCGCCGACATCATTGCCTTGCCGGTTCAAGGTGCTGGGATCGTGAATCTGGAAGAAGAACTCCAACAGGTCGCGGTAGCTTGTGCGCTGGGGGTCGAACAGGATCTCGATGCCCTCGGCATGGCTTCCATGGTTGCGATAGGTCGCGTTCGGCACGTCCCCGCCGGTATAGCCGACCCTCGTGCTGACGACACCGGGCAGTTTGCGGATCAGATCCTGCATGCCCCAGAAGCAACCGCCGGCTAGTACGGCACGCTCGTGCGAGGATGTCATCGAATGATCTCCTTATCCTTTGTCTGCGATCGGCAGTGCTGGGCCAGATCGACGGTGCCTGACGACCAGCGGTCCCGTTCCAAGTGGGCGCGGTCCCTTTCAAATCAAGACCATACCACCAATTACGTCGCTCGGCAGGTCCACCTGAGCGACGGCCGTAACTTTGCACAGTCCCCCCTGGGCTGTCGACAGCGCAAGGAGGGGGCGTCCTCGTCCTGGTGGTTCTACACTGAATGCCGCGGCCCGGCGCCCCGGGAGGCCCGGATTTCCGGGAAACACGGTCGGAATCGCGCCGCGCTGCCGGGAAATGCCGTGCTTCTGCCGCAAAAGCGCCACTTTCGGGCGGTCTTTTACCCAGGACGCCAGGTTGGCGCTGCGATAAGACCGCGGGACAATCCGCCGCCGCTCTGCTTCAATGGATCCACACGTCAAGGAGACCCGCGATGCAACCGACCGTCGCCCTCGTCGATGACGACCGCAACATTCTGACCTCGGTGTCGATCGCGCTGGAGGCCGAGGGCTTTCGCGTGCGCACCTACAACGACGGCTCCGAGGCGCTGCGCGGCCTCTCGGCCAGCCCGGTGGACCTGGCGGTGCTCGACATCAAGATGCCGCGCATGGACGGCATGGAACTGCTCGGCCAGCTGCGCAAGTCGAGCAATCTTCCGGTTATCTTCCTGACCTCCAAGGACGACGAGGTGGACGAGCTGCTGGGGCTGCGTCTGGGCGCCGACGACTACATCAAAAAGCCCTTCTCCCAGCGCCTCCTGGTGGAACGTATCCGCGCCCTGCTGCGCCGCGAAAAGGCCGGCGAGGGGGGCGACGAGGCCGAGGCACCCCTGCTGCGCGGCGATCTGGTGCTGGACCCGTCGCGCCACCACTGTACCTGGAAGAACCGGCCGGTCGACCTGACGGTGACGGAGTTTCTCATTCTGCGCGGGCTGGCCCAACGGCCCGGCCATGTCAAAAGCCGCGACCAGCTGATGGACGCGGCCTACGGCGAATCGATCTATGTCGACGACCGCACCATCGACAGCCATATCAAACGGCTGCGCAAGAAGTTCCGCGAGGTCGACGGCGAGTTCGGCCAGATCGAGACGCTTTACGGCGTGGGTTACCGTTACCGCGACAGCTGACCCATCGCCGTCTGCCGCAACTGAGTGTTGATCAAGCGAGCCCATGCCCGAATCCCCCACACCTGGTCCGCCGCTGCCCCAAGCCCGGCCGCCCAGGGCGAAAGACGAGGCACGGGTCAAAGGCCCGCTACGGGCTTTGGAACAGTCTCAGGGCAAGGACCGGTCCCGTCGTCGCCGGCGCGGCTGGCGCTCGCCCATCATGCGGCGCATCCTGGCGATCAATGTCCTGGCCCTGGCGATCCCGGTTTTCGGCCTTCTCCATCTGGAGGAGTACCGCGAGACCCTGATCGGCTCCGAGCTGGAGGCCCTCAAGCTGCAGTCCCGCGCCTTCGCGCTCAGCTTCGGCAGCAGCGCCGTGGAGAGCTACGAGACCGGCGAGGACATCTTGCGCGCGGCGGCGGCCCAGCGGCTGATGCGCGTGCTGCTCAGCGACACCGGCGTGCGGGCCCGGCTGTTCAATCGCTCCGGCGCGCTTTTGGCCGACAGCTACGTGCTGACCGGCTCGGGCGCCCAGGTCGAGGTCATGGAACTGCCGCCGATGGACACGCCCTGGTGGGGCGGTCTCGGCCGGATCTACGATGCGGCGATTGCCTGGCTGCCGGGTCAGACCGACCTGCCGATTTACCTCGAGGCCAGCCATCAGCAGGCCGGCGACTACTGGGAAGCCGAGGCCGCGCTGGAGGGCGAAAGCCCCACCGTCGTGCGGCGCGAGAAAGACGGCGCACTGGTGCTTTCGGTCGCCGTGCCGGTGCAGCGCTACCGCCAGATTCTGGCAGCGCTGATGCTGTCCAAGGGCGGGGCCGACATCGCCCAGGCGGTCGAGGCGCGGCGCCGGGATATCCTGATTATTTTCGGCGTCGCGCTGGCGGTCACGGTGCTCTTGTCGATCTATCTCGCCCGTGCCATCGCGCGCCCGCTGCATCGCCTGGCGCTGGCCGCCGACCTGGTGAGCCACGGCCAGGACCGGTCCCAGGAAATCCCCGATCTGCGCGGCCGCGGCGATGAGATCGGCGACCTCTCGGTCGCCCTGCGCGACATGACCCAGGCGCTCCACGACCGGCTCGATGCCATCGAGGGCTTTGCCGCCGATGTCTCCCACGAAATCAAAAACCCCCTGACCTCGCTGCGCAGTGCGGTTGAGACCGTGGCGCGCATCGAAGATCCCGACCAACAGCGCCGATTGATGACGATCATCCTCGACGACGTCGGCCGGCTCGACCGTCTGATCACGGACATCTCCGATGCCTCGCGCCTCGATGCCGAGTTGTCGCGCGAGGAGATGGAGCCGGTCGATATCGCCGCCTTGCTGCGTACCATGGCCGAGCTTCACGGCCTCGGCGCGCTGGCTGTCGGCGAAGCCCCAATCGGGTCCAACAACGGGTCCTATGACGGGCCGCGCTTCGAGCTCGATCTCGACGCGACCGCGGACCTGACGGTGCAGGGCTTGGAAGACCGTCTGGGCCAGGTGCTGCGCAACGTGATCAGCAACGCCGTGACCTTCTCGCCCGCCGGCGGGACGATCCTCCTGGCCGCCGAATTGATCCCGGAACGGGACGGGGAAGTGGTTAAGTTGTGTGTCGACGATCAGGGTCCCGGCCTGCCGCCAGGAAAGCTGGATGCGGTGTTCGATCGCTTTTACAGCGAACGGCCGCGGGGCGAAAAGTTCGGCACCCATTCGGGTCTCGGCCTCTCGATCTCCAGGCAGATTATCGAGGCCCATGGCGGCCGCATCTGGGCCGAGAACCGGCACGACGACGGCGGCGAAATCGCCGGCGCCCGCTTCGTCATCGAATTGCCGGCAGGCTGAGCGGCGATGGCGGAAGTCTGTGAGGACCCTGGAACCTGTTCTCTGACCGTGACGGCGCGCACAGATCCCTCTGGCCTGCGGGGCCCGATCGGGGGTTATAATGCGGCCGCTGTCGGATCGGGCAAGATCACCTGACACTCGACTCCACAGCTGACCTGGCGGTAACACCACGGACTATGAATTCATGACCGAACAGCTGCTGCACGCCACCACCGTGGCTCTCGAGGGCCGGGCGGTGTTTCTGCGCGGGCCTTCGGGCGCGGGAAAATCCGATCTGGCGCTGCGCCTGATCGACCGCGGCTGGCGGCTGGTGAGCGACGATCAGACGGCGGTGCTCCGGCGTGATGGGCGGCTTGTCGCGCGTGCGCCGGAGACCATCGCCGGCCGAATCGAGGTGCGCGGCCTGGGCTTGCAGTCCTTGGCGCGCCTGGAGGAAGCGGCGCTCTGTCTGGTCGTCGATCTGGTGGGCGCGTCCGAGGTCGAGCGCCTGCCCGAAGGCGACTGGCTCGACATTCTGGGCGATCGCCTGCCCCGGCTCGCTTTCGATCCGCACCAGGCCTCGACGCCGATCAAGATCGAGCTGGCCTTGGCGGGGCTTGCGGTGCCGGCCCTGGAAAGCAAGAGCGACGAGGCCGTCTTTGCCGAGCCGACGGCGGCGCAGTCGCGCCGTCTGGTGCTGGTCACGGGTCTGTCGGGCGCGGGGCATTCCACCGCCTTGAAGCTGTTGGAAGACATGCGGTTCGAGGCGATCGACAACCTGCCCCTGCACCTCTTGAATCGGGTCCTGGAGGGGCCCTTGGAGCGGCCCCTGGCGGTCGGCATCGACGTGCGCACCCGCCATTTTGCCGCGCGCTCGTTTCTCGCCCAGTTGGCCACCCTGCGCGCCCGGTCCGATATCGAGACTTGGCTGATCTTTCTGGAATGCGACGACGATACCCTGGTAAGGCGCTTTGCCGAGACCCGCCGGCGCCATCCCCTGGCCGAGGACCGGCCGGTCATCGATGGTATTGCCGCCGAACGCCGCCTGGTTGCACCGCTGCGCGAGGAGGCCGACCTGGTGATCGCCACCAGCGGTCTGCCGCCGGCCCAATTGCGCCAGATTCTGGCCGCCAAGCTCGGGCCCGAAGAGCGCGCCGGCATGGCGACATTCGTCACTTCCTTTTCGTTCCGCGAGGGTCTTCCCCGGGCCGCCGATCTGGTTTTCGACGTGCGCTTCTTGACCAACCCGCACTACGAGGCGGCGCTGCGGCCCTTGACCGGCGAAGCCCCCGAGATCGTCGACTTTATCGAGGCCGACCCGGCCTTCGAGGCCTTCGACAAGCACCTGAAGGCCTTGTTGCGGCATCTGTTGCCGCGCTACGAAGAGCAGGGCAAGAGCTACATGACGATTGCCATCGGTTGCACCGGGGGCCGCCATCGTTCGGTGATGGTGGCTTGTCACCTGGCGGCTTGGCTGGAGGGCGAAGGCCGTGCCATCGCCCTCAATCACCGCGACCTGCCCAAGGCCGAGGGGAGCGCGGCCGGAGCCCTTTGGCCGGCCGATCGCCAGAAGGCAGGTGATTTGCCGGAGAAATCGCGCTAGAAAGCGCTAGGCTCCTCGCATGTTGTGCGTCTTGGCCGCCGCGCCGGTGGCCTGCGGCCCTCGGGTTTGTTTGGACACGAAAGTTGGGATTCGACCATGATCGGTATGGTGCTTGTAACGCACGGCGGCTTGGCGCAGGAGTTTCTCCATGCGCTGGAACACATCGTCGGGCCGCAAAAGAATGTCAGCGCGGTCTGTATCGGTCCGGACGACGATATGGAAGCCAGACGTCAAGAGATCCTCGACAGTGTCAGTGCCAACGACGAGGGCGATGGCGTCGTGGTCTTGACCGACATGTTCGGCGGAACACCCTCCAATCTGGCAATTTCGGTGCTTGACCGCGGCCCGGTCGAGGTGATCGCCGGGATCAACTTGCCGATGCTGGTCAAGCTGGCCGGCTTGCGGTCCAGCGCGACCCTGGCCGAGGCGGTCTCCAAGGCACAGGAAGCCGGCCGCAAGTACATCAACGTGGCATCCCAACTGCTGTCCGCCGAGCCGGACTGATGCCGGTGCTCGCGATCGCGGCGCTGGCTCGATTGCGGTGCCAAGTCTTTGACGGAATCCGCCCGATGACGGAATCCGCCCGATGACGGGGTCCAGCTCGTGACCGGTACAGCCGGTGAGGCCGCGGCACCGCCCGCCCGCCGCCAGGTGGTGATCAGCAATCAGCGGGGCCTGCACGCGCGGGCCGCCGCCAAGTTCGTGAAGCTGGCCAGCGATTTCGATGCCGAGGTGGTGGTGGCCAAGCGCGACACCCGGGTCCCGGGGTCTTCGATCATGGCCTTGATGATGCTGGCCGCGGCACCGGGTTGCGAGTTGGCGATCGAGGCCACCGGGCGCGAGGCCTGGGCGGCGGTAAATGCCCTGGCGAGATTGGTGAGCGACAAGTTCCATGAAGAGTGAGAGCGCACAGCGCGGCAAGGGCGGCGAGCGGGTTCTGGAGGGTCTGGCGGTTTCGCCGGGTGTCGCTCTGGGTCCGGCCCATGTGCGCGAGGGCGGCGAAATTCACGTCCCGGACTACCAGGTTGCCGCCTCGCGCGTGGCCGAGGAGCGCGACCGCCTGCAGGAGGCCGTGGCCAAGGCCGCACGCCAGGTCGGCAAGCTGAAAGCCAAGGCGCTGTCGATCCACGGCGCGGCCGCCGAAGAGCTCGGCTATCTGCTCGATGCGCATCTGCAGATGCTCAATTCCTCTCGCCTGATCGGTGGCATCGAGACCCTGATCAACGAGCAGAGACGCAATGCCGAGGCCGCGGTCATGGCCGAGGTCTCCTCGATTGCGCGGGATTTTTCCGAGATGGAGGACGCCTACCTGAGGACCCGCGCGCAGGAGGTCAAGGAGGTCGGCCACCGCATCTTGCGCAATCTCACCCAAGAACAGTTCGCATCCTTCGATCGGGTGCCGCGCGGCACCATCATCGTGGCCGAGGAGATCACCCCGGCGGACACGGCCCTGATGGACCCGGCGCGCATCTCGGGTTTCGCCTCGATCCTGGGCGGGGCCGAGGGACACACGGCGATCATGGCCCGCTCGCTCGGCCTGCCCGCGGTGGTCGGCGTCACCGGGCTGCTGGAGGGACTGCAGAACGGCGACCGGATCGTCATCGACGGCTCCAATGGGCTGGTCGTGGTCAATCCCACGGCGCGGCGGCTTGCGGCCTATCAAAAGCAGGTCAAGGTGTTGGCCCGGGAGACTCGGTCGCTGGCGCGGCTGCGCGATGTGCCCGCGGTCACCCGGGACGGCGACAGCGTGACGTTGCAGGCCAATATCGAACTGCCGCGGGAATCCGCACAGGCCCTGGCCGCCGGCGCCCAGGGTGTCGGCCTGCTGCGGACCGAGTTCATGTTCATGAACCGCGAGACCCTGCCCAGCGCCGACGAGCAGTATGAAAGCCTGGCCGAGATCGTGAAGGCCCTGGAGGGCCGGCCGGTCACCATCCGCACCCTCGACGTCGGCGGCGAGAAGCTGCCGGCGGCGCTGGGCGATATCGCCGCCGGGTCGCCCAATCCAGCACTGGGGCTACGGGCCATTCGTCTGTCGCTGAAGCAGCCCAAGCTGCTGGACGACCAGTTGAGCGCCATCCTGCGGGCCAGCGTCCACGGCCCGGTCAAGATCCTGCTACCGATGATCGCCGCCCCGCAGGAGGTGCGCGAGGTGCGCAAGGCCATGGATTCGGTGGTGCGGCGTCTGAAACGCAGGGGCATCAAGCTGCCCGACCCGCTGCCGCCGCTGGGTGTCATGATCGAGGTGCCGGGCGCCGCCTTGGCCGCCGACGCCCTGGCCACGACGGCGGACTTCTTTGCCATCGGCACCAACGATCTGACCATGTACACCCTGGCTATCGACCGCAGCGAGGAGCGCGTGGCGCATCTCTTCAACCCGCTGCATCCCGCCGTGCTGCGTCTGATACAGTTTTCCGTCGAGGCCGCCCTGCGGGCGCGAATTCCGGTGTCGGTTTGCGGCGAGATCGCCGGCGACCCGCGCTACACCGCCCTGCTGCTGGGTCTGGGGGTGCGCGACCTGTCGATGGTCTCCAACGCCCTGCCCCGGGTCAAGAGCCGGATCCTAAAGCTCGATATGCAGGCCGCCATGCGCCGTGCGGCGATCATCATGGACCAGTCCGACTCAGGACGGATCGCCATGCTGCTGGACGATTTCAACGATACCTTGGGCTGACGCCCGGATAGGCGGGCACTTTGTCGGCCTCCCGCGCTACCGACCGGCCCGGTTCAGGTCCAGTTTGCCAAAGACGATGCCGTGGACCGTTCGATGGGCCGCCGCTGCCTGCGAGAGGGGGGCTGGCGGTCGCCCAGGCGAAACGCTCTGGCCGCATGGTCGCCGTGCCGCAGCACGATCTGGACCGCTTAGCGAGTGTCCATGACACGACGGGGCGTTCCGTCGGCGGTGAAAATATTTGCGGTTTTAAAATATGAGACAATTTCGCAATTAAAGATGATTTGACTACTATTTACTATAATAAATCCACACCTTAAATAACTGGCCAATCCAATTATTGAGCAGTTTGGAAAAACAACTCTCGGCTCATAATATGGATGGAAGAAATATCTAAACAATATTTATACCAATAGTTCCTAGTATGGCTCTCTTGTTGCCTGGTCGATTCCTGATCGTCACGACGTCGGCAGGTACTGGCGGCGGGTTTACGACCTTGGTTTTGAGGAACTCGCGACCTTATCGGGACCCCTTTTCGACCCGTTGGAGCCACAGGAACTCTTATGTCCGAGCCGCTGAAGATTTTACTGGTCGAGGACGACAAGGTCGACGCGCTCCACACGCGAAAATTGCTGGAGCAAGGATTTGGCACGACCGTTTCGTTGGACTGGGAGCCCGATTGGGACAGCGGAAGCCATGCCGTCGATCGGAATGCCCATTGCCTCTATTTGATCGACTACCGGCTCGGGCCTCGCGACGGTTTGGACCTGGTCCGGCATGCCGTCGAGCAGGGCTGTTCGGCGCCGATCATCCTCTTGACCGGTATGGATAGCGATGAAATCGATATCCAGGCCATGGAAGCAGGTGCCACCGACTACCTCTGCAAAGAAAACCTCTCGGCAATGCTGCTCAAGAAATCAATCCGTTACGCGCTCGCCCGCCAACAGTTCCGCAACTCCCTGATAGACGCCAGGGATCTCCTGGCACAAAAGAATCAGAAGCTTTCCGAACTTTATGAAACGGCGCACCAATTCGTCGACAACGTTTCCCATGAGTTTCGCACCCCCCTGACGGTGATCAAGGAATACGCCGCCATTCTCCAGGAAGGTCTGGTGGGCGGTATCAATGCGGAACAGAAGGATTTCCTCGACATCATCTTGAGCCGCGTCGATGACCTGGGCTTGATGGTGAACGATATGCTCGACACCAGCCGGTTGGAAGCCGGATTGCTGGGCATGAAGCGCGAGGAACACCATATCGCGGAGATCGTCGACCACATCAGGCCAGTCCTGCTGCGACGGGCCATGGGAAATGGCGTGAGCCTTTCGATCAACTTCGATCCGGATCTGCCCAAAGCCTACTGAGATGCGGAAAAGATCGGCCGCGTCATTGTCAATCTCGCCGTCAATGCCATCAAGTTTTCGGGCGAGCATGGCTCGGTGTCCCTTTGGGCGAGTTATGACAGAGATGCCTCGCAGATCGTCGTGGGCATCACCGATGACGGCCCCGGTATCGCGCCGGAAAATGTGGAAACCATCTTTGGGCGATTCAAGCAGGTGGGCGCAGACGTACGGGCGAGCACCCAGGGATTCGGCTTGGGTCTCAACATCGCCAACGAACTCGTGCAGCTGAATTTCGGCGAAATACTGCTGGAAAGCGAAATCGACAAGGGAAGCACCTTCAGCTTTTCGGTTCCCACATTGGATCCCCCCCGAATTGTCGAACGCTGGCTGACCCGGACCGATCGCTTGCAAGACGGGGCCACCACTGCCTCGCTGATCGCCCTGCGCCACGCCCCCGCAAAGACCTTGGCCTTGATGGAAGAAACCAGTGCCTTCATCCAGGAGACGGTCTTACACAGGGACTTGATTCTCAACACCGCCCCCAACAGTTGGCTCTTGCTGACTCTCCTCCCCAAAGAGGAGCTGGGCGCCCTTGCCATGCGCGTCGAGCAGGCGCGCTTGGAGACCAACCGCAACCGGGTTGGCGACGAGTTGCCTGACCTTGGCTTGGAGCGGATTGGGACCTGGCGACTGGCGAGCGAGCGCGACGCGCTGGTCGCAAACACACTGGCTCAGTTCGACAACAGGGAAGGGAACGCGCCCACGCCCCAGGCCCGATGTCTGAGCGTCGCCTCATGAATTCAAAAGACACCGATCGCTCGAAAGCGAGACTCGTTCACGAACAAGAGATCAGCCCTGGATCGGGCGTCATGACCCCGCGGCCGCGCTTGTTGATCGTTGAAGACGACTCTGCGATCGCCACTGTCTTGCGGCTTCGCTTAAAGGCGGCCGGTTACGACGTGGAAATTGCCAGGGATGGCAGGGCCGGTTTGCAGGCGGCGATCGAAAGCCCACCCAACGCGATGCTGTTGGATATCCGACTGCCCCACATGGATGGGCTGACCGTTCTCAAGGAAATGCGCCTGATGGCCCGTACCCGTGACGTTCCCGTCATCGTTATCTCCGCGAATGCCACGGGAAAGAACAAGCAAAAAGCCTTGGACTTGGGCGCCAGTTTCTTCCTGGAAAAGCCCTATGAATCGACCAGGCTTTTACTGTTCGTCCATACGGTGCTCGCTGACGGGCGCACGAAAGACCAGATGTATCAGCGGGCCCAGGAGACCGGCGAGTCATGAGCGAGAAAACCATTCTGCTGGTCGATGACGACCGGGCCCTGACCGCCCTACTTGGCTTTCGCTGCCAATCCTTGGGAGTCGATTTCCAGGCCGCCGGCGATGGTCTCGAGGCTCAGTTCATGATCCAGGACTCGCCGCCGGACCTGCTGGTTCTCGATATCGATATGCCGGTGGCCGATGGCTTGACTCTCTGCGAATGCCTCATGAAGGATCCTCGGTACTCCCAGATACCCGTGATCGTCCTAACCGGCCGCTCGGATCCGCAGACCATTCAGAAATGCACAGACCTGAAGGCCCGCTACTGCCACAAGAACCTGGAAGTGTGGGAGCAACTGAAACCAATTATCGTCGATGTGTTTGGGTTGGACGATACGCGAGTTGCATCTCGGCAAACGGCAGAGACCGTGGGCTCGTGGTCGGATGGGCCGGCTTCGCCGCAATCCGACCCAACGCTAAAATCGACCGTCTTGGTCGTCGACGATGATCACGCGATCACGAAGGCCCTTTGGATCCGACTTGGGGCGCTTGGTGTCGAAGTCATTCGCTCGCCCGATGGGAAGGCGGGACTGTCGGCGGCAATTCGGGAGAGACCCGATGTTATCGTGACCGACTACCGCATGCCGCTGGTTTCCGGCGATCAGTTCTTGCACGAACTCAAGAACGACGTTCGCACGGCGGAAATTCCCGTGATCGTGCTTACGGGTGCCAAGATCGAGGGCAAACAAGACTACGCGCTCAAGCGGGAGATGCTGGGGCGCAATGGAGCGGTGGGGTTTCTGAGCAAGCCGCTCGATTTCGATAGTCTCCTGCACGAATTGCGGCGACATATTGAGTTACCTGATAGAACCCAGCCCAGAGTCAAGTCCGGTTGACGCTCTTTGTGCTCTCATCTAGGTGCGGGTTTGGCGCTTGTGGCGCGGTCAAGCCAGGACCGCATCAACTATCGCGGTCCACGCTTGAGGCGGATCGAAACTTTGCTTTAGAGTCCTAGAGGGACCCGATCTGGGCGTCCGCCACCGTCCCGGCTGCGGACAGACGAAAAGAGCGCGGCAACGCGGGGGCCGCGCCGCGCGGGGGTGGTCGTTTGGAGGCAACAGCTTTGCCCTGGATCTTTCTGGGACTGGCGGCCCTGGTGGCCCTGGGCTTCGCGATCAAGTGCGTCAGTTCCGGGCGACAGCTTGCCCGGGTTCGTGCCGATGTGGCACGGGATCAGGCCCGGGCGAATGAATCCAAGGCTCAGGCCCGCGCGCTCCAGGCGCGCCTCGACGACGCGCCGGTCGGCTGGATCGAGGTGCCGCCCGGCGCCGGCACTTTGAATCTGTCCCCACGTGCCGCCGCGCTGCTGGGCTGTACGGACCGGCCGGCGGAGGTGCCGCTGGAGGGCTTTCTCGATCTCTTCGCATCGGACCAGCGTGCGGCGCTGGCCCAGCGGATCGAGGAAGCCTGGACCGCGGCCTCGGGCGCCGACGGTGACCCGCCACAGGATCTTGCCACCGCAAGGGGCGACCGAAACTTCTCATTGGTCCAGGGAGCTATTCCTGAGGAGTCCGATGCGCCAAGGCGTTTCTGGCTCCAGGAAACAACAAGACTGCAAGCCGCGCTGCGCCGTGTTGAAGAACAAAAGGACGCGCTGCGTGAAGTCCTCGACGGTCTGCCGCTGGCGGTCTGGAGTCGTGATGCCGATGGCATTCTGGCCGACTGCAACAAGCAGTACGCCGCCGCCCTCGAGACTGGCCATGACGCCGTGCTGGCGGCGGGTCTGGAGCTGGTTGGGCAAAGCCGCCGAAGCGAGGCCTTGGCGCTGGCCCGGCGGGCACAAGAGAGCGCCGACGGCTCGGCGTCGGAGGCCTTTCATGTGGTCATCCAAGGCGCGCGTCATCTCTTGAAGGTGACCGAGACGCGCCTGGCGAGCGGCAGCCTGCTCGGCTTCGCCGAAGACGGCACGGTGCAGGAGGAACTGCAGCGCGAGGTCAGGCGCCACCTGGAGTCCGAACAGGAGGTGTTCGAAAACCTCGGCACGGCGATTGCGATCTATGGCGCCGACATGCACAACACGCTGTCCAACAGCGCCTATCACCAACTTTTCGAGATAGATGAGGCCTTCATTCAGACCCGGCCTCACTTCGGCGACGTGCTGGAATATCTGCGCGACCGCCGCAAGCTGCCCGAACAGCCGGACTTTCCGGCCTACAAGCAAGACCTCATCAAGAGCTACTCGACCATGATCGAGCCGGCCGAGGAACTGCTCCATCTGCCCGATGGGACGACCCTGCGCGAGCTCGCCTTCCCCTATCCGCTGGGCGGCGTTCTGCTTTCCTACGAGGATGTCACCGACCGTCTGGCCATGGAGCGCAACTACAACACCTTGATCGCGGTGCAGCGGGAAACCCTGGACAAGCTCTACGAGGGAGTCGCCGTCTATGGGGCCGAGGGCCGCCTGCAGCTTTTCAATCCCGGCTTCGCCAAGATCTGGAACCTCTCGCCGAGTTGGCTCGCCGGCAAGCCTCATGTACGCGACATCATGCTGCGCTGCCGGCCCTTCTTCGGGATCTACGACGATGCGGAGTGGGAGAGCTATGTGGAGCACAGCGTCTCGGCCACGACCGAGCCGCAGCTGCGCAGCGGCCGTCGCGAACGCATCGATGGTTCGGTTTTCGATTGGGCCCAGGTGCCCCTGCCCGACGGTCAGGTGCTCTACAGCTTCGTCGACGTCACCGACTCGATCCTGGTCGAACGGGCCTTGCTGGAGCGCAACGAAGCGCTGGAGACCGCGGACCGCCTGAAGTCCGAATTCATCGCCAATGTCTCCTACGAGCTGCGCACCCCGCTGAACGCCATCATTGGGTTCGCCGAGATTCTCGGCAATCAGTTCTTCGGTACGCTGAACGAACGCCAGGTCGAGTATTCCAACTCGATCGTCGAGGCCTCGCAGCGCTTGATCACGCTGATCAACGATATTCTCGATCTCGCCACCATCGAGGCCGGCTACCTCCACATCGACATGGCGGAGGTCGATATTGCCGAGTTGTTGGAAAGCGTTTGCGTTCTCGGACGCGAACGCGCCCGCAACCGCCAGGTCGATCTGCGGCTCGACTGCCCGCCCGATATCGGCTTGCTGCAGGCCGATCCGCGCCGCCTCAAGCAAGCCCTCTTCAACCTTCTGTCCAATGCACTGAAGTACACTCCCGAGGGGGGCCGCATCACGATTTCCGCCGAGCGGCGCCCGGACGAGGTCCTTTTGACGGTGACCGACACCGGAGTCGGCATCACCGAAGAAGACAAGGAACGCGTCTTTGCCAGTTTCGAGCGCGGGCGCCAGCGCGGCGGCCAGCCCGGCGCGGGTCTCGGCCTGTCCCTGGTGCGCAGCCTGATCGAGCTGCACGGTGGCCAGGTGCAACTCGATTCGAAGGTCGACGACGGCACCAAGGTGGTCTGCCATGTGCCGGCTCCCGGCACCGGCCACACCTAATCTGCACAGGATTCAGTCGGGCAGGCCCTTGGTGGTGGAGTACTCCCAATGGAGTTCCTCGTCGGGATGGATCCGGTGGCGGATCGCATGGGCCGCCATGGCGGCTTCGTGAAAGCCGCTGAGGATCAGTTTCAGCTTGTTGTCATAGGCCGCGATATCGCCGATGGCATAGACCCCGGCAAGACTGGTCTCGCAGGTCGCCGGGTCGACCGCGACCTGACTGCGCTCCAGGGCCAGACCCCAATCGGCGATCGGCCCGAGGTCGTTGGATAGTCCGAAGAAGAGGAGCAGGCTATCGGCCTCCAGACGCCGGACCTCGCCCTTCAGGGTGGCGACCAGAACCGCGGCGAGAGTGCCGGCCTCTGCGTCGCCCTCCAGGCCGGCCAGTTGATAGGGCACCACCAGCTCGACCCGGCCTTCGGCGGTCAGCGCCTCGAGGCGCGCCACCGACTCCGGGGCGGCGCGGAACTTGGGCCGGCGATGGACCAGATAGACCTTGGCCGCGACCTCGGAAAGACTGAGTGCCCAGTCGACCGCGGAATCGCCGCCGCCGGCGATGACTACCCGCTTGTCCCGGAAGTCCTCGCGGCGGCGCACCAGATAGAAGATCGATTTGCCTTCGTAGGCCTCGATACCGGCCAGGGGCGGCCGGTTCGGCCCGAAGGCGCCGGCACCGCCGGCAAGGATGACCGCCTTGGCGCTCAGGGCGAGGCCCTTCGAAGTCGTGAGGCGCCAGCGTGCACCGTCTTGGGCCAGGGAAGTCACCTGCTGGTCCAGATGATAGACCGGGTTGAAGGGCGTCGCCTGCGCCTCCAGCTTGGCCACGAGATCCTGGCCGTCGATCCGCGGATAACCCGGAATGTCGTAGATCGGTTTTTCCGGATAGAGCGCCGCACACTGCCCGCCGACCGCGCCCAGACTGTCGATCACATGACAGATCATCGCCAACATGCCGCACTCGAAGACCGCGAAGAGCCCGACCGGCCCCGCGCCGATGATGGCGACGTCTGTCTCTTGATCCACCACGAAGCAGCCTCCTGGGATTAAGGGCCGCACCTTGGCGAGACGGGGCCCTATTTGCAAGAAGCCTGAAGAGCTCCCTTCATTGCGCGACTCTGGCTCGCGGCGCTACAAGAACCGCCAGGGGCGTCTGGCCTGGAGGGTCTTGGTGGCGTGGCGGTAATCGGCGAATTCAAGATGATGACTGAGGCAGAAACCGCACGCCTGGCGGCAGCCCTGGCTGGGCTTTGCCGCACCGGCGACCTGATGCTGCTGGAAGGCCCGCTGGGCGCCGGCAAGACCGCTTTTGCCCGGGCCTTCATCAACGCGCTGCCCGGCCCCGACGGCGCGCCGGTCGAGGAGGAGGTGCCGAGCCCGACCTTTACCCTGCAGCAGTCGTATGAGCGATCTCCCGCACCGGTCTTTCATTTCGACCTTTACCGCGTCGAGGACCCGGAGGAACTGGTCGAACTCGGGTTCGAGGACGCCCGCGCCGAGGGCGTGACCCTGGTGGAATGGCCGGACCGACTGGGCCGCTTCCGGTCCGACGAGGCGCTGCTGCTGACCTTTACCTATGGTGCGACCGAAACGGCCCGGTCCCTGCGGCTCGACGGCCAGGCCGACTGGGCAGCGCGTCTCGCCGGGGTCGTAACGTGAGCGGGCGAGACGCCCAGATAAAGGCGTTCCTGACCGCCGCCGGCTGGGGTGGGGCGAGCCGCGCGCCGCTCGCCGACGACGCGTCCTTTCGCCGCTATGAGCGGCTCCAGGACGGCGGCCGGGTTGCGGTGCTGATGGACGCGTCGCCGCCCCTGGAGCGGATCCGGCCCTTCCATGACATTCAGCGGCTCTTGCTTGCCATGGGTTTCAGCCCGCCGCGCGACCTGGCTGTCGACGAAACCGCCGGTCTGCTGCTGCTGGAAGACCTTGGCGACCGAACTTTCACCCGGGCACTGGCCGAGGGCGCCGACGAGACAGCGCTCTATCGCCTGGCGATCGACCTGTTGATCGACCTGCGGCGAGCCTGGCCGGAACAGGCCGCAAGCGCCGCCGCGATTCCCTCCCTCGGACCTTACGACGAGGCGGTTCTGCAGACCGAGGCTCTGCTGCTGACCGACTGGTACTACGAGGCGGTGACCGGCCGGGCCATGGCGGCGGCCGACCGGGCGCGCTACCTGGAGCTTTGGCGGCCGCTCTGGCCGGTCGCCCGGGCCCAGCCGGAGACCCTGGTGCTGCGCGACTATCACGTCGATAATCTGATGGTGCTGCCCGGGCGCGACGGCACCAAGGCCTGCGGCCTGTTGGACTTTCAAGACGCACTGATCGGGTCGCCCGCCTACGATCTGGTCTCGCTTCTGGAAGACGCCCGCCGGCCGGTTGACCCGGCGCTGGCCGAGGCCATGCTGGCGCGCTACCTGGCGGCCTTCCCCGAGTTCGAGCGCGACGCTTTTATGGCCGCCTATGCGATCCTCGGCGCGCAACGCAACGCCAAGATCATCGGGATCTTCACACGGTTGTCGCGGCGCGACGGCAAGCAGAACTACCTGGGCCTCATCCCTCATGTCTGGGGCCTGCTCGAGGGCGACCTGGCGCACCCCCTGCTGGGCGATTTGAAAGACTGGTTCGACGCCGTCTTGCCGCCCGGGCTGCGATGCCGGCCGGCGCCGTCCGCCGCGGTCGCCAAGCCGGCCGGGAAGCCAGGCGAAATGCCGGGCGAATTGAAAGAGGGGTGACGACCTTGCCGCAAAGCCAAGGACTGCCCAAGAAGGCGATGGTTCTGGCCGCCGGGTTCGGCCGCCGCCTGCGCCCGATCACCGACAACCTGCCCAAGCCGCTGGTCCGCCTGCGCGGCCGCACCATGATCGACCACGCCCTGGACCGCCTGGTCGAGGCCGGGGTCGAGCAGGTGGTGGTCAATCTGCATTATCTGGGCGACCAGATCGTCGAGCAGCTCGGCAAGCGCGATGACCTGGCGATCGAGTACTCCCGCGAAGATCCGATCCTCGAGACCGGCGGCGGCGTGAAGCTGGCTCTGTCCCGTCTTGGCCCGGAACCCTTCTTCGTGGTCAATGCCGATATCTGCTGGACCGACGGCTGCGGCTCGGCCCTGCAAAGGCTTGCCGCGGCCTGGCGCGACGAGACGATGGATGCGTTGCTGCTGTTGCAGCCCATGGTCTCGGCGATCGGCTACGATGGCTGGGCCGGCGACTTCATGCTGGACCCATTGGGCCGGGTGCGCCGGCGTGGCGAGCGCGAGGTCTCGCCCTTCCTTTTTGCCGGGATCCAAATCCTGCATCCGCGGCTCTTCGCGGGCTCCCCCGCGGACAGCGCCGGGGCCGTCCAGGGGGGCGCTTTTTCGCTCAACCTGCTCTACGACCGCGCGGCGGAAACCGAGCGCCTCTGGGGCCAGCGGCACGATGGCCTGTGGTTCCATGCCGGAACCCCCGAGGGGCTGGACGCTGTCGAGGACGCGCTCCATCACCTGGCCGCGTCGGCGGGCACCCGATGAGCCTTGTGATGAGATGAAAGACGGGCAGCCAGGCGCGATCGAGCCGGGGCTCTATGCCATCGCCCCCGATCAGTCCTTCGTGGATCAACTGGCCAGGGGTCTGCTCGACTGGCTTGGCCAGGACCCCCTGGGGCTGGCGGCAGCACGGGTCTTCCTGCCGACCCGGCGCGCCTGCCGGAGCCTGCAGGAGGCTTTTTTGCGGGCCGCCGATGGCCGCGCGCTGATCCTGCCGCGACTGCTGCCCTTGGGGGATATCGAAGAAGAGGAACTGCTGCTGACCGCCGAATCGGATGCCGGTCTGGCGCTCCACGCCCAGGCCCTGCCGCCGGCGATCGAGCCCTTGAAGCGCCAGGCGCTGCTGGCCCGGTTGGTGCTGCATTGGAGCAGCCAGGAAGGCAATCACGCCAATGGCGGCCCGTTCGTCAGCGAAGGCGAGGCCGTCGCCTTGGCCGCGGCCCTGGCGCGGCTGGTCGATCAGGTGGAGACCGAGGGCCTGTCCTTCGACCGTCTGGCCGACCTCGCCCCAGCGGACTACGCGCACCATTGGCAGCAGGTCCTGCGCTTCCTCGCCATCGTCACCGAGCATTGGCCGCGCTATCAGGCCGAGGCCGGGGTCATCGGGCCGGCCGAGCGCCGCCGCCGCCTGGCCGACGCTCAGATCGCGGCCTGGCGAGAGAAGCCGCCGGCCGAACCGGTCATCGTCGCCGGCACCACCGGCACCGTGCCGGCGACGGCGGCGCTGATCGGCGAGACCCTGCGTCTGCCCAGTGGCCTGGTGGTCCTGCCCGGCCTCGACCGGGGCCTCGGCGACGATACCTGGCAGGCCGCGCGGAACGATCCGGTGCACCCCCAGCATGCCCTGGCCCAGCTACTGGCCGGACTCGAGCAGCCGCGCGAGGCGGTGCGGGACTGGCCGGCGGCGCCAGCCAGGCGCAGCGACCCGCGCCGCGCCCGGCTGATTTCATTGGCGCTGGAGCCGCCGGATGCGACGGCGGACTGGTCGCGGGCCATCGCCGCCCTGGCGCGGGGCGGCCTTGTCGGACAAGAGGCAACCGCGGCGGTCGCCGGTCTGCAGCGAATCGACTGCGCCAACCCGGCCGAAGAGGCGCTGGTCATCGCCCTGCTGCTGCGCCAGCAGCTCGAGTCGCCGCAGGCCACCGCGGCCCTGGTCACACCCGACCGCGACCTGGCCCGGCGAGTCGCCAGCGAGCTGGAACGATGGTCCATCGCGATCGACGATTCCGCTGGCCTACCGCTGGCCGCGACGCCGCCCGGCGTGTTCTTGCGGTTGCTGGCGGAGGCCGCCGCGAGCGGCTGGGCGCCGGTGCCGCTGCTGGCCCTGCTGAAACATCCTCTGGCCGAGGGCGGACAGGAGCCAGGCATCTTTCGCGCCGCGGTGCGCCGCCTCGACAAGAGGGTGTTGCGCGGACCGCGTCCGGCGCCGGGGCTGGCCGGCCTGCGCGCCGCGATCGACAGCGAGGCATCCCCCGACCTGCGGGACTGGTGCGCGACGCTGAGCGAGCTTCTCGCGCCCTTGAGCGAGGCCTTCGCGGGGCCGGCGGTGGCGGTTCCCGCTCTGCTTCGGGCCCTGGTGCGCAGCGCCGAGGCCCTGGCGGCCGGCGCGGCGGAAAGCGGCAGCGACCGCTTGTGGCAGGGCGAGGCTGGCGAGGCGGCGGCCCACTGGGTCGCCGCGCTGAGCGAGGCGGTCGCCGCCTTGCCGCCGCTGCGTCCCGCCGCCCTGCCGGCCCTGCTCGAGGCCTTCATGGCCGAGGCCGTGGTCCGGCCGCGCTATGGCCGTCATCCGCGTCTCGCCATTCTCGGGCCCCTGGAAGCCCGGCTGCAGCAGTTCGACCTGATGATCCTGGGGTCCCTGAACGAAGGCACCTGGCCGCGTCAGGTCGACCCGGGGCCCTGGCTCAGCCGGCCCATGCAGCGCGACTTCGGCCTGCCGGCGCCAGAACGGCGCATCGGCCTTTCGGCCCACGATTTCGCCACCGCCTGCGGCGCCGCCCGGGTGGTCCTGACCCGCTCCGAGCGGATCGAGGGGGCCCCCAGCGTGCCCTCGCGCTGGCTGCTGCGGCTGGAAGCCCTCGCCCGGGCGCTGGACCTGCCGCCGCTGCTGCCGCGCCGTCAGTCGCGCTGGCGCGACTGGGCGGTGCAACTCGACACCGCCCGGCGCCGCGAGCCCGAGCGCCCACCGGCGCCGACGCCGCCCCTGGCGGCACGGCCCCGGGCGGTCTCGGTGACCCGGGTGGAGACCTGGATCCGCGATCCCTACAGCTTCTATGCCGCCCAGATCCTCGGCCTGCGCGCCCTGGAGCCGCTCGATGCCGATCCCTCGCTTGCCGACCGCGGCAACCTGATCCATCAGGCACTGGAGCGTTTTCTGCAGGAAACGAGCCGGGCCTGGCCGGCCGACCCGGCCGGGTCCCTGATTGCCCTGGCCGAACCGCTTTTCGCGCCGCTGCGCGCCCGGCCCGCGCTCTGGGCCTTCTGGTGGCCGCGCTTCTGCCGCATTGCGCGGTGGTTCGCGGCGGCCGAAGCGGCACGCCGTGGCGGGATCGCGCAGTCGCTGGTGGAGAGCCGGGGCGAATTGAGCTTCGAAGCGCCGGGCGGGCCCTTCACGCTCAGCGCCAAGGCCGACCGCATCGACCGACTGGTGCCGGCGGGGTCGGCAGTCGGCGGCCTGCTGGTACTGGACTACAAGACCGGCCGCCTGCCGCGCCCCGGCGACATTGCCGAGGGTCTGGCACCGCAGCTGCCCCTGGAGGCGGCGATCGCCATCCAGGGCGGGTTTTCCGGTTTGGCCCCGGGCCCGGTTGCCGAACTGCAGTATTGGGCCTTGAGTGGCGGTGACCCGGCCGGCCGGGTGGTGCCGGTCAAGGGCGACGCCATGGCGCTGGCCGATGAGGCGCTGGCCGGCCTGGGCCGCCTGGTCGCGGCCTTCGACGATCCCGCGACGCCCTACCGCGCCTTGCCGCGGCCCGAGGCAGCGCCCGCCTACAGCGACTATCTCCACCTCGCCCGGGTCAAGGCCTGGTCGGACGGCTGGGAGACCGGGTCATGAGGACCGCGGCGTCATGATCGCCGAGCCCATGACACCTGTGGCCCAGGCGACGGCCGGCCAACGCGCGGCGGCCGACCCCGCCGCCTCGGTCTGGGTCGCCGCCTCGGCCGGTAGCGGCAAGACCAAGGTGCTGACCGACCGGGTGCTGTCGCTGCTGCTCGATGGCGCCGAGCCTCAGCGCCTTCTCTGCCTGACCTTCACCAAGGCCGCCGCGGCCGAAATGGCCAACCGGCTCGCCACCCGACTGGGCCTCTGGGCGGTCTGCAACGATCCCGACCTGGCCGAGCAGCTCGAAGTCCTGCGCGGCCGGCCGGCCGACGACGCAACCCTGTCTCGGGCCCGTGCTCTCTTCGCGCGCGTGCTGGACGCCCCGGGCGGCATGAAGATCATGACCATCCACGCCTTCTGCCAATCGTTGTTGGCGCGCTTCCCCCTGGAAGCCGGGGTCGCACCCACCGCCCGGGTGATGGAGGACCGCAAGGCGCAGGAGCTGCTGGAGGAGAGCCGCGGCGCGGTGCTGGCCGGCGCCATGGCCGACCCGGAGGGGCCGTGGGCCGCGGCACTGGAGGTCGTGACCCAGGAGGCTCACGAGCTGACCTTCGGCGAGCTTCTGGGCGATATCGTACGCGAGCGCGGCCGGTTCCGCCGGGCCCTGGACGAGGCAGGCGGCCTGGCCGGCCTGTTGAAGACCCTGGAGCGCGGGCTCGGACTCCAGGGCGATGAGGATGCTGCCGCGCTGCGCCGCGGCCTGGCCGCCGAGGGTGCGTTCGACCGCGCCGGCCTGCGCCGGGTCCTGGCCGCCCTGCCCCACGGCACGCCGGCGGACCGGGCCAAGAAGGAACCGACCCTGAGCGCCTGGCTGGCCGGCGACGACACGGCGCGCGAGGCCCTGCTGGAGACCTACGCCGATCTTTTCTTCACCCAGGAGGCCAGCAAGCCGATTGCCCAGCGCCGCCGCGCCCGGCTGCTGACCGCCGGTGCGGTCAAGGCCGATCCTGCGGCGCTGGAAGCCCTGGAACAGGAAGCCGAGCGGCTCGCCGCCGGCTTCGAGACCCTGGCCGCGATCCGGGTCGCCGGCGCCAACCGGGCGCTCTTCACCCTGGGCGCGGCGGTCCTGGCGCGCTACGAGACGCTGAAGGCGGCCGCCGCCCTGCTCGACTACGACGATCTGATCCTGCGTGCCAAGAGCCTACTGACCGAACGCGGCGGCTGCGCCTGGGTGCTGTTCAAGCTGGACGGCGGCCTCGATCATCTGCTGATCGACGAGGGCCAGGATACCAACCCGGACCAGTGGGCCGTGGTCCAGGCGATTACCGAGGAGTTCTTTGCCGGCGAGGGTCAGGCCGGCGCGCCGCGCAGCGTCTTCGTGGTCGGCGACGCCAAGCAGTCGATCTACTCTTTCCAGCGCGCCGACCCGCACGCCTTCCAGGCCATGCAAGATCACTTCGCCACACGGGTGGCCGCCGCCGAGCTGGCCTGGCGGCGGGTCCAGCTCGCGGTCTCCTTCCGTTCGGCACCGGCCGTGCTGCGGGCGGTCGATGCGGTCTTCGCCCGTCCCGAGGCGCGCGACGGGGTGCTGTTCGAAGAAACCGCCCTGAGCCACATTCCCTTCCGCAGCGGCCAGGCCGGGCTGGTCGAGCTCTGGCCACCGGCGCCGCCGGCCGAACGCAGCTCGCGCGAGGCCTGGAGCCTGCCGCTGGAGGAAAGCCGCAGCAGCCCGGCGCACAGCCGCCTCGCCCGCCTCCTCGCCACGCGCATCAAACACTGGACCGAGACCGGAGGAGCTGACGATCCGGACTGCCGGCTGTCCTCGCACGGTCGGCGCATAAGGCCGGAAGACATTCTGATCCTGGTGCGTCGGCGCAACGTCTTTTTCGAGGAGTTGGTGCGCGCCTTGAAACTGGCCGGCGTTCCGGTTGCCGGCGTCGACCGGATGATCTTGACCGAACAGCTGGCGGTCATGGATCTGATCGCCCTGGGCCGGGTCATGCTCCTGCCGGAGGATGACCTGACGTTGGCGGTGGTGCTGAAGAGCCCGTTGATCGGGCTCGACGAGATGCAGCTCTTCGCCCTGGCCCACGGCCGGCCTGGTTCGCTTTGGGCCGCGCTGCGGGAGGCTGGCCAGGAAAGCGGTGGCGATGCCGATATGAGGGCCGCCTGGATCCGCCTGACCGCGTTGCGCGCCCGTGCCGATTACCAGGCGCCCTACGAGTTCTTCGCCAGGCTCCTGGGGGCCGAGGGCGGCCGGGAACGGTTGCTGGCGCGGCTCGGGCCGGACGCCGCCGACCCGATCGAGGAGTTCCTCTCCCAGGCCTTGCTCTACGGCCGGGATCGGGTCGCCTCGCTGGAAGGCTTCCTGCACTGGATCGAGAGCGGCGCCCAGCAGATCAAGCGCGACCTCGAACAGGCCAAGGATTCGGTTCGGGTCATGACCGTGCACGGCGCCAAGGGCCTGCAGGCACCCATCGTGATTCTGCCCGATTCGCTGCAGGAACCGCGCCCGGCCGGCGGGGTCTTCTGGTTGCCCTCATCCAAGAGCTCCGGCCTTCGGGGCGCTGAATCGGCGCTGCCCTTCTGGCCGCTGCGCCAGGCGCTCGACGGAGCGCTGGCGGCGGACGCCCGGGCCGCCGCGCGTCGCGCCCAGGGCGAGGAGTACAGGCGGCTGCTTTACGTCGCCATGACCCGGGCCGAGGATCGCCTCTATGTCTGCGGCTGGCTCGGTCAGGCCAAGCCGCCGGCGGGTTGCTGGCATAACCTGGTCGCGGCCGGGCTCGACGGCCTGGCCGAACCGGTGGCGTTCGATTTCAGCCAGGAGGTGGCGGAGGGTTGGTCGGCGGCCGGTTGGCGGCTGGCCAACCCGGGCACCGCCGGTCCCGACGGTGACGCGACGCTGCTTCCGGCCACGGTCGTGACCGGCGCCTTGCCGGTCTGGACGCAAAATCCACCACGGCCCGAGCCGGCGCCGCCGCTGCCGCTGATGCCCTCCAGGCCAAGCCCCGAGGCGCCGGCGCCGCGCTCGCCCCTGGCCCCCGACCAGGAGGCGATCTATCGCCGCGGGATCCTGATCCATCGCCTGCTGCAGGACTTGCCGGATTTGCCGGCCGCGCGGCGCCGGGAGGCCGGTGTCCGGCTGCTGGACGCGGTCGCCGACGACCTGCCGGCGGCCCAACGCGTGGCCATGGTCGAGGAGTGTCTGGCGGTCATCGCGGCGCCCGAGCACGCTGTTCTCTTTGGGCCGGCGAGCCGCGCCGAGGTTCCCTTGGTGGGGCTGGTCGAGGCGGCGGGTGCGCCGCAGGTGATCAGCGGCCGGGTCGACCGCCTCGCGGTTACCGATGCGGCGGTTTTCGTGGTCGACTACAAGACCAGCCGCCCTGTGCCCGCCGGCCCGGAGGGGGTGCCGGGCGCCTATCTCGGCCAGTTGGCCGGATACCGGGCGCTTTTGGCGCAAATCTACCCGGATCGGCCTATCCATTGCGCCCTGCTCTGGACCGATGGACCCCGTCTCATGCAGATCAGCCCTGCAAGCCTCGCAGATCAGGCGCCTTGACGCGATGGGATGCCGCTTCCTACATTAGATCAACGAACGAGGCAGGCCGCGCGGCTTCCTGGCGCGGCTTTCGGAATAGATTTAGGGGTATATTATGACCAGCACCACTAGTGACGGTACATTCGAGAAAGATGTTCTTCAGGCCGAAGGCCCGGTCCTCGTGGACTTCTGGGCGGAATGGTGCGGCCCATGCAAGATGATCGCCCCGGCGCTGGAGGAAATCTCCGCGGAGATGGACGGGCGCGTGACGGTGGCGAAACTCAATATCGACGACAACCCACACACGCCGCAGAAGTATGGCGTGCGCGGCATTCCGACCCTGATGGTTTTCAAGGACGGCGAACTGGCGGCGACCAAGGTCGGCGCCATGGCCAAGAACCAGCTTCTGGAATGGGTCGAATCGGTCGTCTGACCACGGACGGCGAGTCGAGTCCCGAAAGCCCCGCCTCGCGCGGGGCTTTACCTTTTTCAGGCCTGCCCCGTGCTATAGATTTGTGGCGCAATCGATTCGGAGAGCCCTTGAATGCCCGGCACGGACCACGGCACAGCCCGCGACCTGGAGAGCTTTACCGACGCCGACGCGGCGCTGGCGCGAATCACCGCGATCTATCAAGAGAGCGCCGACCTGCTGCGCGATGCCCTGGCGCGGTTTCTCGCCGGCGAAAGAATCTTCGACTTTCAGCGCGCCTGCTATCCCTATGTCGGGCTGTCGGTCGAGGCCGCCGAGTTCACCACGACCTCCTCTTCGGCCTACGGCACCCTGCCGGCCCCGGGCCACTTCGGCACCACCCTGACCCGGCCCGACCTGTTCCACAGCTACTACCGCGAGCAGATGGAATTGTTGCTGCGGGCCCACGGCAAGCCGCTGCAGGTCGGCCTCAGCGCCCGGCGTATCCCGCTCTCCTTCGTCATCGAGGCGGTCCAGGGCGACCTCGATGCCGCCGCCACCGATGAGCTCAAGCGGCTCTTTCCGCTACCCGACCTGAGCTCCATCGACGACAGCATCGCCAATGGCAGCTATTACACCGCGCCCGGCCATGCGCGACCCCTGGCGCTCTTCGAGGGCGACCGGGTCGACTATTCCCTGGTCCGCATGCGCCATTACACCGGCACCTCGCCGGAATACTTCCAGCGCTTCGTGCTCTTCACCAACTACCAGCGCTATGTCGACGCCTTCATCGACTTCGGCCGCGCCCAGGTGACCAACGGCAGCGACTACAAGGCCTTCATCGAGCCCGGCGACTGCGTGACGCCGAACCCCAAATTGTGGGACCGGGAGGCTTCGGGCGAGTGCCCCAGGGTGCTGCCGCAGATGCCGGCCTATCACCTGATGCGCGATCAGCACGAGGGCATCACCCTGGTCAACATCGGGGTCGGGCCTTCCAACGCCAAGACCATCACCGACCACCTGGCGGTGCTGCGGCCGCACTGCTGGATCATCGTCGGCCACTGCGGCGGCCTGCGCAAAACCCAGCGCCTCGGCGACTACGTGCTGGCCCATGCCTATGCCCGGGGCGACCACGTGCTGGACGAGGACCTGCCACCCTGGGTGCCGGTGCCGCCGATCGCCGAGGTCCAGGTCGCCCTCACCAGTGCCGTGGCCCAGGTCACCGGCCTGGCCGGGGCCGACATGAAGACCCGGCTGCGCACCGGCACCGTTTTCACCACCGACGACCGCGACTGGGAGCTCCGCCAGGGCGATCTTTCGACCCGCTTCCACCACGCCCGGGCGATTGCCGTCGACATGGAATCGGCGACCATCGCGGCCAACGGCTACCGGCTGCGGGTGCCCTACGGCACCCTGCTCTGCGTCTCCGACAAGCCGCTGCACGGCGAGCTGAAGCTGCCCGGCATGGCCGATGCCTTCTACCGCCAGCGGGTCAGCCAGCATTTGCAGATCGGCATCACCACCATGGAGGCCCTGCGCGCCCAGGGCGTGCGCCAGCTCCATTCCCGCAAGCTGCGCTCCTTCGACGAACCGGCCTTTCGGTAGGGCATGGCGATGATGCCAGGAAGCGGCTCGCTCGATCGCCCACCAGGATCGTCACCCCGGACCGCTCGCCAGGGTGGAGCCGGGGTCTCGGGCCGACCGGGAACTTCGGGCAACAGACCCCGGATAAACCCTGTCGGGTTTTCCGGGGTGACGGCTCGGTTCAAAGGCCGACTGACAAGGTTAGTGCGTTAGAACATGGCGGTCACGACCAGACCCCCACCGCACCCGGTCGGGCCGATCCCGCGCTTTCGCGAACTGACCCCCGAGGCCCGGCAGGCCACCCTGGACGCGACCCTCGCGGACCGGCCGCCCGGCCAACCGCTCTGGGTCTTCGCCTATGGCTCCTTGATGTGGCGGCCCTGCTTTCGCCACCGGGAACAGCGCCTGGCCCGCCTGCCGGGCTATCACCGGGACTACACCATCTGGACCGTGATCGGCCGCGGCTCGCCGGACTATCCGGGGCTCGGCCTGGCGCTCGACCACCTGGACGACCCCGGCCACCCGGGCTGCCCCGGCATCGCCTTTCGCCTGGACGAGACCCCCGGGGTCATCGAGCCCGACCTGGCCGCGCTCTGGGACCGCGAGATGCTGACCGGCATCTACGCGCCGCAATGGCTGCCGCTCCGGACCGCCCAAGGCCCACTCAGCGCCATCGCCTTCGTGGTGCGCCGGGATCACGACCAGTACGCCGGCCAGATCGCCCTGGAGGACCGCGCCGCGATCATCGCCTGGGCCTGCGGCAAGTTCGGCCCCTGCGCCGACTACCTGGCCCGAACGGTGGAGGCGCTAGCCGAAGCCGGTGCCCCCGATGCGGAACTGGAGGCGTTGTTGGAACGTGTCGAGGGGATTTTGGCGTTGCACAGGGACTAGTTGGCGCGCGATCCTGGGGCCGTCAGGAGGAAAGACACCATGCCGCGCGACGATCTTGAGGCCTATCCGGAGACCCTGCCGGCGGCCTGGTATCACGATCCCGCCATTTTCGAACGGGAGCGCGCGGCGATCTTCGCGCGGCACTGGACCCTGCTGGCCCGTGCCGATCAGCTGGCCACGCCGGGGGCCTATGTGGGTGGCGAGATCGCCGGGCGGCCGGTCTTCGCGATCCGGGCGCGGGACGGGGCGGTCAAGGGCTTTCACAACGTCTGCCGGCACCGCGCCGGGCCCCTGGTGCGGGCCGCGGCCGGGCGCTGCGACCTGCTGCGCTGCGGCTATCACGGCTGGGTCTACAACCACGAAGGCCATCTGGTGAAGGCGCCAGGCTTCGATGACGGAACCGGCTTCGAGCGGGGCCAGTTCAATCTCTATCCGATCCGCGTCGCGCTGTGGAACGGCCTGGTCTTCGGCGCCCTGGACGAGGAAGCCGGGTCCTTCGAGGACTGGCTCGGCGACATCGCAGATATCGCCAGGGACTTTCCGGCGATCGGCGATCTGGCCTTCGCCCGGGAGGTGGTGGGCGAGAGCGCGGCCAACTGGAAGACCTACGGCGACAACTCGGTGGAGGGCTATCACCTGCCCTTCGTGCACAAGGACCTGACCCAGGCGGTGGGCCGCGAGACGGTGGAAATCGCGCCCTACGCGCGCGGCCAGTTCGTCGGCTTCAAGGTGACTTACGACGACCCCGAGGCGGGCGGGCGCGGGCGCGGCTTTTGGATCTATAAGTTTCCCGGCCTGCTGCTGCACTTCTCGGCCACCGCGGTCAACGTCGAGCGGGTGACCGCATTGGGCCCGCGCGCCGTGCGGCTCGCGCGCTGGTTCTGGGTCCCCAAGGAAAAGGCACCGGGCGACAAGATCGACTACGAGGCCGAGATCGACGCCTCGGCCATCGTCATGGGCGAGGACGGCGCGATCTGCGAGGCGGTGCAGCGCAACCTGGAGGCCGGGGTCTACCAGACCGGCCGCCTGTCGCCGGCGGCCGAGCCCGGCACGATCTACTTCCAGCAACTCGTGCGCCAGGCGCTGGAGGCGTAATCCGCATCATGGAGACCCTGACCCGGCGGATCGAGGACAAGCGCGAGGAGCTGGTGGCGCTGACCCAGGCGTTGGTGCGGATCCCCAGCATCAACCCGCCGGGCGAGGCCTACGAGGCCTGTTGCCGGCTGCTCGGCGAGCGCCTGCGCGGGCGCGGCTTCGAGGTCGAGTACCTGCGCGCCGAGGGCAGCCCCGGCGACAGCGACCGCCATCCGCGATCAAACGTGGTGGCGCGGCGCGAGGGCGCGGCGCCGGGACCTTGCCTTCACTTCAACAGCCATATCGACGTGGTGCCGCCGGGCGCCGGCTGGACCTGCGATCCCTTCGCCGCCGAGGTCCGCGACGGCCGTGTCTATGGCCGCGGGACCTGCGACATGAAGGGCGGTCTCGCCGCGTCGGTGATCGCGGTCGAGGCGCTGCTGGAGGATCAGGACGACCTGCCCGGCGCCCTGGAGATCTCGGGCACCGCCGACGAGGAGAGCGGCGGCTTCGGCGGGGTCGCCTATCTCGCGGGCAAGGGTTACTTCTCCAAGCCTAGGGTCGACCACGTCATCATCCCCGAGCCGCTGAATGTCGACCGGGTCTGCCTCGGCCACCGGGGCGTCTGGTGGGCCGAGATCGAGACCAGGGGGCGCATCGCCCACGGCTCCATGCCCTTCCTCGGCGACTGCGCGATCCGCCATATGGGCGCGGTGCTGGAACGCTTCGAGCGCGACCTGCTGCCGGCCCTGGCGGCGCGCCAGACCGATGTGCCGGTGGTGCCGGAGATGGCGCGGCGCTCGACCCTCAACATCAATGGCCTGCACGGCGGCCTCGACGAGGTCGAGGGGGACGGCCTGCCGGCGCCGCTGGTCGCCGATTCCTGCCGCATGGTGATCGACCGGCGCTTTCTGCCCGACGAGGAGCTGGACGCGGTCAAGGCCGAGCTGGTCGCGGTGCTGGAGGCCCTGGCCCGCGAGCGGCCGAAATTCCGCTATGCCCTGCGCGACATCATGGAGGTGCTGCCGACCATGACCGACCGGGACGCGCCGGTCGCCCGCGCCGTGGCCGCCGGGATCGAGAGCGTGCTGGGCCGGGCGCCGCAGTTCGTGGTCTCGCCGGGCACCTACGACCAAAAGCACATCGCGCGCATCGGCCTGCTGAAGGACTGCATCGCCTACGGGCCCGGCATCCTCGATCTGGCCCACCAGCCCGACGAGTACGTCGAGATCGAGGCCATGGTGGATTCGGCCAAGGTCATGGCCCTGTCGGCCCGGGCGCTGCTGACTGGCGCAGTGGCGTAGCGGAGGGATTCTTTGTGCCCTCACTCGCCGTGCGGGCTATCCTCGCTGACGCTGCGGGCGCGCGGTCGCGCTTTGCCAGCGGCCAGGAGTCGATGCTCATGGCCGCTGGTGTTCACTGGACCAAACCGTCACCCCGGACCGCCCGTTAGGGTGGAGCCGGGGTCTCGGGCCGACCGGGCATCCTTGACGCGAGACCCCGGATAAACCCTGGCGGGTTTTCCGGGGTGACGGGCGGGGGTAGAGTTCGTCGGAGGTGGAACAGGCGCCGGCTCTCGCTACCGAAGTGGTCGCGATCGGGCCTTCGCAGGAACAAGGACAGGGACGATGAATAGATGGGCTCGCTTCGCTGGGATCCTGGCGGTTGCTCTCACCCTCTTCGCGGGCCCGGGCCAGGCGGCCAAGGACAGCCTGGTCATGGGTATGGTGCTGGAGCCGCCGCACCTGGACCCGACCGCCGGCGCGGCGGCGGCCATCGACGAGGTGGTCTACGCCAACATCTTCGAGGGCCTGACCCGGATCGATGCCAGCGGCGCGGTGCAGCCGGCCCTGGCCGAGTCCTGGACCGTCTCGGACGACGGCCTGACCTATCGCTTCACCCTGCGGCCGGGCGTCGTCTTCCACGACGGCAGCGCCTTCGATTCCGCCGATGTGGTCTTTTCCCTCGAGCGCGCCATGGCCGCGGACTCGGTCAATGCGCAGAAGGGGCTGTTCGAGGCCATCGCGTCGGTCGCCGCCGACGGGCCCCAGGGCGTGACCATCCAGCTTGAGAGGCCGACCGGCCAGTTGCTGTTCAACCTGGGCTGGGGCGATGCGGTGATCGTCGGTGCCGAGACCGCGGCGACCAACAAGAGCCAGCCGGTGGGCACCGGCCCCTTCGTCTTCAAGCGCTGGGTCAAGGGCGACCGGGTCGAGCTGGACCGCTTCCCCGGCTACTGGGGCGAGCCGGTGGCGCTGGCCCGCGCGACCTTCAAGGTCATTCCCGACCCGGCGGCGGCCACGGCGGCGCTGCTGGCCGGCGACGTCGATGCCTTCGCCAACTTCCCGGCGCCCGAGGCGATGGCCCAGTTCGAGGGCGACCCGCGCTTTGCCGTGGAGATCGGCTCGACAGAGGGCGAGACCATCTTGTCGATCAACAACGCCAAGCCGCCCTTCGACGACAAGCGGGTGCGCCAGGCCGTCGCCCACACGCTGAACCGCGCGGCGATCATCGAGGGCGCCATGTTCGGCTACGGCACGCCCATCGGCAGCCACTTCGCGCCGCACCATCCAGCCTATCGCGACCTCACCGGCCGCTACCCGCGCGACCTGGACAGGGCCCGCGCGCTGCTCGCCGAGGCGGGTCACCCGCAAGGCTTCGCGGCGACCATCAAGCTGCCGCCGCCGACCTACGCCCGGCGCGGCGGCGAAATCGTCGCGGCCCAGCTGGCCGAGATCGGGATCGCCCTGGAGATCGTGCCGGTCGAGTGGGCGCAGTGGCTCGAGCAGGTCTTCCGCGGCGACGACTTCGACCTGACCATCGTCTCCCACACCGAGCCGCTGGACATCGGCATCTATGCGCGCGAGGACTACTACTTCAACTACCGCAACCCGGCCTTCGACGCGGTGATGGTCAAGCTCAACGCCGCGGTCGCGCAGGACGAGCGCTATGAGTTGATGGGCCAGGCCCAGGAGATCTTGGCCGACGACGCGGTCAACGGCTTCTTGTTTCAGCTCGCCAAGCACGGGGTCTGGAACGCCAAGATCGAGGGCCTCTGGGCCAACAGCCCGGTCCAGGCCAACGACCTGACCGCGGTTCGATGGCGCGATTGAGGGGCCATGGCGCGATTGAGTCTGGCTCGTGCGGGGCAATGGGATCGGGTGGCAGGCGGTTGCCCCACCCCCACCCGGCGCGTCGCGCCGGCCTCCCCCGTCAAGGGGGAAGTGACCGGCTGTGATGAGGTATCCTTCTTCTCTTCTCCCCCCTTGATGGGAAAAGACCGAGAGGGGGGTGAGAACCGCGCCGCTCTTCGACCTGTGGCAACGAGTCCATGACCGCCTTCCTGGCGAAAAAGCTCTTCGGCCTGCTGGCGACGCTGCTGGCGGCCTCGCTGGTCGTCTTCCTGGTGCTGGAGGTGCTGCCCGGCGACCCGGCGGCGATCATTCTGGGGGTCGGCGCGCGCGAAGACACCCTGGCCGCCCTGCGCGCCCAGATGGGGCTCGATGAGCCGGCCTGGTGGCGCTACCTGAGCTGGCTCGGCGGCCTGGCCAGCGGCGAGCTGGGGCGCAGCTACACCTACGACGTGCCGGTGGCCGAGCTGGTCCGCGAGCGCCTCGCGGTCAGCCTGCCGCTCGCCCTGCTGGCCATCGCCCTGTCGGCGGCCCTGGCGATCCCCCTGGGCGTGCTGGCCGCGGCCCGGCGCAACCGCCCGACCGACCTGCTGGTCTCGGGCCTGGCCCAGATCGGCATCGCGATCCCAAACTTCTGGTTTGCGATTCTGCTGATCCTGCTCTTCGCCGTCGGCCTTTCCTGGCTGCCGGCCGGCGGCTTTGCCGGCTGGGAGGCCGGCGTCGGCCCGGCGCTGGCCTCGCTGATCCTGCCCACCGTGGCACTGGCCCTGCCCCAGGCGGCGATCCTGACCCGGGTCACCCGCTCGGCCATGCTCGAGGTATTGGAGGAGGACTACCTGCGCACCGCCCGGGCCAAGGGCCTGAGCCCGCGTGCCCGCCTTTGGCGCCATGCCTTGCCCAACGCGATGATCCCGGTGGTGACGATCATGGGCCTGCAGTTCTCCTTCCTCTTGGCCGGCACGGTCATCATCGAGAATGTCTTCACCCTGCCCGGCCTCGGCCGGCTGCTGTTCCAGGCCATCGCCCAGCGTGATCTTGTGGTGGTGCGCGATCTGGTGATCCTGCTGTCCGGCGCGGTGGTGGTGATCAACTTCGCGGTCGATCTGCTCTATGGAGCGCTCGACCCGCGTCTGCGCGGCGCCGGCGGCGAGGCCTGACCGTGAGCCTGCCCAAGCATCACGGCTTTCTGATCGGCGGGACCCTCAGCACGCTCTTCGTCCTGGCCGCCCTGCTGTCCCTGGCCTGGACGCCAAACAGCGCCACCGCGATCGATATCGCCGCCAAGCTGCGGCTGCCCGGCCCCGATTATTGGCTGGGCACCGACCACTTTGGCCGGGACATCGCCTCGATGCTGATGGTGGGGGCGCAGAACGCGGTCGCCGTTGCGCTGGTCGCGGTCGGCTTCGGCATGGTCTTGGGGGTGCCCCTGGGCGCCCTGGCGGCGGCCCGTCGCGGCTGGCTCGACGAGACGGTGATGCGCCTCAACGATCTCGCTTTCGCCTTCCCGGCCCTGCTTACCGCGGTGATGATTACCGCCCTGGCCGGCCCGGGCGCGATCAACTCGATCCTCGCCATCGGGATCTTCAACGTGCCGGTCTTCGCCCGGGTGACGCGTGCCGCCGCCCTGGTGCTGTGGCGCCGCGAGTTCGTGCTGGCGGCCCGGGCGCTGGGCCAGGGCCCCCTGGCGATCACCCTGCGCCACATCCTGCCCAACGCGGCGGGCATCCTGATCGTACAGGCGACGATCCAGTTTGCCTTGGCGATCCTTGCCGAGGCCGGGCTCTCGTATCTTGGGCTCGGCACCCAGCCGCCGGCGCCCTCCTGGGGGCGGATGCTGAACGAGGCGCAGTCGATGCTCTTTATCGCGCCACAGTTGGCGGTCTATCCGGGCCTGGCCATCGCGTTCACGGTGCTCGGCCTCAACCTGCTGGGCGACGGCCTGCGCGACCTGCTCGACCCGCGGGTGCGGCGGAGTTTGCAGCAGTGAGCTGACTACACCGCCTGGGCCAAGCTTGGCGATGGCGCGGTCGCGGGCGGCGCGGCGCCGGCGGCACCCTGCATGACGCCGGAAAGCAGGCCATAGGCCTCGCTCCAGGCCGCCTCGGCGGCCGGTGTCCAGGACACGCCCAGGCCCTCCTTCAGGGTCCAGAGAAGCGCCGCACCGACGGTTTCGTAATGGGCCGCGGTGGCTCCATAGTCCCGGTGGCGCCGGCCCAGGGCCTCGACAGTGGGCACCAGGGTGTCGAGATCCCCGAGGCCCTCGACGGCAAAGGCCAGGGTTGCCATGAGCTTGCGCCGTTGTTCCTTGGGGTCGGTGCCGTGGAACAGCGCCCGCGTGTCCGGGGCGAGTTCGAAGAGGCGGTCATAGAAAAGTTGGGCGGCGAGATCGGAAATCGGCACCACCTGTCGCCAGGTGGCCTGGACGAGCAGCATCTGTTCGGGGGTCATCGGATCCGGTTCCTGTTCTCTGTGAGTACGGCGCCTGAGTCACGTGGCATCGCCACCGAGCCCCAAGCGTGAAGTGGATCACAGAAAAGGGGAGGTCAGCCGGACCTCTGGGGGCTGAAGGGGACCTCGGCGATAGCGCCCTGGCCGGCGATCAGCAGGGTCGCCTGGTCGACCGCCCGCCACTGACCCTGGCTGTGGTCGAGCGGCTCGGAGAGGACCAGAATGGACTGGCCGGACCCATCGACGGCCGCGCCGTTGGCGTCGCCGCAAGGCCGGTCCGCCGCGCCTTCCGGGCTAGCGCCGCAGCCGTAATAAAGACTCGGTGCCTTGTTGTCGCTGGCGTAGCGCAGGGCGTGGATCGACTGGCCATTGCTGACCGCCGCCGTCATGCGGAAGGGGTCTTCGATACCGGCCTCGGCCATTGCCGCCAGGACATGGCCGACCGCCCGGGCAAAGGCGGCCGCGGGATCGGTCTCCAGGCCTTCGCTCAGCAGCAGATAGAAGAAGAGCTCGCTGTCGGTCGTGCCTTGCAGGTACGGAAAGAGGGCCGGCGCCACCATGAAAGTGAGCTTGCGGCGGATGGCGGAAAAGCCGCCGATCTGGCCGTTGTGCATGAAGAGCCAGGGGCCGAAGCGGAAGGGGTGGCTGTTGGTCCGGGCGACCGGCGTGCCGGTGGCGGCGCGGACATGGGCGAAGAAGTGATGCGAGCGGATCTGGGCCGAAAGGCTGCGCAGGTTCTCGTCGTTCCAGGCCGGCTGGACCTCGCGAAAAAGCCCGGGTTCGGGGCGCTCGCCGTACCAGCCGATACCGAAACCGTCGCCGTTGGTCGGGGTCACCCCCTGGAGCGCGTTCAGCGATTGGCTGATCAGCGAGTTGCGCGGCTGAAAGATCAGCTGTTCGAGAAAGACCGCGGGTCCGACATAGGCAAGCCAGCGACACATGGGCGTGCTCCTCAGCGGCGTGCTCCTCAGCGGCGTGCTCCTCAGCACATATACGGACTGATCCGTATATTCTCATTTTTCACGTCAAACGCGGCACGGCGCTCCCAGTGGCGCCCAGGACCCGTTCAGGCAAAGGAGGCGCGGGGCGTGAGGTCCTGAGGCTCGGCCGGCCCGTCGGTGACCCGCTCGAAACCGCTGTTGCCGGCCTGGCCGGTGCCGATACCGGAACCGGCTGTTTGGGATGCCGCTTTGCGTGCCGCGGCATCATGGGAACTGTAAACCTGCTCGGCGACGCGGGCCATGATCTCCGCGATGGTCTCGCCACGGCGCGGGGTTGCCGCGGCGTTGGAATCCGGGCTGGTGGCCTCTTGGCCGCTGTCCCCAATTGTACCGGATGGGGCTGCGTCGGACGGCGCTGTATCAGGTGGGTCTTTAACGGACGAGTCTGTATCGATTGCCGGATCGTCCGCTGTCACGGCCGGGGCCTCTCCGGACGCCGCCTTGTGGCGCACGGCCAGGCCGATGCGGGTCATGATGCCACCGATTGCGTCATCGCCGCGTTTGGCGGCCTCCGTCGCCACTTTTTCGGGCGCTTTCGGTGCTGGCTGATCGAATTTGGCACGGTCTGGACCGGCGGCCGTGGCGCTGACAGTCGTATCCGCGGGCAAGTCCGCATTGACGGCCGCGGAGGGTCCCGGTCTCGGCGGCGCGATCCGGGATGCTTCGCTCCGGGCATCGACCGCCTTGGTTTCGGTCTTGATGGGATTGCCGCCGGAGACCGTTTGGGCGCTCAGGGCTGGGGCGGCCGTTGAGGGGGCGGCCGTTGAGGGGGCGGCCGTCGGCGATGCGGCCGTGGGCATTAGCGGGGGCCGGGCTGCGGGTCCCGGCGGCGACACACTGCCCGGCCTGGACAAGGGCAAGGCCGGACGCGGCCGGAAACCGAGCGGCCGCGGCAGGTCACTGGCCGCCGGACGGGACGGTGCCGCTGGTGTTACTGGGACCGCTGGTGTCACCTTGGCCGTTGGGGATACCGGGGCCGTTGGGGTTACCGGGGCCGTTGGGGTTACCGGGGTCGCTGGTGTCTCCGGGGCCGCTGGGGTTACGGGGGCCGCCGGGGTTGCGGGGGCCGCTGACGCCGTCGGGGTCGCTGATGTCACCGGGGCCGCTTGGGGCGCGGTTCGCCGCGGGTTGGGCCTCGGTTCAAGCGTTTCGCCCGGGCTGGCGGCCGGTGCCGGTACCTGGCTGCCCGATACATGCTTGAACTGGGAGGTGAGGGCGGACGTCTTGGTCTCGACCTCCAGCAGGCTGTCGTCGGGATCCTGGGCCTCGATCACCTTCAGCAACTTGTCGAGTAGCTGGGAAGCCTGCCGATGGGCGTGGCGGAGCTTCGCGTTCTCGGCTCTCAGCCGCGCTTCTTCGGCGCGATGGCGCAGGATTTCATGCTTGAGGCCATCGAGGTTGGCCAGCAGGCGCCTACTGCGCTCGCGCTGCTGGGCGGTCCGGGAGTTGACGGCGAGCGCCGCGGCCTGCACACGTTTCTCCAAGAGTGTCGGTTCCGTCATCGAAATGTCTCCAAGGGGAAGAAAGCCCGCTGCGAGCCTCGATTGTTTTGGTTACTAATTCGCTAACTTCACGGTTTTTGCCGCTTGGGCGCCTTTGCGCGGCGGGTCGCACCGACCAATGAAAGGGATCAGCATGACCCCATCGATCGAGATCGCCGGACGGCTGGTTCCGGTCTGGCCGGAGGGCCAAAAGGTCTGGTCGGTCGATCAGCAACGTACCATTCTGGTGACCCGCTTTGCCGACTGCGACCTCTACCACCCGCTCTTTCAGGAAAGAATCGACCGCCAACTTGCCGACCCCGCGCTGGCCCGGCAGCGCAATCGCGCCCTGGGTGGCAACAAGCTCTATCGCCTGGAGCGCTGGGAGGATCCGGCCAGCCGGTTGCTCTGCGCCCGGGCGCTGCACCTCTTCGACCAGGCCCTGGGTGTCGAGGGTGGCGCCATCGATATGGGCTGGGTCAATGTCTACAGCAAAGGCGACTATGTCGTGGCCCACGCCCACTGGCGGTCCGAAGCCAGCGTCGTCTATCTCTTCGACGAGGGCGAGCCGGACCCGGAGGATACCCAGTCGGGGCTTTTCAGCTTCATCGACCCGCGCCTGGAGCTCTGCTGCCAACTGCAGCCGGGCCTGATGTCGCACCCGACCTCGCCGACCTTGCGACGCGGCTCGATGCTGATCTTCCCCAGCGGGCTGGTGCACGCGGTCAACCCTTACGGCGGCAGGCGGCCCCGCATTTCGTTGTCCTGGAACATCAACCGCGCCGCCCTGGAGGGCGACACCCTGACACTGCTGGGCCAGGCCGGTCGAGCCGAGAAGGCGGGGTAGCGTCCAGGATGTCCCACCGGGTCGGCCCAGCCGGCATCAGTTCCGCTAGGCAAGGCTGACCCGGTTTGCGGACCCGCAGCGTGATAGCACTTGCCCGAGGGACAAATTGCTCTCTGAAAAGATGTGCGATTTCCGTCGAAAAACTTTAGCGTGTGAATAAAGCTTCCGACAAAATATCCAATTTTTACTGCCAAAGTTTAACAATCGTGCAACCAAGAAATGCGATACTCGATCAGAAATGGGCAAAACAAATTTAGCTCAAAACTGATGGGATCTATTGTCATGAGTGTAACGAAACCGCGACCACTTCATCAAGCGAAGGTACCGCATTCGCCTCGGACAAGGGCTTGGTTCCTTTCGCTCCGTGTTCTCTGTGCCGTGGCTCTAGGCTTTCTCGCCCTATCGCTCGACCTCAGACCAGACAGCGGAGAAGAATCGGCCTCACACCCTGTCCTATCGCAGGCAGTTCGGTTTAGCGCGGCCGCTGCCGAAGACCCGAAGAGCCAACAGTGGCGTTTCGTGGTGGCGGTGGGCACGGTCCGACATCGTCCCCTGGGCACCAACGCCGAGACCGCCTGGCGAGAGGCGACTGCTGGCGACCAGGTCGGCGTGGGCGCGGAAATCCTGACCGGGGACCGCAGCCACGCCTTGCTGACCAACGGTCGCGACAGCATCACCCTGCAGCAAGACACCCGCATCGCGTTGCCCGTGGCAACCGAAGACGATTTGACCTTGGTGCTGCAGGACACCGGCAAGGCCCATTATGACGTAGAGAGCCGGCGCCAGCCACCGACCGAAACCAGCGAACTGCCGGCAAAACCCAACCTCGCCGCACTTACGACCGAGCGCTTCGAAGTTCACACCCGCTACCTCGTCGCCGTGGTAAAGGGCACAGGCTTCGGCGTCAGTGTCGACAACGAGGGAGCCAGCGTCAGCGTCACCGAAGGCACGGTCGGCGTGACCGACGCCAGCACGGGTGAAAGCGCCGACGTGTCGGCGGGCCAGTCGGCTTCGGCCGGCACCGGGACGGGGGCCGGCGGCCTCAGTGTGGATGGAACCGCAGCGAGCGCGTCAACCGGCAGCGCGGCGGGTACCGGCAGCGGAAGCAGCGGCGGCAACGGTGGTGGTGGCGGTGGCGACGGCAATTCGAACGGCAACTCCAACGGCAATTCGAACGGCAATTCGAACGGCAACTCCAACGGCAACTCCAACGGCAATTCGAACGGTAATTCAAACGGAAATGCCAACGGTAACGGCGGCAATGGTGGCGGCAATGCCAACGGTAACGGTAACGGCAACGGTAACGGTAACGGGAGGTAATTGGCTACTATTGCGCCTCGGGAGCGCGACGACGAATGGACCGCATAAGTGGCACTCGGCCAATTGTCGTCGCGCGACTTCCGCATCTGCTGCTGTTCGTGATCGTTGCGGCCAGCTACTGGCTTGGCCTGCTGGACTTTCTTGACCACAAGCTGACCGATGTCCGTTTCCAGATCCTGGCGCGCGAAGCCAAGCAAGAAACCCTTCTGGTGGAGATCGATGCGAAAAGCCTTCGGGAACTGAGTGTCTGGCCCTGGCCCCGCAGTTTTCACGCAGCGGTGGTCGACAACCTGCGGGCTGCCGGCGCCCAACGGATCGTGTTCGATATCGACTTCAGCTCACGCGCGGACCCTCCCGAAGACGAAGCTCTTGAACGCGCCCTTGCGGAGTTCCAAGGTAGCGTGTTCCTCCCCGTCTTCGCGCAGACCTCGCACGATGCGGACGGTAGCCGCCGCACCATCCTCGCCGCCCCCTTGCCGAGGTTCGTCAAGCACGTTGGCCTGGCCTCGGCGAACGTGATGCCTGACGCCGACGGACAGATCCGGCAAATGGCCACTCAGGAAACATGGGGCGACCAATCTCTGCCCACCCTCTTTGCTGCCCTGAGTGCCTCGGGTCCCGGGGAGGCAGAGCGTTTCTACATCGATTACAGCATCAGACCCGATAGCCTCGCCCGGGTCTCCTATGCCGACATCCTGTTGGGCCGCTTCGACGCCAGCCAGGTCGCCGGCAGGTCCATCTTGATCGGCGCCACCGCGATCGAGCTCGGTGACAATCTCGCGGTCCCCGTGCATGGGACTCTTCCCGGCATGGTCATTCAGGCCTTGGCCCAGGAGTCGCTGAGCCAGGGCCGCGACCTAAAACGTGTACCGCGGCTTCCGGTTCTGTTCGCCACCTTCGTCATTCTGCTGTTTCTTGGCAGCGCTCTGATCGAGACCAATTGGCGTGCCACGCTCGCCATACTCGGCGGCCTCGCCCTGGCGATTCTGCTGGCGAGCCTCTTGGTCCAGGCACTGACACCCTACATCCTGGACATCGTGCCATTGCTGACGGCACTCCTGCTTTCCTATGCCTTGACCCTGGCCGGCAAGATCGACCGGCAAGATTTCCGGCTCCTGGCGCAAAGCCTCATCATCAGGCGGCGCGATGCCTTCATGCGCCAGGTGCTGGACAACAGCGTCGATGGCATCCTTGTCCTCGATCTCGATCTGGTCGTTCGCGACTGCAACCGCGCGGCCGAAACGATCCTCGGTCTTCCCGCCGAGCGCGCTACTGGCAAGCCCGTGCAGGAGGCGGTGGCGGACATCGAGTCGTCACAAAACCGGGCCCAGATCGCCACAGTCTTGGAAAGACGCGGCGGCACCCACGAACTCGAGCTGGCCGATAGCCAGGGCGACAGCCGGTTTATCCAGGTCGCGATCAGCGCGACCGTTGTGGACGACGAGCGCAACCTCATTGCCCTGCTGCGCGATGTGACTGACGAGAAACGCGCGAAGGTCCAAGCCGAGAAAGCCCGGCTACACCTCGAGGAAGCCATTGAGTCGATTCACGAGGGCTTTGCTCTTTATGACAGCGCGGACCGCCTGGTTCTGTCCAACCGCAAGTTTCGGCGCTTGCTTTTCGGCAGCGAGGCGGCCGTGCCCGACGGCCTGACCTTCAAGGAGGTCCTGTCGAACGCGGCGCGAGAAGGCCGTGTGACCGAGGCCCAGGCGGATCTCCAATCCTGGCTGGAGCTGCGCGTGGCGCAGCACGGGCGCCGAGAAGATCAATACGAAGAAGAACTCGTCGACGGCACCTTTCTCCAGGTCAGCGAGCGCGGCACCTTCGACGACGGAACGGTCGCGATCTATCACGACGTGACGGTTCTCAAGGAACGCGAGCTGCAGCTCCGCGAGGCGGTTGAGAGCGAAAGTTTCGCCAACCGTTGCAAGACCGAGTTCCTCGCCAACATGAGCCACGAGTTGCGCACGCCGCTGAACGCGGTGATCGGTTTTTCCGAGATTATCGCCAAGGAAATGCTGGGGCCCGTCGGCAGCGACGAGTACAAAAACTATGCCGGCGATATCCTGAGCAGCGGGCAACATCTTCTCGAGCTGATCAATGAAATCCTCGATGTCGCCAAGATCGAGGCGGGCAAGTACGACCTGGTCGAGACCGAGGTCGATGTCTGCGACGTGATCGAGTCCTGCCTCAGGATGCTCAAGGTGCGCATTATCGAAGCGGAACTCGAACTTGTCGTCGACTGTCCCGAGACCCTCCCGGCCTTGCGCGGCTCGCCACGGGCTCTGAAGCAGGTGATCTTGAACCTGGTATCCAACGCGATCAAATTCACGCCTGAAATGGGCAAGGTGTGGGTCGACGCCCGGCAGGCCGACGACGGTGCGGTGGTCATCCGGGTCATCGACGCGGGGATCGGCATGGCCGAAGAGGATATACCCAACGCCTTTGCCCTCTTCGGTCAGGTGGACTCGAAACTGGCGCGCAAGTTCGAAGGCGCCGGCCTCGGTCTGCCGCTGGCCCGCAAGCTCACGGAACTCCAAGGCGGCGAGCTGCGGCTCGAGAGCGAGGTCGGTGCCGGTACCGTGGTCACGCTCACTTTCCCCCGCGACCGTGTCTTGCCGCGCGAGGCGCCGTCGAAAGCAGTGACCGACGCGGCCTGAGAAGAATCTCTAACTGCCGGTCTCCGCCTGCCGGCCGACCTCCAGCGTCCACTCGACGACGCGTTTGAGAACCTTGCCGAGGGCAATGTCGAAGGCCTTCACCACGGCCTCCAGACTGTCGCCCGTGGCCAGGCTGCTGTGGGAAAACTTGGCGTGTCCGATGATGGCGCGCTGCGGCATTTTGACCAGCTTGAGGATGATCGAGACCAGTACTTCGGGCGGACCGCTGTTGCCGTAGATCGCCTCGAACTCGCGCAGTTCGCTGCTCAGCACAAAGTCCGAGCGCAGGCCGACGTTTTCGCGCCCGACCGAGACGATGCGTCCGGAGTTTTCGAAGGATTCGAGCATCAGTGTCTGCAGCATGGTCGGTGCCCGGTCGGCCCAGCCGGCCCGGGCGTAGTACTCGATCTGCATGGGGTCGCGTTGCAGGGCGATGCGCGTGGTGTTGAGCGCGGCGTTGGAGGTTGGCGTCTCCAGCACAAGCTGCCAATCGACCTGGGGCAAACCGTCCGAGAAGGTGCTCTTGGGCGAGAGCCGGTAGAGCGCCAGCGGCGGGCCCTGACCGGGCAGCAGGTTGCCGCAGGCGGTCAGGCCCAGGCCGGCGGCGCCGAGGACGAGCGGCGCCAGGAAGGCCCGGCGCGAAAGGGCCGCGCCCTTTTCGGCCAAATGTCTCGCGTTATCGTTCTGGTGCTTCATAGCCCTGCTGTGAGTTGCCGAAGAAGAAGCGCGCGGGATCCCGCTCCACCTCGGTGGTGACGCGGTCGAACTGCTTGACCAAGCCGCGCAGCTCGATCAAGAGGGCGGAGATCTCGTAAAGTCCGGAGCCGGTGAAGTCGCGAATAGGCACCCGGTTTTCCGCCACCAGGGCCTCGACCTCGCGCAAAGTTCCCTGCAGGCCCCTGGCGGCGGCGCTCATGTCGGTCAGGAGGGTCTTTACGTCGCCGCGAACCTCGGCCACCGCCGCATCGGAATTGCCGGCAAAGGATTCGATCGAGGCCAGGGTCAGTGCGGCCTGGGCCGAAAGCTGTTCGACGTTGTCTTTCAACGTGACCGACATGACCTGCAGGGAATCGGTGGCCCCGCGCAGGTTTTGCATGGTCACCGAGGTGTTGTCGATCAAGGCGGTGAGCTCGTCGCTTGACTCCGCCAGGGTGGCCGAAAAAACAGTCAGGTTGGCGATGAGCCCGGCGATATTGGCGCGGTTCTCATCGCCCAGCAGGTCATTGGCCCGCGACAGCAGCAGGTTGATGCTCTCCAGCGTCTCGGGCGCGCCGGACAACACCTGTTCGAGGGACGACTCGCGGGCGGCGATGCGCGCCGGCTTCTTCGGGTCGTCCCGGACCAGGGGCTCGCTCGTGGGCGACCCGCCGCTCAGCAGGATGTAGCGCTTGCCGGTCAGGCCCTCCAACTCGAGCGTCGCCACGGTGTCTTGGGTGACCGGCGTGAAGCTGTCGATTTCGATCAGGATGCTGACCTTCGTGGGATCCTCGTCGTGCAGCCTGACCTGGGTCACCTGGCCGACGTTGACGCCGGCAAAGCGCACCGGGCTGCCTTCGCCGACGCCGGTCACGGTGCCGCCATAGACGATTTCAAAGCGTGCCAGATCGCTGTCCGACTGGAACTTCGCAAGCCACAGCACACTGCCCAGCAGCCCCGCGGTCAAGAGCAGGATGAAGAGTCCGACCAGGAAATAGCTGGCGCGGCTTTCCATGATCTACAGTCCCCCTTCGGCGAGCCGCTCGGCCGTGTCTTCCGCGGCCCGTCCGCGCGGACCGCGGAAGTAATCCTGGATCCAGGCATCGGGCTCTTTCAGAAGCTGGGCGATGGTGCCGACCTTCACGCGTTTGTCAATCAGGACCGAGATCCGGTCGCAGATCCGATGCAGGGAATCAAGGTCGTGGGTGATCATCACCACGGTGAGGCCCAGCGCGCCCTGGAGTTCCTGGATCAGCTCGTCGAAGGCCGCGGCGCCGATCGGGTCGAGCCCGGCGGTTGGCTCGTCGAGGAACAGGATCTCGGCGTCGAGGGAGAGCGCGCGCGCCAGGCCGGCCCGCTTACGCATGCCGCCCGACAGTTCGGAAGGGTACTTGTGGGCGGCCTCGGGCGGCAGTCCGACAAGCGAAATTTTCAGCTCCGAGAGCTCGCCGCGCAGGTCGGCCGGCAGCTTGGTGTGTTCTCTCATCGGGACCATGATGTTCTCGGCCACGGTGAGCGAGGAAAAGAGCGCGCCGTCCTGAAACAGCACGCCCCAGCGGGTCTGCATGGCGCGGAAGTCGGCGGGCTTCAGGGTGGTGACGTCCTGGCCGAAGACCTCGATGCGTCCCGCTGCTGGTTTGTTGAGGCCGATGATGCTGCGCATCAGGACCGACTTGCCGGAACCCGAACCGCCGACGACCCCCATGACCTCGCCGCGGCGCACCGAAAAGTCGAGATTCTCGTGGATCACCTGGCGGCCGAACTGGGTCTTGAGGCCGGTGACCCTGATCACCGCTTCGGCGCCGTTGGAGCCTTTCCGAGCCATTCCCGTTAGACTCCGATGATCGAGAAGAAGACCGCCAGGACGCCGTCCATGACGATCACCAGCGAGATCGAGACGACCACCGAGCGGGTGGTCTGTCGGCCCACCGACTCGGCGCTGCGCGAGACCCGGAAGCCCTCGAAGCAACCCACCACCGCGATGATGATGGCAAAGAGCGGCGCCTTGACCAGGCCGACCAGAAAGTCCTGGAGTTGGGCCGCCTCCTCCAGTTGGCGCATGAACTGCAGCAGGGAGATATCGAGGGTGGCGGTGGCCATGACCGCGCCGCCGAGAATGCCCAGGAGGTCGGCGAAGACCACCAGCAGCGGCAACACGATGAGAAGACCCAGAACCCGCGGCACCACCAGCACCGCGACCGGATCGAGGCCGATGGTCTGCAGCGCGTCGATCTCTTCGTTGACCTTCATGGTGCCGATCTGCGCGGTGTAGGCGCTGCCGGATCGGCCGGCGATGATGATCGCGGTCAGGACGATAGCCATCTCGCGCAGCACGCCGACGGCAACCACGTTCACGGTGAGGATCTGGGCGCCGAAGTTGGCCAGCTGCGCCGCGCTCAGGAAGGCGATGACGACACCGAAGAGAAAGTTGATCAGCGCGACGATGGGCAGGGCGTTGAGGCCGGCCTCCTCGATCTGGTTGGCGAGGGCCGTCCAGCGCAGGCGCCAGGGCACCAGCAGGGCGCGCAGGCAGGCGAGGAAGACCAACCCCATGAAGGAGACCAGCGCAGCGCCGGTGGTGGCGCTGTCGATCACCCCCTTGCCGAGGCGCCCGACCGCCGCGGTCAGGGCCGGTGCCCGCTTGGGCTCCGGCGGGCAGGGCTGGTCGTGGGCGGCGACCGTCGCGAGCATCCCGGCAATCGTTTCGCTGGCGCCCTCCAGGGTGACGGTCAAACCCTCGCGCTCCAGACGCCTGCGGGTCGAGTGAAGGATCCACGCGCCGGTGGTGTCGAGCAGGCTGAGCTCCTTCAGCCGGAGGGTCAGTCTCTTGTGGTGACGGGGCTGCAGTGCGCGGAAATCGCGACCCGCCGTCCCCAGGCCCCGGGTCGTCCACTGTCCGCCAAGCTCGACGGTCAGGCGATCGCCCTGACTGGAGGACCGCAGCCACGCACCGCCGCCGCGGGACTCCGGCTGCGCGTCGCGCCGATCGGGTGCGGTGAGGGTCACGGTCGACCCGGCCGTCTCGACCGTGTAGGCGTAGAACGGTGGGCGGCGCGGGTTTGCATCGCTTTGCCGTCGGTCGACCGCCTGAGGCCGACTTGCCCGCGCGATAGGTCCATTCACCCGCTCCTCTTGGCCACAACCAAGCAAAGACTATAGCGCTTCGGGATCGGTCAGGGAAAGCGCGCCCGGAGTTGTGTCAGGGGTGAAGTTTCAGCCCCTTCAGGGCCTTGTCGACCTCCTTGCGCGGGCCACAGGCGGCGAGACCGACAAGGTCGAGACCGTCGCTTGTCAGGGCCCTGACCACGGCGCGGTTGTCGCGGTCGTTGCCGGTGGCGAACATGCCCTCGCTATAGACCCCCAGCGACAGGCCGCGAGTCAGCGCACGGCCGTGGGCCTTCATGAGATCCGCCGCGCTGCCCTGCAGGCAGACCACCGGCAGACCGAAGAGCGCGCAGTAGAGCTGTCCGGAGGCGTCCTCGTAGGGATCGCCGATCAGCGCGGGGTGGCGCGCGGCTATGCCACTGGCCAGGAAGGCCACGACATTGAGACGCTGCCAGGCCGCCAGGTCGTCCCGCACGGCGATGGCGATCTTTTGATCCTGGGGTGGGGCGAAGGGCATGACGGCTTTCCTCTCATGGCTTCGACCAGCTTAGGGGCCCCGGGCGCCGGCGGCTTGAATGATTGTGCGTGTGCGCCGTTCTCTGCGGTCGGGCCGCCTCATCCGAAACAGTCGTGGTTCCAGACGATGCGCTTGGTCACCTCCTTGACTTCGCCTGGCGGGGGTGTCCGTTCGACGTAGAAAAGAATCTGAAAGGTCGAAAGCCGTCGCTCAGGGTCTGACTCGGCGTTCCAACGTCGGCACAGGTAGCGGCCGTAGTTGAGTGCGAGACGCTGGGGCCGGTCCTCGTAGGTTTGATCTTCCAGATTGGAAAGATACTTGCGCCAGCGATAATTCTCGTAGACCGCGGACACCACGGCCGGTTTGGAAAACTCCGGTGTGCCGAGCCTTTGATTGTAGACGTCGGCGACGCTGCCGTCCGTCAGCTCACCGACGATCACCGGCCAGGGGCTGTTCAGCTCGGGATAGGGCGCGAACATGGTCCAGTTCTGATAGAGGCCGAGAAGCTGTCGCAGCTGGACAAGCGGGTCGGGCAGGCGGAAAGGCGATGCCGGAAGGGTCGTGACGTTCTGCGCCGTGACAAGAAGCAGGAACAGCCCGGCCATAAGGTTGCCGAGGCGCGATGGTGCGATCGTCAGTGGCCGCCACGGGAGGAGGGCGTCGGTGAGACGACCGAGACCTGGCCGCTGGTCCGCGACCCAAAAATAACCGCGGTCGCCCAGTCTACGAAGGGGCCCCAGCGACAAGATGCCGGCGAGCGGCCGGAAGAGGGGTGAGCCGGCGACAAGCCGTCGGACCGCATCCCATTTCAGATGGCGGACATCGCCCTCGTCGACCACCCAGCTGTTGTGGGTTCGCAATGCGGCGCCAGCCTCGGGATCGTCCTGCGCCGGCTGAAGAGGCACGGGGGCGAGACAGAGAAAGACGCGCACCAGTCTTGCCGTCTTGAGACAGAAGTCGCAGTCCCGATCGTACCAGATCCGCAGGTTCTCTTGTCCTTTGGGCCGCAGCATTTCGCCCAGTTGGTCCCACATCCAGCCGGGCGTGAAGGTCAGCACCATCACGATCGAAACGAGGGGGAATATCCCGATCTCCAGGCAGAGCAGGAAACCGAGATGCATGGTCACGAAAGCGCCCATCAGAGCGGCACGGAGCGGACGATGCAAAAGCGGCGAAAAGATCAGGATCGGACCGATCAGCTCCAGCGTCCAGACATAGTAGGTCAGACCCTGGAGGAGGCCTTCGAACTGGCGGAACCAATGCGCGAAGGGCGTGGCGAGATAATCGAGGTTGAGGGCGTAGTAGACGGCCGTGCCATCGGGTATCCAGATCGGGTCCGATTTCAGCAGGGCGCTGAAGACGTACATCGACATGCCTTGAATCAACAAAGCGACCGTCGCGACCGAGAAAAAGGCATTGGACGGCCGGCCGGGTCCGGCCTCGAGCGCGGCATCGACGGAGAAGCGGGCGCCGAGCGGCAGGAACATCGCCCAGAACATGAGCAGGATCAGCAGCTGGTCCTCGCCCGACAGGATCACGGTGTTGCGGTTCTGAAGCGACAGCAGCAGGACCCAGCTTGCAACGGTCGCAAAGCCTGTCCGCCATCCGACCACCATCATCAGGGCCAACAGGCCGGCGAGCAGGAAGAGGGCGATCTGAAAGGCGGCGGTGCCGTTCAGCAGGTGAAGGGAAAAGGCGCCCGGTGCCAGGTAGTCGACCAGCACGCCTCGCGGCATGACACCGAAATCGCTGTAGTGGGCCCGAATGTCCCTGGCGCGCAGACCGAGGTCGGTGATGATGCAGAGTCCGAGCAGGACGCGGAACAGGGCCAGTGTTCTGAGGTCCGCTCCGAAGATCTCGCGCGGGTGCGCGAGGCCGGCACGGGCCCACCAGGACCGCGCGTCGAGCGGCGCGGCAATTGTCTGTCCCAGCTGCATCTCCTGGCGTCCTTGGATTGGACCGGTTCCCAAGAGAAGCTAGGCGGCTATGGTTTATAGAGTGTTACCCGCCGTCCACCGTCTGACAGGCCGGTTCAGGCGCGGACCGCCACAATGCGCCTCTACTCGGCGGCGACATCGTCGCCATGTTGCGGCAGCGACTCCAGGGTCGAGCCGTGGGACAGCATGTCCTCGAGCACGCCGTCTTCCATACCGATCTGCAGCGCGTCGTTGAAGCGGTTGAAGAAGCCGCAGAGCGCCGTCCTGAGGGTGAGCTCGACGATCTGTTCCTCGGTGAAGTGCTTCTTCAGCTCCTCGAAGATGCCGTCGCGCATGGTCTGCGACTGTGTGGTGACCTGGACCGCGAAGTCGCGCACCAAAATATCGAGGGCGTCGAGGCCGGGGACCTCGGGCTCCAGGATGTTCTCGACGATGTCCGGGCCCAGGCCCTGCTCGACCAGGCGCGGGGCGTGGTGCGCCACGCAGTAGGTGCATTGGTTCAGCTTGGAGACCACCACCAGGGCGATTTCCAGATAGCGTTTGGGCAGCACCGCCTCGTCGGACAGTTCGAGCAACAGGCCCATGATGTGCTTCAGGGCCGGCGGCCGGTGGGCGAAGACCTTCACCTGGTTGAGGAAGGGGCCGTAGTCGGTGGCGTAACGCTGGTAGATCGGCCGCACCTCTTCGGGGACCTCGTCGATTTCGATGTCGCGCACCCGCGCCATGGTTTGTTCTCCTTGTTCTTCAGGGTCAGACAGCGCCGGCCTCGAAGACCACGCCGGCCTCGGTCATGGCGCCCATTGCCTTGTCGAGCGAGCCGTCCAGGTCGATGGCGCGGCAGGCGCCCTGATGCAGTACCACCTCGAAACCCAGTTTGCGGGCATCCAGGGCGGTGAAGTTCACGCAAAAATCGGTCGCCAGGCCGCAGAGCTGGACCCGGCTGAAACCGCGCTCGGTCAGGTAGCCGCCGAGGCCGGTCGGGGTGGTCTGGTCGTTCTCGAAAAAGGCCGAGTAGGAATCGATCGCCTTGTCGAACCCTTTGCGCACCACCATCTCGGCGTGGGGCAGGTCGAGCCCGGCGTGAAAGGCAGCCCCCTCGCTGGCCTGGACGCAGTGATCGGGCCACAGCACCTGGGCGCCGTAGGCCACCTCGATCACCTCGAAAGGGTTCTTGCCGGGATGGCTCGAGGCAAAGGAGCTGTGGCCGGCAGGGTGCCAGTCCTGGGTCATGACCACATGATCGAAGCGCTGGCCCAGGGCATTGACCGCCGCCACCACCTGATCGCCATCCGGCACCGCCAGGGCGCCGCCGGGGCAGAAGTCGTTCTGCAGGTCGACCACGATCAGCACGTCCTTGGCCAGCACGTTCTTGGACAGCACCTCCTTGGGCATGGCACAGGCTCCTTCCGCTAACGGTGGCGAGTCTGCGACAAAGGGCGACGTCGTGCAAACCCATCGCGGCCGGTCCCTTCGCGGCGGGCCCATTTGCAACCGCCCACGGCAGTCGCTAGCTTCTCGCCATGCGCCTTTGGATTCCGCTTCGATGGGTCAGCTATGGCGGGTGCCTTCTATTCGCGGCCTGCCTGATCGCGACTCTATGGCGGCCGCAATGGGTGGAATCGGCGGCGGCCTCGTTCATCCAGCAGCAAATTCGCGGCGAAATGGCGAGCTTGATCGAGGATCCCACGGGCCATAGCCCCACGGCGGCCTATGTGGTGCTGCGCGAGAGCCTGCTGACCGAGGGCAGCGAACTGGCGGCCCAGATGCGCCGCAAATTGATCGATGGATTGGTCGAGCTGACGGCGCGTCTTTGCAAGCTGGATTGCGCGGCCAAGACCGGCTTGAAGGCCTGGCTCGGTAACGCGGTGACCCTTCGGGTCGAGCGTCTCAATGTCGTTGCCGCCACCGCCCGCGAGGCGGCGCAGCGCCGCTACGACGAGATGGTCGACCGCCTGCTGGGGGACCTGCGGATCTTCTCGGCGACCAACCTGGTGGCCTTTTTGCTCCTCGCATTGGCCTTTCGGGTGGCCCAGGGGCGTGCGTCGCAGGTGCTGTTGCCCGCCGCCCTGCTGCTGCCCGCCACCCTGGTCGCCATCGGGCTCTATCTGTTCGGCCAGAACTGGTTCTACACCCTCATCTACGATGACTATGTCGGCAATGGCTATCTAGCCTACATCGGGATCACTTATCTATTTCTCTTCGACGTCTGCTTTCTGCACGGCACAATTACGGAGTTGGTGATCCAGGCGATCAGCGCCGTCATCAAGGCCTTGAGCCACTGCATTCCTTAGGCAAGAAGCCTATCCCCCGCCAAGACCGCCCGCCCCTTTAGACCGCCCGCGTGATGCCGCCGTCGACCCGGAGGTTCTGTCCGGTGATGTAGCCGGCGCCATCGGAAGCCAGAAAGGCGATCGTGGCCGAGATCTCTTCGGTCTTGCCGTAGCGCTGCATCGGGACGCGGTCGCGGAACTCCTGCTTTTCCGGCAGGGAGTCGATGAAGCCGGGCAGCACGTTGTTCATGCGGATGTTGTCGGCGGCGTACTTGTCGGCATAGAGCTTGGCAAAGGCGGCCAGTCCCGCGCGGAACACGCCGGAGGTCGGAAAGACCGGGTCGGGCTCGAAGGCGGCGAAGGTCGAGATATTGACGATCGAGCCGGATTTTTGCGCCTGCATGATCGGTGTCACCAGGCGGATCGGCCGCACCGCGCTGAGGAAATAGACCTCCATGCCCTGGTGCCAGTCCTCGTCGTTCAGCTCCAGGACCGGACCACGGGGGCCGTGCCCGGCGCTGTTCACCAGGACGTCGACGCGGCCCCACTTTTCCATGGTGAGGTCCACCAGGCGCTTCAGGTCGTCGTTCGACTGATTGGACCCGGTCACGCCGATGCCGCCAAGCTCGCCGGCCAGCGCTTCGCCCTTGCCGGAGGAGGAGAGGATCGCGACGCGAAAGCCGTCCTCGGCCAGCTTGCGGGCGGCGCCGGCGCCCATGCCGCTGCCACCGGCGGTGATGATCGCTACTTTTTCAGTTGTCATGTCACGCTCCTGGAGTTTGTTCTGCGATTGGTCGCGGGAGAGGATGGTTTCGATGCTTGACGCTGCCGGACGCTATCACAGATTCTGGAACAGGGCCGAGGAGATTGGCGTCGCCCATGGCGCAGTCTCGGGCCGTTTCCACCGTGTCGCCTAACGCCCTAATCTTTCGCCCCATGATCAGACCGCCCCGCCTACACATTACCGGCGCCCCGGGATCGGGGACCACGACGTTGGGAGCCGCTATGGCGACGCGCCTCGGGATCGCCCACCTCGAGACCGACGGGTTCCTCTGGGAGCCGACCGACCCGCCTTATCAGCGGCAACGCGACACAGCGGATCGCCGGCACCTGTTGGAGACGGCCTGTCGGGCCGAGGGCGGCTGGGTGCTCTCGGGCGCCTTCCTGGACTGGGGCGAACCGGCGATCCCACCCTTCGATCTGGTGGTCTTCCTCTTCGTGCCGACGGCCGAACGCCTTGCCCGGCTGGTCCGGCGGGAAACCGAAACCTTCGGCGCGCAGGCCGTGCGGTCCGGCGGCGCCCACCACGAGGACTACACCTGGTTTCTCGAATGGGCGGCGGCCTACGACAGCGGCGCGCGCGAGGGCCGCAGCCTGCCGCTGCACGAGGCCTGGTTGGCGGAATTGCCATGCCCGGTGCTCCGCATCGAGGGCATCGTGGCGCTGGAAGAATCGGTTCGGCGGACGCTCGCGGCGCTGAGGTGATCGCTAAAGAGGCTTCGACCCGCCACCCCAGTAGTCGAAGGCCGCCGCCAGCTCGCGCCCGTGGCAGGCCGCCGCTTCCGTGCCCTGGTCGGGGCCGGCATAGCGGCCCAGTTCGGTCAGCAGCTGAAAAAAGCCGCGGCCGGGTATGCCGCCGTTGGCGCGGCTGGTGGCAACGGCTGCCAGCAGCGGCCGGCCGGCGGCGTGGTCCTCGCGGATCAGGGCTTCCAGGGCGAGGGTCAGATTGTGGATCCGGTGCGGCGGCGGGACGGCGATCTCGGCGGCCAGGTCGCGATAGGCGAGACAGCGCCGCGCCCTGGCATGGCTGACGAGGGCGCCGCGCAGGCGGGCCACCAGTTCGTCGGAAAAGGGCGAGCCCGCCTGCTTTTCCGGGGGTGCAGGGTCGTTCATAATCTGATAGAACCGCGCGTTCGCGGTCATCGCAATCAGCAAATTTCAACGGTCGAGGCTCGTCATCGGGCGGCAAGGCCGGAAAGGCGGGAGGTTCCATGAGCGAGGTCATTCATCACTACATCAACGGCCGTGTCGTGGCGGGCGAGAGCGGCATTCGCGGCGACGTCATGAACCCGGCGATCGGCGAGGTCGCCCGCCAGGTCGATTTCGCCTCGGTCGCCGAGGTCGACACGGCGGTTCAGGCCGCCGCCGCGGCCTTCCCCGGCTGGGCGGCGACACCGCCGCTGCGGCGCGCCCGGGTGATGTTCAAGCTGAAGGCGCTGCTCGAGGCCAATATCGACGAGTTGGCCCGGATGGTCACCGAGGAGCACGGCAAGACCGTCGAGGACGCCAAGGGCTCGATCACCCGCGGCATCGAGGTGGTGGAGTTCGCCTGCGGCATCCCGCATCTGCTGAAGGGCGAGTTCACCGAGAATGTCGGCACCGACGTCGACGCCTATTCGGTGCGCCAGCCCATCGGGGTCGTGTCCGGCATCACGCCCTTCAACTTCCCGGCCATGATCCCGCTCTGGATGGCGCCCATGGCGTTGGCCTGCGGCAACACCTTCATCCTCAAGCCTTCCGAGAAGGATCCCTCCTTTGCCATGCGTCTGGCCGAGCTGTTCAAGGAGGCCGGCGCGCCCGATGGCGTCTTCAACGTGGTCCAGGGTGACAAGGTGGCGGTCAACGCGATCCTGGAGCACCCGGGCATCGCCGCGGTCAGCTTCGTCGGCGCGACCAAGACCGCCGAGTACATCTATCACACCGGCACGGCGCACAATAAGCGGGTCCAGGCCCTGGGCGGCGCCAAGAACCACATGGTGATCATGCCCGATGCCGACATGGAGCAGGCGACCGATGCCATCATGGGCGCGGCCTACGGCTCGGCCGGCGAGCGCTGCATGGCGGTCTCGGTTGCCGTTGCGGTTGGCGACCAGGTGGCCGACGGCCTGATCGAGCGCCTCATGCCGCGGGTTCAGGCGCTGAAGGTCGGCCCGGGTATCGATCCCGAGACCGAGATGGGACCGCTGGTGACCCGCGATCAGTTCGACAAGGTCATGGGCTATATCGATGCCGGGGTCAGGGAAGGCGCGGACCTGGTGCTCGACGGCCGCAAGCTTTCGCTGCAAGGCTACGAGAACGGCTACTTCATGGGCGGCTCGATCTTCGACCGGGTCACCACGGAAATGTCGATCTACCAAGAGGAAATCTTCGGACCCGTCCTCTCGGTGGTACGCGCGCCGGACTACGGCAGCGCCGTCGAGATGGTGAACGCCCACGAGTACGGCAACGGCACCGCGATCTTTACCCGGGACGGCGATGCGGCGCGCCACTTCGCCTCCTCGGTCAACATCGGCATGGTCGGCGTGAACGTGCCGATCCCGGTGCCCATGGCCTTCCATTCCTTCGGCGGCTGGAAGCGTTCGCTGTTCGGCGACCATCACATGCATGGCCCCGAGGGTGTCCGTTTCTACACCAAGATGAAGGCCGTCACCTCGCGCTGGCCGGGCGGCATCCGCGCCGGCGCCGAGTTCACCATTCCGGTCATGGGCTGACCGCAACCGCGGCGAAACAGGGAGGCCGAACCATGCGGCTGCTATCCTTCGAAGACCAGGGCGAGGCCCTGCTCGGTGTGCGGGTTGGCGATGCCGTCGTCGATCTTGCGCGCGCCGCGCCGGACCTGCCGGGAACCTGGCCGCAGATCTTCGCCGACGTCCTGCTGTCGCGGGTCGAGGCGGCGGTCGCCGCGGCCCCGGCGGAGGCCCGGCGCGCCTTGGCCGATCTCACGCTGCTGCCGCCGATCCCGCAGCCGCCGAAAATTCTCTGCGTCGGCCTGAACTACAAGGCCCATGCCGCCGAGACCGGTCACGACCTGCCCGACTACCCGATCATCTTCCCGCGCTGGCCGACCTCCTTCGTCGGCTCGGGGGCGCCTCTGGTGCGCCCGCGCGAGAGCGGCAAGTACGACTACGAGACCGAGCTGACGGTGGTGATCGGCAAGGGCGGGCGGCGGATCGGCCGGGACAGCGCGCTCGACCACGTGGCCGGCTATTCGATCGCCAACGACGGCTCGCTGCGCGACTACCAGGTCAAATCCTCGCAGTGGGCCATGGGCAAGAACTTCGACCGTTCCGGGGCCTGGGGCCCCGAAATCGCGACCCGTGACGAGGTCCCGGCCGGGGCCAGCGGCCTGCGGCTGACCTGTAAGCGCAACGGCGAGCTGGTCCAGGACAGCCACACCGGCGATCTGATTTTCGATGTCCCCGAGCTGATCCATCAGATTTCGGCGGTCATGACCCTGGAGCCCGGCGATATCATCCTGACCGGTACGCCCTCGGGGGTGATTCTCGGCCGCAAGCCGCGGGACTGGCTGAAAGCCGGCGACCGAATCGAGATGGAGATCGAGGGTCTCGGCCTTCTCGTCAACCAGGTGGTCGAAGAAGACGCCTGAGGCGAAGGGCTCTGGAAGAACTGGAACGGAAATGAGTGGAATTCGCAGCATCGACGACCTGACGGTCGCCGGCCAGAGAGTGCTGGTCCGAGTCGACTTCAATGTGCCCCTGCACAACGGCGAGGTCGCCGACGCGACACGGCTGGAGCGGGCCGCGCCAACAATCCGGGATCTCGCCGCGCGCGGCGCCCGGGTGATCCTGCTGTCGCACTTCGGCCGGCCCAAGGGAAAACCCGATCCGGGTATGTCTCTGGCGCCCCTGGTGCCGGCAATCGAACAGGCCCTGGGCGGTCAGCCGGTCGCCTTTGCCGCGGACTGTGTCGGGCCGCGCGCCGAACAGGCGGTCGCCGAGCTGGCCGACGGTCAAGTCCTGCTGTTGGAGAACCTGCGCTTTCATGGCGGCGAAGAGGCCGGCGATGCGGATTTCGCGGCGGCGCTGGCGGCGCTTGGCGACCTCTATGTCAACGATGCCTTCTCGGCCGCCCACCGGGCCCACGCCTCGGTCGAGGCCTTGGCCCGGCTCCTGCCGGCCGCCGCCGGACGCTTGATGCTTTCGGAGCTGGAACACCTGACCGCGGCGCTGGAGCGGCCGCGCCGGCCCGTCGCGGCGCTGGTCGGCGGCGCCAAGGTCTCCAGCAAGCTGGCGGTACTGGGACACCTGGTTCGACAAGTCGATCTCCTGGTGATCGGCGGCGGCATGGCCAACACCTTCCTGGCCGCGGCTGGCCACGACGTCGGGCGCTCCCTGTGCGAACACGAAATGCTCGAGACCGCGCGCGCGATCATGGCCGAGGCGCAGGCCGGCGGCTGCGACATCGTTCTGCCGACCGATGTCATCGTCGCCGAGCAGCGAACCGTGGGCATCGCCTGCGACGCCGTATCCGTGAAGGCGGTTCCCGCCGACAAGATGATCCTCGACTGTGGCCCGGAGACGGCCCTGCACATCGTGCGGCGGCTCGAGGCGGTCGCCACCCTGGTGTGGAACGGGCCGCTTGGCTGTTTCGAGACGCCGCCGTTCGATGCCGCGACCAACGCCGTCGCTCAGGCCGCCGCGGCTCTGACGCGCAAGGGTGCGCTATTGACCGTCGCCGGTGGCGGCGACACCGTAGCGGCGCTCACCCATGCCGGTGTGACGGCCGATTTTTCCTACATCTCGACGGCCGGCGGCGCCTTTTTGGAATGGCTGGAAGGTAAGGCCCTGCCAGGCGTGGCGGCACTACAGGATTAATAGTGTCCTCTAAACGCTTTGCTTGTATCCAAGATCTCTTATGGTTGAAAAAATCGCAATAGTGAAACAAAATTAACCATTTAACATATTAGATATATTTTATAAATATTGTAACAAAACACTGGATTTATGGATTCTGTTGTCGTATTGTTGCGAAACAATCGATCATCGCGTTGCAGAATCTGGACCCCGTGGCACGCCAAACAGCCCCTCACAAAGTTCTGTCGCCGAGCGCCTCGGCCCCCCTCGTTGTTGCCCAGAAGCAGGATGGCTCCGGCCTCGACCTGCGCCGCCTGCATGACTACTGGGAAGCCTGCCGTAGTGACCAGTGCTTCCCGACCCGGGCTGACATCGACCCCCTGGATTTCGCTTACGCACTGGGCCAGGTCTCCATGGTCGACGTTCATCAGAGCCCGCTTCGCTTTTTCTTCCGCCTCGACGGATCGATCCAGGCACAGCGCCACGGCATCGACCTGACAGGCGACTGGCTGGGGCCAGAAAGCCGCGGCGGCACACAGCTGTTCTTGTACAAACTGTTCAGCGATGCCGTCGCGGCTAAGGCCCCCCTCCTGCGCGAGCGCAAAGGGGCCGACGGCCACCGTTACTTCGACTACCAGGCCCTGGTCCTGCCGCTTGGCAACGGCAGCAACGAGATTGCCAAGTTCCTCCTGGCAATCGATTTCAAGAACCGGGACAAGCTGTTGACCGACGAGTGGCTCCTGCCACGGTCTCACGCGGTCTGATCCACCCCCATTTCGGGGTTGTTGAGGCGTCTTGAGATGTCGGTCAGGTAAGACCGGTTCGACTCAGGGTCAAGAGAACCAAGGCTCCGACCCCGGCCGCGGCACCGAGGGGGAGATTGCGGCGGGTGAGGAAAAATATGGCCAAGGCCAGGACGGCCGCCGCGACCCGGTCGACCCTGGCCGTTTCCGCCAGCGGTCCTGCCGGGAGCAGGATCAGGCGGGAGATCAGGCCAGCCAACATGGCATAGGCGACGCAACTCACCCATTGGAAAAGCGGGTTGTCGACTGACAGCCGCCGCGCAAAGGCAACGCCCAATCCGCGCGCCGCGTAAGTCGCCAAGGCTGCGCCGACCAGAGCGAGACTGATGGTCAAGGTATCGGGGGTCACTAAGCGGGCCCCGTCCCTCTGGGCGGCCCCAGGCGGGCGGCGAAAAAGGCCAGGCTGCCGGCCAGGAGGCCGGTCAACAGCAGGCCCCAGTCGGGCGACGCCACATGCAGCAGCGGTCCGGCGACCGCACCGAAGCTCAACGCCAGCACCTTGCCGCGATTGCCCAGGTCACTGGCGAAGACCAACATGAAGTAAATCGGATTGAGGAAGACGAGCCCCAGGGCCAGGGCAGAGGGGATGACCCCGGCAAGCTCGTAGCCGACGTATGTGCAGCAGAGAGTTATCAGCCAGAGCATCACCGCGCAGCCGAGAAAGTAGGGCATGCGCTCGGCTTCGGGGATCTTCGGACAGACCCGCATGGCCTGTGCCCAACCTGTCACGGCAATGAAATGAGCACTCAGGTAAAGCAACCAGATCGGCACTCGCTCACCGCGCAGCCAAGGCACCAGGACCACGGTCATGGGGAGAAGACGGGCATTGGTCAGTGCCACCGCCGCGGTAATCGCAAAGAGCGATGCGCCGACCGAGGCCAGCTCGACAAACACGATTTGACCCGGCGCCGCCCAGGCCGTGGCGGTGGAAACCATGCCCTGCCAAAGGGCAAAGCCGCTTTCGCGGAACAGCGCGCCCATTCCGATATAGGTCGAGCCCAGGATCAAGCCGGGAAAGCCCAAGGCGGCACGCAGACCGGCAAAGGCGGCAGCCCGGTGCGAGCCAAAGGAGGTCCCTGTCATAAACCCCTGATAAATCGGTTCTCGCCCCGGGTCACGCCCTATCGCGGTTAGCCCGGATACTCCACAGGCAAGGGGGTTTTGTCGAGAACGCGGTCGCGAGGAATTGAGAGGAACGCGCTGGTACCCGTGCCGGGCACGCTCTCCAGCCAGAGGTCGCCGCCGTGCGCCCGGGCGAACCCCAGCGACAGGGACAGACCAAGCCCGGTGCCCTCGAACTGGCGATTCAGTTTGCTGTCGATCTGGGCAAAGGGGGTAAAGGCCAAGGAGATGTCTTCCCGGGCGATTCCAATGCCACTGTCTTTCACGGCGAAAATCAAAGATCCATCCGCCGCACGGTTCAAGTCCAGGCTTATGGAGCCGCCAACCGGCGTAAACTTGGTCGCGTTGGATAGCAGGTTGATCAGGATCTGTTTCAGCTTGCGCTGGTCGACACGAAGCGGCGGCAGCGCCTCGGGTAAGTGCAAAGAGAAGATTTGGCCCGCCTTGCTGCAGCGGTCAGCCACCATGCGGCCGACCGATTTCAACAGAGGATAGGGATCGACATCCTCTTCGATCAGGTCCTGCCCCTTGGCCTCTATCTTCGCGATGTCGAGAATATCATTGATCAGTCCAAGAAGATGCGATGCGCTCTCGCGTATATCGGCGACATAGGTCTTGTATTGGGTGTTCCCCAAGGGCCCGAGCAGCTCGGCCTCCATCACCTCGGAAAACCCGATGACCGCATTCAAGGGCGTGCGCAGCTCATGGCTCATGTTGGCCAAAAACTCGGACTTGGCCCGGTTTGCCAGCTCCGCGCGCTCTTTGGCCTCGACCAGCGCTTCCTCGCGACGTTTCAGTTCGGTCACATCCTCGGCCGTTCCGCGCATGCCGACAAAGGCGCCGGTATCGGCGTTGTAGACCGGCAGGCCATTGAGCCGGAACAGCATGGGCGTGCCGTTCTTGGCCAGGATCTCGACCTCGACATCGCGAAAATGGACGCGTCCACCGCCCTCGAGAATTTCGACAAAGCGTGTGCCGCACCAGGAGGTCAGGGATTTCAGTGGCAGGCCGATCATCTCTTCCGGCAAAAACCCGAGAACATGGGACACCCGCTGTGAGACATAGGCGAGATTGAGATCGCGATCGGTCTCCCAGATCCAATCGGAAACCAAGCGGGTCACGTCGTCCAGACGGGCGAGTGCCTGTCCGTGTTGGGCTTGAGCGCGAACCTGGTCGCTGATCGGATCGAACGAGTAGGCCTTGGCGGCCCCGCCGTCGCACCTCACGTGGCGCAGGCGGCAGGCGAAATGCTCCCGTTTACCCTTGATCAAGAGCGTTACCGTGCCTTCTTCGGCCGGATCGCGGACGGTGTTGGCACCCGGCAGCATGCGAACCGCCGCCAGGGCGCGCTTGATCGCCTCGAAGGCCTTGTTGCAGTAAAGCGTGGAACCGTCGGAAGCGAGCACGAGTGTCGCGGGGCCGTCTTCCAACAACCCCAGGGCCAGGCTGTCGACCAGGGCGTTTTGCCGGGTCGACGCGGTGCCGGGCGCCGGCAGGGTCGCGCGGACCGGTGCCGGTCGCGTTGCACGGTCGAGCGGCAGTTCGAGGGGCTGTTCGGGAGGCCGTTCAGGCAAGGCCTTGATTTTGGTTCGACCGGTCACGGCTAAAGCTGTCCCCTGGCCCGCGCCGTGGCGGGGTCGGCCGCCAGATCCTCGATGGCGTCCTGGTAACCTCGGTCGAGCTGCCAGGAGGCGATGATTTCCTTGGCACTCTCTTCGCTGACCCGGTCAAAGACACGGGTCGAGCGGGCAAGTTCGCTGGGCTTCATGACCTTGCCGGAGCCTCTCGACAGCATGAAGATGGTGGCGAAGGCCTGTCTGGGAAAGCCAAGCCCCTTGGCCACGATGGCCATTCGGTCGCCGTTGCTGTCGTAGACGATGCGCTGGAGCATTGGGGCACTGATCCCGCTCGCCTCGCTGAACAGTGCCTCGAACAGCGCAACCTCACCGCGCCGCAAGACCTTGATCAGCGTGCCGGCGGAGATCGCCGCCTGTCCCGCCATCTTTCGGGCCAGCGCCGCCGCGCTGTCCGTTTCAGCGGTCTTGGCTTGATCGGCTTGCAGTTCGGCCACGGACTCCTCCATGGCCTTGTCGATCTGTGACGGCAGGATGTCGAACTTCTCGAGGATCCTTTGCCGCAGAGCGGCGGCGACGCACCAGTAGAGCTTTTTGGCCAGGGCCTCGGGAAGATCGTTCCGGTCGACCAGGGGCTCCTGGAAGGAATCGACCCGCCGAGACTGTTCTACCAGATAGGCCATGGTGGCTTCTGAAATGCTGGCATTGTCGTTTTGAAGCAAGGCTTGGATGACGTCCTCGTCGTGGGTTTCGACCAGGACTTCCGACAGGGTTTCGCTGAGATCGTTGCGGCGGGCCACGGCCACCTGGTGCCGTTGGCTCCGGTGGCGGATAACTTCGATCAGGTCGACATCGCGCAGAACCGGGCTGTGCAGCAGGACAGGCTGGGCCACCTCGATTTCGTCGTTGGCCAGGGTGACGATGAGCTCGCGCGGCGCGTTGGGCACCCCGGCCAATCGCAAGCTGAGGCGCGCGCGCAGGGGGATCTCGAAATCATGGAGGAGTTTCTTGAGGATCTCGAAAATGAGATCGCGTTCCTGTTCGGTCAGAACCCGTGCCTCGTTGGCGCAGATGTCGCCGACTTCCTGGGCCAACCGTTCGCGAGAGGCCAGTGAACGGTCAAGCGCCAGCGACAATAGGCCGTCAAGGTTTGGTTGGGTCTCCGCCATGACGCAGCGCGCTACTCCCACTCTCGTCGCCCTCACAATGGCCCCGTTGCCGGGCCGGATCGGTGGCGTCAGCGTGATGTCGGGCGATTGTTTCCGAAAAATTCGCCTGGCCGCACTAATCCACTAGACCAAAGGCCGCGAACAACTTTAATTTTCTCTTAATTCCAAGATAGTTTTGCTAATCAAACGAAGGGCTTGGACCCGCTCTTCAATGTTCGTTGCAAGGTCTGAACGGCCCAATAATCAAAAAGGGACGCTGAGGCACCACCCGCCAGCCTTTCGATCTTACCGTTAGGGAAACCTTAAAGTGGCGCTGGCAGATTGCCGCCGATGGAAGTCGGTTCATCCCTGCTCGACCTGGGCCCCCGTCTGCTTCACGCGCTCCAGGGACCAAACCAGCCCGCCAGTCAGGTGGTCGCCGGCGAGACCGCCCGTTCGGCGCCTGCGGGCAAACAAACCGACGCCGCGACGATCGACAATGCCGTGGCCGGCGGCCGATCCTTCGCCCGTGGGTCCTTCATCGACCTGAAAGTCTAGGGCACTTCTTTGTTACACGGAACCATTTGATGGGTCATAGGCGATCATTCGGGAAGGCGCGCTGTGCGGCGCGATGCCCCCGGTCTTGGAGATTGGGCATCGGACAAGCGGCGGAACGCACCCCCAGTTGGGAGAGGGGGTTCCCCTATGACCCATCAAATGCTTCCGTGTAACAAAGAAGTGCTCTAGGCTCGGTTCAGCTACCGCCGAATTCCAGGATGGCCGCGCCGCAAGCGACCAGCGCGGCCGCGGCGAGGCGCTGGCGCCCGAAGGGCTCGCCCATCATGCGGGTGCCGATCCAGGCGGCCAGGATGACCGAGGTCTCGCGCAGGGCAACGACGTGGGCCAGGGGTGCCTGGCCCATGGCCCAGATGATCATCCCGTAGGCCAGGCCGCCGATCACGCCTGCCAACAGGCCCTTGCCGGCGGCGGGCCCGAAGGCCTGGACCAGGCGGCCCCGACGCAGCCACAGCGCGACCAGGCCGAGGGGAATGGCCTCCAAGAAGAGCAACCACAGAATGTAGCCGGGCGCGGAGCCGGCCAGGCGGACCCCCAGGCCGTCGGCCGTCGAATAGACCGCGATGGTCAAGGCGGTCAGAATGGCCAGGCCCACCGCCTGAAGCTCACCCGGCCGCGGCTGGTGGCGCAGGACCAACAGGCTCGCCAGCCGCGAAATGGTCAAGATGCCAAGCGAGAGCAACACCAGTCCGGCGATCTCGAGCCCTGCCATGGCCTCGCCGGCCAGGACCCAGGCGCTCAGGGCCACCAGGGCCGGGGCGAGGCCGCGCGCGATGGGGTAGACCTGGCTCAGGTCGCCGTGACGATAGGCGTAGAGCAGGACAAAAAAATAGAGCTGATGGACCACCACCGAGGTTGCCAGATAAGGCCAGCTCGCCGGTGCCGGCAGCGGCACGAAGGGCAACGCCAGAAGCGAGACCAGGCCGGGAATGCAGACCACGTAGGTCTGCATCACCAGTTTGTCGCCATCGGCCTTGACCAGGGCGTTCCAACTGGCGTGGGCCAGGGCAGCCAGCATGACGATCACGAAGATGGTCGGCGAGAGGGTCACAGCTGGAAAACCATTCGAACAGCCCGGCCGGGGCTCACCCCTCGAAACCCATCAGACCGCGGGCGAAATCCCGCGCTGAAAAGGGCCGCAGGTCCTCGGCGCCTTCGCCGACGCCCACGGCATGGACCGGCAGGCCGTGGGTTTCGGCCAGGGCGACCAGCACACCGCCCCGGGCCGAGCCGTCGAGCTTGGTCACGACCAGGCCGGAAACATCGATCAGATCCTTGAAGGTGGCGACCTGACTCAGGGCGTTCTGGCCGGTGGTGGCGTCGAGCACCAGGACGATGTCCTGGGGCCCGTCGGGGGCAAGCTTGCGGATCACGCGGACGACCTTCTGCAGCTCGGCCATGAGGTCGGCCTTGTTGTGAAGGCGCCCGGCGGTATCGATCATCAAGAGGTCGGCGCCTTCGCGCTGAGCACGCGCCAGGGCATCGTAGACCAGGCCGGCCGCGTCGCTGCCCGGGTCGCCCGCGACCACCGCGCAGCCGGTGCGCTCGCCCCAGATCTGCAACTGCTCGATGGCGGCGGCGCGAAAGGTGTCGCCGGCGGCCAGCATCACCGACAGGCCTTGTTCGCGATAGTGCTTGGCCAGCTTGCCGATTGTGGTGGTCTTGCCGCTGCCGTTGACCCCAACGACGAGCAGGACATGCGGCCTGGCCGTCCCCGGCAGGGTCAGGGGCTGGGCCACCGGTTCGAGAATATCGGCAATCGAGGCGGCCAGGGCCTCGCGAACCTCCTCGGGACTGACCTCCTTGTCGAAGCGGGTCCGGCCCAACTCGGCGGCCAGCCGCGCCGCCGTGGCGACCCCCAGATCGGCGGTGATCAGCAGGTCCTCCAGTTCCTCCAGCGCGGCGGCGTCGAGTTTGCGTCTGGTGAAGATCGCCGTGAGGCCGTCGCTGAGTTTGGCCGAGGACTTGGCGAGCCCCGACTTCAACCGTGCGAACCAGCCGAGCTTGGGCTTGTCCGCTTCGCTCAAGCCACGCTCTCCAGGTTCACAGGCGCGGCGGCGGTCCGCCCCGGCGCCGAGGTGACCAGATCGTCGGCCAGCAGTCGCCCGGCGTCCATCCCGGTGATCCGGCACTGTCGAATTTCGCCGGGCCGGCCACCGGTCAGGGCCACCGGGGCGAATTGGGCGCTGCGCCCAAAGCCGGGTTTTTCGACCAGCACATCCGCCTGTCGGCCGACCTGGCTTTGCAGGTATCGAGACAGGGCGCGGTCGCCGGCGTCGCGCAGGCGCGCGGCGCGCTCCCGGCGCTGCGGACCGGGCACCTGTGGCATGCGGGCGGCGGGCGTGCTCGGGCGCGGCGAATAGGGAAATACGTGCAGATAGGTCAGACCGCAATCCTCGATCAGGTCCAGGCTGGCCTGGAACATCGCCTCGGTCTCGGTCGGAAAACCGGCGATCAGGTCGGCGCCGAAGACGATGTCGGCCCGTCGCGCCCGCAGATCGGCGCAGAGCGACACGGCCTCGGCGCGGCTGTGGCGGCGCTTCATGCGCTTCAGGATCATGTCGTGGCCGGCCTGGAGCGAGAGATGGAGGTGCGGCATGAGGCGCGCCTCCTCGCCGATCAGGCGCAACAGGTCGTCGTCCAGTTCGATCACGTCGAGGGACGAAACCCGCAGACGCGGCAGTGCCGGCACCTGGGCCAGCAACCGGCGGATCATGCGCCCCAGGGTCGGCCGGCCCGGCAGGTCGGCGCCATAGCTGGTGATATCGACCCCGGTGAGGACGACCTCGGGCACCCCGGCTTCGGCGAGGCGGCGCACCTGCGCCACCAGATCGCCCAGCGGCACCGAGCGGCTGTTGCCGCGGCCAAAGGGGATGATGCAGAAGGTGCAGCGATGGTCGCAGCCCTGCTGGACCTGGACGAAGGCGCGGGTGCGCTCGGCGAAGCCCTCGATCATATGGGCCGCGGTCTCCCTGACCGCCATGATGTCGTTGACCTGGACCCGCGGCGTGGCCTGATCCTGGCCCAGGTCATGGAAGGATTCCACCCGCAGCTTTTCTTCGTTGCCCAGGACCTGGTCGACCTCGGGCATGGCGGCAAAGCCCTGGGGGTCGATCTGGGCCGCGCAGCCGGTGACGATGATCCTGGCCTCGGGATGGTGACGCCGGGCCCTGCGGATCGCCTGGCGCGCCTGACGTTCGGCCTCGGCGGTGACCGCGCAGGTGTTGACGATGACCGCGTCGCTCAGGCCGGCGCTGCGCGCATGACCGCGCATGACCTCGGATTCGTAGGCGTTCAGCCGGCAGCCGAAGGTGAGGATTTCGGGATCGGTCGGCCTGGAATTTTTGGCTTCGCCGGGGACCGCGCTCATGCCGTGAAGGTCCCGGTGAAGGCCGTCGCCACGGGACCGGTCATGAAGACATGGTTATCCTCGCGCCACTCGATCTCGAGCAGGCCACCGTCCAGCTCGACCGCGACCTGGCGACCGGTGAGGCCGCGCCGCGCCGCCGCCACCGCCGCCGCGCAGGCGCCGGTGCCGCAAGCCCGGGTGATCCCCACCCCGCGCTCCCAGACCCGCTGGCGCAAGCGATTCTCGCCGGCCAGGGTGACCAGGCTGACGTTGGCGCGCTCGGGGAACATAGGATGGTGCTCCAACACGGCGCCAAGCTCGTCCAGGGGCTCGGCGGTGCTGTCGGCGACGAAGAAGACCATGTGCGGATTGCCGATCGAGACCGCCACCGGGTCGCTCAGGGGGCCGTGGCTCAGGTCCAGGTGCAGCGTGTCGCAGGCCTTGGCCAGGGGGATCTCGCGCCAGTCCTGGCCGACCGCGCCCATGTCGACCGTCGCCCGGCGCGGCCCGTCGAGCGTTCCCTTGATCAGGCCCGCGGGGGTCTCGATCACCACCGGTTCCTGTGCGGCGCCGTTGCCGCGCTCGTCCACGATCAGCGCGGTGACGCAGCGTGCCGCGTTGCCGCAGGCCTCGACCTCGCCGCCGTCGGCGTTGCGGATCCGCATGAAGACCTCGGCCGCGCTATCGACCGGCGGCTCCAGCACGATCAACTGGTCGCAGCCGATCCCCTCGCGGCGGTCGGTGATGGCACGGGCGGTCTCGGGCGTCAGGGCAAAGGCCTCGCGCCGGGCGTCAACGATGACGAAATCGTTGCCCAGTCCGTGCATCTTGATGAAAGGCCGTCCGCTCACGTCGCTGGCACCACTCTAACAAGGGCCGCAAAGGCCCGAAGACCTCGGGTTTAAGCGCAAATCCCGGCCGCGCCAAGAGCTTTTGCCTCCGGCGCACCGCCCTCAGGCGACGAGCAGATCCAGCGGGTGGCGACTGAGGCGCTTGCAGCCCTCGGCCGTGACCTCGACCGAATGGCCCAGGGTCATGGCCAGGCCGGCCTCGCGGTCCATCAGGATCATGTGCAGGAAGAAGACGTTGGTTGCCTCGATCGGCCAGTCGTTGCCTTCGTAGAACATGGGGAAATCGACCCAGATGGGGGCGAAGACCGCGCCCATGCCGTAGCCGCAGGCGTTGAAGCGCGCATCGCGAAAACCCTGGGCGTCGCTGACCCGGGCGTAGGCCTCGAAGACCGCGCTCATGGTCTGGCCCGGCTTGACCGCCGCCTCGCAGGCCAGCAAGGCCTCGTGGCAGGCCGCGTGCATGCGCCTTTCGTGCTCGCTGGGCGTGCCGACGACCAGGGTGCGCATCATGGCGGCGTGATAGCGCCGATAGGCGCCGGCCCACTCCAGGGTCAGCTGGTCCTTGGCCTCCAGGTGGCGCTTGCCGGTGTGATAGCGCACCAGCATCGCGGTCGGGCCCGAGCCCATGATGAACTCGTTGCCGGCGTAGTCGCCGTCGCCCTTGAGGACGGCGCCCTGCATGGCCGCCATGATGTCGCCCTCGAAGGCGCCCGGCGCGGCCAGCTCGATGGCGGCGTCGAGCGCGTCGTCGGACAGCTCGGCGGCGCGGCGCAGGTAGCTCAACTCGGTGGCGCTCTTGTGGCGCCGCAGCAGGGTGACCAACTGCGAAGCGTCCTCCAGGCGGCAGAAGCCCTCCAGGGCGGCATCGACCATGCGGCCGTTGGCCGCGGTCAGGCCGTAGCTGTCGTACTCGATGCCCAGGCGCTGCCCCCGGCAGCCGAGATCCTCCAGCATGGTCTTCAGATCCTGGCCGGGGTTCACGCCGGCGCGGTCGGCCCAGATCCGGATATCGGCGATGTCCGAGGTGTGTTCGGCCTGGCGCAGGTCGGGGATCCGGGTCAGCAAGGCCGTGCGGCCGTCGGCTCCCAGATAGAGGCACTGGAACATGGCATAGCCGAAGGTCTCGTAGCCGGTCAGCCAGTACAGGCTGTCCTGCTTGAAGGCGAGCAGGCCGTCGAGCCCGCGCGCCGCCAGCGCCGCCCCGGCCTTCTCCCGCCGCTCGGTCATCTCCTCCGGAGAAAAATGCACCGGCATGCCGTGGCCTCCCTTTCGCCTTGTTCCGATCAAACTTTCGGCCAGGACCGCGCGGAATGTGGGCCTGTTTGCGACAACTTTGGCTCAGGGGAGGACCTATGCTTTATAGACCCGCAGTCGCCGTATTCATCTTGGTGCTTGGGAGCGGCCTGACCGCTTGTTCGACCTTCGTTCAAACCTCATCGGGGCAGGCCTACCTGGCCCGTTACCAGGAACAGGCCGGAGATCTGGCGGCCGACCCCGCGGGCAACGAGTTCCTGCAGGCTGCCGCGGTGGAGCCGGTCTTGCGTTTTCCCGCCCGGATCGGCATCGCGCGGATCGACGAGGGTCGTCTCACGGCGATCCCACGCGCCGAGGCGGCGGCCTGGAGCGAGGCAACGGCGGAGCTCGGACCCACGTACGGCGAGTTCCTGCCGATCAGTCCGCTGATTACGGCCCTGGCGGGTGGGGCCACTCAGGTCACACGGAGCGACTACGGGGACGTTACAGGCCGCGCCTTCACCGACCTGCTCCAGGGCATCCGCCTGGGCGCCGCGCGCCAGCACGCCGATGCGGTGCTTATCTACGAGGTGGTGGACCACTCACAGACCACCGAGACGCCCTGGGCGGTCACCAAGCTGGCCCTGGTCGGTTTCTTCATCGGTCCCAGCGACTATGTCGAGAGCGACGGTCACGCCAGCGCGATCCTGGTCGATGTGCGCAACGGCTATGTCTACGGCCAGACCGCGGCGGTGGTCGAGGACGCGGCGATGACCTTCTCGACCTCCATCAATCTGGACGAAAACGAAAGCGACACCAAGGCGCGTGCAAAGTCGGCGGCAGCCATCGCGCTGGCGCCAAAGGTGGTCGACATGACAAGGGCGCTTAACCGGGACCTGCAAGCTATCGACGCCCGGGCCAGTCGCGAGTAGATCGACGCAGGGCGGCCCCGGACAGGCGAGGTGTTGGCATCCATCACGTCGCGTTCTAGCATCCGCGCGACGGTAACAGTGTTTGTGGAGCGCGGCCTTGACCGAGGTGTCAATTCCTACCGCTGCTGGCGGCGGACCAACCGCGACCGGGGATCGGGAATGGAACTGGCAGCCGTCCCTGCCGCTTGAGAATGGGCCGCTTTTTGTCTGGCCGCCGCGCCCGTTGAAGGCCGCCCAATGGCTTGTCGGGCTGTGGCTACCCTTCACGGATCGCACGGCGATTCTCCTGATCGCCGGTGCGGCCTGGTTCTTTTGTCACCCCGCGCTGGCACAGTGCCAGACCCTGGCGTTCGATTGGATCGCACAAATCTATCTGCGCAATCTCGCGCTGACGATCCTGGTGGCCGGCGGCCTGCACCTCTATCTCTTCCGCTTCGCCAGGCAGGGCCCTATGCGAAAGTTCGAGGCCAAGGATCCGACCGGCCAGCACCGACGCTTCACCTTTGGCAGCCAACTACTCGACAACATGGTCTGGACCTTGGCGAGCGGTGTCACGGTTCTGAGTGCCTATGAGGTGGCGATGATGTGGGCCATGGCCAATGGATACCTGCCCACCCTGGCCTGGGAAGATAACCCGGTCTGGTTCGTCGTCTGGTTCCTCCTGATCCCGCACTGGAGCTCGTTTCACTTCTATTGGGTCCACCGGCTCTTGCACTGGCCGCCGCTCTACCGGCTCGCCCATTCCCTGCACCACCGCAACATCACCGTCGGCCCCTGGTCGGGGTTCTCGTTTCACCCGATCGAGCATCTGATCTTTGTCAGCTCGGTCCTGATACATCTCCTGGTGGCCTCGCATCCCCTGCACCTGATCTTCCATCTACAGTACAAGTCGCTGCTGTCCGTGACCGCGCATGCCGGGTTCGAGAAGTTGCTGCTCACCGGCAAGAAAGGCATGGCCCTGGGCGACTATTTTCATCAACTGCACCACCGCCATTTCGAGTGCAATTACGGCTCCCCCGATATACCCTTGGACAAGTGGTTCGGAACCTTTCATGACGGCAGCGAGACGGCCACGCGGCACACGCGCGAAAGGCTCCGCGCCCTGCAGGGAGCCGCATAGGGGCTTGCCTAGGTCTGCCCGCGCGAGGCCCGGCGGAACAGCAGGATCGATCCATCCCGGAAGGCCGCGGTTTCGGGCGCGCCAAAGCCGACCTTGCGGGCAAAGGCGATGGAGACCTCGTGGGCCGGGTTGATCAACGCCACGGATTGCCTGGCCGCGATGTTCGCATCGGCCCAGGCCAGCGCCGCCACCACCGCCTCGGTCGCCAGGCCGCGGCCCTGGGCCGCCGATTTGAGTACCCAGCCGATTTCCGGCAGCCCCTCGATGGAGGGCACGATCTCCCGCTTCCAGTCGGCGAAGCCGACCTCGCCGAGGAATTCGCCGCTCTGCCGGTCCTCCACCACCCAATAGCCGAAGGGCAGCAGCGCCCAGTGACCAACATAGCGCAGCAGGCGGGTCCAGGCTTCCGAGCGCGCCAGCGGGCCCGGCATGATGTGCGCCACCACCGCGGGCTCGGCCCAGAGCGCGGCCATGTCCTCGAAGTCGGACAGGCGATGGGGACGCAGGCGCGTGCGCGCGGTTTCCACGATGCGGTCGCTGGAAACGGGAGGTCTGTGATCCACGGTTGAGGTCCTTTAAGCCACGGAACATAAAAACCGATATGGCTGATGCGCAACCCCTGCCACCGCTCCCCAAGACTCGGGTTGACGCGGGGGCGGGGCGTCCCTAGTGTCCGGCCTCGATCAAGGCATGTGCCAAGACAAGCGGCCGAAGACCCCGCCCGACCGAGGGGGAAGGCTCCGCCAGTCCGCGAGTTTCGCGCACTGGCGCGTTTCGCGTTTGCCTGCTGGGACGTGGCCTGCTGGGACGTGGCCTGCTGGAGAGTGACAGTTTGGACCTGATGCATGTTCGATAGCCTGCAAGACCGTCTCGGCGGCGTCTTCGACAAGCTGACCCGGCGCGGCCGGCTGAGCGAGAGCGAGGTGACGGCGGCGCTGCGCGAGGTGCGGGTCGCCCTGCTCGAGGCCGACGTCGCCCTGGCGGTGGTCAAGGATTTCGTCGAGGCCGTGAAGGTCGAGGCGACCGGCGCCGAGGTGTTGCGCTCGGTCTCGCCGGGCCAGATGGTGGTCAAGATCGTCCACGACCAGTTGGTTGCCATGCTGGGCAGCGAACAGGCCGCGCTGAAAGTCGATGTGCCGCCGCCGGCGATCCTCATGGCGGTCGGTCTGCAGGGCTCGGGCAAGACGACTTCCTGCGCCAAGATCGCCAAGCAGCTGCAGGAACGCGAGCGCAAGAAGACCCTGCTGGCTTCGCTCGACGTGCGCCGCCCGGCGGCCCAACAGCAGCTCAAAGTTCTGGCCGAGCAGACCGGCGTCGCCTGCCTGCCGATCGTGCCTGGCGAGCAGCCGGTGGCGATTGCCAGGCGCGCGCTCAAGACCGGCGAGCTCGAAGGCTACGACGTAGTAATCCTCGACACCGCCGGCCGCCTGGCCATCGACGAGGAACTGATGGCCGAGGTCGCGGCGGTGCGCGACGCCGTGAAACCACACGAGACCCTGCTGGTGGCCGACGCCATGACCGGCCAGGACGCGGTGACCACGGCCAAGGCCTTCCACGAGAAGGTTACCCTGACCGGCATCATGCTGACCCGGGTCGACGGCGACGCCCGTGGCGGTGCCGCGCTTTCCATGCGCGCGGTGACCGGCTGCCCGATCAAGCTGCTCGGCACCGGCGAGAAGCTCGACGCGCTGGAGCCCTTCCATCCCGACCGCGTGGCCAGCCGCATCCTCGGCATGGGCGATGTGGTCTCCCTGGTCGAGCGGGCCGCCGAGACCATCGAGGTCGAGGAGGCCGAAAAGCTCGCCAGGAAGATCCAGAAGGGCAAGTTCGACCTGGACGACATGCGCAGCCAGTTGATGCAGATGCAAAAGATGGGCGGTCTGTCGAGCCTTATGGGCATGCTGCCGGGCGTCTCCAAGGCCCAGCTCAACCAGATGAAAAAGGGCAAGCTGGACGATTCCCAGGTCAAGCGGCAGATCGCCATCATCAATTCGATGACCCAGCGCGAACGGCGCCGGCCCGAGATCATCAAGGCCTCGCGCAAGCAGCGCATCGCCAAGGGCTCCGGCACCACCGCGCAAGACATCAACCGCCTGCTAAAACAGCACGGCGAGGCGGCCAAGATGATGAAGCGGGTCAACAAGATGGGCAAAAAGGGCCTGATCCCCGGCGGCATGGCCGGCCTGTTGGGCGGCGGCGATCCGGGTGCGGCGCCCGGCGGCGGACTGCCGGGCCCAGGACTGCCCGGACCAGGCCTTCCGAGTGGCGGTTTTCCCGGCGTCATGCCGCCTGGCTTTCCCGGCGGCAAGAAAGGCTTTCGCGGCTAATGTTCTCGCACGTCACCATCGGCAGCAACGATCACGCCAGGGCCCGGGCCTTCTATGACGCGGTCTTTTCCAGGCTCGGCCTGACCCGCGTCCATAGTGAGGATCGCGCCATCGCTTACGGCCGCGCCGGCAGCGAGGGGCCGTGGTTCTGGATCTTGACCCCTTGGGACGACGAGCCCGCCAGTGCCGGCAACGGCACCCACTTTGCCTTTCAGGCCGAGAGCCGGGCCCAGGTCGATGCCTTTCACGCGGCGGCCCTGGAGGCAGGCGGCCGCGACGAGGGCGCGCCGGGGCTGCGTCCGCGCTATAGCGAAAACTACTACGGGGCCTATGTCCGCGACCCCGACGGCAACAAGCTTCAAGCGGTCTGCTACGCGGCCGCCTGACGACCTTTACCACCCATTCGACCCCTTCATTCGAGACGCGAAGAAAGAGAGAACGAGATATGTCCGTTAAGATCAGACTGGCCCGCGGCGGCGCCAAGAAGCGCCCCTACTACCGCATTGTCGTGGCCGACACCCGCAGCCCGCGCGACGGCCGCTTTATCGAGCGGATCGGCTCCTACGACCCGATGCTGGTCAAGGACCACCCCGACCGGGTCAAGATCGACGTGGACCGGGCCAAGCACTGGCTGTCGGTCGGCGCCACGCCGTCGGACCGGGTTAGCCGTTTCCTCGCCAAGCTCGACCTGGTCCCGGCGCGCCACGTGCCGACCCAGACCAAGAAGGACCAGCCCAAGGCAAAGGCCGTGGAGCGCATGAAGGAAGCCGAAGAGGCCAAGAAGGCGGCGGCCGAAGCCCCCGCGCCCGAGCCCGAAGCCCCCGCCGCCGAGGAGGCGCCTGCGGAGGAAGCCCCGGCCGCCGAAGCCGCCGCCGAGGCTCCCGCGGAAGAGGCCCCCGCCGCGGAGGCCGATCCCGAGAAGGCCCCGGAAGAGGCCAAGGCCTAACGCCGCGAGGGTCCGATCATGGCCGGCTCCGGCGAGGGCAAACGCATCTGTCTCGGCGCCATCGCGGGGCCGCACGGGGTGCGCGGCCTGGTGAAGGTCAAGTCCTTCACCGAGGTACCCGAAGATATCGCGGCTTACGGCGTGCTGTGGGACGAGCCCGGGGCGAAGTCCTATCGCCTCTCCTTGCGAGGATCGGCGGGTGGTCTGCTCATTGCCTCGATCGACGGTCTGAAGGACCGCGAGGCGGCGCAGGCCCTGCGGGGTACCCGGCTCTATGTCGAGCGCGCGGCGCTGCCCGAGCCCGACGAGGAGGAAGTCTACTACCATGCCGACCTGATCGGCCTGGCGGCGGAAGACGAAGCCGGGGCCAAGCTGGGATCGGTCAAGTCGGTCAACGACCACGGCGCCGGCGACTATCTGGAGGTCGAGAGCCCGGCGGGGCCGCCGCTGCTGGTGCCCTTCACCCGCGCGGCGGTGCCGCTGGTCGATCTCGCCGCCGGTCGCTTGGTGGTCGCCGCCGATCTGCTGGACCGGGAGGGGCCCGAGCCGGTCGGCGCGCAGGCACCCGGAACGGGAGCGCGGGAGGCGGGAGAGATCGGACCTAAAGCGCGCAAACGCACTGGACAAAAGGCGCGAGAGGGGTCATAAAGCGCCGCTTTCGGGGCTCGGCAAAGCGCCGGGTCCAGGCTGGGCGGCCTGAGGAGATCGTGATGGCAGCCTGGCAGGCACGCGTACTCACCATCTTCCCAGAGGCGTTTCCGGGTCCCCTCGGGGTCTCGCTGGCGGCAAGGGCGATGGAAAAGGGGCTCTGGTCGCTGGAGGTTCTGGATATTCGGAACTTCGCCGGCGACCGTCACCGCTCCGTCGACGACACGCCTTTTGGCGGCGGCGCGGGGATGGTGATGCGGCCCGATGTCGTGGACGCCGCGCTGGCCGCGGTGGCCGATCGACCGGGGCCGGTGGTCCATCTGTCGCCACGCGGGCGGCTGCTGGACCAGGGTCTGGCGCGGTCGCTGGCGACGGAGCCGGGGTTGAGTTTGCTCTGCGGCCGTTACGAGGGTGTCGACCAGCGGGTGCTGGAGGCGCGCGAAGTGGTCGAGATCTCGATCGGCGACTATGTGCTGGCCGGGGGCGAAGTGGCGGCGATGGCTTTGATCGAGGCGGTGGTCCGTTTGCTGCCGGGGGTCATGGGCAACGAGACGAGTGGCGACGAGGAGTCCTTCGAGGCGGGACTGTTGGAGTACCCGCACTATACACGGCCCGCCCTCTGGCAGGGCCGCGAGGTGCCGGAAGTCCTGTTGAGCGGGCATCACGCCGAGATCCGGCGCTGGCGCCTGGAGGAAGCGGAGAAGATTACACGGCAGCGCCGACCCGATCTGTGGGCGCGCCGCGGCAAGACCCGCGGCAAGACAACGAGACAAGAACAAGGGTGACAGCCATGAATATCATCGAACAGCTGGAACAAGAAGAAGTCGCGCGGGTCATGGAAGGCAAGTCCATCCCCGACTTCTCGCCAGGCGACACCCTGCGGGTCCACGTCAAGGTCATCGAAGGCGAACGCGAGCGGCTTCAGGCCTTCGAGGGCGTCTGCATCGCCCGGCGCAACCGCGGCCTCAGTTCCTCCTTCACGGTGCGCAAGATTTCCTACGGCGAGGGCGTCGAGCGGGTCTTTCCGGTCTATAGCCCGCGGGTCGAGACGATCGAGCTGGTGCGGCGCGGCGACGTGCGGCGGGCCAAGCTCTATTACCTGCGCGGCCGGCGCGGCAAGTCGGCGCGTATCGCCGAAAAGACCACCGGTGCCGCGGGCAAGGCCCTGACGGCCGAGCGCACGGCGGCGACCGCGGCCAAGAAGGCGGCCAAGGTGAAAAAGACCGCCGAGGCCTGAGCGCCCCTTTCGGGTCGATCGCAAGAGATTCTTCGAGCGTCCGGGGGGCTTTGCCGCGCGGGCGCTCGACGCTATTGTGCCCCGCTAATCTGGGCTAGGGCTCTCACGGGGCCAGGAAAAGGAGATGATCTGTCATGGCGTCAGCAACCGGAAGCGGGCCGCGCACGCTCTTCGACAAGATCTGGGACTCCCACGTGGTCGACCGCCAGGACGACGGGACCTGCCTGCTCTATATCGACCGCCATCTGGTGCACGAGGTGACCTCGCCCCAGGCCTTCGAGGGACTGCAGTTGAGCGGCCGCAAGGTGCGCCAACCGAGCAAGACCCTGGCCGTGGCCGACCACAATGTCCCAACGACCGACCGCAGCGCCGGGATCGCCGACGAGGAGAGCCGCATCCAGGTCGAGACCCTGGTGAAGAACTGCGCCGATTTCGGGGTGCCCTACTTTGCCGTCGATGACCCGCGCCAGGGCATTGTCCACATCATCGGTCCCGAGCAGGGCTTCACCCTGCCCGGCATGACCATCGTCTGCGGCGATTCCCACACCGCGACCCACGGCGCCTTCGGGGCGCTGGCCTTCGGCATCGGCACCTCCGAGGTCGAGCACGTGCTGGCGACCCAGACCCTGATCCAGCAGCCGGCCA
>JAJFGK010000108.1 GCA_021776195.1 Kiloniellaceae bacterium | reverse complement strand
CCTATGATCAAGCCTGATATCCGATCCCAGTCACCATCGCTCAGCACCAAACGATCCATCACACCCAAGACCACCTCCCAAAAAGTAGTCTTGAATCACATTTCCAATACAATGGGAATCCCTAGAGTCCACAGGACCTAGGGCGCGTCGGCGGCACGCAGGGCGAGGCCGCCGAGACAGGCCAGCAGCGAGAACGCGGCGGCGAGAAGGAAGGCGAAACCGACGCCCTGATTGGCGGCCAGGCCGGCGAGCCAGGCGCCCAGCGCGCCGACCCCGTCCAGAATGCTGAAGGCCATGCCCAGGGTGGTGCCCTCGCGGCCGCGGGCATAGTCGACCGCGGCGGCCAGATGGGCGGCGCGGATGGCCGTCAGGGCCAAGAGGGCGACCCCCAGGCCGGCCAGCGCGATCACGACATCGCCGCCGAAGAGCCAGACCGTGAGCGCGGCACCGGCCGCGACGATGTTCCCGGCCACGATCACCGGCCGGCGGCCCAGGCGATCGGATAGCCGGCCGGTGTAGGGCTGCAACAGGGCGCCGAACAGGATCATGATCGAAAAGGCCAGGCCGACCTGGCCGCTGTCAAAGCCGTGAACGCTCTGCAGGTAGAAGGGCATCATGGCCAGGATCGCCATGTTCGCCATGTTGTAGACGGAAATGGTGCCGATGGTGAGCAGCCCGCGGGGCCGCCGCCAGACCCAAAGATGCGCCCCGAGATCGGCCAGGGAGAAGCGCGTGGCGGCTCCTCGTGGCACGCGCCCGGCGACCCGGGTGAAGGCCAGGGCCATCAGCGCCGCGGGCAGGGCGGCGCAGAGCAGCGCGACCCGCCAGTCGAAGACGGCCAGAACGAATCCGATGGCCAGCGGCGCGGTGACCTCGGCCAGGGTGCCGCCGATGGCATGGATCCCCAGGGCCTCGGCCCGGCGGTCCGGGCGCAGGCGGACCAGCACCCCCGAGGCGATGGGATGCCAGGCGGCATCGCCCAGGCCGGCGACCGCCAGCATGATGGCCACGGTCCAGAAGCCGGGCGCCTGGGAGGCAAGGGCATAGCCGATCGCCACCCAGACGAAGGTGGCGAGCAGCAGACGGCCGTGGTTGGCGATGCGGTCGGCCAGGACACCGGCGGGCAGATAGGCCAGGGCGCCGCCCGTGGTTTGGATCGCGATCAGCAGACCGAGCTCGCCCGGGGTCAGGCCCATGGCCACGGCGATGGCCGGCGCGATGATCCAGACCGAACCGGGCCCGAAATCATTGGCCCAGTGGCCGGCCGACAGCCAGCGGAAGAGCGAACGGGTCTGTTGGTCTGGGGTCACGGCCCCGGCCTTTCACCTTGCGGAGCCCCGAGCCGGGACCCCTGTCAGCCAAACATGTAGGACTGCCCTACCGGCCGAGGCCATGAACAATTTCGTTGAGCCGCCCAAAACGACAAAGCCCGCCAGAAGGCGGGCCTTTCGCGGTATGCCGGAGTCGCGGCCGTCAGCTCGCCACGCCGGCCTGGGCCTTGCGCACACGGCGCTTGATGTCGCGCGCGGTCCGGCCCAGCCTGGCGGTCGGCGTCGCCATCAGGTAGGCGTCGAGCCCGCCCTTCTTTTCGATGGTGCGGATCGCACTGGTCGAGAGGCGCACCGAAATCGACTGGCCGAGGCTGTCGCTCAGAAGCGAGATCTGCTGCATGTTCGGCAGAAAGCGCCGCCGCGTCTTGTTGTGGGCATGGCTGACATTGTTGCCGGCCTGCACGCCCTTACCGGTAAAATCACAGCGTCTGGACACGGTTTTCTTCCCAATCCGGTGGTCATCCGCGAGCGGACAAATAGAGGTCCCCGGGCAAGGTCTTGTCCGGGTGCCGGCGGGTTGTACAGAGGCCAGCCAGCCCCGTCAAGGTCAATCCGGGGCCTTTTGAAAGGCCTCCAACAGCTGGCGCGCCGCCAGGGCCGGAAGCAGATTCCCGGCTTCGACCGCCTGTTCCAGGCGCTGGGCCTCCTGGGCCAGGCGGGAATCCCGGTCGAAGGCTTCCAGCAGGCTCTCGCGCAGATCGCGCCAAAGCGCCTGTTTGGCCTGGCGCGCACGCTTGGCCTGCCAGGCCCCGCAGCCCGTCATCGCGGCCTGGAAGGCCTCGACCGTCTCCCAGACCTCGGCGATGCCGCTGTCGGTCAGGGCCGAGGCCAGCAGCACCGGCGGGCGCCAATCGGCCTGGGGCGCGCGGAGCAGCCGCAGGGCAGCGCGGTAGTCGGCGGCGACCTGCTGGGCGACCGGCAGGAGATCGCCGTCGGCCTTGTTGATGATCACCGCGTCGGCGATCTCGACGATACCTTTCTTCAGGCCCTGCAGCTCGTCGCCGCTGCCGGGCAGCAGCAACAGCAAGAACATGTCGACCATTTCGGAGACCGCGACCTCGGACTGACCGACCCCGACGGTCTCGACCAGCACCACGTCGAAGCCGGCGGCCTCGCAGAGCAACAGCGCATCGCGGGTGCGGCGTGCCACACCGCCCAGGGAACCGCTGGTGGGCGTGGGCCTGATAAAGGCGCGCGGGTCGGCGGCGAGCCTTTCCATGCGCGTCTTGTCGCCCAGGATCGATCCGCCGCTGACCTGGGAGGAAGGATCGACCGCCAGCACGGCGACGGTCTTGCCGGCCGCCAGCAAGCGCAGGCCCAGGGCCTCGATGAAGGTCGACTTGCCGACCCCCGGGACGCCGGTGAGCCCGAGCCTGAGGGCGTCGCCGGTATCGGGCAAGACCTCGGCCAGCAAGGCCTCGGCTTGGAGCCGGTGGGTGGGATTGCGCGACTCGGCCAGAGTGATGGCGCGGGCCAGGGCGCGGCGGTCGCCGGCACGCAGGGCATCGGCGGCGGCCTTGGGGTCCGTGGCCTCTCGGGTCATCGCGCCGCCACCTTGCCGCTGCCTGCCGGCGTGCCATCATCCAACAGCGCTTTGTCGCCTGCCGCCTCGCCATCCTCCTGGCGGTCGCGCTGTTGCCGCGCCCACATGGCCGCATAGGTCGCCCCGGCGGCCAGCAGCTCGCCATGGCGGCCGCGCTCGACGATGCGTCCCTCCTCCAGCACCAGAATCTCGTCGGCGGCGACGACGGTGGAGAGGCGGTGGGCGATGACGACGGCGGTGCGGCCGCGCGAGACCTCGTCGATCGCCGCCTGGATTTCCTGCTCGGTCTTGCTGTCCAGGGCCGAGGTGGCCTCGTCGAAGATCAGGACCTTGGGATCCTTCAACAAGGCCCTGGCGATCGCGACCCGCTGCTTCTCGCCGCCGGAGAGCTTCAGGCCCCGTTCGCCAACGATGGTCTGGAAACCATCGGGCAGGCGCTCGATCAACTGCTCGAGCTGGGCCAGGCGCACCACGGCTTGGATTTCGGCCTCGCTGGCGGCGGGCCGGCCGTAGGCGATATTGTAGTGCAGGGTGTCGTTGAACAGCACCGAGTCCTGGGGAACGATGCCGATCGCCGCCCGCAGGCTGTCCTGGGTCACCGCGCGCAGATCCTGGCCGTCGAGAACAATAGCGCCGCCATCGACATCATAGAAGCGGAACAGCAGGCGGCTGATCGTGGACTTGCCGGCGCCGCTCGGCCCGACGATGGCCACGGTGGTGCCGGGGGCAACGGTGAAACTGACATCGCGCAGGATCGGCCGGCGCGGATCGTAGCCGAACGACACGGCCTGGAAGGTCACGGCGCCCGGCCCCGGCGCCAGGACCGCCGCATCGGGCCGGTCGGCGACATCGGCGTCGCGGCGGCGGAGCTGAAAGAGATGTTCCAGGTCGATCAGCGACTGCTTGATTTCGCGGTAGACCGTGCCGAGAAAATTGAGCGGCATGGCGATCTGCATCAGATAGGCGTTGACCATGACGAAATCGCCAAGCGACATGCGCCCGCCGACCACGCCGAGGCCGGCCATGATCATGATCGCCATCATGCCAAGAGAGATGATCGCCGATTGACCGGTGTTCAGGGCCGACAGGCTGGTGCGCGAGCGAATGGCCGCGCCCTGATAGGCCTCCAGGGACTTGTCGTAACGCCGGGCCTCGATCTCGTCGTTGCCGAAGTACTTCACCGTCTCGTAGTTGATCAGGGTGTCGACCGCCTGGTTCGAGGCGTCGTTGTCGGCCTCATTCATCTCCCGGCGGAAGCGGATCCTGAGCTCGGTCATGGTGAAGGTGAAGGTGATGAAGATGACGATGGTGGCGAGCGGCACCAGGGCGAAGCGCCAATCGAAGAAGGCCCAGAGGATGCCGCAGACCAGGAGGATCTCGAGAATTGTCGGGATGATGTTGAACGAGACGAAAAACAGCAGGAACTCGATCGACTTGGCGCCGCGCTCCATGGCGCGGCTGAGCGCGCCGGTCCGCCGGTCGAGATGGAAGCGCAGCGACAGCCCCATGAGATGGCGGAAGGTCTCCAGCGCGACCTGGCGGATCGCGTTCTGGGCGACCTTGGCAAAGAGCGCGTCGCGCAGCTCGCCGAAGCCCAGCGCCAGGACGCGGGCCAAACCGTAAGCCAGCAAGAGGCCGAGCGGCAGGACGATGACCGCGTTCTTCTCGACGTTCAGCGCATCGACCGCATCGCGCAGAAAAATCGGCACCCAGATGTTGGCGACCTTGGCCAGGACCAACAGCACCAAGGCCGCCATCACCCGGGCCTTCAGATCGGCGCGGCCCTGGGGCCAGAGGTAGGGCAGCAGCCAGACCAGGCTCTTCAGATGGTTGCCGCCAATCTTCTCGCCGGCCTGCATGGTGGTGGGGCGCATGACCGTTGGCGCCTACTGCTCGCGGCCGAGCGAGCGCGACAGCAGAAGATAGACCTTGCCCACGTCGGCGGTCAGAAAGGCCGCGTTCAAGACCTGGTCGCTGTCGCACTGGCTGGCCTGGGCCAGCAGGCCTTCGAACTGGCTCATGAAACGCGAGGCCTTGACCCGGAAGCCCTCGTCCTCGCGAAAATGCCGTTCGACCGCCGGCACGGTGAACTGGTCGCGCATGCGCAGCAGGCGGCGCGCGAAGGCCGAACGATCGCCTTTCCGGTAGCTCCGCCAGACATCCTCGGGAACGTCGTCTTCGAGCAGCTTGGTCATGTCGATGGCCAGGGTATTGAGATCTTCGATCAAAAGCGTCGCGCTGCGCAGGAAGGCATCGCGCTGGGTCTCGGTGCGGCTCTTGGCCAGGATCTCGATCTGTTCTTCGGCCTGCCGCGATGCGCGCACCAGCTCTTCGGCCTGACCGGCGAAGGCCTCGGCGAACTTGGTGCTGCGGCCGTAGGATTCGCGCATGACGTCCTCGTAGCGTTCGGTGCGCTGGCGCAGCTCCTGGTCGAGAGACTGGGCGCTGCGTTGGGCCTGCTCTATGGAACCGCTGAGCTCGCCCAAGCCGGTCACCGCCCGGTGCTGCAGTTCGATCAGTCCCTCCCGGGCCTCCTGCTGCAGCG
>JAJFGK010000107.1 GCA_021776195.1 Kiloniellaceae bacterium | reverse complement strand
CGGCTCGATCAATCTCTTCTCCCACACCCTGCCGCGCTTCGGCATCACCACCAGCTTCGTGAAGCCGCGCGACCTCAAGGGCTTCGAGGCGGCGATCCGGCCCGAGACCCGGGTGATCTATGCCGAGACCCTGGGCAATCCAGGGCTGGAGGTGCTCGACGTCGCGGCCCTGGCCGAGATCGCCCATCGCCATAAGCTGCCGCTGATGGTCGACAGCACCTTTGCCACGCCCTACCTGATGCGCCCGATCGAGCTCGGTGCCGACGTGATCATGCACTCGGCGACCAAGTGGCTCGGCGGTCATGGCCTGGCGCTCGGCGGATTGCTGGTCGACGGCGGGCGCTTCGACTGGGAAGACTCCGGGCTGTTCGAGACCCTGACCGAGCCCTATGCCGGCTATCACGGCATCGACTTTGCCGAGGAGTTCGGGCCCCAGGCGCTCTCCATGCGGGCCCGCGCCGAGGGCCTGCGCGATTTCGGCGCCTGCATGGCGCCGCAGAATGCCTTTTACATCCTCCAGGGGGTCGAGACCCTGTCGCTGCGCATGGACCGCCATATGGCAAATACTCACAAGGTTCTGGAGTTCCTGGAAGGCCACGAGGCGGTCGACTGGGTCGTTCATCCGGACCTGCCGAGCCACCCCGACCACGAACTGGCCAAACGGCTGCTGCCGAAAGGCGCCGGGTCCATCGTCTCCTTCGGGGTCAAGGGCGGACGGGCCGCCGGCGCGCGCTTCATCGAAGGCTGCGCGCTCTCCTCGCACCTGGCCAATGTGGGCGACGCCAAGACCCTGGTGATTCATCCGGCCAGCACGACCCATCAGCAGATGACCGACGAACAGCTCGAGCAGGCCGGCGTCGGCCAGGCGCTGATCCGCCTCTCGGTCGGCCTGGAGGACCCCGACGACATCATCGAGGACCTGCGCCTGGCCCTGAAGGCCTCGCAACGAGACTGAAGTCCGAGGGCAGAGCACAAGAAACCACTGAACAGACGAGCGCGACAGCGGGGGTTCCATGGATCTGACAGTTGACGGCAGCCGCGTCTTCGCGGCCACGGGCGGACGCCCCTTCGATCCGGCCCGGCCGGCGATCCTGTTCGTCCACGGCGCCGGCATGGACCATACGGTCTGGGCCCTGCAGACCCGCTACTTCGCCCACCACGGCCAGAGCGTCCTGGCCCTCGACCTGCCGGGCCACGGCAAATCCGATGGCGAGGCGCTCGACTCGATCGCCGCCATCGCCGACTGGCTGCCGCGCCTGATGGCCGCCGCCGGGATCGCGACCGCCGGCCTGGTCGGTCACTCCATGGGCGCGCTGGCCAGCCTCGACTGCGCCGCCCGCCATCCCGACAAGGTCAGCGCGCTCGCCCTGCTGGGCGTCGCGCCCGCCATGCCGGTCCATCCCGACCTGCTGTCCGCCGCCGCCGAGGACGACCACCTGGCCTTCGACCTGATCATCTCCTGGGCGCACGGGGCCACCGGCCATCTTGGCGGCACCCGGACGCCTGGCCTTTGGGTCATGGGCGGGGCCGAGCGTCTGCTGGAGCGCAGCCGTCCCGGCGTCCTCTCGACCGACCTGGAGGCCTGCAACGCCTACAAGGCGGCGCCCGAGCGGGCCGCCGCGGTCGCCTGCCCGACCCTGGTGATCCTTGGCGGCCAGGACAAGATGACGCCGGCCCGGGCCGGCCAGAAGCTCGCCGCCGCCATCTCCGGTGCCCGCAGCGTCGCCATCGCCGACAGCGGCCACATGATGATGCAGGAAAAGCCCGACGAGACCCTGGCCGCGCTGAAGACCGCCTTCGGCGGCTGAGCCCGTGATCCTGGACGGCATCCCCCGGGTCCGGCTGCTGGACCAGCCCACGCCCCTGGAGCGGCTGTCCCGGATCGAGACCCTGACCGGCCATGACAGCCTCTGGGTCAAGCGCGACGATGCCGCGCCGCTCGGTCTCGGCGGCAACAAGCTGCGCAGTCTGGAGTTCTGGCTCGGCGAGGCGCTGGCCCAGTCCAGCGACATCGTCCTGGTCGCCGGCAAGCCGGTCTCCAACCTCTGCCGCCTGACCGCGGCGGCGGCGGCCAAGCTGGGACTGGACTGCCTAATTCTGCACAACGACCACGCGCCCGAACGGAACGAGGGCAATCTGCTGCTCAGCCGCCTGTTCGGCGCGTCCTTGGAGTTTCTCGGGCCGATGGAAGAGGACGAACGGGCGATCCGGGTCGCCGCCGCCGCCGAGGCCCTGCGCGCCGAAGGGCGGCGGCCCTACATCGTCGGCGACCACGCGACCGGGGCCTTGGGCTATCTGCTGGGCGCCCTGGAGCTGCACCAGCAGGCCGAGGCGCGCGGCATTGCCCTGCGCCACATTATCCTGTCCGGCTCCATGGGGCCGACCGAGGCGGGGTTCCTCTTCGGCTGCGCCCTGCTGGGCGCGCCCTTTGTCGTTCACCTGGTCTCGGTCGAGTATGCGAAGGAGGAGCTGTCGGGCCGGGTCGATGCGATATACCGCGCCATCGCGGCGCGGACCGGGCTCGCCCCGGCCGGCGACTACCGCGACTGGACCCGGGTCCATGGCGACTACCTCGGCGCGGGTTACGAGCAGCCGACGCCGGCCTCCCTGGCGGCGATCCGCACCTTCGCCAGCCGGGAGGGGCTGCTGTTCGAAAACACCTACACCGCCAAACCGGCGGCGGCGCTGCTCGACCTCGCGGCAAGCAACACCCTGCCGCGGGGCGAGCCGGTCTGCCTGCTGCACACCGGCGGCGTACCGGCGCTCTTTGCCCAGGCCGATCTCTTCGCCTGATCCCACCCAGCGACAAGCAGAGGAACCATAGGACGGTGAGCAGAAAAGCGCCCACGCAGCGTCAGGACTACCCGCACTTCCTGGCCATCCCGACCCGCTGGATGGACAACGACATCTACGGCCATGTGAACAACGTGGTCTACTATTCCTACTTCGACACGGTCATCGGCCAGTACCTGATCGGCACCGGCGGCCTCGACATCCACGAGGGGCCGGTGATCGGCGTCTGTGCCGAGAGCGCCTGTCGCTATTTCGCGGCCGTCGCCTTTCCCGAGACCATCGACGCCGGCCTCAGGGTCGGCCATCTCGGCGGGCGCTCGGTGCGCTACGAGATCGGCCTCTTCAAACAGGGCCAGAACTTGGCCGCGGCGGAGGGACACTTCGTCCACGTCTTCGTAGACCGCGCCACCATGGCCCCGACCACGATCCCCGAAGACCTGCGCGAGGCCCTGGCGCGGCTCGAGTGGGACAAGAGTCGTCTGGCCCCGTAGCCGGCCCAGTGGGCGACCTGTCTCAGACCGGAAGAATTCGCCCAATGCCCTTTTCGGCGGCGCGTTGGCAGAGCGCCTGGGCCATGGCGACATCGGCGAGACCGGGACCGGCGAAGAGCAGCGCGGTGCGGTCGTCGTCCTCGAGGCGCCCGGGTCGATTTCCGGCCACCAGGTCGGCGACCTCGCCGTCGTAGGTCACGGAGTCCGCCAACCCCTCGCTCTTCGCCTGGGCGATGTCGTCGGTCATCACGCGGTCGAGCCGGGTCAGGCTCCGCGGCTCCCAGGACACCCCGAGATCGACCATCGAGACGAAGGCGCCGGGGGCGAGCCAGCCGATATCCAGGAAGGGCACCGGGCGCGGTACCGCTGGGGTCGAGCAGATCACGATGTCCATGTCCGTCAGGGCCTCGCGCGGGTCGGTCACGGCTTCCGCCGCGAAGCCCAGGTCTCGCGCCTCGGCGGCGAAACCCTCGGCGGTCGCCAGGCGTCGGCTGTAGGCGCGAACCTGTTTCAGCGGAAAGTGCGGGCGCAGGGCCGCCAGATGGGCCCGGGCCTGGACGCCGCAGGCGATGAAGCCGACGCCCGCGCTGCCGGGCTTGGCCATGCGCCGGGCCGCCACCACCGAGATCGCCGCGGTGCGCGCGCCGGTGATCCAGCGCGCATCCATCACCGCCAGGGGCATACCGGTTTCGCCGTCGCTGAGGACCACCAGGCCGGCGATATGGGGCAGTCCCCGGTCCCGGTTGTCGGCCACCCCGACCCACTTCATGCCGGCCCGGGCCGGTATGTCGCCGGCCGCGTCGATGGTTCCGGCCAGGGCGAGAAAGCGGCTGCCCTCCGGCGGCCGCAGCGCCAGCTTTGGGCGCATCCCGGTGCGCCCGGCGGCCTTGGCGGCGAAGGCGCCCTCGACCGCCGCCTCGACCTCCAGCACGGTCAGGGCGCAGGCCTCGATGTCGGCGTTGGAGAGGTAGAGGATCTCGCGGCCGGGTTCCATGGCTCAGAGCGGCAGGATCTGGCCGATGCCCTGGGCGGTGGCGGCCTCGTAGACCAGGGCGCCGACCGCGACGTCGGCCAGGCCGACTCCGGCGAAGAGCAGTGCGTTGCGTTCGCCGGGAGACTGGCGGCCGGGAAGGGTGCCGGCGACCAGGTCGGCGACCTCGCCGGCGTAGGGCTTGGGATTGTTCAGGCCTTCGGTGCCGGCCTGGGCTATATCGTCGGTCACCACCCGGTCGAGCCCGCCGAGAGTCTCGGTGATCCAGGGAATGCCCATGTCGACGATGCCGGCGAAGGATCCGGCGGAGAGCCAGCCGGCATCGAGAAAGGCCGGGGTGCGCGGCACCGCCGGGGTCGAGGTGATGACGATGTCCTGGCCTTCCAATGCCTGGCGCGGGTCTTCCACCGCCCTGGCTTCCAGGCCTTGGGCTTGAGCCTCGGCGGCGAAGCTCTCCGCCGTGGTCAGGCGACGGCTGTAGGCCGTCACCCGGGTCAGCGGGAAGATCGCGCGCAGCGCCGCCAGATGAAAGCGGGCCTGCAGGCCGCAGGCGACGAAGCCGATCGAGCCGCTGTCGGGCCGCGCCAGGCGCCGCGCGGCGACGGCGGTGATCGCGGCCGTGCGCACACCGGTCACCCAGCGCGCATCCATGATCGCCACCGGCATGCCGGTCTCGGCGTCGCTCAAAAGGATGGTGCCGGCGATGTGCGGCAGGCCGCGGGCGTCGTTGTCGGCCACGCCGACCCACTTGACCCCGGCGTAGGCCGGGCTTTCCATCATACCGGCGCTGGCCAGGAACAGCGGCCGGCCGGGCCCGTGCAGCGCCAGCTTGGGTTTCATCAGGGCGCGGCCCGAGGCCTTGGCCGCGAACATCGCCTCGACCGCCGCCTCGACCGCCGCCACCTGGATGGCGCAGGCCTCGATATCGGCATTCGAAAGGTAGCGGATGTCCTGTCCGAGCGTCATGGCGGGCCAAGCTGACCATAGGAGCGCGCGGGCGCGCAACCGCTTTGTCCGCTTGGCCGGTATGGCCGCCTGTCTACCCGGGGGCGGAAGAGCTTGAGCGGACCGGGAGGGGGTGCTATGCGCGGAGCCATGGTGACCCGCGTCCTTCCCGCCGCCGCGCTGGCGGCCAGCAAGCTGCCGCCGCTCACGCTTGCCCTGCTGTTCTGCCTGACCGCCGTCGCGCTGCGCTGGGGCGCGCTGGCGCTGTCGCCTCTCGGGCTGCAGGGCGACGAGGCGCAGTACTGGTCCTGGTCGCGCGACCTCGCCTTCGGCTACTTTTCCAAGCCGCCGATGATCGGCTGGCTGATCCGCGCCACGACGACCCTTTGCGGTGAGGGCGCGGGCTGCATTCGCGGCGCCTCGGCCCTGGTCCACGGCGGCACTGGGCTGTTGCTCTTCTTTCTGGCGCGAAGGCTCTATGACCCGACGACCGGCCTGTGGGCCTGTGGGCTCTACCTCACCCTGCCGGGGATTAGCTTTTCCTCGGGGATCATCTCGACCGACGTGCCGCTGCTGTTCTTCTGGGCCGCCGCCCTGCTGGCGCTGGAGCGGGTCATGGCGACCCGCGCGCCGCTCTGGGGCCTGGCGCTCGGCGTTGCCCTGGGTCTCGGCCTGCTGAGCAAGTATGCCATGGTCTTCTTCGTCGGCTGTTTGTTGATCTATGCCGTCTTCACGCCGGAACGGCGTTGGCTGCTGCGCTCGAGCGCCCTTTACATCGCCCTTGCCGTGGGACTCCTGCTGTTGGCCCCGAACATCTGGTGGAACCTGGAGAACGGCTGGCTCACGCTCAGTCACACGGCGCAGAACGCCAACCTCGAAGGCCCGCTGTTGCGCCCCGACAAGGGCCTGGAGTTCCTGCTCTCCCAGGCCGGCGTCTTCGGTCCGATCCTGTTGGCCTGCCTGTTGGTTGCCGCCTGGTCGGTGCTGCGCGGCCGCGCCGGCGAGCCGGCCCGCTTTCTGGTCTTCTTCTCCCTGCCGATCCTGGCCCTGATTACTCTCGAGGCCTTCCTCAGCCGGGCCCACGCCAACTGGGCGGCGACCGCCTATGTCGCCGGCAGCGTTCTGGTGGCGGCCAGCCTGAGGGCGCCGCGCTGGCGGGTCTGGCGGGGGATCGCCGTCGGTTTGCACGGCGCGGCGGCCCTGGCCCTGCTGCTGCTGTTCGCCGCCCCGGGACTGGTCGGTCCGCAGCGCGCCCTGGCCCGGCTCGCCGGCTGGGACGTCCTGGCTGGCGAACTGCGCGCGCGCATGGCCGAGCAGGAGACCGCGGTCCTATTGGGCGACCAGCGCATGGAGGTCGCCAGCCTGCTCTATCAGTTCCGCGACGCGCCCGTCGCGCTTCATGCCTGGGACCGCAACGGCAGGATCGACAATCATTTCGAGTTGACCCGCCCCTACCGGCCGCCGCTGGGGACCATGCTGCTGCTGACCCGGCATCCCAATGCCAAACAGCGCGAAGCCGCCTTCTGTGCCAGCGAGGCGCTTGGCGAGATATTGCGGCCCGATGGCTATGGCGGCGGCACCACCTATCACCTGTTCCTGGTTCGGGATCGCTGTTCGTGAGTACCTTTTCATGCTGAGTACACGTCTTCTTCTCGCCGCCGCGCTCTTGACCGCCGTGGCCGTTGTCGTCTTTTGGATCTGGCCCGACCTCGACCTCACCGTGGCCGGTTGGCTCTACCAGGGCGACAACCGCTTCCTGCTGAGCCATGGCAAGGTCTGGGTCTTCTATGACGAGGTCATCCGGCCGGCCTTTCGCGTCGGCCTGGTGGGCCTGGCTCTCTGGGCGCTCTGGCTGCTCTGGCGCCGGGCCGACCGCCGCCCGGTCATGCTGCGGCGTATCGCCTTCGTGGTCCTGGCGATCCTGCTGGGGCCGGTCCTGGTGGTCGATACCGGCTTCAAGTCGAATTCCGGCCGGGCCCGGCCGAGCGACGTGATGGAGTTCGCCGGCGAGAGGACCTACAGCCCGCCGCTGGTCTTCTCCGACCAGTGCGAGCGCAACTGCTCCTTCGTCTCGGGCGACGCGGCGGCGGCCTTCGCCACCCTGGCCCTGGCCCTATTGGCGGTCCGCCGGCGTGCCCTCTGGATCTCGCTCTCGGTCGCTTTCGGGCTGGCGATCGGCGGCCTGCGCATTGCCGTTGGCGGTCATTTCCTGAGCGATGTGATCTTCGCCGGCCTGATCGTCGCCGTGGTCACCGCGCTCTGCTATCGCTTCGTGCTGGAGGGCCGCGCCCCGCCCGCCAAAGAAGGGGTGGGCGATCAGCTGCGGGCGTGAAAATCGCCGCCGCCGTTCTCCCGCCGTTCGCGGTAGACGAAATAGAGATTGCGACTGTAGATAAAAAGACCGGTCGACTGACCCAGAATGAAGACGGGATCCTGACGCCATATGGCATAGGACAGCAGGACCATCCCGCCGCCGGCGCTGAAGTACCAAAAGGCGATGGGAATGACGCTGCGCTTCTGACGCTCGCTGACGATCCACTGCACGATAAAACGGGTGGCGAAGAGCGCTTGCCCGGCGAAGCCGACCGAGAGCCAAATCAGCTCGGTGGTGCTCATGCCGGAAAAGGAAAATGCGTCCATGACGAGCCTCATTCCTCGCTGATGTCAGGGATGCGGCTGCGGTTCTGCAGCCAGCGCACCCCGAAGAGATCGACAATGCCGACGCCCAGACGGTCGAAGAGACCATACTTCGAGCGGCCCCGCTCGCGCGGCCGGTGATTGACCGGCAGGTAGTCGACGGCCCGGCCCTCGCGCGCGATCAGGGCCGGCATGAAGCGATGCATGTGGTCGAAGTAGGGCAGCCGCAGGAAGAGCGCGCGCGGCACCAGCTTCAGACCGCAACCGGTGTCGCGCCCGTCGTGCCGCAGATAGCTGCGGTTGACCGCGTTGGCGACCCGCGAGGTGAGGCGCCGCAGGGTGGAATCATGGCGTTTCGCGCGCACCCCGCCGACCATGCCCAGATCCCGCCCCAGGGCGGCCTGGGCCCGGTAGTGCGCCAAGAGCGCGGGAAGATCGCCCGGATCGTTCTGGCCATCGCCGTCCAGCACCGCGATCAAGGCGCCGCGGGCGGCCCGCAGGCCGGACAGGATCGCCCGGCTCTGGCCGCAGGACTGGCCGTGCCGCAGGATGCGCAAGCGCGGCAGGTCGGCACGCGCGGCCCTGAGGGCCTCCAGGGTGCCGTCGCGGCTGCCGTCGTCGATGAAGATGTACTCGACGGCGGTCTCGGCGCCGAGTGCCCGGTCGATTTCGTCCAACAGGGGACGCACGTTCTCCGCTTCGTCGCGCACCGGAACCAGCACGGACAGCGCCAGGGCTTCGCCCCCGCCGCTGGCCGACTCGCTGGCCGACTCGCCGGTCCCCTTGCCGTTTTTGTCGACGCTTTGAGTCACGCCCCCCGCCTTTTCGTCACAACCCGCTTTCGATTCAGTCCAGCATCGTCAATGAGATGGCGGCCTAACAGCCCCTGCGGGCCGGTGCAAGTCTCCTCTTGCCAATGCCGCGCCACGACCTTGGCGCGTCGTGCAACGCGGGTTAGCCTTGCCCCGCCGGGCAGCGCCGGCCAGCGGAGTTGGGTCCATGACAGTTCGCCTCGACAGTCGCCATGACATCGGCCTGGAGAGTTTCCGGCGGGTCGCCTGGGAGGGCGAAACCCTGAGCCTTGGCGAGGCCGCCCTGGCGCGCATGACCGCCTGCCGCGCGGCCTTTCTCCGGCTGATCGCGAAGGACCCGGAGATTGTCATCTACGGCGTCACCACCGGTTACGGCGAGGCCGCCAAGCAGCGCCTCGGCCCGGAAGAACAGCGCGCCTTTGCCAGGCGCGGCATGGCCATCGGCGGGGCGCTCTTCGGCGACCCCCTGCCGCGACGGGTCAGCCGCGGTATCGCCCTGGCCCGCCTGGCCAACTTTCTCGACGGCCATGCCGCCGTGCGGCCCGAGCTGGCCCAGGCCGTCGCGGCCCAACTCAATGGCGAGATCGCCCTGCCCGATGTGGCCCGCGCCGGCCATGGCTGCAGCGGCGAGGTGTTGGCGCTCTATCGTCTCTTCGCGCCGATCGAGCAGCACCTGCCCCTGGAGGTGAAGGAGGACGGCGCCCTGGTCAACGGTGCGCCGGCGGCCATCTCGTTGCTGGCCGATGCCGCTCTGGCCGCGGGACCGCGGCTGGCACGGGCCTGCGAGGTCTTCGCCCTGGCATCCGAGGCCTTCCTGGTGCCGCCGGAGCATTTCGATCCAGAACTGGGCGCGCTCTGGGGCGGGGCGGCCGATCAGGAGGCCCTGGACCGTTTGAGTGGATTGATCGCCGGCGGCGCGGCCCAGCGCCGACCCTATCAGGGCTCGGTCAGCCTGCGGGTACTGCCGCGCCTGCTGGGCCAGGCCCTGCGCGTCCAGCAGGAGGCGGAAGCGGCGGCCGGCGCCTTGGCCCATGTCACCGACAACCCGGTGTTTCTGATGCCCGATGCAGACCATCCAGATGGGCGTTGCCTCTCCACCGGTGGCTTTCACGACGCCCGGACGGCGCCGGCAATGGACGGTCTGGCGGCGACCTGGGCCGACCTCGCGCTGGTCGCGGCACGTCTGGTGGGCAAACTGGTGGATGGCAGTCAGTTCGGCCTGCCCAAGGGACTGCTTCCCGATAGCGGCGGTGCGGCCCCGGGTGGCGCCGGGCGACTGGGCTATCTGGGCGGCGTCGCCGGCGGCCTGTGGATCGAGGCCCGCGAAGCCGCCAGCCGCACGACGCTCGAGGGCATCGAGACCGAGGGCTCGCACCAGAACGATATCGTGGCGCCGGCCTTTGCCGCCTGGGCCAAGGAGGACCGTGCCGCCCGCGCCTTCGAGCGCGGCCTGGCGATTCTCGCGGTTCATGCCCTGGAAGCCCTGACGGTGACCGGACGCAGCGCACCGCCCGGGCTGGCCGCCCTCGAAGCCTTGACCCGCCGGCACTGCCCGGCGATCGACCACGGCGCCGCGCCGCGGGCCATGGGACCCGACTGCGCCAGGCTGGCCGAGGCCTTTCGCGCCGCGATCTTCGGTCCGGCTGTGCCGTAGCGACTTAACCCTGAAAGTCAGAGGCCGTCGGCAAGGGCCTCCAGGGCCGTGCCGTCGGTCACCTCGACCCAGCCGCCGGCCCGCAGCCTGATCAAACCCTTGGTCTTGAATTGGGTGAAGACCCGGCTGACGGTTTCGGTGGTGAGCCCGAGGTGGTCGGCGAGATCGGCCCGGGTCATGGGCAGGGCGATGGGGTCGGCGGCCTCGCCGCGCTGCGCGGCCCGCCGGGAGAAGCCGAGCAACAGCGATGCGACCCGTTCGCGGGCGGTCTTGCGACCGAGCAGCAGCATCTGCTCCTGGGCGACCGCCAGTTCGTTGCTGGCCAGACCCAGGAGGCGGCGCTCCATCGCCGGGTGACGGTCGATGAGCAGGTCCAGCTTGCGACGCGGAAAGCGGCAGAGCCGGCTCGTGGCCACCGATTCGGCGCTGTAGGCATAGGTGTCGGACAAAGCCAGGCCGACGAAATCGCCGGAGAAGAGAAACCCGATGATCTGGCGCCGGCCATCGGGCAGCAGCTTGTAAATTTTCAGGCAGCCGGAGGTGACGTTGTAGCGATAGTCGGCGGACTCGCCTTCGTCGAACAGCGACTGACCCGGGGCAATCTCGATATCGCTGACGATCTCCTCCAGCCGGTTTAGCTCGTTGTCGCTCAGGGCGCCGCAAAGCGAGAGACGGCGCACCGGACAGGCCTGACAGGGATTGCCGATCGTCATGACAAGGGCACCGGCCGGGACTCGCGCGGGGGACCGGATCTGGCCGGCTCCGGATTGACATACCTCAATGCAGGCTGCACCGGCGCGGGCGCATCTTGTCGCCTGGGTAGCGGTGCTGCCTGGGGGATTCGAAGATGAGCACGACGTCCTATCGTGTTGCCGAGTTGAATGGGGAGAAGCTGGACCAAGCCTACCCTTTGGTCCAGCTCTACCATCGGCGCGTCACCCTGGAGGAGTGGAGAGCTTTTGCCCTGTCGAGTGTGACCCCAGCCGCGGTCGCCCGCTCCTTGCAAGCCGAATCGGGGCCAGCCGACCGCGGGCTGCTGGTCGTTGAAGAACCGGAGGGGACGATCCTCGGATTGGCCCGCTACAAGATCGAGGCTGCTCTGGCCGTGGGACGTCGCCTCGAAGCGGACGAGATACTCTGCTTCGGGCGTTTTCCGGAGGATTGGAGTACCGTGCTGAATCTACTGATCCTCGGTCTCGAAGGGCGCGCCCGGGAGGCCGGCTGCGCCACGGTGAATCTTTGGTTTTCCGCCGACCCCAAACGGTCGCCCTGCGAGCGCGCCCTGACCCGACCGCGGCAGCGCGGTCATCGCCTGGCGCGCTGGTGTTACGGCAAGAGTCTCCGGCCGCGACCCGGGCCGGAACAGCCCGCCGCTGTTGGCTCATCAGGCACCGCAGGCTAGAAAGGCGGCCGGTTCGGCGCTTTGATCTGGATCAATTCGGCGCGAGTGGCGGACCTCTGCGGGCCCTGCCATTTTGCCTGTTCGACGGCTCGTTTTCCTCAAGGGAGCGTGCCGCGCCTTGAGACGCGCCGCGAAGCGGCTCCGGATGTGGCTATCTTCCCCGGTTGCACGTAACCTTGCGGCCGATTTCATCGCACAGGAATGGATCAGTGCCCGACAATCGGCCGCCCGCGGCACGGTACGAGACGATCATTGGGGCAGGTCCCGAGGCGCCATGGCTCGCGCTGGTCCATGGGGTCTCGCAGGACCGGCGCCTGTTCGGCCGTCAGGTCGAGGCCTTCAAGGACGACTTCAGATTGGTACTGATCGATTTGCCGGGTCACGGCCTCTCCGCAGAGATTCCCGGTCCTTACGGGGTAGAGGAATTCGCCGCGAGCATCGCCGGTGCGCTGGGCGAAGCGGGAGTCGAGGCGTGCCATTTCTGGGGCACCCATCTGGGCGCGGCCGCCGGTCTGCTGCAGGCCTGCCGGCGGCCCGAAGCCTTTAGGTCGCTGGTCCTCGAGGGACCGGTCTTTCCCGGCCGGCCCTTGCCGGCGGTCGCAGCGACGCTGGCCGGGATCGCCGAGACCGCGACGACCGACGGGATCGCCGCCGCTCGTGAGAAATGGTGGCGCGAGGGCGAATGGTTCGCCGTGATGCGCGAACGCCCCAAGGCGTGCCGCGCCGCCGCGCATCGGGCGATGATCGATGACTTCGCGGGAAAGCCTTGGCTGGACGCCGGCCTGGTCAGCCGCCCCATCCCGCCCTTGGACGGGCACTTGCGCGAGCTCGCCCTGCCGGTGCTGATCATGAACGGAGAACATGACCTGAGCGATTTTCTCGAGGCCGCCAGGGCGCTGGAAGACCTGCTGCCGAATGGCCGGTCTGTCAGGGTCGAGGAGGGCGGCGGGTTTCCCTTGTGGGAGTTTCCGAACCGCGTCAACCGGGAGGTGCGCGGCTTCCTCGAGGCGATTTGACGGGGCGATTTGACGGGGCGGTCTGACTGGGCGGTCTGACGGGCCGGCGAACGATGGCTTGCCTTTACCGCCCGCGAATCCGGGGATCGAGGGCGTCGCGCAGGCCGTCGCCCATGTAGTTGACGCTGAGCACGGTCAGCGAGATCGCCAGGCCCGGCCAGAGCACCCGCGAGGGGGTGATGTTCAAGAAGGGCGCGCCGTCGAACAGGAGACGACCCCAGGTCGGGAAGTCCGAGGGGAAACCCAGACCCAGGAAACTCAGGGCCGACTCGGTGATGATCGCGGCGGCCACGCCCAGGGTGGCCGAGACCATGATGGGACTCAGCACATTGGGAAAGATGTGCCGGGTGATGACCCGGCGCTGCCGGGTGCCGATGGAATGGGCGGCGAGCACGAATTCGCGCTCCTTGATGGCCAGCACCTCGCCGCGCACGATGCGCGCGGTCTGCATCCAACTGGTGATGCCGATAACGAAGACAATGAGCATGAAGATACCGGCTTCGGGCCCAAATGCACTGCGCAGGGTGTCGCGGAAGAGCATGATGATGACCAGCAGCAGCGGCAGGATCGGCAAGGCGAGGAAGAGATCGGTCAGCCGCATCAAGGGTCCGCCCAGCAGCCTGAAATAGCCGGCCAGGACGCCGATCAGGGTGCCGACGCTGAGCGACAGGGCCATGGCGGTCACGCCGACCGCCAGGGAGGTGCGCCCCCCGGCCATGACCTGGGCCAGCATGTCGCGGCCCAGATTGTCGGTTCCGAAGGGATGCTCCCAGGTCGGTCCCTGGTTCTTGGCCCGGATATCGAGGAACTGCGGGTCGGTCGTGTGGATGTGCGGTCCGAAAATCACCGCCAGGACAATGAAGGCAAAGACGCAAACGCCGACCACCGCGCCCTTGTGGGTGGAGAACTGCCGCCAAACGTCGCCCCAAAGCGAGCGATGCTTACCGACCGACCGGGGCGCGCCCTCCACCTGGTCGGCGAGGAGGCTGGCGGGTATGCCCGCCGGAATGCTGGCCTCGACGGTGGCGGGCCCGCCGGCTGTCGCGCCGGCCCCCTGGGGTGTGAGGTCAGTCATAGCGAATCCTCGGATCCAGAATGCCGTAGACCAGGTCGGCGATGAGATTGAAGGAAACGATCAAGACCGCGAAGATGAAGGTCAGGGTCTGGACCAGGGGGATGTCGGCGCCCTGGATGGCAATGATCAAGAGCTGCCCGATGCCGTTCACGCGAAAGATCTGTTCGGTGATGATGGCGCCGGCAAAGACCTGCGGCAGCCCGAGCGCGATCACGGTCACGACCGGGATCAGCGAGTTGCGCAGGACATGCACCAGCAGGACGACCGGCTCGCCCAGGCCCTTGGCCCGCGCCGTCCTGACATAGTCCAGGTTCAGGTTGTCCAGCATGGAGGAGCGCATGAAGCGGCTGAGCTGGGCGGCGCTGAAGAAGGCCAGCACCATCACCGGCATGATGATCTGCTTGAGCTGGGTGAGAAAAGAGTCGAAATCGGTCACCTGGTGGGTCGTGTCGTAGATCGACGGCAGCCAGCCGAGCTGGGCGCTGAAGATGACGATCATCAGGGTGCCGGTGAAAAAGGTCGGCACCGAAAAGCCGATCATCGAGATGAAGGTCCCGAGTTGATCGAAAACCGAATACTGCTTGTAGGCGGAGATAACGCCAATCGGAATGGCGATGCAGATGGCGACCAGATAGGAAAGCCCGACCACCCAAAGGGTCTGCGGCAGGCGCTGGACGATCAGGTCGACCACCGGGCTGCGGGTCGACCAGGACGAAACCCGCAGGCGATCGGCCGAGTTACCGATTTCCAGGCCCCAGACCTGTTCGAGAATGTTGAGCGGCTCGTTGACGAAGAATTGTTCCAGCCAGCGTAGATAGCGGATATGGAACGGCTGTCCGAGCCCCAGGCTCATGCGGATCTTCTCGCGCGTCTCCGGCGGGATGGTGAGAGGCAGGTCGCCGGTCGGATCGTTGGGGGCCAGATCGAGCAGCGCGAAGATGATGAAGCTGATGACCAAGAGGGTCGGTATCGCGAACATCAGTCGCCTGGCGGTATATCCGAGCATACACGGTCCCCTCAGACTCTCGAAGCGGCGGTTCCTGAACTGGCGCGAGGGTGACGTCCGCGAGAGGCTTGCCCCCGCGGACGTCACGCGATCGCTTCGCGCGCTACTTGATGCGGTGCCAGTCCTGGATGTTCCAGGGTGTCGCATCCCAGACGTTCTGCTTTACGCCGCCCAAAGAGTTGGCGTGCGCGGCAACGGCGCCGCGATGGATCAGCGGAATGATCGCGCCCGCTTCCATCAGCATGTCGTTCATCCGCTTGGCGATGATGGCGCGTTCCTCGAGCGACGCGGTAACCGCCAGATTGGCTGCCAACTCGTCGTACTTCGGATCGCAGTAGCGCGGCATGTTGGAGCCGATCCACTGATTGTCCGGCGAGGGCATTTCCTTGCAGGTCCAACTCGCCATGTACTTCTCCGGGTCGGTGCCGTTGAAGTTGTTGGTGTACATCTCGATGTCGGAGAAGAACTTCTGGAAGGTGTCCGGGCTGGACTGATCGCCGCCGAAGAAGACCGAGGCGGAGATGTTGCGCAGTTCCGTCTCGACCCCGATGGCCTGCCACATCTGCTTGATCAGGGCTTGCGTGCCCTGGCGCACAGAGTTGGTCGAGGTCTGGAAGAGGATCGAGAGCTTGACGCCGTCCTTGGCGCGCACACCATCCGAACCGCGTGCCCACCCGGCGTCGTCGAGCAGCTTGTTGGCGGCATCGACGTCTTGCGTCTTGCACCAGTCGTTGGCGGTCGAGGCGTAGATCGCCGGGGCCGGCAAGACGTTACAGGTCACCTGACCGGCGGCGCCGTAACCGGCTTCGACCAGAATCTCGCGGTCGATGGCCAGCGACAGGGCGCGGCGTACCGCGGGGTCGGAGAGGAAGGGGTGCTTGTTCTTGCCTCCCATATGGACCGCGCGCTTGTCGCCCAGGGCGGGGTCGGGATTGGTCAACTGCACCATCAGCCGTTCGACCGAGGTGCCAAAGGCCGAGATCACCTTGCCCTTGCCGGCGGCGGCCATGGTGTTGAGGATCTCCGGCTCGACCTGAAGGTTCCAGGCGTAATCGAACTCGCCGGTTTCCAAAACCGCCCGGGCGGCCGAGACGGCATCGCCGCCGCCCTTGATCAGGGCCGTCGAGAAGGCCGGCTTGGCGGGGTCGCGGTACTTGTCGTTGGCCTCGTAGAGCACGACGTCATTGGCCTTGAACTCGGTGACCTTGAAAGGGCCGGTCCCGATGGTGCCGAAGTTCTGCTCGGTGCATTCCGGAGCCTTCGCGCCCATGCAGTTCTCGAACTGCGCCTTTTGGATCACCGGCGAGGTCGAGCCGACGAAGGGACCATAGGGATAGGGCTTGGGCACGCCGAAGGTGATCTTGACCGTCAGCTCGTCGAGGGCCTCGACCGAGACCACGTCGGTGAAGTTGGGGCTGGCGTTGCAGCCGCCTTCGGGATGCATGCAGTAGTCGGCCGAGAAAACCACGTCGGCCGAGGTGAAGGGCGAGCCATCGGACCAGACGATCCCGGGCGCCAGATTCCAGGTGATGGAGGTGAGGTCCGCGGAGATGCCGCCGTTGGCGACGGTCGGAACCTCGGTCACCAGGGCCGGGACGATGTTGCCGTCCTCGTCGTAGTGCGCCAGGGGCTCGACGATGAGAGAGGAGGCATCGATATCCTTGGTGCCGCCGGACAGGTAGGGATTGAGAATCGAGGGGGCCTGCCAGTAAAGGATATTGAGTTGGCCGTCGGTTCCCCGTTCCGCCTGGGCAGCCGACGCGAAAAGCGCCGCGGCGGCCGTTGCCAGGATGAGTAGTCTAGGTTTGAACATCGGATCTATCTCCCTATTGGTTTTGTGGTTGGGCCTTGAAACTGCGGAGGTTTTCGAGCCGAAGCGCCTCGGCTTCCTCCTCCTTTTGTTTTGAGACGTGATGACAGGCGGTGAAGTGTCCGGGCATGACTTCCTGCCACGGCGGTTCTTCCTGCCGGCAGATGTCGGTGGCGACGGGACAGCGGGTACAGAAATTGCAGCCCTGCGGCGGATTGGCCGGGCTTGGCAGGTCGCCTTGCAGGATGATCGGCTCGCGATCGGCTTCGGTGACCGGATTGGGGATCGGCACCGCGGAGAGCAGGGCCTGGCTGTAGGGGTGCAGGGCGCCGCCGTAGATGTCGGCGCGCGAGGCCAGTTCCACCACCTTTCCCAGGTACATGACCGCGACCCGGTCGGCGATATGACGGATCATGCTGAGGTCGTGACTGATGAAGAGGTAGGTCAGGCCGAGCTTGTCCTGAAGATCCTCCAGCAGGTTCACGACCTGGGCCTGGATCGAGACGTCGAGGGCGGCGATCGGTTCGTCGCAGATGATGAACTCGGGGTCGAGCGCCAGGGCCCGGGCGATGCCGATGCGTTGGCGCTGGCCGCCCGAGAATTCGTGCGGATAGCGGTTGGCGAAGCGCGGGTCGAGGCCGACCGCGTTCAGCAGATCCTCGACCCGTTCCTGCTTTTCGGGACCCTTGAGCAGGCCGTGCTCGTCGAGCGGCTCGGCCACGATGGAGCCGACGGTCATGCGCGGATTGAGACAGGCCTGGGGGTCTTGGAAGACCATCTGCATATGCGGTCGGATATGGCGTAGCGCCTCGCCCTCGAGCGAGGTGATATCGTTGCCATTGATCGAGATGCGCCCGGCGGTGGCGCGGTAGAGCCGGAGGATGGCGCGGCCGGTGGTCGTCTTGCCGCAGCCGCTCTCGCCCACCAGGCCCAGGGTCTCGCCCCGCTTGATATCGAAGGTAACGCCGTCGACCGCCTTGATGGTGCCGACCAGACGCCGGATGACCCCCTTGTAGATGGGAAAATGGACCTTCAGGTTTTCAACCGAGACCAGGATATCGTCCGCCCGGTCGGCCTCTGTCAGTTCGCTAGCCACGCTCACTGGCTCTTCCTTCTTCCACATCCCACCAACAGGCGACGTCGTGGACGGCTGCCCCGTCTCCGTCCTTGCCGACCCGGCGAAGGGTAGGGTTTTCCGTCCAACAGCGTTCGAAGGCGTACTGACAGCGCGGCGCAAAGGGGCAGGCGGTTGGCAAGGCATTGAGATCGGGTGGCTGGCCGGCGATGCTCTTGAGGCGCCCGGAGCGGGTCTGGTCGAGACTGGGCAAGGTTTCCAGCAGCGCCCGGGTGTAGGGGTGCTGGGGGCGGCCATAGAGTTCGTAAACCGGTGCCTGCTCGACGATGAAGCCGCCGTACATGACGATGACGCGATCGGCGATGCCGGCCACGACGCCCAGATCGTGGGTGATCCAGATCATCGCCATGCCCAGTTCGCGGCGCAACTTCTTCACCAGATCGAGGATCTGGGCTTGAATGGTGACGTCCAGGGCCGTGGTCGGCTCGTCGGCGATCAGGACCTTGGGATCGCAGGCCAGGGCGATGGCCATCATGACCCGCTGGCGCATGCCGCCGGAAAACTGGTGGGGAAAGTCCTTCAGGCGGTCCGCGGGCGAGGGGATGCCGACCAGGTCCAGCAACTCGGCGGCGCGGCGCCGGGCCTGCGCCTTGGTCATGCCTTGATGCCGTCGCAGCGGCTCCATCAATTGAAACCCCACGGTGAAGACCGGGTTCAGCGACGTCATGGGATCCTGGAACACGAAGCCGATCTGACCGCCCCGAACGTGGCGCAGCTCCTGCGTGCTGAGCTTGAGCAGATCCTTGCCGTCGAACAGCACCTGACCGTCGACGATCTCGGCCGGCGGCATGGGCAGGAGACGCAGCAGGGACATCATGGTCACGCTCTTGCCCGAGCCGCTTTCCCCGACAATGCCGAGCATCTCGCCCTTGTCCAGATGAAAGCTCAGACCGTTGACGGCATGGACCGCCCCGTCACGCGTGCCGAAGACTGTCTTGAGGTTCTGCACCTCCAGTATCGGCTCGGATACCGAGACCACCGAATCCATCGCTCCCCGCTTTCCTGGGGTTTTTGCGCGGGGAAACGGATAACCGGCCAGCCCCCGCCAACCCCAGTACTATTCTCCATGCGACTTTTTTTAAGCGAAATTGGCCTGTTACTCGCCCCTTGGGCCACGATGATAGCTAAAACCGGGGTGTTGGAAAGGCTCAATCTGCAGTGCGCACGATTCCCAGACGCTGGCCTGGAGATGCCAAGTCTGTCCGTCTAGACGCGCGTAGGCAACTTGAAAATGGTTATTTGGGAAGGCTGGATATCGCTGACAAGACCGCCCTGGCTGCCGGAAACCACCAAGAGCGCGCGCTGCGCGTCCATGTCATCGGCCCCACGCGGTCAGGCGGCATCCTCGTAACCGATGGGTTCGATCTTTTCGATGCCCTGGCGCATTTCCGACATGATGAAATCGGCGCGCCGGGCCAGGTTATCGACCGAGGGGTCGGGGAACTTCTCCTCCCAGGCGTTGGTCTTGACCGTCAGCGCGCAGAGCGCGCCGCCGATCTTGGTCTGGTAGTCGCGAATCATGCCCTCCACGGTGCGAAACCGTTCGCCCGAGATTTCGTCCCACATGTCGTCGGTCACGGCCCTGAAGATGTCGAGCACGCTGTTGACCTCGGCGAACAGGGCCTGAAGCTTGTTCGCCACCGTCTTGCAGACGGCCATGAGATTGGTGTTGCCGCGCAGGTGCTGGTTGGTTCGGATCATCTCCATCGACGCGAAGAAGTCCTCCAAACCTGGCCGAATTCGGTCGAGGCAGAACTGATAATAGGCCAGGGAGAGGTAGGTATCGCCATAGTCCTGGAGGAACTTCGGGATCGCCATCAACTCCACGCCGAGAGCATCCGAGAGCTTCGTCAGGTTGGCCCGCGCCACCCGGTGGTCAGGGTTCTGGATCAAGCGGATCAAGCCCTGAAAGTCGCTGGCTTCGCCGGATTTATCGCCGAAAACCGATGCCACCAGAGGCTGGATGAAGACCTGCATGTACTCGTTCAGTTGGCCCGACTGTTGGGTGGAGAGACGCAGGCTTTCGTGATCGTCGACCTTGATATCGAGTTTGCGGAGCTCGATGCGCAGGCTGTAGATGTCATAGCTCGGCAATTCGCTGACTTGGTTGATGATCTTCAGGTCCGATTCGTTCTTCTCATCGAAATGAAAGACCATGACCAGGTCTTTTGGCATTATCTGACCGCTGCCGGCCGAGTCGTCGGTGAAGAGCTCCAGCATGTTCTGCAGGCGGGAGTTCTTGATCAACCGGGCCTTCTGTAGCCCGCCCGTGACCAGGGGCAAAATCGAAAGCGGAAGAATGTATAGGCTGTCTTTGGCGGTATCGTCGTCCGTGGCCGCTTCATCCATGGTCTTGGCTACTCCAAGCAGGTGCCAAGCCGATCCGTGGATGGGCTCAACACATTTCCTATAAAAGTTCATTTTACAGGAGAGTGTAAGTAACGATTTGCTATTTGCAGAATATCAAGCTTTTGCGATGTTCGTCAATCGCAAGAGTATGAGCCAATTGTTTCAATCAAAGGAAATCTACTTATGGGAACGCAATCGAAGATTACGTGCTGGAAGATTAGTCGTTATCGGTAAGGCCCGCCCCGGCGCCGGACAAACGCGAGGTCTCGCTCGCCTCGACCAGAGTGCGGGCATAGAAGCGGTAAAGCCGGCGCCACAGATCGTCCTCGAGCTCGACCCCCTCGAGCAGGGCCCGGCTCGGGGCGAAGCGCGGCGGCGTGGTCGGCGGCGTGGCTGTCGTGCTCAAGGTCACGGTTTGCGGACCGGCCTCGAAGAGCTTGGCCGGTGCATCGCCTGGGCTCCTGGAGCCGGCCGCGCAGCAGAGCCCTGACAGGCTCTCGCCCTCGCCGTCGCCGCAAGCAAAGAAAACATGGTCCATCAAGGGGGACGTCACCAGCCGCCCGCGGACTTGGGCCAGGACGACGCCAGGACAATCCAAGCGCTCCAGGGTGATCGGCGCATCGGATGCCAGCAGCAGATCGCAGGCCGGCGGTGCGGCCAGCAGCGCCGAGAGCGCGACCGAGCTATCGGCCGACCGGAAGAGGCCTTCGGCGGCGGTGGCTTGGTCGAAAGCACCCGACACCCCACCGGCCAGGGTCTCCAGCGCACTGACGAAGGCTGGCAGGGCGTTCCATCCATCGAGCGCTGCCTGCCGCGCGGCGCGTCCGGCCTCCTCGCCGGTACCCAGCGGTAGCCCGAGACCGGTCACCGCTTTGACCAGCGTGTTTTCCAATTCGCTGAGCGAGACATGCATGGTCGCTAGGACGCCACGAGGCCGGAGGGCAAGACCGGAAAGCACCAGTCGTCGGCCTCCGCGCCACTCAGGTCCTCGGGCAGCGGGGCGCCCTGGTACATGGTGATGCGGGTCCAGAGGTCGGACTTTGGATCGAACTTGGCGGCGCCGAAGTAAGCCAGCTTGCTGCGCAGAATATCGATCGGCCGGCAGGTCGGGCTCATCAGGTTGTCGCGGATTTCGGCATAGGGCAGGCGGGCCGTGCGCTGGACCCGCCGGGCACTGTGCCGATGCTCGGGCTGGCGCAGCAGGAAGCGCGCCAGGGTTTCGTCCTCCGGCGCGGTCGCCAACGCCGCGGCCAGGGCCTGGATATCCCGGGCGACGGCCAGCGGCATTTCCCGCTCGGCCCCTGGATCGGAATGGCGCACGCCGCGCCGAGGCTCCAGCTTTTCCTCGGAGTAGTACCAGAAGTGATGTGTCTCCTCGGGGTCGGCGAAATCGAAACCCAGCGCCCAGCCGTAGTGCTGCTCGATTCGGGCCCTCAAGGCCGCCGTCGTCATGCCCGGATCCAGGGGGGCCTCGTCGTTCACCTCCATTCCTTCGGCCAGGTCGTCGACCAACTCGGGGTAGGGCTCCAGCAGCAGCGACAACAGCAGTTCCTGGCCCTCGGTCGAAAGACTGGCCTCGGCGCGTCGAAAGAGCGCGTCCCAGGGCCGCGGATGATCCGGCGCCTCGCTCAGCGGGCCGCCGGGCTCGTCGATCCAGGCCTCCAGGTCCCGCAGGTCGGCGCGCAGCCGCTCGATACGCGCGGTCTGGATCTCGTCTTCCACCGCCCACTCGTCGACATGGGTACGGGCCCGCGCCAGGAGGGCGCGGAAGCGCGTCGCCTTTTCGGGGGCGATCGCGGTCTGGGCGCGGACTCGCTGCAGGGCGGTCTCGCGGGCCTGGTACCAGTTGTGAATCAGGGCCGGATGGCTGACCAGGAAGGGCGCCATCCCCAGGCCGGTGGCATTGCCGATCCCCAGATAGCGCTTCAACGCCGGATCGAGGGGCCGGAAGCGGGCGGGGTCGCGCAGCCGCGCCAGATGCTCGGCCAGGTCCATGGTGAAACAGCGGATCAGGTAGACCGCCAGCAGCTCGGCGCGGAAGGGCCCCGCCAGCTCGGGCCGGTCGGCGTAGCGGCCGCGGTCGGCCATGCCGAACTTGCCGTTGCCGTAGACCGCGGTGGTGCGCATCAGGTAGCCCACGGAATCCAGCAGCCGGGGCTCGGGCTGGCGGCCCTCGGCCAGCGCCGTCACGACCGCCTCGAACAGCCGTACCGACTTGTTGGAGCGGCTGAGCACCAGCTCGCGGCCGCTGTAACGGCCGGCCTCCTGTTTGGGGGTCTGCTCCCGCAGCCGTTCGATGTCGGCCTCTTCGGGGACCCCGTCATAGAGTGAATAGGTCGCGTCCCAGGCCTCGGCGATCACCCGGTCGGTGCGCTGTTCGGGCGCCAGGTAGTGGGAAAAGCCGACCAGCGAATAGACCCGCTCGGGCGTGGTCATGCGGTAGACCACGGTGCCGAAGCCCTGGTCGTCGAGATCGAAGCGCTCGCGGCTCACGCGCCAGCCCTCGCGCGCCATGCGACGGATCAGGCTGCGCATGAAACTGAGCCGGGTCGGGAAGGCCGCGCCCATGCGCGCCAGGCGCATCACCTGATCGGGCGCGCGCAGCGCGATGTCGGCTGAAGGCGGGCAGTCCGTCAGGGCTTGGGTCAAGCGAGCCTCCTCGAGAGCGAAGCGCTACAGCTAAGGCGCAAGGGGGAGAGGGTCAAGCGTGCCCTGTCGGGATGCAAAAGAATCTCGGTCCAATGGTTCCATAAGACCAGGATAGGCCCTAGCATGGCCGGGAGTCATCACGAGCCGGTCGTCACGAGGAAGCCGGTCATCACGAGGAGGAATGCCATGCCGGCAAACAAAGGCGAAATCCAAGTGCGGCCCCTGGCGGGGGCGGTCGGCGCCGAGGTTCTGGGGGTCGATCTGTCACGCGAGCTCGGCAACTCGCAATTCGCCACCATCCGCCAGGCCTTCCACGACCACGGCGTGATCTTCTTTCGCGACCAGGACCTGACGCCGGAGGACCACATCGCCTTCGCCGAACGCTGGGGCAAGATCAACGTCAACCGCTTCTTCCATCCGGTCGAGGGCTATCCGCAGATCGCCGAGGTCCTGAAGGAGCCGGATCAGAAAAAGAACATCGGGTCCGCGTGGCACACCGATCATTCCTACGACCAGATCCCCGCCATGGGTTCGATCCTCTATGCCCGCGAGGTGCCGCCGGTCGGCGGCGACACGCTCTTTGCCTCGATGCACCACGCCTACGAGGCGCTCTCCGACGGGCTGAAGGAAACCCTGGAGGGCTTGCAGGCCTGGCATTCCAGCCGCCACGCCTTCGGCGCCGCGCGCTACCAGGAGCAGGATCCGGAGGGCGACTTCGGCAATCGCTTGGGCAACCCCGAGGCGGCCCAGCAGGACGCGCTCCATCCCGTGGTGATCCGCCACCCCGAGACCGGTCGCAAGGTGCTCTACGTCAACTCCGATTTCACCCTGCGCATCGACGGCTGGACCGACGAGGAATCCAAGCCGCTGCTCGACTATCTCTACCGGCACGGCGCGCGGCCGGAGTTCACCTGTCGTTTCCACTGGGAAAAGGGCTCGGTCGCCTTCTGGGACAACCGGGCGGTCTGGCACTACGCGATCAACGACTACCACGGCTACCGCCGCTACATGCACCGCATCACCATCGAGGGCGGGCCGCTGCCGGCCGCGCGCACTGCCGCATGACGGGCACGATGATGACGGGCACGATGGCATGACTGGCACGATGATCGTGACCGGCGGCAGCCGCGGCATCGGCGCGGCCATCGTCCGCTGCGCGGCGGCCGCGGGTTGGAAGGTGGCGGTCAACTACGCCGTCGCCGCCGAGCGCGCCGAGGCGCTGGTGGCCGAGATCGGCGCGGCCGGCGGCGAGGCCGTGGCCCTGCGGGGCGATGTCGCCGACCCCAAGACCGCGCCCGACCTCTTCGCGCGCGCCGCGGCCGCCCTGGGCCCGGTCACGGCGCTGGTCAACAACGCCGGCACCGACAGCGAGAGCCTGGTGGCCGATCTCGAGGACGCGGATGTCGAACGAATCTTCGCGGTCAACGCCCTGGGGCCGATCTATGCCTGCCGCGAGGCGGTACGCCGCCTGGCAAAGTCGCGCGGCGGACCGGGCGGGGTAATTGTCAATGTCTCCTCGATCTCGGCGCTCTATGGCGGCCTGCCCAAGGATGCGGTCTATGCCGGGACCAAGGGGGCGGTCGACTCCTTCACCCTCGGCCTCGCCCGGGAGGTCGCCGACGACGGCATCCGGGTCTGTGGCCTGCGCCCCGGCATCACCCGCACCGAGATGTTCGACCAGGGTATCGGCCCGGAGGAACTGGAAAAGCTGGGCCGCCGCG
>JAJFGK010000106.1 GCA_021776195.1 Kiloniellaceae bacterium | reverse complement strand
CCGGCCGGCGGCTGCTTGTGTGGCTCGCGGGGGGGCTGGGGGCGGCCCCCCGGCGCCAGCGCGGCTTTCAGACGGACGACCTCCTCACGCAGGCTGGATAGCTCTTCCCGAGAGTCGGTGTCAGGCGTCTCGCGACCTTCGTCGTCAACCACTTAGTCCGCCCCTTAATCCTAACCTTCGAGTCTGCTGCGGTTGCGCCGCTCGAACAGGTCGGTTTAGACCACGTCCGCCCTGCGGTCCAAACCAAACATCGCGCAATCGACAGAACCCGCCAAGGCTGTCCATTGAAGCGCTCTAAGATCCGTGGGCGAGCGCCTCCGCTGGAACAATCGGCATTGTGCCCTCATCGCCGGGTGGTTGCCAGTAAAACTTCAACGTCGAAGTGTTTTTCCGCTCGAAGTATCGGATGAGTATAGGATACCAGCCCGGCTCCGTGACGTCCAATCCACCAATGTCCGAAAAGCGGTCCCCGTGTACATCGGGGTCTTCGGTGACGAATTGACCATCAATCTCTAGGCGAACACCATCGTTGGATTCGAACGCGAAACCGTAAAACCCAGCAACCGGCAAATGGATGTAGCCCGTAATCTTAGCCAGCACGCCGTCGCGGGCATCACTGGTCAAAACCGAGTCCTGGCCGACCTTGTAGTCGAGCCGCATTATCGGAGGCCCTTCTTCACAGGTCTTGCTGCTCTCCCAACCGGCTATCTGGTCAATGTTGCGCACGAGCGCGTAGATGTAGCACACCGCCAGACCCGGCTGAAGCGTAGCCGGGTCGGCCCTGTTGGCCGCATTGGTCGATTGCGCGGCACTTTGGCCCGCCATCGAGGCTAAACCGACGACCGACAACACAGCCGCCAAGGCCATCTTCATGGCACCATTAGACATACACGCACTCCCCGCCCAATTTCTTTGGTCCGACCAGCCCTTGCTGACGGCTTGGGTTCGGGGGAAAACAATGCCAATAGCTGCCAGGGAGGTCCAGCATCTATTTACCGCTGCGATTCCTGGTCATAGTTCGCCCGGTCTTGCGCGGAGCCGCACGCAACATGAGGAGACGACAAGACCATGAAGCGGATCGAATTGCAGAGATACGACAAGCCCGCCTTGGCCTGCGCTTGTGTCGAGGTGGAAGATCCCGGCGGTCCAGGGCCCGGCGAGGTCTTGGTCGCGATGGCGGCGGCCGCAATCAATCCGGCGGATCTCTTAATCATGGAGGGCCGCTATCCCGGCCCGGTGGCCTTGCCGGCCCCGGTCGGAATCGAAGGCGCCGGTCATGTCCTGGAAATCGGCCCTGGCGTTGACACGCTACAAATCGGGGACCTGGTTGTCTCCCTGGGACGCGCCAATTGGGCGGAGCGCATTCTGGTCCCGGCCGAGACCTTGATTCCGCTGCCCCGCGAACTCAGCCTCCAGGACGCGGCCATGATCAAGGCCAATCCGCCCAGCGCCCTCTTGATGCTGCGCGACTATGTCGACCTGAATCCTGGCGACTGGGTGATTCAAAACGCCGCCAATTCCGCGGTCGGCCGGCACCTCATTAGGTTCGCCCAGGCCCGCGATCTCAAAACGATCAACGTGGTCCGACGCGACAGCCTGATCCCGGAACTGGAAACCTTGGGAGCCGACCTGGTCCTGGTCGACGGCGAGGACTTGGCGGCTCGGGTCCGCGCCCACGTTGGCGAAGACGCGCCAGTCCGTCTCGGTATCGACGCCATTGCCGGTCAGGCCTGCCTTCGCCTGGCAGACTGCCTTTCCGAAGGCGCCACGCTGGTCAACTACGGGTTTTTGAGTGGCGATCCCTGCATGGTAACCCCGACCCATACCATCGTCCGGGGCATCACTCTCACGGGCTTTTGGCTCGTCGGCTTCATGCGAAGGAGCAGCCACGACGAAATCGCGGCGCTCTATGCCACGATGGCCAAGCAATTCATCGACGGCACATTACAGGCGCCGGTCCAGGCCAGCTACCCCTTGGAGCACGTCGCCCAAGCCCTGGCCCAAGCGGCCGGCGAGCACCGGAACGGCAAGATCCTGTTCACAATGGCGCCCTGACGGCCGCAAGGTCAGGCGGCTGCGGCTTCGGTCTTGACCCAGCCGAAGACGCGGGCTTCGTGCTCTTCACACCAGCTCCCGCCGCTTTTCGACACCGTGCCCTGGCAATACTGCCAATCGCTTTCCTTCGGATCGCCGTTGATCCAACGGCAACCCTTGGGCTCTTGGGCGAGCCGACGAACGCTCGTGTCTTCCATTGCTTTCAATCCTCTTTGCATCCACATCCGGCGGGCCCTGTCGGAATCTGAAGCCGGAAAAAAATTGCCGGGTCAAAAGACCCGGCAAGTTGAACAGGGAGGCTTCACGTCTGGGAGACGTAGGACCTCCAGTATGAGGGAGGCCCTGGGTTCCGGGCGGGGGGATGCCCGGAAACTCGGTCCGGCGATCGTCACCGGAGAATTCTCAAGATGCTGCGTCGCAACATCCACAATAATGAAGATAAGGATTTGGGAGATTTTTACGACTGTTAATCTGTCAGTGGTGCCATGCGAATTACGCATGCCTATTAACATGTTGTTTTGAAATAATTATCCGCGAAAATCAGGCGCCCACGCCCTCTTAAAATCTGCTCTCGGCCACCTTGTGCAGGAGGAATTCGCGGAACACGGCGATCCGTTTGGAGACCCTCATCTCTTCCGGATAAACGAAATAGGCGTCGAATTCCGGCCCGGCGTGGTCCGGCAGAACGGCAATCAGATTATCGTCTTCGTAGGCCATGGCATCGGGCAGCGCGCCGATTCCAGCACCCGACAGGATCGCGTTCCTGATCCCGAAGGCGTTGTTCATGATCAGGGTCGGGCGCCGGAGTTTGCCCTTGGGCTTGCCGACCTGGAGCAGCCAATTGGCCTCGGGAACCGGCGCGCTGGAGTGATCGCCGTAGACGATCAGACGGTGATCGTCCAGCTCCTCCAGGGTTTGCGGCAGGCCGTGGCGCCGGACATAGGACGACGACGCATAGGCGTGAATGTGAACGGTCATAAGGTGGCGCTGGATCAGGTCGGGCTGGCGCGGTGGGACTAGACGGATCGCCAGATCCGCCTCGCGCATGGACAGATCGAGCTCGCGGTCCTCGAGCAGCAGCTGCACCTGGATTTCGGGATAGTTATCCAAGAAGTCGTGGATCCGTGGCGCGAGCCAGGTGGCGCCGAAGGAAACCCCCGTGGTGATTCGCAGCAATCCCCGCGGGCGGTCCTTGCTCTCGGCAAGCTGTGCCGCGGCCATGGCCAGCTTGCCGAAAACCTCATGGGCGGTACGGTAGAGCAGTTCGCCCTGTTCGGTGAGGATCAGACCGCGGGCATGGCGGTGAAACAGGGGGACCCGCAAGTTGTCTTCCAGGGCCGAGATTTGACGGCTCACCGCGGACTGACTCAGGTTCAATTGATCGCCGGCATGGGTGAAGCTGCCGGCTTCGGCCACGGCATGGAAAATCCGCAGCTTGTCCCAGTCCATGATGTTGGCGCCGACCTTGCGCGCCGTAGCTTGTTGCTTTTCGGCCATGCGATCCCCCTTTGCCCCCAGATCGGACCCGCGGCGGACCCGAGGCCCGGTTTCGCCTGAAGCCTATTCCGCCGCCTGGTGCTGGGCCGCGTCGTCTTCCAACTCCGCCAGGTATTTCTCTGCCTCGAGCGCGGCCATGCAGCCGAGGCCGGCGGCCGTTACCGCCTGGCGGAAGATCTTATCGACGCAGTCGCCCGCCGCGAAAACACCGGGAACCGACGTCTTGGTCGAATTGGGCGACGCCAAGATGTAGCCCTCGTCGTCCATCTCGAGGGCACCGCGAAAGGCCGCCGTCGCGGGGTCGTGGCCGATCGCGATAAAGAGGCCGGTGACCGCAATCTCGTCGGTCCCGCCGGTTTTGAGGTTCTTCAATCGAAGGCCGGCGACACCGTCCATCGGCCCTTCGCCGCCGAGAACCTCATCCACCACGCTGTCCCAGATAACCTCGGTCTTGGGATGCCGCAGCAGGCGATCCTGGCCGATTTTTTCCGCCCGCAGCGTATCGCGCCGATGGATCAGCGTGACCTTGGAGCAGATGTTGGCAAGGTAGAGCGCCTCTTCCACAGCGGTGTTGCCGCCGCCGACCACCGCGACCTCCTGGTCGCGGTAGAAAAAGCCGTCACAGGTCGCACAGGCACTGACGCCGCGCCCGTTGAATCTCTGCTCGCTCTCCAAGCCGAGCCAGCGGGCCTGGGCGCCAGTCGCGACGATCAGGGCATCCGCCAGGTAGGTGGTGCCGCTGTCGCTGCTGCAACGGAACGGCCGGCTTGTCAGATCGACATCGGTGACGATGTCGGCGCGAAAGGCCGTGCCCACCGACTCGGCCTGCTTTTTCATCTGTTCCATCAGCCAGGGCCCCTGGATCACGTCGGCGAAACCGGGATAGTTTTCAACATCGCTGGTGATGGTCATCTGGCCGCCCGGCTGGAGGCCTTCGACCACGGTCGGCTGCAGGTTGGCGCGCGCCGCATAGATCGCCGCCGTCAGGCCCGCCGCGCCCGATCCGATGATTAGGACTTTGCTGTGCAATGTATCGGCCATGTGACTCTATCCTCGCGCAAGCACTGCCCGGAAGATAGAAGTGCAACCCGCGCCCTGCAAGGCGGGGCAGACCGATTACTGTGAATAAGCGCCGCCGCGCCGCGCCGTCAAAAACCGAACATGTGATCCAGACTGAAGGCGCCTTTCGGCCCCGAACTCTCCAGTCCGTGGTAGCCAAAGAGCCGGCAGGTGGTGTCGCGCACGATGACGTAGCCGGTCGAACCGCTGGCCGCCAGAGCGGCCGCGTCGAAGACCTCCTCCGGGCGCCAGAAGCGCGAGCCGCCGCAGGGAATAGCCAGCTCGGCTTCAGCCACCACCCGGCCACCGCCGTCGTGCAGGATCAAGGCGGTTTCGCTCTCGCCCAACCAGGGGGTCGAGGCGGGGTAGATCAGATGACAGAAGGTGCCGAGCGGCGCCGGCCCGAGACGCAGAAACAAGCGGGTCGAAAGCCCGGGCGGGCGACCGGCGTAGGACTGCGGCTCGCCCTTGTAGGTCAATACCGAGTTGAAGATATGAGCGCCGAAGGAACTCTCCGCCGCGTGGCCGCTGTGCCGGTCCTCGTAGCGAAAGAGCGCATGCAGCCAACCGTCGGCCTCGCCGCCCTGGGCGAAGTCGTAAACCAGTTCGAAATGGCCCCAAGGCAGGGCCTCGCCGTTGACCAGCGTCTCCAGATCCACCAGGCGGTCATGGCCGCGCGGCAGGGCACCCAAGCTCTCGCGGGCGACCTCCCGGCCTTCCGGATCGAACGCGATCACCGCCAGCGGCAGTGTGTTCTGCGAGGTCGCCATGGGCGTCGGCAGGGCAAAGCTGGCAAAGCGCTCGCGCGGCAGGATCGGCGCCGGAAGCAGATAGGACTTACCCAGCAGGTTGGCGAGCTCGGCGATGCCGGGATCGGGCACCAGGTCCCGGCGCTCGACGTTGGCGTGGGCCATGAGACGCCGCCCACCGGCCGCGACCACCTCGTAGCGCGGCCGCACGAAGTGCTTGCCCGCCTGAATCTCGATCTGGTCGGGCCAAGCAAGATCGGGCAGCAGGGTGCCGACGTCGATGGCCGCGGTGCCGAAGGCGGCGACCTCCTGGTCGTGGTATCGGGTCTCGGCGCGGCCCATGCGATTCAGGCCGATGGCCCCCGCCGGGATCGGACGGGGATGGCTGTTCTGGACCCAGAGCAGGACCCTTTCGCCGGACCGTGGCGCGGGCAGGCCGGCGTAGAGATCGGCGGGCCAGGCATTGGCGTCGTGGGTGGCCGAGAGGATCTCGCAACCGTCGCCGTAGAGATCGAGGGCATACTTGACGATGTCATGACCGGCCGGCTTGAGAACATGGACGAAGAGCTGACCGGCGAAAGGGCCGAGATCGAAGCGGGCCCGCACTTCCGCGCTATCGATCACCAGGGTTTCGCCCGCCGCGCCGAGAGCCGCTTGCCATTCCGCCAGGAGCCGGCCCTCTGAATCCAGAAGCCGGCAATAGAGCGCCGGCGCCTGGGCGCCGTAGCCGGTCCAGTAGTTGGCCGTGACCAAGCGCGTGTGATGACCGTCGCCGTCACGGAAGAAGACCAGGTTGGTCGCGAAGTTGAGGCCCGACACATAGGGCCTGGTGGTCGCCAGCATCGCGTCGGGCAGCCGCAGGGCATCCAGCGTGACCACCTCCGCGCGTCCCTTCGCTCCGACCGGCAGCAGGTGTTCGATATGGCGCACCAAGGCCTCGGCGTCGAAGGCGGTGACAAACACGATCTCGGCGTCGGCGGAGGACAGATCGGTGACCGGCTGCGCCCTCTGGCCTAGTGTCTCGCGGCCGAGATCGGCCAGATCCTGGACATAGAGACCGGCGATCTCGATCTCATCGAGAGGATAGAGGGCGGCAAAGCCGGCGGCGTAGCCCAAGGGATCGTAAATCGCCACCCGGCCTTCGGCGAGACGCCCGAAGAGCGCCGCGCTGCGGTCATAGGCCAAAGGGTGGCCGATTGCCTTGAAAAAGGCATTGCCGCCCTTGGCATTGCTGAAGGTTTCGATTTCGAGAGCCATGCGCCTGCTTTGCTAAGACCTGCCGCGAAAAATGCCGGTGACCTGTTTCACCATGGCCGAAACGCCGTGGCGCTTCAATTCGCGTCGCAACACCGATTCGTCGCGCATCCAATTGAGCTGCAGCGAACGCCGCTCGCCGACGAAGGGCCGGTGGCCATGGTGGGCATTGGGCGCACAGCGAAAGGCGATCAGGGTGCCGGCCCGGGGCGTCACCTCCACAACATAGTCCTCGATGTCATCCGACGATCGCAGCATGCGCAAGGCGCCGCCTTCGGCACCCCAGGAGTCATTGAAATAAATCAAGGCCGTCAACAGCTTACTGCTCGAATCGGTATGGATTCGGCCGTCCTTTTCGCGGCTCTGGCCGCGCAGCGTCACCATGGTCGGCCGGTCGCTCAGGTCGAGATCGAACTTGGCGCCAAAGGCCGCCGCCACCGCCGGCCCCTGAAGCGCGGCCGCAAAGGCGGCGAAGCTCGGACCGGGCCGCAGACGGTCGAGCGGAAAGGACCCGCCCTGGGAAATGGCGGGAAAATCGGCCAGCAGCCCCGCTTTCAGATCCGCCGGCACGAAGTCCTCGACCACCAGAAAATCAAAGGGATCCCGCCGCAAAGGCGTGGCCGCCAAGCGGGCGAGATCCGGCAGGACAGTGCCCCGCCCCGGCTCCACGGCCATCGCGCCATCAGATTGCTGCAAGTCCAGACTCCGGCGGATCGAAAAAAGCTGGGCCTTCTTATCGCCGGGCCTCCAAAAGCGCAAACCGGGAAAGGCGTCCGGCCGCCACCGAGGTTAACTTTACGCCGCTGCCCGCGCCAGCAGCCGCGCCGCGACCAGGGGCGCGATGCGCTGGGTCTCGCGCAGCGGCTCATAGGTCCAGTCCTCGATCGTCCCGGCAAAGGGCCGGGCGATGCCGGCGTCGCGCAGGGCGCTGTGAAAGCGCTCGAACTTGGCCGAGCCGCCCTCCAGGTCGAAGACGTGGAGGGGCTTGCCGGTCCCTGCCGCCTCGCAGACCATGTTCACCGAATCGCCGGTCACAAGGATGGCATCGGCCAGCCCCAAAATGCCGAAATAGGGGTTGTCGCCGGCGCCGTCGCAGATCACCGCCGAAACGCCCGCGAGCTGTTCCTGCAGCAGGCTCGCCGCCTCCGGCCCGGTGCGGCGCGAGACCGTGACCATCAGCCCCCACCCCTGGGCTGAAAGCCGCGCGAGGGCCCCGGCCAGCTCCAGCATCAACTCGCGGGTCAGGGCGAAAACCTTGTTGTTGCCACCGATCAGCACCGCCAATCTCGGCCGCGGCAGGGCGGCAAAGCGCGCGCCGTGACGCGCGGCCTCGGATTGCAGCAGAGCGTCGGTCACCCGCCCCAGCGCACCGCGGGCGACCAGCACATTGGGGCCCCGCAGCGCATCGTGCTCCGGCACCACCACGAGGTCGAAATGGGCCGGATCGAGGCGCGGGTTCTGCACTTGGACCGTGAAGGTCCGCCCCCCGCCGGCCCGTCTGACGGCGACCGAGGCGGCCACGGACTGGCGCCCGCTGGCGATCAGCAGGTCGGGCCAGGGACCCTGGAAATCGGCACGCTTGCGGCCATAGCAATGGAGCGACTTGGGCACCATCGACGGCGGCATCCAGCACCAGGGAGCGGTCGGACTGGCCCGCTTGATCTCGGGGGTCAAACCCAGGGCTTCGGCCAATCCACGGCACTGGACCTCCATCCCGACCTTGCCGTCGGTCACGACCCAGCAGCGCAGGCCGGGGCTCAGGAGATTGGAAGCGGAAGAAGCCATCATGGGCGCACTATCGCGGTCGCGTCAGTTGGCCGCAAGACCGCAAGCTTCCTTTGACAAGCGGCGCTGGGCCGGCATGGTTAGGGCGACTTTCGAACAGGATCCGGAGCAGGGCAGCCCCATGGCCGAGCGCGGCGACAAGCCCATTCTCGTCATCGAGGACGACCGGAACATCTCTGCCTTGGTGGAGCGTTACCTGGGCAATGCCGGCTTCCCGACGATCGCCGCCTATGACGGGGCCTCCGGGCTGGAGATGGCCCTGCGGCGGGGGCCTCGGCTGGTGGTTCTCGACCTGTTGCTGCCCGAGATCGACGGCTGGGAGGTCTGCCGCGCGCTGCGCAAGAAGTCCGATGTCCCGATCATCATGCTGACGGCCCGCGAGGACGAAATGGACCGTGTGGTCGGCTTCAATATCGGCGCCGACGACTACGTGGTAAAGCCCTTCTCGCCGCGCGAGCTGGTCGAGCGGGTCAAGGCGATCCTGCGCCGCACGGACCGGCAGGAGCCCAGTGTGCCGGCGCCGCTGGCTCATGGACCGATTGCCATCGATCGCGTCAAGCACCGGGTCACGCTGCGCGGGGAAGCGGTCAATCTCACACCCTCGGAGTTCAAACTTCTGGCCAAGCTGATCAGTTCGCCAGGCCGCGTCTTCAGTCGCGACGATCTGTTGCGCGAGCTCTACCAGGACAGCGGCGCGGTGGTCGACCGCGTGGTCGACGTCCACATCGGCAAGCTGCGCCAGAAGATCGAGGCCGATGCCTCCAACCCGGTGCTGATCCTCACCGTGCACGGGGTCGGCTATCACTTCTGCGAGGAGGCCCCGCCTTGACGAGGGTTCGGCCATGAAGAGGGGCCTGCCGTGAAAAGCAGCATCCTGTGGAAGCTTCTCGGCATCAATATCGCTGTTCTGGCGACCGCCATGCTGATCATTTGGGTGATGATCGACGTGCTGGCGGAAGCCTATTTCATGGAGCTGATGACCCGCTTCAACATCGATCCCGCCGACAGCCACAACATGTTCGTCGACACGGTTCACCGCTACCTGATTCAGGCCTCGGCGGTCGCGATCCTGGCCTCGGTCGCGCTGTCGTTTCTCTGGACCCGCCGCATTCTCAAGCCTCTGTCCCAGATGACCGCGATTACCCGCCAGGTCGCGGCTGGCGATTTCAAGGCCAGGGTCGGCCCGCGGGGCGACGACGAGGTTGGCGAACTGGCCCTGGCCTTCGATCGCATGGCCGACAGCCTGGAGCGGATGGAACGTCTGAGAAAGACCATGGTGAGCGACATCTCCCATGAACTGCGCACCCCCATGACCAATATCCGAGGCTATCTGGAGGGCCTGGCCGATGGCGTGATCGAGCCCTCCAAGGAAACCTATGAAATCCTGCAGCGCGAAATCATGCGCCTGGTGCGACTGGTGGACGACCTGGGCGACTTGGCCAAGGCCGAGAGCGGTGCGCTCACCCTGACTCTCGGTTCTGTCGATCTGAACGCCCTGTTCGATGAGATCCGTGTCCTGGAGAGCCCACAGATGGATCGACGGGATCTTCGGTTGGAACGCGCGATCGCGCCCGAGGCCGCGCGGGTCCGCGCCGACAGCGACAAGCTGCTGCAGATCCTCTGCAATATCCTGCAAAACGCCTGGCGCTACGCCATGCCGGGCAGCGCCGTGCGGGTCGAGACCCGTCGGCACACCGCGAGCGACGGTCGTTTGGTGGAGATTGTGGTGATCAACCGTGGCGCCGAGATCGAGACCACCGACCTGCCATTGATCTTCGAGCGCTTCTATCGCGCGGACAAGTCACGCTCGCGCGACAGTGGCGGCGGCGGGGTCGGCCTGGCGATCGTCAAGGAACTGGTCGAGGCGCATGGTGGGGCGGTCGGCGCCGAAAGCGATGACGGAGAGACCCGTGTCTGGGTGCGTTTGCCCGCCGCCTGATCGCGGCCGTCGAGCCGGTTGCTGTCGCCATTATATTCAATTTCTCGTATCGATGACGCATTCGTGACAAAGCTTTACGAAATCTTTATCCGGTTTTTATCGTAACATTAAACCGCCGAACCAATCTCGGTAGGGTACCAGCCCTGCGATCCGTCGTCTCGATTGAGATCCACATCCCAAGCAGCACGGCCCGCGGGCGCTGGTAACCGAGTTAAATCCGACAGCTTCACACCTAGGGAGAGCCAAACCATGGATAAGACAAATCGCAAAAGCCTCAAGGATACCGCCATCGCCCTCAGCGCGGCCGTCGTGCTGACCGCCGGGGCCACCGCCCTGCCGCTGGCTGCCGCCCAGGCGACGACACCTGGCGTGCAGCTCGCCGCCTGTAACCCCTGCGCGGCAGCCTGTAACCCGTGCAATCCCTGTGCGGCGGCTTGCAATCCCTGTAATCCTTGCGCGGCGGCTTGCAATCCTTGCAACCCCTGCAACCCTTGTGCGGCGGCTTGCAATCCTTGCAACCCCTGCAATCCCTGCGCCGCCAGCGACTGATCACGCTGTGAGGGCCTGGTGAAACGCACATCGGCCCTATCGATTCCTTCGGACGACCCGGCGCTTGCAAGGCGGGCAGCGCCGGGTCGGCCGGAGAAAACCGAGATCGGGTGAGTCGTCCGATTGCATGTCGGGTGATCCCAGGCCGGGCGCCGCTTTGCCAGGCGAAATCGACCCCTGGCCGCACGGCAACCAAGCCGACAACCAACCAATTTGAAGCAGGACCAAGCGATGAAGAAGCTTCTATTCGCCACGGTGGCTGCGCTGACCTTGCCGATCCTGGCCAGCCAGGCGCAAGCCGCACAAGGCACGCAAGTCCAGATCACCGGTGAGATCATCGATACCTGGTGCTATGTCTCCGAGGTCATGGGCGGCAGCGAGGCCGTTACCGGCTCCGCTCATCACCAGTGTGCCGTCTGGTGCGCGGCCGGCGGCATTCCCGTCGGGCTCCTCGCGGAAGACGGCACGGTCTATTTCGTGCTCAGCCTTGGCGGCGACGACAACTCGGTGTCCAACGAGGCCGTTCTCGACATCCAATCGCACCAGATCACGGTGGACGCCACCCTGCACGAGCGCGACGGCATGAAGTACCTCATGGTATCGAAGATCGTCGAGGACGCGGGGATCGTGAACATAAACCACGAAGACTTCGGCGTCGTTCCGCCCTTCGCCGTGCCCAAGCAATAGAGGAGAGGCGTCATGAAGAAGACCGTTATCTTCGCTGCCGCCACGGCGGCGCTGGTCGGGGCCTCGGGCCTCGCCATGGCCGCCAAGAGTTGGAACCTGACGGGCGAGGAAATCGCCCGCTTCGACGCCACCGTGGTTGACGCGGTCTGCGCCGCCACCGGCGACTGCCCGCCCGACTGCGGCGCCGGCAAGCGCCAGCTCGGCCTGGTGACCGACGAGGACAAGTTCATCCTGGTCTCCAAAAACGCCGAAGCCTTTACCGGCGCGGCCGATGACCTGATCGAGTTCTGCGGCAAGAAGGTGACCGTCGACGGCCTCTTCACCGCCAACCAGGGTGTCCGGTTCTTCGCGATCCAGTTCGTCAAGGACAAGGCCGAGGGCGCCAAGTGGCGCGGCGCCAAGCGCTGGGGCGTCAACTGGGCCGAGCGCAATGGCATGGACCCGGCGAGCAAGAAGAAGAACCAGTGGTTCCGCCACGACCCGCGCATCAAGGCGCTGCGCGACCGCGACGGCTTCCTCGGACTGGGCGCCGAAGAAGACAAGAAATACCTCGCGGACAACTGAGCGCCGGGTAATTGAGCGAACGATAGCGGAGAGAACCATGACTCCTGCGTTGCGGCGGTCGACAGCTTCGCGAAGCCTGGCAGCGGTACTTTTCGCCGTCGGCCTGTCGCTGGCCGGGACCCAAGGGGCGCTTGCCCATGGCAAGGAAACCCACGCCGGGGCCGCCGCGGGAGAGACCACCGGCCTCCCGGCAAACGCGACAGCGGCCCAGCCAACGCCGCCCGCCGGGCCCTTGCCCTTTGACGTCGGCGGGCCCTTCGCCTTGACCGACCACAATGGACGCCCGGTCACCAACATCGATTTCGAGGGCCGGCCGGCGGTTCTGATCTTCGGCTATGCCAAGTGCAAGAACATGTGCCCGCTCAGCCTACAGCGCCTCGCGGTGGCGCTGGACGCCCTGGGGCCGGACGGCAAGGACCTTCAAGCGCTCTTTGTGACGGTGAACCCCGAAGAGGAGACACCGGCGGTCCTGCGCGAGGCCCTGAAGGCAGTCAATCCGCGCATTCTCGGCCTGACCGGTACGAAGGGCCAGATAGCGACGGCCTTAGAGTCTTATGGGATCAAGAGCGAGACCATTGGTAACGATTTCGAGGGAGATCCCGTGATATCACACGGCTCCTATTTCTATGTCATTGGCTCGGACGGCGCGGTGAAGACCTTTTTGCCGCCGATCTTCGCCGGCGAAGCCTTGGCGGAGAAGATCAGGCCATATCTTTTGGCGGAAGCCGGTTCCTGACCGCGCACCGCCCATTCAGCGAGGGGACGGGATCATGCTGACCAGAACAAAACGCCGGTGGGAGCTGCCTGAAAGCGCGGCGACGCCCGAGGGACTGTTTCTCAGCCGGCGCAAGCTTATCAAGTCGGTGGCGGCGGGGTCGATCATCGCCGCCGGTGGCGGGCTTTTGAGCGCCTGCGACGAGGGCGATGTGGCCGGGACCAAGGCCGCCGAAGCCGCGGCCGAGACCTACTACCCGAAAGACGACCCCTCGCTCAGCCGCTATCCGGTGGAGCGCAATCCGAAGTTCGTCCTCGACCGGCCGATCACCGAAGAAAAGTGGGCCGCGACCTTCAACAATTTCTATGAGTTCGGCTCCTCCAAGAACATCTGGGAGAAGGCGCAGGCCCTGCCGATCAGGCCCTGGACCGTGCAGATCGCCGGCATGGTGGACAAACCCTTCGAGATCGCCATCGACGACCTGCTGGGCAAGATGCCGCTGGAAGAGCGCCTCTATCGCCATCGCTGCGTCGAGGCCTGGTCCATGGCGGTGCCCTGGTCGGGCTTTCCACTGCGCTCCCTGGTCGAACTGGCCCAGCCGCTGTCCGGCGCCAAGTTCCTCAAGATGGTGACCTTCAAGGACGAAAAGGTGGCGCCCGGCCAGAAGGCCGTCTGGTACCCCTGGCCCTACGTGGAGGGCTTGACCATGGAAGAGGCGCGCCACGATCTGAGCTTCATCGTGACCGGCGCCTACGGCAAACCCCTGCCCAAGCAGAACGGCTCGCCGCTGCGCCTGGCCGTGCCCTGGAAGTACGGCTTCAAGCACATCAAGTCGATCGTGCGGTTCGAGTTCACCGATCAGCGCCCGGTCTCCTTCTGGGAAGAGATCCAGGGCAGCGAGTACGGCTTCTGGGCCAACATCAACCCGGCCGTGCCGCACCCGCGTTGGAGCCAGGCCTCCGAGCGCATCCTCGGCTCCGACGAGCGCAAGCCGACCCTGCTCTACAACGGCTACGCCGAAGAGGTCGCCGGCCTCTACGCCGACCTGGAGGCCAAGGGCGAGCCGATCTTCATGTGAGGTCGATGAAAGAGCTTGAAAGGGCCCGGGGTGCGCCCCTCACTGCCCCGTGAAGGCTCCCTGCGGCCCGGTCTTTACGAAGAGATAGGCCCATTCGCCGCGAAAACCGGGGGCCTCGTCCTGGAGCGCCTCGATCCGTTCCTTCAGCCAGGCGAGATAGCCGGCGGCATCCTCCACCAGGGGCCGGGTGCCGTCGTAGAGCGCGTGGCTGGCGCCCAGAACCACCGCGATATCCTGACCGAAGGGCGGTGCGACCTGCATCTGGAACTTGGCGCCCTCCTCGACCGTGCCGCCGACCTTGAAGGGCTGGTCGGCCAGCCACCTGTTCTCGGCGTCGAACTCGTTGGGCAGGACATGGACGACCTTGCCGTCCTTGTCGTAGTAGTCGAGGTAGACGAAGGCATCGAACTCGGGCGCCTGGAGCTGAAAGGAGACGAGCTGCTTGTCCTCCATCTCCAGGATCGCCGCCTGGGCCTCCCGACCGATCACCAGGGGATCGCCTTCCTGGTCCGTGGACTGCGGAAAGCCCAGGTTTTCGACCGCGCTCAACAGGCCGCACTGGGGCTCGGGCAGAACCAGGATCGAACCGCCGATGGGAATGGCGCCGCCCACGGTCTGGGTCAGCAGCGCCACGACCCCGGCGCGCAGATCCTCCGCCGGCACGTGGCCGCGCACCTCCAGCCCTCCGGTCTCGGGCTGAAAGGCGGCCTGCAGGCGACTGCAGGGGACCTGGGCCAGGGTCGCGCCGATCTGGTCGCGCGGCGTGCCGGCAAAGGAGGCACTCTCGGACACCGCCCCGGTATTCATGAAGGACTGAATGGTCGCCAGCGACTTCTCGTCGAGCTGGGTTCCCGCCCCGCCGCTCCAGGCCAGGGCCGCGTCCATGGTGAGAGCGGTGGCCCCGGGGTCGGCCGGAGGCAGGGCGGCAGCGGGCGCGGCGGTGGCGGCAATCGTGGCCCCGGATCCACTGCTGGCAGGGAGCGCTTCGCCGCTGCCCGCCGCTGCCGCAATCTTGGTGCCGGCCCCGCTGTTCAAGGCAATCGCGGTCCCCTGGACCTCACCGCCGCTGATCGTCTCTGCTGGGGCCGCGGCGGCGGGCAGGGTCGCGCTAGGTAGACGCGCCGGTTCGCGCAGGGGCACCGCAGCGGTCGTCGCGGCAAGCGCAGTGGCCTCGCCGGACTTGGCCAGGACCGCCGTCCCGACCGGCTCGGCGACAGCCAGGACCGGGGCATCGGCGGTCGCGGCCGCCAGGCTCTGGCTCGTGGCCTCGCGCGCCGCCACCGCCTCACCCGCCGGCTCGACCGGAGGCATCGCCTCGCGCGGCAGGTTCAGGGCTTGCGCCGGGTCCCCGCCGGTCTCGGCGGCCGCGAGCGGCGCGCTCGGCGCGGCCAGCGCCGCCGTGGCGGGGCCCCGTGGCGATACCGACTCGGCGATGGCACCCTGCGGCGCGGCCGCGGCCAGGGCCTGGCCGGTCGCCGCCAGCGGCGCGGCGCGGCTGGTCGGCACCGCCTCGACCCCGAGCCGTTCCCCGCCGGCCTCGGCCTCGGCAGCGGTCTCGCCCTCGGCCGTCTGGGCGGTGGCCCGCTCGTTCGGCACCTCCAGGGAAGACAGATCGATGCCCTGCGGGACGGTCTCGGTGAAGGGCACCGGGTCGGGCGCCGTCGCCGTCTCCAGCACCGCCAGCAGCATCCCGTGGGCCAGCAGCGAGAGGAACAGCGCCGAGCCCCAGGCGAGCAGCACATTGACGCCCCTGGCGGCCGGCCCGGCCTGGTTGCCGGCGGCGATCATAGTCCCTCGGGCGTGACGACCAGGACCACATCGCCCTCGGCCAACCGCTCCAGGGCGGAAATCAACGGCAGGAGATGGCGCAGCGGCGCAGTGGCGTCGGCGTTGACCCGCACGAAGGGCGCCTCGCCGCTCGCCGCCGTCTGGTCTTCCAGCATCGTCACGATGGCCTCGCGGGTCCGCTCGACGCCATTCAGGGCGAGCCGGCCATCCTGCGCCAGGGTCACGGTCGCGCCGCCGGCCGGCAAGGCGTCGCCGCGTTGGGACAAGGGCGGCATGATCTCGAAGGGCGAGGTCGCGTCCATGCGCCCGACCAGCATGAAGAAGACCAGCAGGAAAAAGACGATGTCGATCAAGGTGACGATCGTCTCATGCTGGGGCTTGGGCGCGCGCCGCCGCAGTCTCATGACCCTGCTTTCATGCCGGGACTCGCACTGGGGGGCCTCATTTCGGCGCCTCCAGGCGAATGACCTTCAGGTCGCGGGCGCCGGCCTCGCCCAGCAGGTCCATCAGACTGACCAGGGCCTGGGTCGAGGCCGAACTCGAGGGCAGGATCAGGAGCGGCGTGTCCGGCCGGCTCGCCAACCGGGTGACCACCATGGCCTTCAGGGCGACCGGGTCGACGGCCTGACCCGACACGAAGGTTCGCCCGTCGGCGCCGAGCCGCACCAGCAGGCTGCCGCTTTTCGCCACGTCATCGCGGGTCGCGGCACTGCCCGGCGCGGTCGCCAGCTCGGTGCCGGGCTTGGCGCCGCTGACCAGCGGGATCATGTCGAGATCGAGGTAGCTCGAGGTCACCATGAAGAAGATCAGCAGGATCAGCATGACATCGACCAGCGGCGTCATGCTGATCATCATGGCCGAGCGGCGCTTGCGGGCCAGCTGCACGGTCTCCTCCTCCTCTCAACGGCCGGCCGGTGCCTTTCCGGCGATCAGCACACGAGTGACGCTGTCCTCCATGACATGGCCCAGCCCCTCCAGCCGCGCGCCCAGAAGGTTGGCGGCGACGGCGGCGGGAATGGCGACGATCAGCCCCATGGCGGTGGTCAGCAGGGCCTGCCAGATGCCGGCGGCCAGGACCGCCGCGTTGGCGCTGCCGCCGGCTAGCTCGAGCTGCTGAAAGGACCCGATCATGCCCAGCACCGTGCCCAGCAGCCCCATCAGGGGGCTGACCACGGCCAGGACCTCCAGCACCCGCAGGTGCCGGCCCAGGCGTTCGGTCTGCCGGTTGGCCTGGCGGTCGATCTCCTCGCGCAGCAGGGCGCCGTCCCAGCGCGCGATGATACCCTCCATCGCCGCCGAGAGGACCTGATCGACCGGGTTCGAACTATCGGCGACCAGGCCGACCGCCTCCTCGCGCCGGTCGGTCTCCCAGGACTTCAGCGCGGCTTCGCGCTGCCGGCCCCCGGACCAGGTGCTGCGAAAGTGAATCAGCTTCAAGGCGATCAGTGCCAGGGAGTAGATCGACAGGAATCCGAGAATGGCGACAATCGGCCCGCCGGCGTCGAGCCAGTGTTGGGCGGTATCCAGCATGGCTTGCCCTGCCCTGGCCGGGCCTACTTGACCAGCGGCGCGGCGGCGCGCGACTGCAGGTCGATGACGGCGAAACAGTCCGGGGCCGCGCCCTCGGCCGCCTCGCAGCGCCCGATCTCGTGCAGCAGGATCTCGCCGATCGCCTCGCACTGGATCTCCGGGATCTCGAAGAGTTTCAGCGTGGTGCGCGCCGCCGGCAGGGGCGCCGCCTCGACGGTCAGCAGGCGGTCGATGATGCCGCCCCTGTCGAGGATCGCCAGGGACATCTCGAAGCCCTGGAAGGTGATCTCGGTCTTGTTACGGAAGAGGAAAAAGGCGCGGCACCCCTGGTCGATCGATTCGAACTTGTTGAGCTCGACCACCAGCTGATCGCTCTGGGCGGCGGCCGGCGCGGACCAGATCCCCGCGACCGACAGTCCAATGAGAAGGCCGAACAGCCTCGGCAGTCCCGGCAAGGTCGCCATTGTCGTCTCCCTGTTGTCGTTTTTCATTGTGCTTGGGTCAAGCTTGCCCTGCCCGGCAAGCCCTGCCAACGATTTTTGATGCCCTGCGGCCGGTGACGGCCTGGGCTCATTGGGCAGCCCAATTGTCGCGTTAGGTCAAGCCACGGAGCAGGCGGGCGGCAAGGTGGCTTGGATCACCCGTTGCAGGGCCATGGGACTGTCGTGGGAAGATGGCGCTCTATTTCACGAAGGGGTCGAAAACGGCGACGCCGAAGGGGACGAAGTCCCGGGTGTTTCGTGTCACGACCGTCAGGTTATGAACCAATGCTGTCGCCGCGATCATGGCGTCTTCGAGAAGCGTATCGGATTTCCGATGTTCGAGCCTTGCCCACTCCCGAAAGGCCACGGCATCCATGGGCAGCACCGCGAAACTGGCTACGACCCCATCGAGCCAAACCTCTAATGCTGCGGCCTTGGCGGTATCTTGCCGCCGTGTGATTTCGATCCCAGCCTGGATTTCGCCAATCGTGACAGCGGAGAGAAAAAGCCGGTCCCCCGGTACATCGCCAATCCAGTCGAGGACGGCGCGCTGTGGTCTAGGACGACGAAGCTCCGAGACGACATTGGTGTCGAGCAGGTACAGGCGACTTACTCCAGCGCCACAGCAGCACGATGGCGATGCTCGCGCCTCGGCGGCGTAAGGTCCTCAGTGCGGGGTTCCGGCGACAGCAAGAGTTCTTTTAGGCCCGGCTGTGCCATCTTCTGGAGCCGTCGCCATTCGTCGATCGGCACCAGGACAGCCGTCTCCAGCCCGCGCCGCGTGACGATTTGCGGACCGTCTTTCACGCTGGCGTCGAGAAACTCGCTGAACCGCGCCTTCGCATCCTGCACTGGCCAGACCTTGGACATGGAGACTCCATTTGAGTTCTGTACCGATCTAGTGTATGACTAGTCATATGACTAGTCAATACTTTAATGAGAAGCCAGACCGGCCACAAGCACGGCGGTGACAGCCGAGGCCGCCAGCACCGAGGCCGGCCCAAACAGGCGTTCGCGAAGTCCGCCGGAATCCGACCCCAAAACCGTCCCGCATTGCGTACAGGCGCCCACCGTCAGGTCCACCCAGCAGCGACAGTGCGGGCAATGGGTCCCGCCGTGGCTGGGATGACAGCCGTTCATGGCAACGAGCCTAGCGACATCACAAGATATTCGCCTCCCGCCTCAGCCGCCCTTGAGAGGCGGCATGAGGGAGAGCTTGTCGCCCTCGGCCAGCTGGCGGGTCGGGCGTTCGGCCTTGGGCACGGTGGCGCCGTTCAGGATCACCAGGTAGGAGCTCTCGGGCGGAAAACCGAGCTGGGCCATGACCGCGGCCGGGGTGGCGCCTTCCGGCACCTCGACCTCGGCCAGATTGCCGCTGGCGCCGGCCGGCAGGTACTTGCCGAGGGTGCCGGCCGTCTTCACGGTGATCTTCAAGACGGCCGCGCCTTTCTCGGTTCAGACGTTGTGGGTCGACTGCAGGCCCAGGCGATCGAGGGTTTCCTTGGTCGGGATGCCGTCTTCGTTCCAGCCGCGCAGGGCGTAGTACTCCGGCAGCATGATGTCGAGCTGGTTGACCTTGCCCTCGGCGGTGCCCGACGGCGCCGGAACTTCCAGCAGCCGCTTGGGCAGGGTGTCGTCGGCCTTGGTCAGGCCGGCGGCCAGGTTGTACTGCTTTTCCAGGTTCCAGACCCGCTCGCCGGTCAGCTTCAGGCGATCCTCGGTCCAGTCGCCCTCGCAGGCCGCGTCGATCTGCACGGCAAATTCCGGCAGGCCCCAGGCGGCGCCGACGAAGAGGCAGAGCCCGGAGGAATCGATCGCCGCGGTGTTGTCTTGCGAGTTCTTGCAGGGCGCCGCCTTGCCTTGCCCGGTCTGGTCTTCCATGTCCTCGGCGAAGGTGTCGTGCTTCAGATGGCAGGCGCCGCGGTTGCCGGTGGCATAGCCCAGACCCATGCCCTGCAGCGCCCGGGAATCGTACCCCGCGAACTCCTGGCCCTTCACTCCCATGAAGAATTCGGGATGGCCGTACTTTTCGCAGAGCCGTTTGGAGCCGAGGCCGAGCTCGACGCCGAAGCCTTCGCCCTTGCCGGTCTTCTCGGCCATCACGGTCAGGGCCTCGGCATTGCCGAACTTGAGCTCGATGCCGTCGGTCTGTTCCTTGGTCAGGGCGCCGTTTTCGTAGAGCTCCATGGCCGCGGCCAAGGTCACGCCGAAGGAGATCGGGTCCATGCCGTGCTCGTTCATCAGGTAGCCGGCGAAGGTCAGGGCGTCGATATCGTCGACCCCGACCACCGGGCCGAAGGCAAAGGCGGTCTCGTACTCCAGCCCGCCCGAGGCGATGCGGTACTCGGGCCGGTTCACGATGGTGAAGTGCTGCTCGTCGATATGGGCGATGCGCCCGCAGGCGATGGTACAGCCGAAGCAGGCCTTGTTGGTCACCAGATTTGTGTGGCCGTGCTCGTTGGCCGCGTGCATCGCCGCCGGGTTGATTTTGTCGGTGCCGTCGAACTGGACCTGGTTGAAGTTGTTGGTCGGCAGGCCGCCGAACTCCTGCATCATGTCGATCATGGAGTTGGTGCCGTTTTCGGTCAGGTCCTTGCGGCCTTCGTTGTCGGCCAGCAGCTGCTTGGTTTCCTTGACCACCTTCATGAAGCGCTTGGGGTCCTTCACCGTGACCCCGCGGGTGCCGTGGACGGCGACCGCCTTCAGGTTCTTCGAGCCCATCACGGCGCCCACACCCGACCGTCCCGCGGCGCGGTGCAGGTCGTTCACCACGCAGGCGTAGTAGACACCGGTCTCGCCGGCCTTGCCGATCGAGGCGACCTTCAGCAGCGGGTTCTGGTGGTGCTCCTTGAGCCAGCCTTCGGTGTGCCAGACGGTGGTGCCCCAGATGTCGTCGGCCGGCAGGATCTCGACCTCGCCATCGACGATGTGGAGGTAGACCGGCTGCGCCGCCTTGCCCTCGACGATCAAGAGATCGTAACCGGCGAACTTCAGCTCGGCGCCGAACTTGCCGCCGGAGTTCGAACAGGCGATGGCGCCGGTCAGCGGTCCCTTGGTGACCACGGCATAGCGCCCGCTGGTCGAGGCCATGGTCCCGGTCAGGGGCCCGGTGGCGAAGATCAGGACGTTGTCCGGCCCCATGGGGTCGGCCTTGGGGTCCATCTCTTCCCAAAGGTATTTGGTCGCGAGTCCGCGCTCGCCCAGGTAGTCCTGGGCCCACTCCATGTTAAGCGGCTCGGGGGTCGCGGTCATCGCGGTCAGGTTCACGCGGAGGATTTGGCCTTGCCAGGACATGGTGCTGTCTCCTTCGGCTAAGTATCGGCGGGCTGAGCGTTGCCTGGGATCAGGCGCTGGCTTCGGCGGCGGCGGCCGCGGAGGCCGCCATGCGGTCCAGCCCGGTCCAGTTGGCATCGGCATAGACGATGGCCCCGGTCGGGCAGGCCTCGCTGCACTGCGGGTCGCCACCGCAGAGATCGCACTTCACGACCTTGCCGGTGTCGGTGCTGTAGTTGATCGTGCCGAAGGGGCAGGCGATGGTGCAGACCTTGCAGCCGACGCAGCGCGAATCGATCACCTCGACGGCGCCGGTCTCCTGGTTGCGGGTCAGCGCGTCCACCGGACAGGCCTGCTGGCACCAGGCCTCGGCGCACTGGGTACAGGTATAGGGCACCGCCCGCGCGCCATGGCCGAACTCGAAGACCTTGATGCGCGACTTCGCCGGGTTGAAAGCGCCGGTGTGTTCGAAGGAACAGGCCATCTCGCACTGCAGGCAGGATGTGCACTTGTCCGGATACATCAGTAGCGATTTTTGCATGCCGCCTCTCCGTCACAGGGTCCGGCCATTCGAATGGAGTCCGGAATTCTTGGTCCGCCGCACCCTGGATGACGCGGCAATTCCTGGGGAGACTGCCACGACAGGCGGCCCCGCGCCAAGCCCCTTACCGATAAATCCAAGCTTGAGGGTCCCCCGCCGTCGCAATAGTCTCTGCCGCCCACTGAACCATCCAATTCGCGGTCGGACCGGAATGATCACCCTTGGCATCGCAGGCTACAGCGGCAGCGGCAAGACCACCCTGGTCACCAAGCTGATCCCGGCCCTGATGGCCCGCGGGCTCGCGGTCTCGACCATCAAGCACACCCATCACAACGTGCGGATCGACCGCAAGGGCGACCTCGCCCACCGCCTTTTCGAGGCCGGCGCGCGCGAGGTCATGCTGGCCGGCCAAGACCGCTGGGCCCTGCTGCACGAGCTGCGCGACCAACCCGAACCCGATGTCGATGCCATCGCCCGCGCCATGACCGCCGTCGACGTCCTGCTGGTCGAGGGTTTCAAGCGTCACGACCACGACAAGATCGAGGTCCACCGCCCGGCGCTGGGCAAGGCGCCGCTCTGGCCCACGGACCCCAACATCATCGCCGTGGCGAGCGACCAGGCCATCCCTGACCTCGCCCTGCCCCGCTTCGAGATCGACGACATCGATGCGGTCGCGGACTTCGTTGTCGAGCGTTACGGCCTGCGCCCGCAGCGGGCGCAGGGAGGGTGACGCCATCGATCGAAAGGGAGCCTTGCCATGCCCACCTGGCTGAACGCGGCCTTGGACTACATGCCGCGCTGGATGGAATTTCAGATGCGCCAAAGCGAACAGCCGGGCTGCGTCATGGCCGTGGCGCACAAGGGAAGGGTTGTCCTGGAGCAGGCTTTCGGGGCGGCTGACGCGGTCAAGCGCAAGGCTCTGACCCCCCGTCACCGGTTCCGCGTCGCCTCGCACTCCAAGAGCTTCACGGCGGCCGGCATCATGAAGCTGCGCGAGGCCGACCGGGTTCGGCTCGATGACCCGGTGGGGCGCTATGTGAAGGGCCTGCACCCGGATGTGGCGGCCGCCACCCTGATGCAGTTGCTGTCGCACAGCGCCGGCCTGATCCGCGATGGCGGCGACGCCGGGCAGTGGCAGGACCGACGCCCCTTCGCCGACGAGAAGACCCTGCGCGCCGCCCTGACCGATCCGCCGGTGATCGACGCCAGCACGCGCTTCAAATACTCCAACCATGGCTTTGGCCTCACCGGGCTGGTCATCGAGGCGGTGACCGGCGAGCCCTATGGCACCTGGATCGCGCGCGAGATCGTGGCGGCCTCGGGGCTGAAGGAGACCCAGCCGGACGGCCCGGCGGCGCGGGGTCTGCCGGTGGCAAAGGGCCACAGCGGCAAGCTGCCGCTCGGCCGGCGGGTCGTGGTGCCGGGCGACAACCAGACCCGCGCCCTGGCGCCGGCCACGGGCTTCGTCTCGACCGCCGGCGATCTCGCCCGTTTCTTCGCCAGCCTCGACCCGGCGGCCAGGCGCAGCGTGCTGTCGCCCGCCAGCCGCCGCGAGATGATCCGCCAGCAATGGCACGATCCCCAGGATGGCAGCCCACTGCGCTACGGCCTCGGGGTCATGCTCGGCAAGGTCGGGGATTGGGAGACCGTGGGGCACGGCGGCGGCTTCCAGAGCTGCATCAGCCGCACGGTCGCGCTGCCGGGCCGCGATCTGGCCCTATCGGTTGTCACCAATGCGGTGGACGGCTGGGCCAACCCCTGGTCCGAAGGCCTGATACATATCCTGCGGACCTTCGCCGCGGGCGACCGCGCCAAAGCCCGAACGCGGGACTGGACCGGCCGCTGGTGGAGTCTCTGGGGCCCGGTCGACCTGGTGCCGCTGAGCGATCACGTCCTGGCCGCCGGACCGGGCCAGATCAATCCCTTCACCGGGGCCAGCGAAATCGAGGTGACGGGCCGCGACAAGGGCCGCATCCGCCAGGCCGGCGGCTTTGCCAGCCACGGCGAAACCGCCCGGCTGGTGCGCGGCCGCAACGGCAAGGTCAGCGCGGTTTGGCTCGGCGGCACGCAGTTCCTGCCCGAGGCCCGCGCCAAGGCGGAGATGAAGCGCCGCTACGAGGGCTGAAAACAAACCGGCGCCTGCGCGGGGCGATCTGGCCCGGCCAGCTTGCGCCGCCCACCTGCCCGATCTAACGTTCCCTGGCGAGCCGGATCGCGACGGCGTGCCCGGCGAGGCTCTGAAGGAGCGATGGGTCATGGCAAGCACGACGAGGCAAACTGCGGCGACGGAAGACTATCGGCATCTCACGGTACAGCGGGTCTGCGGTGCGCTCGGCGCCGAACTGGGCGGGGTCGACTTGAACGAGGACCTGGCGCCCGAGGTGGTGGCGGAGATTCACCGCGCCTTCCTCGAGCACGGCTTGATCCTCTTTCGCGGCCAGGACCTGAGCCCCGAGCGCCAGATCGCCTACACCGAAATCTTCGGCCCCGTGGTCCAGCACCCGCTCTACCGCTCCAATGAGATCGAGGGCTTTCCCGAGATCCTGGTGCTGGAGCACAAGGCGGGACAGCACGTCAACGGCCGCAACGACATCTGGCACTCGGACATTACCTTCGGCGAGACGCCGCCCCTGGGCAGCGTGCTGCACTGCCGCGCGATCTGGGAAGGCTTCGCCGACACCATGTTCGCCAATCAGGCGCTCGCCTATGAAGCGCTCTCGGCGCCGCTGCGCGCCCTGCTGGACGGCCTGCAGGCCGAACATACGGCAGAGGAACTCCAGCGCCGCAACAACATCCAGAACTACAACAAGGCGATCGAGACGATCCCTCAACCGGTGCGCCACCCGGTGGTGCGCACCCACCCGGAGACCGGCCGCAAGTCGCTCTATGTCAACTCGGCCTTCACCACGCGGCTGCCCGACCTCACGCCCGAGGAGAGCGCCTGCATCCTCGATTTCCTCTACAACCATATGGCCCAACCCGCCTTCGTCTACCGCCACCGCTGGCGGGTCGGCGACGTGGTGATGTTCGACAACCGCTGCCTGCTGCACTACGTGGTGCCGGACCACCCCTTCGAAATGCACCGCCGCATGCACCGCACCACGGCCGGCGGCGACCGGCCCTATTGAGGCGAGCACCTCGCCGCCACTCATCCTTTAGTACAACCCGGTAGCCGGGCAGCGGGTCGCGCGTTACACTTGGATTCCTTATCCGGCGTGACGTTCGACGGAGGCGAAAAAACCGAGACACCCCAGCGTTCAACATAAAAGTCCCGCGCAAAGTGGGGCACGCCTCTTCTCGTCGGGAATGAAATGTTCCTTCTCCAACGAGGCTTCAGGGAGGATTACCATGGTTGATCTGACGGTTAATGGCGTCGAACAGACGTTCGACGGCGATCCCGACACCCCGCTCTTGTGGTATCTGCGCGACGAACTGGGCCTGCCCGGCACGAAGTACGGTTGCGGCACCGGCCTCTGCGGGTCCTGCACGATTCATCTCAACAGTAAGGCGGTGCGCGGCTGTCTGGCGACCGTCGCCGAGGCCGCCGGCGGGTCGGTCACGACGATCGAGGGGCTGCCCGGGGACGGCGATCATCCGGTCCAGGTGGCCTGGCGCGATCTCAGCGTGCCGCAATGCGGCTTCTGCCAGGCCGGCCAGATCATGCAGGCAACGGCCCTGCTGGCGGAAAACCCCAACCCGAGCGACCAGGAAATTCTCGACGGCATGCAGGGCAACATCTGCCGCTGCGGCTGCTACCAGCGCATCGTCAATGCCGTGCGCCAAGCCTCGACGGGAGCCTGATGCCATGCTGCACCATTTGAAAGCTCATCAGGCCAGCGCCCCGATGCCCCAGGCCGGTCGCGCCGTCATTGAAAACATGAGCCGCCGGAATTTCCTGGCGGGCACCGCCGGTTTCGTCGTCGCCTTGCAGATCCTGCCGGCGGGGACCGCCGAGGCCTACGACGTCTATCCCCATGGCGGCCAGAACATGCCGAACGGCGTGGTCCACGATCCCCATGTCTTTGTCGCCATCGATCGTGACGGCACCGTGACCATCACCGCGCACCGCTCGGAAATGGGAACCGGGTCGCGCACCTCCATCCCCATGGTCATCGCCGACGAGATGGAGGCCGACTGGGACCGCGTGCGCATCCTGCAGGCCGAGGGCGACGAAAAGAAATACGGCAACCAGGACACCGACGGTTCGCGCAGTCTGCGCCATCACATCCAGCCGGCACGCGATATCGGGGCCTCGGTTCGCCATATGCTGGAGGAGACGGCCGCCAAGCAGTGGGGCGCGAGCCACGACGAGGTCGAGGCCATCAATCACGAGGTCGTCCACCGATCCCTGGGACTGCGCCTGGGTTACGGCGAGCTCGGCAAACTGGCCATGGCCCTGCCCGCCCCGGCGCGCGAGCAACTGCGCTTCAAGGACGAGAAGGAGTTTCGCTACATCGGCAAGGGCGCCGTGCAGATTACCGACCTGCGCGACATCACCACCGGTCAGGCGGTCTACGGCGCGGACGTCAGCCGACCCGGCATGAAGATCGCCGTGATCGCCCGGCCGCCGGTGGTGGGCGGCAAGGTCAAGTCCCTGGATGCCGCCCCCGCGCTTGCGATCAGCGGGGTCGAACGGGTCGAGCGTATCCCCGAAACCCCGCTCGGCTCGAAGTTCCAGCCGCTGGGCGGCGTCGCCGTGATCGCCAGCAACACCTGGGCCGCGATCAAGGGCCGCGACGCGTTGGTCATCGAATGGGATGACGGACCGCACGCCGGCTACAACACGGCGGACTACGAAAAGGCGCTGCGCGCCTCGACCGCGGAACCTGGCACGACGGTGCGCGACCAAGGCGACGCGGAGGCGGCCCTGGCCGGCGCGGCCAAGGTCTTCACCCGGGAGTACTACCAGCCGCATATGGTGCATGCGTCGATGGAGCCGCCGGCCGCCCTGGCCCAGGTGGCCGACGGCAAGTGCGAGGTCTGGGGCTGTCTGCAGAGCCCCTACGGCGCCCGCCTCGACATCGCCGATTTCATCGGCATGAAGGAAGAGGACGTCAAGGTGAACGTCACCCTCTTGGGCGGCGGGTTCGGCCGCAAGTCGAAGTGCGACTTCGCCATCGAGGCCGCCTATCTGTCGCAAAAGGTCGGCGCCCCGATACGCGTGCAGTGGACCCGCGAGGACGACATTCGCCACAGCTACCACCACACGACCTCGTTGGAGCGCTTCGATATCGGCCTCGACGCCGACGACAAGCCCGTCGCCTGGCGCCACCGTTCCGCGGCCCCCTCGTTCCTTTCGACCTTCGCCCCGGACGAGGGTGTCCAGCACCCTATCGAGGTCGGCATGGGGCTGGAGGACCTGCCCTATGAGATCGCCAACGTTCGGGCCGAGCAATGCAAGGCCCATGCCCACACGCGGATCGGCTGGTTCCGGTCGGTCTCGCACATTCCACGGGCCTTTGCAGTCCAGTCCGTCACCGCCGAGTTGGCCGCCGAACTGGGCCGCGATCAGAAAGACTTTCTGCTCGAGATGATCGGTGCGCCGCGCAAACTCGATTGGCAGGCGGCGGGCCTGCAGCAGGAGTTCTGGAACCACGGCGAGCCGACCGACGAGTTCCCCTTCGACACCGGCCGGCTCAGCCAAGTGGTCGAACTGGCGGCGGAAAAGGCGGGCTGGGGCAAGTCGCTGCCGGCCGGCGAGGCCTTGGGTATCGCGGTGCACCGCAGCTTCGTCTCCTATATCGCCATCGCGGTCCACGCCAAGGTCGGGGCCGACGGCACGGTCCGCGTCCCGGAAGCGCATGTGGCCGTCGACTGCGGTTTCGTGGCCAATCCGGAACGGGTCCAGTCGCAGATGCAGGGGGCCTGCGTCTTTGGCATGACGGCGGCGATGCACGGCGGCATCACCTACGAAGAGGGCGCGGTGCAGGAGAGCAACTTCCACGACTACCGCATGGTCCGCGCCGACAACTTCCCGGAAAAGGTCTACACCCACATCGTCGACTACCCCTTCGCGGTTCACGCCACCGGGGTCGGCGAGCCCGGGGTGCCGCCCTTCCTGCCGGCGCTGACCAACGCCATCTTCAATGCCAGCGGCAAGCGCATCCGCAACCTGCCGATCGGCGATCAGCTCAGCGCCTGAACCGGCACCGCGACACCCGGCGGGAGCGTCGCCTCCCGCCGGGGTCGGAAGAGGTCACACAGCCTTGGGTCTCAACGATAGTCGTTGAGCTATGATTTCTCTCCCTCCTCGCAACCCGGGAAGACGCCAGAGGCGTTTATCCGGGGTCTCCATGCCAATACGGCCCAAGACCCCGGCGCCGCCCCGGCGGGCGGTCCGGGGTGACGGTCCCCATGTAAAGTCTGAGTAGGCATCGCGAAGCGGCGGTTGTGCCGCCTCCAGGGCCTCGTCAGAATGCGCCGCAACGCGCGCCCGGACCGAAGTGGTTAGAAATTCATGGCATCGAGTAACCCGCAGCGGCCGACCGGTTTCGAGGCCAGGCTGCTGGCCGAAACCATCCGGGCTTGCGACGAGAGCAGGGGCGCGGCCTTCGAAGATGGGACGGCCTACGATGGGGCGGCCAACGCCAAGGCCCGCGCGGCTGAAGGCAGCCTCGAAGAAAAGCTCCTTTGCCGCGCCCGGGCCCACCGCCTGGCGCCGGAGATACTGGCCGCCCTGGGGCAGTTTCGCCTGACCCTGCAAGTGGCCATCGGGCTGGGCGCCGTCCTCGCCTTCGCCGCGGGCCTGGCGACGGCCCATACGGCCCTCACCGCGCCGCCGGGCCAACCGGTCAATTTTCATTGGGCTCTTCTGGTCCTGCTCGGCGTGGAAACGCTCACCCTTTGGCTCTGGATCCTCCTCGCTCTTCTGGGCGGTCGAGCGGCCGCGGTGCCCTCCTTGGGCGGCGTGACGCTGGCCGCCACGCACCGCCTGGCCGGCTGGTTCCATCGCGGGCCGAGCGAGACGGCCCTGCTGAAGACCGTCGCTTCGGTCTTTTCCAGCGGGGCCATCGCCCGCTGGACCCTGGGCGCCATCACCCATGGCCTCTGGAGCAGCTTCCTCTTCGGCGCGCTGGTCATGCTGTTCCTGGTCTTGAGCGCCAAGCAGGTGGTCTTCGGCTGGGAGACCACCATTCTCTCCGAGACCGCCTACCTGCCCTTGTCCCAAGCCCTGGCGGCCCTGCCTCAGTGGGCCGGCATCCCCACCCCCAGCAGCGCGGAAATCATGGCCAGCCGCTGGTCGGGCCAGGGACCCTTGCCCAGCGCGGCTGCGGGGTCTTGGGCAGGGCTGTTGATCGGCGCATTGCTCTTTTATGGCCTGGTGCCCCGGGTCCTGCTCTTCGCGCTTTCTCTCGTCGCCCGGCGCAAGGCCCTCGGCGACTTCCGGCTCGATCTCCTGCGGCCTGCCTATGTCCGTCTGCGTGAAACGCTGATGCCGCGAACCCGGCATGAGGCACCGGCGGGGATAGATCGCGCCCCACGGCCCAGCGAGACGGTTGCCGCCGTGCCCCTGCCCGCCGCGGCCCTCGCCGGTCCTTTCGCACTGCTGGGCCTGGAGATCGGCACGGACAGCGCGGCCTGGCCGCCCGACCTTCCGGGCCTGTCGGTTCTGGACCTGGGCCTCGTGGACAGCCGCCAGGACCGCGAACGGGCCCTGGCCGCCCTGGGATCCGCCGCGCCGTCTCTCCTGCTGGTCGCGGTCTCCCTTCTGACCACGCCCGACCGGGGCATTGCCGCCCTCCTGGAGCAGGTGAGACAAGCCAGCGGAACACCGATGATCTTGCTGCTAACCGAGGGCGCCCGTCTGACCCGCCGCTCCCCCGAGCCCGCCCGTCGGCAACGCCTCGAGGACTGGCGGCGCCTGGCCGGCGAGCTTCAGGTGCCGGCCAACTGGATCGTCGAACTCGATCTCGCCCAACCGGCCACCAAGGGCCAGCCGGAACTGGCCGCGCTCCTGGACCGGGCGCCGGCATGAGTTTCCCAGTCCTCAAGGTGGCCGTCGTCGGCCACACCAACACCGGCAAGACCTCCCTGCTGCGGACGTTGACCCGCGATGCGGCCTTCGGCGAGGTCTCCAACCGCGCCGCCACCACGCGAGACGTCGAAGCCACGACACTCACCATCGACGGCCGCCCGGCCATCGAGCTCTTCGATACTCCGGGCCTGGAAGATTCCAGCGGCCTGCTGGAACACCTGGACCGGCAGCGCCGAGAGGCCGGCTGCGACTGGACCGATGCCATCGCGGCCTTTCTGGCATCCGAGGCCGACCAGGGCGCTTTCCGGCAGGAGGCCAAGGCGCTGGGACAACTGATGGCCTGCGATGTCGCGCTCTATGTGGTCGATGCGCGCAACCGGGTTCACGACCGGCTCAAGGACGAGCTCGAGATCCTCGGCCGCACGGCCCGCCCGGTCCTTCCCGTCCTCAACTTTGTCGCCGACCCGGAGGCCCAGCCGGACCTGTGGCGCGCCCAGCTCGCGCGGGTCAACATGCACGCCGTCGCGGCCTTCGATACGGTTGTGCTGGACGAGCTGAGCGAGCTGCAGCTCTATGAGAAGATCCGCAGCCTGCTCGACCGATTCAAGACGACCCTCGACGCCGTCATTGCCGATGTGACGCAGCGCCGACGGGAGCTCCGCCATGCCTCGGCGGCGCTGATCGCCGCTCTCCTGGTCGATGCCGCGGCCTACGTCCTGACGGTCCCGAGCCAAGACGAGACGTCGGATCGCGACGGCCTGGAGACCTTGAAGGAGACGCTTCGAACCGCCGAGCAGCGGTGCGTCGAGGCCTTGCTCGACCTGCACGGCTTCCGGCCCGGCGACGTTCTCGCCGAGACCCTCCCGATCGAAGACGGGGCTTGGGGCCTCGACCTCTTCAGCCCGGAATCGCTGGCCGAATTCGGCATGACCACGGGGACCGCCGCCGCGACCGGTGCGCTGGTCGGCCTCGCGGTCGATGCCGCGGTCGGCGGCATCACCCTGGGGGCGGCGGCCCTGACGGGCGCGGCGGTGGGCGGGCTGGCCGGTGCCGTCAGCAGCCGCGGACAGGAGGTTCTGGACGGTCTGCGCGGCTATCGCGAACTGCGGGCCGACCCGCAGACCCTGGCGCTCCTCGCCCATCGCCAGATCGCCTTGGTGCGGGCCCTGCTGCGGCGCGGCCACGCCAACCAGGAGCGCCTGCGTCTGGCCGAGGCGAGCGACAAGGAGGACAGGCGGGCGCTCGGCAAGGCGCTGAACGATGAATTGCGGGGGGCCCGCCACCATCTCGACTGGTCCAGTTTCTCGCCGTCGCGATCCATCGAGAAGTGGAGCGGCCGCGCGCACACCGATGACCGGGTCACGGCTATCTTGCTGGAGGCGCTCGGCGAGTAGCGGCCTATTCGAGGCGGCATTGAGATTTCATTCGTCGATCAACCTTTGCAGATCATGCAACGCGCCCTTTTCCATAGGATTAGGGCTGTCAGAACCGGATTGGTCCAATCTTCACTTGATTGGCGCATTCAACCGCAGCACCATCATGGAACGCGGGCAGAATGGCGAATGCCGGCCAAGACAGTTGGACGACTGTCGAGGGGCGATTGGCTCCAGCCGGCTTCGGATCACTCAGAGCGATGAAGGAAAGACACGATGCCAACACCTGTGGAGATCAGTGATCCTTGTATGCGGAAGGCCTGGCAGGACGCCAAGAAGGTCGCTGAAACCAAGGCAAAGTCCAAGAAACAGGAGAAAGTCTGGAAGGAGCTCGAGAAGAAATTCAACCTTGATCTCGGGCCCAGCCTGAAGAAATGGCCGTCCTCCTATCCAAACATCGGCGAGATGCGCTCGAAAAAGTCTCAGATCGAAACAGTTCTCGGCAAGTACCAGAAGTTCGTTAAGGAGCAGAAGGGCACGCTGGACAAGACTGTCCTCCTGCCGCTCACGAACGGCATCGACGAGGCAACGGACCAGCTGGAGTTGCGCCTTGGACTAGCCATTTCGCTGCTCGGACAGGACGAAGACCTCGCGCTGAAACAGGCGATCAAGGAATCCAAGAAACCGCTGAAGCCGGTCACCGTCTTCCGGCATCCCGATCTCAGCGCAAAAATCATGAGCAAGGCGCCCAAGGCGCGCGATTTTGTCGAGATCAACAAGCTTGAGATCGAAGTCATCCTGTCGGACGACAAGATCCTGTCCAAGGTCGATGACAACGACGGCGATATGGGTCAAAAAATTCGCGACGCGGCGGATTTCAAGCAATTGGGAAAGGACATTCTAGTCGCCTACGTGAAGGCAGCCCAGACCGTGAAGGCCGATTCGACCAAGTTCAATCAGGCCAACTCGACCTTCGAGAGGGACTTCGAGACGGCCTTGGAGGCATCGGTCGGGCGGGCCGGCGCGGAGTTGCATCGTCTCGCCGGCGTGCGCACGGATTACCGCAACTACAAGATCAAAAGCGGCGCCCAGCTTGCGTTGACCATCACCGGTACGGTTGCCGGCGCCGTGTCTCTTGGTCTCGCGCCCTTCACCGGTCCCGCCATGGCGATCAGCGCCTTGGGCGCGGTCCGGGGCGCCGTTTCGACCGGAAAGCAGATCGCCCTGCTGTCGATGGAGGCAGAAGAGCTGATCGTGAGGGTTCAGAAAAACGTGAGAGGCCTGGACAAACGCTACAAGGAGTGGTCCGGCGCCCAGATTGGCGGCAGTGAGGTCGGGGTCACCCTTGTCAACGCGATCGCGCCGACCTTCTTCAGCACGATCAAATCCTGCGCCGGCGAGTGCGACCAAATTGGTGACAAGATCAATGGTATCGAAGTCGAGGCAGGCGACGTGTCGATCAAGTTGAACAAGGCGATCGACGATCAGGAGACACTGCTGAAGGACACCCGCGCCTGGATTAAGGCGAACAGGCTTGAAATGAACAAGAAACTCGAGAACTCGTTCAAGAGTATGCTGGTCGAAATCAAGAAGAACCAAACTCAGGTGGGCGAAATGATCGGCGAGGTCGGCACTCTGAACTCCCGGCTGCGCAAGGCCAGTGTCGACCAGAAGAAGCTCAGCAAACTGATTGGCGAACTTTCCGCCAAAGAGCCGACGGCCGCGAAATTCGCCGAGGTCTTCGTCGAGCTGGGATCGAGCGTCGGCTTTCTTGTCGCCGCGAACGTGGGCTGGCCCGACGCCTACGACGTCGCGAAGACGGCCAAAGCCATCTCCGATGGGATCGGCAATACGGTTGGAGTCGCCGACGGGCTGAAGGGTCTGGTCGAGAACGTGAAGGGCGAGGTCGACGATCTGCGCGGCTGAGGCAGGCAACTGCTGGCGCAGGGGTGAGCGCGAGCCAAAGAACGGCCTCCCTTGATGCGCTTGAGCCGTGAACCGATCACCCCCGATGACCGATTCACCGCTGTTTGTCGAGCGGCGCACCTGATCGATTCCTGAGTCCGGCTGGATCGAAAGTAAGCCTCGGGCCGAGAGCCCTCCCAATCCGGTGTCGAGGGTTGGTCTTTCAGCGAGACCTGGGCCAAAGATGCAATCTGTTAGAATCCTTCTTTACCTGACCGGAAGTGAGGGAGCGACGATCGAATGAGAGACTATGGATTGGATGAGTTCTTGGCCGAGACCCGCGCCGCTGTGGCACGCGCCGAAGAGCCGGCGGACTGCGTCGAGGCGGTGGCACCACTCCTGCACCGTCTCATCAATGGATCGAGAGGGTTCTTGAAGCCCGATCACTTCCGCCCCGAGGCGGACCATTACGCGCGAAACGCCATTCATATCGACGAGGCAGGCGGCCCTTCGCTCTATTCTCTGGTCTGGACGCCAGGCCAATGGACACCCGTGCATGACCACGGCACCTGGGGCGTCGTGGGCGTGGTCCAGGGAGTCCTGGAGGAACGTAATTTGATCCGGGTCGATCCCGACCATGGCCAGGATAGCGGGATCGATTTGCGCCGTGGTGGCCCGATCTTGCTGAGCGAAGGCACGGTCACCACCTTCGTTCCCAATCCCGATCACATTCACAAGACCGGCGTGCCAGAAGATCGCGAGACAGCCGTCAGCCTCCATCTTTATGGCCAGGCCATGAACGCCTTCCACGTCTACGACGTTGCGGCTGGCACCCGCGAGTGGATCGAGGTGTCCCACAACAAGAGCTGAGCGCCGCCGTCAAAACCGCGTTTTCCGGCCGGCACCGCCGCGCACAAGACCGTTCTACCGATAGGCGTCCTGTCCCAGCTCCGCCTTCTTGGCGGCCCAGGCCTTGTGGTCCAGCAGGTCGATCTCGTGGCGGGCGATGAATTCGGCCATGGCACCGGACCGGCGCTCGGCGAACTGCGGCAGGCGGCCTTCCTCGAAGGTCATCGCGATGTCCGGATCGGCGCCAAGCGCGGCGGCCGCCGCGCTCGCGCCCTCGGGCGACATCACCACCAGAACTTTCGACCAGCTGTGATGGGTGAAGACGAAGAGGCCGTAGAGCTCCACAGCTCGGCCTCAGAGCCCGACCAGGAACGAATTTCGTGGGATCAAAGACTTATGGGGGGGCGCCTTACTTCCTTGTCGTTGCCGGACCTGATCCGGCAGCCCAGGAAATACTCGGTCGGCGCCGTTCCTGGGCGCTCGGGTCAAGCCCGAGAGCGACATCACCGGATGGCGGGATATCTTTAAGCTATCGATAAAAGTCATTTCGTTTTGATTCAGCCTCTCACGCGATATCGAAGGCGAGGGCGCCGTGGGCCTGGCGCAGGGCCGCTTCAACGGCCTGCGGGGTCGAGCCCTTGGCGAAGATGAAACCAAGGTAGCGGTCGCCTTCGGGCAGCGGCACAAGGTCTTGCCCCGGCGCGATCGAAATCGTGACGTCGGTGATGCCGGGGACCGCCTCGGCGGCCGCGCGCCCGGTCACCGCGACCAGCCGGCCGGCCTTGGGGATCGGGATCATCATCACACCGGACGGCATCGGCTCGCGCACCAGATCCTCGAGCGGCAGCCCCAGGGCGTGGCGCAGCACGATATCCTCCAGGGTCAGGCCGCCGCCGAAGCGCAGCGAGCGCCCGCAGTGACCGCCGATGGTGCGCGCCGCCAGTTCGATGATCCAGGCGCCCTCTTCAATGTTATCGGCATCGTTCAGACGCAGCTCGGCATGGACCGGCCCTTCGCGAAGACCCAGGGCCACGGCAGCGGCCTCGGCGGTCTCTGCCACCAGATTTTGCGCTTCGGCGGGCAGGCGCGAGGGCGTTACATAGAGGGTCTCCTCGAAGAAGGGCCCCTCCAGGGGATCGGGCTTGTCGAAGAGGGCGAGGACGGTCAGGCGCCCGCCCACCAGCAGGCCCTCCAGCGCCACCTCGCGGCCCGGCAGATAGGTCTCGGCCAGGATCGGCGCGTCGGTCCGTTCGAGGATCCGCAGGATGCGCTCGGCGGCCAGGGCGAAGTCGTCGGGGCTGTCGATCCGGATCACCCCCCGGCTGGCCGAAAGCGACAGCGGCTTGAGAACAGCCGGATAGGTTATCGCCGCGGCCGCCGCCGGCCAGTCGGCACGGCCTTCGATCAGACGGAAGGAAGGGACGGGAAGGCCCGCCGCCGCGAGGCATCGGCGCTGGCGGTGCTTGTCGGCGGCCGCCACGGCGGCCTCGGGATCGTTGTGCGGCAGGCCCAGCGCGGCGGCCGCCTTGGCCGCCAGGATCGTGGTGCGCTCCTCGACCCCGACGATCGCCGCGAAGCCCCGGTTGCCGGCCGCCTTGGCGATTTGTCCGGCGCCGCGCCCGAGATCGGCGAAATCGAGGGTCACGCTGCCGCCTTCGGAAAACCGCGCCAGCACCAGGGCCTGATCGGAGCCCACCACTACCTCGACATCGAGCCGCTTGGCCGCGGCCATGAAGTCGGCGACCCGGTAAGAGGTTGTCGGAATCAGCAACAGCAGGCGCCGCGGCGCGACGTCCTTGGTCTGGCCGTCACGCGGCGCCATGGCGGAGCGACACTCAGTAGACGCTGTCGCCACCGCCCTTGCCGGCCTGGAAATAGGGGTTGGAGCCCTCGGCGTGTTCGGTCACGTCCAGCACCTCGCGGATTGACGGCACCGCCCGGCGGATGCCGACCTCGACCCCCTGCTTCAGGGTCACATCGGCCATGCCGCAGCCCTGACAGCCGCCCTCCAGGCGGATATAGACCCGCTCGCCCTGGACATCGACCAGCGAGATATGGCCGCCATGGGAGGCCACCGACGGATTGATCTCCTCGTCGAGGACACGGCGCACCTCGATCCCTTCCGGCGTCGCCAGTCCGGGGAACTTTGCCATGTCGATGTAGTCGCGGACGCCCTCCACTTCCGGGACATAGTGCTTCAGCATGGCCTCGATACGCGGCCGGAAGGAAAAGGCCGAGCCCTCCATCTCCAGGTGGACATAGCCTTCGTCGAAGCCGCGGAAGCGGACCTCGCCGCCGGTCGGCTTGACCGCCGGACGGATCCGGGTCTCGATCAGGTCGCGCAATTCGTTGGCGATATCGCTGTCCTCGCCGACTGTCGCGCCGTCGTCGGGGCTGCTCTCCTCCATCAGGATGACATCGCCGGAGACGAAGTGCTCCATGATCAAGCCCAACACCGCCGGCTTGATCAGCGCCCAATCGGCCGCTGCGTCCTTGCGCAGCAGGATCGCCTCCGCTTCCAGGGTCACGGCGGTCACGCCGGCGACGCCGAAGATCCGCCGCGCCAGGGGCGAGCGTTCGGCTTGGTCGGCGTCCTCGAAGGTGATCGCGCCCGAGGCCAGGACCGTGCGCCCCGGCATGAACCGCAACTGATCCGCGTCGGGCTGAACTTCCGTCTGTATGAACATCTTTGCTTTCTCCAAGAGCCTGCGCCGGGCTGGGCCAGCGGCCGCGGCTCTCCTGTGGTCGGTCTGATCCGGGACTTCGACTATAGCAGATGAGAACGGCGGTGGAAAATTCCAGTCACAATGCCGAATGAGAGCCTGAAACCGTCGATTTGAGCCGCTTTTGGCGCCTTTGCCCCCTTCAATAGGCACCGCGCAGCAAGGGATCGATTCCCCGGGGCTGCTGGATCCGGTCGGCGGCGATGCGCAGGGCGCTGTGAAAATCGCCGCGCTCGACCTGCATCCACTGAAGAAAGCGCCGGCCCTTCATGGTCAATTCGGTGCGGCCATGCAGGACACGGTGATTATCGAAGACCACCACGTCGCCGGGATGCAGCACCCGCCGGATCGTCAGGTCGTCGTCTTCCGCCAGTTCAAGCAGGCGGCGCAGGCCCCGGTAGTAGACCTCGACGGCCTCGGGCGGGATCGACAGCGGCGCCGCCACCCGGTCGTTGATGCGCAGGCCCGTCAGATTGCCGAACTCATCCAGGGCGATGACCGGGAACTCGGCGATCAGATCGACGTCGTCGGCGAAGTGCCGGCGGAAGGTCTGCCGATGGCGGGCCAGCGCGGCGAAACCCTCTGGATCCTCGGCGCGGACCCTCTCGGCGATTTCGAAACCGTCCAGGAAAATCGACGAGCCGGCGCCCGTGAGATCGGTCTCGATGCATTGGAACATCAAAAGGCCCGGCGGCGAGGCGCGGTAGGGCTCGTCGGTGTGCGGCTTCAAGGCGATGGCGCGGTTGGCGACGCTGCGCTTGGTCTCGTCGACCACCAGGTCCTGCACCAGGCCGAAATTGCTCTCCTGCACCGGGCCGATCTTGCGCGCGAAGGGCTCCAGGGTGCCGGCCTCGGCCGGCGCGCCGCGCAGAAAGCAGAGCCCGCTGTCGCGCAGGTGATGGAGCATCTCCAGAAAGGCCGCGCCGCCCCGGTCGACGTCGGCAAATTTCATGGTCGGCGGGCTGGCGCGGAACTCGTCATTCCAGAGCCGTGGGGCGAAGGCCCTGGCCTGGCGTGCCGCCTGGTCGTAGGCATGCAGGCGCAGCCATGCGGCGGGATAGCGGCTCTCATGACCGTCCGGCCAGGTCACGCCCAGGTCGCCGCGCTCGTCGAGGATGGCCTTGGCGGAAGACAGGTCGCCGGGGATGGCGGTCAAACGCAGTTTGCGCCGCCCGGTGGCAGGCTCGCCACAGTCCGGACAGCGGCAGTTGTCGCGCAGCCAGATGGCGTGAAAGACCGACTGCCCGCCGTCGGCCCAGGTCACCTGGAACCCGCCCCCGGTGCGGTCTAGATCGACCAAAGTTTTTGCCGCGTCGGGCGAACCGCTCATCTGGCCATCCCCGCGCCGGCCTCAAACCGCTTCGATCGGCAGGCCGGAGACGCGCCGCGAGGGCTCGCCGTCGACACCGACCGGGACGTCGCCCATCAGGGTGACGCGGTAGTACTGGCGATCGAAATCGGTCGCGAAAATATCGTTGGGCGCGAGGTGCGCGGTGGCCCGGTTGTCCCAGAAGGCGACGTCGCCCGGCCGCCACTTGAAGCGCACCGTGTATTCCGGCCGGACCGCATGCTCCCACAGCATTTCCAGCAGACTCTGGCCTTCGGTCGGCGTCAACTCGACGATCGATCGCACGAAGGACGGACTGACATAGAGCACCTCCTCGCCGGTCTCCGGATGCACCGTCACCAGGGGATGCTCGGCGACCAGCGGGTTGGCCTCGACCCGGTCCCGGTAGGCCTCCTTTTCCCCACCGCGTTCGGGCGCCTCATAGGCATGGCGGGCCCGCAGGGTGGCGAGAAACCCCCGCAGCGCCGGCGACAGCGCCCGACAGGCCACGGCCAGGTTAGTCCAGAGCGTGTCGCCGCCGTAGGGCGGCACCACGACACCGCGCAGGATCGAGGCGAAGGGCGGGTTGATCGCGGGGGTCACGTCGGCATGCCAACCCGACCAGGCGCGCTGGACCGCCGGACCACCGGCATTGGCCAGGCGATGCTTGGCGATCGAGTAGATTTCCGGATAGACCGCATCGCCGCCAAAGACCACGTGCCCCGGCGTCGGATCGCCGAAGCGCCGGGCAAAGCGGATATGAGCCTCGTGGTCGAGGGACTGATCCCGGAAGAACACCACCTTCCAGCGCAGCAGCGCGGCGCGGATCGCCGCCACCGCCGCATCAGACAGCGCCGCGCTCAGATCGACGCCGCCGATCTCCGCGCCAATATAGACCGACAGCGGCGTGACCGTGACCTCTGATGCTTGCAGGGCCGTCGCTTGCGGGGCCTGGGAAGGGCTTGGTTCCTGCGTCATGATTGTGCGCCTCCACCAACCATTGCCCGGTCGCGAAATCCCTTTGCCCGCGGCAAAGGCGGCAGCTTAGACTGCGGCACCCATTTCTCGGCGCAAAGGTCTGCCGGGAGAAGCAGCTTAGAACCGCGACCACAGGGAGAGCAATCGACATCATGCTGGCAAATTTCGATCTGAGCGGAAAAAAGGCGCTGGTGACCGGCGGCGCGTCGGGGATCGGCCTCGGCACGGTCGAGGCCTTCCTGCGCTGCGGCGCCTCTGTCGCGATCAACGACCTGCCCGGCTCCACCACCCTGGAGGCACGGGTCGCCGAGCTTGCCGCTCAGGGCCACAGCGTGGTGGCCGCGCCCGGCGACGTTGGCGATGCGCAAGATGCGCCGCGCATGGTGACGGCCGCCGTCGAGAGCCTCGGCGGGCTCGATTATCTGGTCAACAACGCCGGCACCCCCGGCACCAAGTCGCCGATCCCGCCGGCCGACTTCGAGCGCCAGGACGAGGCCTTCTGGTCGCTGCTCTTGAACGTCAACCTGATCGGCCCCTTTCGCTGCACCAAGGCGGCCGCGCCGGCCCTGAAGGCGACCCGGGGCGCGATCGTCAACACGGCCTCGATCTCGGCCTTTGGCCGGGGCGGCTCCAGCTCGGTCTACTGTGCGACCAAGGCGGGCCTGGTCAACCTGACCCGGGAGTGGGCCCGCGCCCTGGCGCCCGAGGTGCGGGTCAACGCCATCGCGCCGGGCATGGTCGATTCCGACTGGATGTGCCGTTTCGAGGACCACGACCCCGAGGGCGCCAAGGCCCGGGTCCCGCTGCAACGCGTCGGGACGCCGGCGGACTACGGCGAGACGATCCTCTTTCTCGCCGCCGGCGCGGATTACGTCACCGGCCAGACGCTCACCGTGGACGGCGGCATCACCACCTGACGCGGCGGCGGGGCGATACCCTGGCGTTGGTCCAACTCGCCAGCGGTCATAGTTGTCGCTCCACCAGTTGAACAATATCCTCGGGAAAGACCGTTTCCGAGGTTTGACGAAGGTCAGCTAGCGACCACCAGCGATACTCTGCCATGGATTCGGCTTCCAAAGGACCTTGCCCGTCCTCATCGACCGTGTCGTCGGAGGCAAGAATCAGGAAGTAGCGCTCATCGGCTGTCACGGGTTCTCCATCGAGCGTGCGAAATACCACGTCCCTTTGAGCGATTTCCTCGCCCGGTTCGGCGACAATACCGGTTTCCTCATATAGCTCACGCCGCGCCGCCGCCTTGTAGCTTTCGCCCGGTTCGAGAGCGCCGCCGGGGGTGGCCCAGAAGGATTGACCGGCCAATGCTCCCGCCTGGAACGCGAAACGAAACAGCAAAACGCGTCTATCCGGATCGAGCACGATCAGACGTGAAGAGGGGCGCGCGCGCATGATGCCTATCTAGAACCTTTCTTACTCATAGGGAAAGGCCATCAGGCCTTCTCCGGGACCCATTCATCGGCAGGCGCGGAACCATGGGCCCCGGATCAAGTCCGGGGCGACAATTGGCGGGAGTGTCTGCAACGGCAACTCCCGCCCGTCCGGCTCTACGCTTTCAGGACTCCCGCCCGTCTGTTATAGGGGCACTCGGTGATGGACCACGGCCTGGAGCAGCCCGTCATATGGCTCGATTCGAAGGACAGGGGCTGGCCTGCCGGCGCGGCGGCCGGGTGGTCTTCGCCGAGCTGAACTTCGCGTTGGACGCCGGACAGGCGCTCTTGATCACCGGGCCCAACGGCAGCGGCAAGTCGAGCCTGCTGCGGGTCATGGCCGGGCTCATCCAGCCGGCGGCCGGCCGGATGCTGTTCGACGGGCAGGCGGTCGAAGAAGAACCCGAATGCATTCGCGCGGCGCTGCATTACCTGGGTCACCAGGAGGGGATCAAGCCGGCGCTGACCGTGGCCGAGCATCTGAAGGCTTGGGCCGGACTGCGCGGCGCGGCGCAGCCGAATTTGGCGCCGGCCCTGCGCGCCTTCGACCTGCAAGCCCTGAGCGCGACCCCGGCGCGCCTGCTTTCGGCCGGCCAGCGCCGGCGCCTCGGCCTTGCCCGACTGCTGGCCAGCGAGGCTGCCCTGTGGCTGCTCGACGAGCCTTCGGTCGGGCTAGACACCGCCTCGCAAGAGCGTCTGGTGGCGGCCCTGGCGGCGCACCGCGCCGGCGGCGGCATGGTGGCGGTCTCGACCCATGTCAGTCTCGCGCTCGAGGGGGCGACCAATCTCGCCCTCGAGGATCACCAGGCCGAAAGCCTGCCGGAGCTTGTCTGGTGAGCGCTTTCGCCGGCCTGCTCGCCCGCGACCTGCGGCTCGCCCTGCGCCAGCGCGGCGAACTGGCGACCGTGGTGCTGTTCTTCGTCCTGGTCGCCGCCCTCTTTCCCTTCGCCGTCGGCCCGAAACCAGAGCTGCTGGCGCGCCTTGCCCCCGGCATCTTGTGGGTCACCGCCCTGCTCGCCGTGCTGCTGTCGCTGGAGCGGCTCTTCCTGGCCGATCACGAGGACGGTTCGCTGGATTTGATCGCCCTGTCGCCCCTGCCGCTGCCGCTCGCCGTCCTGGCCAAGGCGACGGCACACTGGCTGACCACCGGCCTGCCGGTTATCCTGGCCACGCCGATCCTGGCGCTGCTCTATAACCTGCCCGGCGGGGCCCTGGGCGTCCTGCTGTTGACGCTGCTGCTGGGCACCCCGAGCCTCAGCCTGATCGGTGCCATCGGCGCGGCCCTGACCCTGGGCGCGCGGCGCGGCGGCGTCTTGATCCCGCTTCTAGTCCTGCCGCTCTACATACCTGTGCTGATTTTCGGCGTCGCCGCGGTCGAGGCGCTCTTGACCGGCCTGGCGGCGCGCCCGCATCTGCTGCTGCTGGGCGCGGTCTTCCTGGTCAGTTTGCTGGTGGCGCCGCTCGCCGCCGGGGCCGCCTTGCGACAGGCGCTCGAGTAACTACATTGCTAAGCGAGAGAGAGTTCGTTCCATGCATCGTTTCGCCAACCCCGCACGGTTTCAACGCATCGCCGACGCGGTCCTGCCCTGGGTTGGGCTGGGCGCCGCGGCGAGCCTTGCGGTTGGGTTGATCTGGGGACTCGGTTTCGCGCCGGCCGATTATCAGCAGGGCGATTCCGTCCGGATTATCTATATCCATGTGCCGGCGGCCTGGATGGCGCTCTTCGTCTACGTGATGATCGCCGTGGCGAGCGCCGCCGCGCTGGTCTGGAAGCACCCCCTGGCGCATCTCGCGGCCCGTGCCGCCTCGCCGATCGGCGCCTGTTTTGCCTTCCTCACCCTGGCCACCGGCTCGCTCTGGGGCAAGCCCATGTGGGGCACCTGGTGGGAATGGGACGGCCGCCTGACCTCCATGCTAGTGCTGTTCTTCCTCTATCTCGGTCACATGGCCTTGATGAACGCCTTCGAGGATCGCCAGCGCGGCTATCAGGCGGCGGCGATCCTCGCCCTGGTCGGGGTCATCAACGTGCCGATCATCAAGTTCTCGGTCGACTGGTGGAGCACGCTGCATCAACCGGCCTCCGTTCTGCGCCTGGACGGACCGACCATCGATCCCGCCATGCTGTGGCCGCTGCTGATCACGGCCTTGGGATTTAAACTTTATTTCGCCACGCTGCTGCTATGGGGTATCAAGCGCGAACTGGTGGCCGCCAAGCTGCGGGCCCTGGAGGCCGCGGAGCTGCGGCGGGCCTGACCGCCCTTGCCGAAACCGTTGCGCAGGACACGACCGAGACTCGAAGGGAAGACGACGCGGTGACAGGATTGTGGAGTTTTCTGGCGATGGGCGGCTATGCCGCTTATGTCTGGCCGTCCTACGGCCTCGCTGCCCTTGTCTTCCTTGGCCTGCTGGTGACCGGCCTGCGCGGCCTGCGAACCGTCGAGCAGCAGTTGGCGGCGGCCGAAGCGCGCCGCGATGCCACCGGCGACAAGGCGAGAAAGCAATGAAGCGCAAGCACAAGCGCCTGAGCATCCTGTTGGCCGGCCTGTTGCTCCTGAGCGGCGCGACGGCGTTGGTCCTGGTCGCCCTGGGCGATGGCATCGCCTACTTCTACTCGCCGGTCCAGATCGTGGCCGAACCGCCTGGCCCGCAACGCGTGGTGCGGCTCGGCGGGCTGGTCGAGGAGGGCTCCGTCGAGAAACAGACCGACGGCCTGAAGGTCTCGTTTCGCATCACCGATCTGCAGGAGTCGATCCCGGTCGTCTACGAAGGGATCTTGCCGGATCTGTTCCGCGAGGGCCAAGGCGTGGTCACCCAGGGCTCGCTGAACGCCGACGGTGTCTTTGCCGCCCGCGAGGTGCTGGCCAAGCACGACGAAAACTATATTCCCCGCGAGGTCGCCGACGCCCTGAAGGCCTCGGGACAGTGGCGGCCCGAAGGCGAGGAGGAGAGTCAGTAGCATGATCCCCGAACTTGGCCATTTCGCCCTCATCCTGGCGCTCTGCGTGGCGCTCGCCCAGGGCACGGTTCCGCTGATTGGGGCGGCCCGCGGCGATCATCGGGCCATGGCCTTCGCCGGGCCGGCGGCCCTGCTTCAGCTCGTCTTGGTGCTCGCCGCCTTCCTGGCCTTGATGCATGCCTACGTGACGTCCGATTTCACCCTGGCCAACGTGGTCGCCAACTCGCACTCCAGTAAGCCGCTGCTCTACAAGATCTCCGGCGTCTGGGGCAATCACGAGGGCTCCATGGTGCTGTGGGTGCTGATCCTTGCGATCTTCGGCTCGGCGGTGGCGCTCTTCGGCGGCAATCTCCCGCCCAGCCTGCGCGCCCGGGTGCTGGCGATCCAGGCCTTGATCGCGGTCGGTTTTCTCGCCTTCACGCTCTTCACCTCCAATCCCTTCGAGCGGGTGTTTCCGGCGCCGATCAACGGCCAGGATCTCAACCCGCTGCTGCAGGATCCCGGCCTCGCGTTCCATCCACCGATGCTCTACATGGGCTATGTCGGCTTCTCGGTCGCTTTTTCCTTCGCCATCGCCGCCCTGATCGAGGGCCGTGTCGATGCCGCCTGGGGCCGTTGGGTGCGGCCCTGGACCCTGGCCGCCTGGTGCTGCCTGACGGCCGGCATCGCCCTGGGCAGTTGGTGGGCCTACTATGAGCTCGGCTGGGGCGGCTGGTGGTTCTGGGACCCGGTCGAAAACGTCTCCTTCATGCCCTGGCTGCTGGGCACCGCCCTGCTCCACTCCTCCATCGTGGTGGAAAAGCGCGAGGCCCTGAAGACCTGGACCATCCTGCTGGCGATCCTGACCTTTGCCCTGTCGCTGATGGGCACCTTCATCGTGCGCTCCGGCCTGCTGACCTCGGTTCATGCCTTCGCCACCGATCCGACCCGCGGCCTGTTTATCCTGCTGCTGCTCGGGATCGCGATTGGCGGGTCCCTGGCGCTCTTTGCCTGGCGCGCGCCAAAGCTCGCCTCGGGCGGTCTTTTCGCCCCGGTCAGCCGGGAAAGCGGCCTGGTGCTGAACAACGTCTTCCTCACCATCGCCTGCGCCACGGTCTTCATCGGCACCCTCTACCCCCTCTACACCGAGGCCCTGGGCACCAAGACATCGGTCGGTCCGCCCTACTTCAATTTGACTTTCGGGCCGATCATGGTGGGGCTGATTCTGATCATGGCGGCCGGACCGTTTCTGGCCTGGAAGCGCGCCGACCTGCAGGGCGTCCTTTCGCGGCTGAAGTTCGCCGGGCTGGCGGCCTTCGTCACCCTGCTCGCCGCGCTCTACCTGAAAAGCGGCGGTCCGGTCCTGGCGGCCTTCGGCCTCGCCATCGCGGCCTGGCTTCTGGTTGCCACCCTGAGCGAGTGGGCCGAGCGGGTGCGCCTGTTCCGTGTCCCTCTCGGCGACAGCTGGGCCCGCGCCAAGGGTCTGCCGCGCGCGGCCCATGGCATGACCCTGGCCCATGCCGGCATGGCCATCACCGTGGTTGGGATCATCGGCTCCAGCTTCTGGAAGGAAGAGGTGGTTGTGGCCCTGCAGCCCGGCCAGCAGATCGCCGTCGCCGGTTACGACCTGCGCTTCGAGGGCGTGACCGAGCACCAGGGACCCAACTATCTGGCCGAACGCGGGCGCATTACCGTGACCCGCGACGGTGCGCCGGTCGCGGTCCTGGAACCTGAAAAGCGCCTCTATCCGGTCCAGAACATGCCGACCACCGAGGCCGCCATTCACACCACCGGGATGGCCGATCTTTATGTGGTGATCGGCGATGCCAACCAGGAGGGCGGGCGCACCGTGCGGGTCTACAACGAACCCTTCGTGCCCTGGATCTGGTTCGGTTGCCTGACGATGATGCTGGGCGGCCTGGTCTCGCTCAGCGATCGGCGGCTGCGGGTCGGCGCGCCGGTGCGGCGGCGCCCGGCCAAGCGGCCGGCCACCCTTGCCAACGAGACGGTGTGAGACCTTGAGCGAGCCAAACCATCAGCGCCCCGAGACCGCGGCGGCCAAGGGCACGGCCCTGCGCCGCCTGCTCTTTCTCAGCCCGCTGGCGGTCTTCGTCGTCGTCGCCGGGGTTTTTCTCTGGGGTCTCGACCCAGGTCGGGATCCGCGCTTCATTCCGACCGCGATGCTGGAAAAGCCGGTCCCGACCTTCGACTACCCGGCGGTCGAGGGGATCGACCGGCCAGGCTTTGCGACCGCCGATCTGACCGGCAAGGGCGTCACCCTGGTCAACTTCTTCGCCTCCTGGTGCGTCCCCTGCCGGATCGAGCACCCCTTGCTGACGGATCTGGCGACAAGCCCGGGGGTTCGGCTGTTCGGCATCAGCCACCGCGACAAGCCGGCCGACACGGCCCGCTTCCTCGAGCAGCTCGGCAACCCTTACGATCGCATCGGGTCCGATCCCGGCCGCGGTGCGATCGAATGGGGCGTTTACGGCCTGCCGGAGACCTTCATCATCGATGACGCGGGTCAGATCCGCTTTCACCATCGCGGCCCCCTGACCAAGGCGACGATCGAAACCGAAATGCAGCCGATCCTCGAGGCGCTGCGTTGATGGTACGCCGGGCACTCTGGGTCCTGCTGTTCGCGGCGATCGTCCTGACCCCCATCGGCCCGCCGGCCGGCGCGGTCGATCCCGACGAGATCCTCGACGATCCCCTGCTGGAAGCCCGGGCGCGGGACCTGTCGGCCGAAGTGCGCTGCCTGGTCTGCCAGAACGAGTCGATCGACTCGTCCAACGCCGAGTTGGCGCGCGAACTGCGCATTCTGATTCGCGAACGCCTCGTGGCCGGCGATACCGACGATGGGGTCAAGGCCTATCTGGTCGCCCGCTATGGCGAGTTCGTGCTGCTGCGTCCGCCCTTGAAACCCAGCAACTATCTCCTCTGGTTCAGCCCCTTCGTCCTGCTGTTGCTGGTGCTCTTCCTGGTCCGGCGGTTTTTGATGCGCCAGGGCGGCGCCCGCCCGGCGCAGGCCACGGCCCTCGACGCCGGGGAGAACGCCAGGCTGGAGGCGATCCTGGCCGAAGACGAGCGCGACGATTCCGGGGGAGTTCCGAAGCCGTGACTTTCTGGATAATTGCCGCACTCCTGGCGGCCCTGGTCACCGCCCTTCTGGCGCGCGGCTTGCTGGCCCCGGCCGAACCCGGCTCGGATCGTCGAGGCCACGACCTTTCGGTCTACCGCGACCAACTGGGGGAAGTGGATCGCGATCGCGAGCGCGGCCTGATTTCCGACCAGGACGCGGTAGCGGCCCGCCTCGAGATCGAGCGCAGAATTCTGGCCTTGGGGCTGGCAACGGATCCTGCGGACCATGACAGCAGGGCGCCGGCCGGCGCGCGCTGGAAGGCCGCGGTGGTGGCCATCCTGGTCCCGGTGGCCAGCCTATCGCTCTATCTGTGGCTGGGATCGCCTGGAACCGAAAGCCAGCCCTTTGCCGAACGGCCGGCAAGCGAGGGGGAAGGCGGCGGCGACTTCGCGACGATCACCGCGCAGCTGCGCGACCGCGTGGCGCAAAACCCCAAGGACGACGAGGCTTGGCTGCTGCTCGGCCATATGGAGCGGCGCGTCGGCAACGCCCAGGCGGCCCAAGCCGCTTACAAGGTGGCACTGGAGGCCAATCCGGACAACAACAACGCCCGGATATCGCTGGCCGAGTCCCTAATCGGCGCCGCCGAGGGCATCGTCGAGCGCGATGCCAGACTGCTGTTCGCCGAGGTGCTGCGCCGCGACCCGACCAATGCCAGCGCGCGCTACTACGCCGGGCTGGCCATGGTCCAGGACGGCCAGGGAGCGCGCGCCCTGGAAGTCTGGCTCGGGCTGCTGCGGGATTCCTCTCCCACGGCACCCTGGATCCCCCTGGTGCGCCGTCAGATCACCGAATTGGCCCGGAGCCTCGAGCTCGATCCCGCCGTCGTGCTCGAGGGAACCGGCCCCGAGGGCGCCCCCGATAGCGTCGGCCCGGGGGCCGATGACGTGGCGGCGGCCGCGGCCATGAGCGAAGAGGAGCGCGCCGCCTTCATCCGCTCCATGGTGTCACGATTGGCCGAGCGTCTGTCGGAGGACCCCGACGATTTGAAGGGCTGGCTGCAGCTGGCCCGTTCCTATGGCGTCCTCGGCGAGACGGAAAAGGCCCGCGACGCCCTGGAAAAGGCCCGCACCCTGGTCGCCGATCTGCCCGAAGACGCCGCCCAGCGGACCGCCGTCCGGGCCTTGGCCGAACGCCTTGGCCTGCAACCCTGATTTCCACTACCAAGGCCCGAGTCGACCCCACCGCGAGTCCCTTTTGTCTGGTCATGGCCGACCAGGAACAGTAACGTCTTGCCGTGGACGGAGTAAAAGAACGTCCCGAGACAAGAAAGAGTTTGACGGGGAGTAAGAGCGGTGTCGCAGGTTCAGGCGGCCGCGCTGGGGGGCGCGCCGGTTGCGTTACAGGCCGAGGACGTACATAAATCCTTTGGTAGCTTGGAAGTTCTCAAGGGCGTATCCCTGACTGCCCAGGAGGGCGACGTGATCGCTATGGTCGGCGCCTCGGGCTCCGGCAAGAGCACCTTCCTGCGCTGCATCAATCTGCTCGAAATTCCGAATTCCGGCCGGGTCTCGGTGCGTGGCGAGCTGATCCGCATGACCAAGAACCGACGCGGCGAGACCGTTCCCGAGGATGCCCGCCAGGTCGATGCGATCCGCGCCCGCCTGGGCATGGTGTTTCAGCAGTTCAATCTCTGGTCCCACATGACGGTGATGCAAAACGTCATCGAAGCACCGGTCCACGTGCTGAAAATGCCCAAGGCCGAGGCGGTGGAGCGGGCCGGCGCGATTCTCGCCAAGGTCGGCCTCGGCGACAAGCTGGACTACTATCCCTCGCACCTCTCGGGCGGCCAGCAGCAGCGCGCGGCGATCGCCCGCGCGCTGGCCATGGACCCCGAAGTCCTGCTGTTCGACGAGCCGACTTCGGCCCTCGATCCCGAACTGGTGGGCGAGGTGCTGCGCGTTATGCGTCAACTCGCCGAAGAGGGACGCACCATGATCGTGGTCACCCACGAAATGGGCTTCGCCCGCGAGGTCTCCAGCGAAGTCATTTATCTGCACGAAGGCCGCGTGGAGGAGCGTGGCACGCCGCGCGAGGTCTTCGCCGCACAAAAATCCGACCGCTTCCGCCAATTCCTGGCGAGTAACCTCAGCGCCTAGGGCCAAGCGAAGTGCAACGATACTCAAAGCAAACCCGGTTTCAAAAAACTAAAAAGGGAGTGACATCATGAGAAAGCTCATCATAGCGGCGGTCGCCGCCGCAGCAGTCGGCCTGATGGCCGGCGGTGCAATGGCCGGCGAAAAGGTGCGGATCGGCACCGAGGGCGCCTACCCGCCGTTCAACTGGATCGATTCCGGGGGCAAGCTGCAGGGCTTCGATATCGATATCGCCGATGCGCTCTGCGCCGCCGCCGAGTTGGACTGCGAATTCGTCGTGCAGGACTGGGACGGCATCATCCCCGGCCTGATCGCCAAGAAGTACGACGCGATCATCGCTTCCATGTCGATCACGCCCAAGCGCGCCGAGGTCGTGGACTTCACCGGCAAGTACTACAACACGCCCGCCAAGTTCGTCGCCGCCAAGGACGCCGGCTTCGATATGTCGCCGGCCGCCCTCGCCGGCAAGGCCGTTGGCGTCCAGCGTTCGACCACTCACGAGGATTTCCTGCGCAAGCACTTCCCCGATGTCGAGATCCGGGCCTATGCCACCCAGGACGAGGCCAATGCGGATCTGGTGTCCGGGCGCCTGGATCTGGTGATGGCCAATTCCGTCGCACTCGACGAAGGCTTCCTCAGCACCGAGGAAGGGGCCTGCTGTGCCTTTATCGGCGGCAACTACAACGATCCGGAGATCCACGGCGTGGGCGCCGGCATCGCCATTCGCAAGGGCGAAGGACACCTCGTCGAGGCCTTCAACAAGGCACTCGCGGCAATCAGGGCCGACGGCACCTATCAGAAAATCAACGCCAAGTACTTTGACTTCGACGTCTACGGCGAATAGCCGGGTCAAGTCGATCGAATGGAGGAGAAGGGGCCGCCCGGATTGACGGAATCCGGGCGGTCCTATTTTTACCGAGGCAGAACTTGATCGATTTCAAGGATTACGAATGGGTCTTTTGGGAAGGCGGCAAGGTCACCTTGTTGGTGAGTATGTCGGCTTTTCCCCTTGCCATCGTCTTCGGCCTCTTGGGGGCCTGGGCCAAGCTCTCGAATAATCCCGCGGCGCGAACCTTGGCCGGCGCCTACACGACGGTAGTTCGCGGGGTGCCGGAGCTGGTTCTCATCCTGCTGGTCTATTATCAGATGACCATTATCCTGCAGGATCTGCTGTCCGCCGTTTTCGGCGAAGAAATCATCGTCAATATCGACCCCTTCACCGCCGGTACGCTGACCTTGGGGACGATCTACGGCGCCTTCATGACCGAGGTTTTTCGCGGCGCCTTTCAAGCCATCGACAAAGGTCAGGCCGAGGCGGCGCGGGCCATTGGCATGAGCCGCTTTTTGACCTTTCGCCGCATCCTGCTGCCACAGGTCTGGCGCTTTGCCCTGCCAGGACTGGGCAACGTCTGGCTCGTGCTGGTGAAGGCGACCGCCTTGATGTCGGTTGTCCAGCTGCCAGAGCTGATGCGCATGACCGACATCGCGGCGCGCGCGGTGCGCATGCCCTTCACCTTCTATTTCGGCGCCTCGCTGGTCTACCTTGCGGTCACGATCGTCTCGCTCCAGGTGCTGCGCAAGGCCGAGGCCTGGGCCAATCGCGGCGTGCGGAGGGCCTGAGCGATGGATTTCAGCGTCATCGCCGAGAACCTGCCGCGATTTTTGAGCGGCGCCCTGCTGACCATCGAGATCACCGTGGTCAGCGTGCTGATCGGCCTCGTCTGCTCGGTGCCGATCGCCCTGATGCGGCTGTCGCGCAACCCGCTGGTCTGGATGCCGGTCTATGGCTACATGTTCTACTTCCGCGGCACGCCGCTTCTGGTCCAGTTGTTCCTGGTCTACTACGGCAGCGGCCAGTTCGTCGCCGAGTTGAAAGACCTGGGCCTCTGGACCTTCTTTCGCGAACCCTACTTCTGCGCCGCCTTGACCCTGGTCCTCAACACCGCCGCCTACACCGCCGAAATCCTGCGTGGCGCCATTCAGGCCGTCCCGGCCGGCGAGGTCGAGGCGGCCAAGGCCTGCGGCATGAGCCGGGCGCTTCGCATGCGCCGGATCATACTGCCCAAGGCCGCGCGCCTGGCGCTTCCGGCCTATTCCAACGAGGTCATTTTCCTGTTCCAGGCCACGTCGCTGATTTCTGTCATCACCTTGATGGACCTGACCGGCGTCGGCCGGGTGGTGATCGCCCAGACGCTGCGGCCCTTCGAAATCTGGATCTTCCTCGGGGGCGTCTACCTGGTGCTGTCCTATGGCCTGCTGTTCGTCTTCAAGCGCATCGAATTTCGCATCTACGGCCACCTTCGCGCGCGCCCGGACGGCGAGACCGCGCCGCCGGAAGCCATCCCCAGCGCCGACCTCGCGGTGCGCTAAGGCGTCCCGCGCAGGCGCAGCAGGTACTTGTGCCAACCCTCCAGGACCAGAACACCCTCCTGATTGTGCACCGTGACGTTACAGGTCATGACGCCGGTCGTGCGTTGCGGGGTCAGATCCGCGATCGTCACCGTCGGATAGAGCGTGTCGCCGACATAGACGTGCTTGAGGAACTTCGAAGACTGTTCGACGAAGCCGATCAGGCTCGCGCCCATCTGGTGCGGCAGTAGACTGGCGCCGATGACGGTTTGGATCAGCACCTGGAATCCGTGAGCAAGGAGATCCGGGTGGCCGTGGCGCGCGCAGTAGTGCCGGTCATAGTGGATCGGATGATTGTCGCCAGACAGCGCCTGGAACGCGAGGAAATGGGCCTCTGTCAATGTGCGTGACGGCAATAGAAAGCGTTCGCCGGTGCGGAAATCTTCGAACGCACGGGTTTCGGCCAGATTGTGGTCGTTTGGATCGAGTTGACCTG
>JAJFGK010000105.1 GCA_021776195.1 Kiloniellaceae bacterium | reverse complement strand
CCAGCTGGCTCGCGGGCATCGGGTTCACGATGTCGCTGTTCATCGCCAACCTGGCGTTCAAGGACTCCAAGCTGCACCTGGACGAGGCCAAGATCGGCATCCTGGCCGCCTCGATCCTCGCGGGGATCATTGGGCTCGGCGTGTTGCTGCTCACGACCAAGGCGCCAGAGGCGCCCAAGGCGGACGAGCCGAAGAAGAATGAGAAGCACTGACTCAGTCGGTCGCGGGGTCGAAGTACTCGTCGATCGGCTCGCCGCGGTACACGAACGGGCGGGTCCGGAACCGCGAGTTCTCGAGCAGGATGCGGGGCTCGACGCCCTCGTGCGAACCGAGATAGGTTTCGATGAGCTCCTCGCCTGTCGAGACCCACCGGGCGGAGCCGTCGGCGAAGGCCATCTGCAGCCCGTCCTCGTCGTGGTTGTTCCACTCGTTGGGCCAGTTCGACTCGCCGTCGAGGCGCCCGGGGATGCCCAGCTGCGCCCCCAGCGGGCTCAGCTCGTCGTTGTCGTTGTCAAGGACCAGCAGCGTGCGCGAGGGGAACCGTGTGTTGCGCTGCGTCTTGAGCACGCCGGGCGCCTCTTCCGCGTTGTCGTACAGCGGGACCATCAGCGCGTCGCTGGGCGCCTTGAACCCGAGCTGCTTGCGCACGGATCCCGAGTACGGCGCGGGCACGATGACCTCGCCGTCCGGGTATTTGCCGGGCGTTGACCACATGAACAGCTCGTAGGAGTGCCCGCCCCGGTCGTCCTCACGGTCCGCCGCGGGCGCGAACAGCTGCATCGAGAAGTCTCGCCCGATGACCTCGGGCAGCATCGCCAGGGGCCCGGGCAGGTCGCTGAGCTTTGTATCCAGGTCGTTGATCTGGTTGACGGTCGAGGGGCACAGCGCAACCTCATACGAGTTGACATACTCCGGGAAGAGCCACCCGATGTTGTCCTCGAACGCGTGAAACGAGGGGCAGAACAGCTCCTTGCTCGTGTCGTTGGAGTACGCCTGCATCCCGATCGAGAGCTGACGCAGGTTCGACAGGCACCGCCCCTTCTTGGCGATGTCCCTCGCCGCCCCCAGCGCGGGCAGCAGGATCCCGATCAGCAGCGCGATGATCGCGATGACCACCAGCAGCTCGATCAGCGTGAACGCCCGCCCCCGTCTGTGCCCAGTCCGGCCCATCCCCCCAGTGTAGCGGGAATCCCTTCCCCCCCGGCCCCGGGCCCCTTGGACTCCGACCACGCCCCCGGTACGCTGTGCCCTCACGAAGGAGAGAGACCATGCCCCGCCCAGCCCCCGTTGCCCTCGCGATCGCCGCCGCGTCCCTGCCCGCGATCGCGCTTGCCCAGCCTGACACCGACGTCGCCGTGGACCTCACCGGCGCGACGATCGAGTGCCAGTTCCTCGGCCCCTGCTTCCCCGATCAGATCCGCAACTCCGTCTCCTCGCCCTTCCCCGTCGGGCCCGCGCAGCACATCGTGCCCGCGACCGGGTACCGGTGGACGCTCGGCGGGACGGTGGACACCACCTTCCCGCTCTCGAGCTTTATCCCGTCGGGCTCTACGCTCGAGGAGCTGCTCGACATCCTCCAGCCCGGCAACTCCTTCCTGACCCGCGGCTACGTCCGCTACCCCGCGGGCGCGCTCGTGAACCCCGTCAACCAGATCTGGTCCGAGCCCTTCTCGGGCAGCTTCGGCAACGAGTCCTTTGACCTCGACCTCTCGATCACCATCGAGCTCACTCTCGACGATACTGGCGCGCTCACCGGCGCCCTCAAGGACATCGACATCCCCACCGGATTCCTCACGGGCAGCGCCACCTTCACCGATGGCTTCGCAATGCTCGACACCTGGACGCCCTCCCCCCGCCAGCAGACCGAGTGGCGCTTTGATGGCAGCCTCGACAGCGCCCCCGGTTCCGACGCGGCCAAGCTCGCCTACCTCGACACCCCCGCCTTCGGCACAGTCCTCGGCGGCGTCGGCGACGAGGACAACCCCAACCCCACCACCCCCACAGGCGTCACCGCAGCCCAGTCCTCGTTCATGACCACCACCGCCCTGGGCATCCCCGGGCCCGGGGGCAGCGAGGACACCGTCTACTGCACCAGCCCGGCGCGCAACCTCTCGACGGGCAACCCCGACCACCGCCGCGGCCTCGGCCTGGGCATGTTCGCCGGAACGCAGCCGACCTACCCCGGCAAGTTCTTCGGCCAGTGGACCATGGTCTTCGACCTCTATATCCCGAGCGAGGCCTGGTACAGCGACTTCCCCGCCAACACCACCCCCCGCGAGTTCCCCCTCGCCCTGCTCCAGGGCAACCACAACAACGACAACACCGGTGACGCGTTCTTCCGCAACGCGGGCGGGCAGATGATGTTCGGCAACTCCGGCGCGGACTTCTCCTCCGAGGTCTACAAGCCCCTGCCCATCTCACCCGACACCTGGTTCCGCCTCGCCCTTGTCTGCGACGACTTCACCACCGCCAAGATGAGCGTCTTCCTCGACGGCGTCTACCAGTTCGAGACCAACGGCGACTGGCTCTACAACCAGGTCGATCCCACGAACCCGACCTACGCCGACGGTGAGGCCATCGACCCGGGCGACTGGGCCTCGTGGGGCGAGTTCCCGAGCCCGTGGGCGCTCTCGACCGGAACCGCCCCGGGCTCGCAGGGCCCCAGCCCGTGCTCCGCGACCGTCTGCCTCTTCGCCGATCTCGTGGGCGGGCGCTCCGAGACGGTCTACATGGCGAACATGTACTTCGCCGACGACATGCTCTCCGACGCCGAAATCATCGCTCTGGGCGGGCCCAGCGCCGACGGCATCGTCCTCACCGGCCCGATGCCCTGCAACGCCGCGGACCTGGCCGAGCCCCTGGGCGCCCTGGACTTCACGGACGTGATCGCGTTCCTGTCCGCGTTCGGAACGATGGACAGCGCCGCGGATCTCGCCCCGCCGACGGGCGTGTTCGACTTCTCCGACGTGCTCGCGTTCCTGACCGCGTTCGGGGCGGGCTGCCCATAGACACGCCGCACATCCTAATTTCTCTGCAGGGACGCCCCCCACCGGGCGTCCCTATCATTTCGGCCCAACCCCACTTCGTACGCAATCAGCCCTCACGGAGGCCGAGATGTCCAGCACGCCCGTCATCGTCAGCGCCAAGCGCACCCCCATCGGCAAGTTCTTTGGCTCCCTCGCGGGCACCCCCTCCCCCCAGATCGGCGCCTTCGCCATCGAGGGCGTCCTGAACGATGTCCCCGCGATCAAGGACCACATCGACGAGGCGATCTTCGGCTGCGTCCTCCAGGGCGGGCTGGGCCAGAACCCCGCCCGTCAGGCCGCGCTCAAGGCGGGCCTGCCCACCACCCTTTCCGCCAAGACCATCAACAAGGTCTGCGGGTCGGGTCTGGAAGCCGTGATGATGGCCGCCCAGTCCATCAAGGCGGGCGACAACGAGTGCGTCATCGCCGGCGGCTTCGAGAACATGACCGGCGCCCCCCACTTCGCCCACGTCCGCCAGGGCGTCAAGTACGGCCCGACCGAGATGACCGACCTCATGGCCCACGACGGGCTCACCTGCCCCTTCGAGTGCTGGCCCATGGGCAACGCCGCGGAGCACATCGCCGAGAAGTTCGGCATCTCCCGCGAGGCCCAGGACGCCTACGCCCTGCAGAGCCAGCAGCGCACCGCCGCCGGACAGGAAGCGGGACGTTTCGACTCCGAGATCGTGCCGCTGGCGACGGTCAAGGCGGTCAAGGACAAGGCAACCGGCGAGATCCGCGACGAAGCGGTGACCCTGACCCAGGATGAGGGCAACCGCCCCTCGACCACCGCCGAGGGCCTGGCCGGGCTGGAGCCGGTGCGCGGGCCCGGCCATGTGATCACCGCCGGCAACGCCAGCCAGCTTTCCGACGGCGCCTCGGCCTGTGTCGTGATGGAGGCCAAGCTGGCCGAACAGAAGAACCTGGCGCCGCTCGGGGCCTACCGCGCCATGGCGGTGGTCGGCCTGGAGCCCGACGAGATGGGGATCGGCCCGGTCCATGCCATTCCCAAACTGCTGGAGCGCACCGGCCTGACGGTCGACGACATCGACCTCTGGGAGCTGAACGAGGCCTTCGCCGTGCAGGTGCTCTACTGCCGCGACAAGCTGGGCATCCCCAACGAGCGCCTGAACGTCGACGGCGGCTCGATCTCCATCGGCCATCCTTACGGCATGACCGGCGCGCGGCTGACCGGCCACGCCCTGATCGAGGGCAAGCGGCGCGGCGCCAAGAAGGTGGTGGTCACCATGTGCATCGGCGGCGGCCAGGGCGCCGCGGCCCTCTTCGAGGTTCTCTGAAAGCCGCAGGGCCATCCGGTGAGCACGCTCTTCAACCGCCGCGACCTGGACTTCCAGCTCTTCGAGGTTCTGGGGCTGGCGGATCTCTGTGCCACGCCGCGCTACGGCGACCATGACCGGACCAGCCTGGGCGCCGTCCTGGACCTGGCGCAGAAACTGGCCGAGGAGGAACTCTGGCCCCATGCCGCGGCTCTCGACCGGAACGAACCCCGGGTCGAGGACGGCAAGGTCCGCATCGAGCCCGCCGTCGGCGATGCCCTGGCCAAGCTGCGCGAGGCCGGCTTCTTCGCCGCCCACCTGGATCACGACCAGGGCGGCCTGCAGCTACCGCACCTGGTCCTGCAGGCCTGCCACGGCCTGATGAAGGGCGCCAACGTCTCGACCGCGGGCTATCTGATGCTGACCAAGGCAGCCGCCAATCTGCTGGCCGTCCACGGCACGGACGAGCAGAAACGGCTCCTGATGGCGCCCATGACCGAGGGGCGTTACTTCGGCACCATGTGCCTTTCCGAGCCCGATGTCGGCTCGGCCCTGGGCGACCTGCGCTGCCGCGCCGAACCGGCCGACAACGGCGCCTACCGCCTCGAGGGCGCGAAAATGTGGATCAGCGGCGGCGACCACGAGCTGGCCGAGAACATCGTCCATCTGGTGCTGGCGCGCCTGCCCGATGCGCCACCAGGCGTGCGCGGCATCTCGCTTTTCGCCGTGCCCAAGCGCCGGGTCGGGGCCGATGGCACGCTCGGCGCCGACAACCACATCGCCTTGGCCGGGCTCAATCACAAAATGGGTTACCGCGGCATCACCAACTGCCTCTTGAACTTCGGCGAGACCGGCGAGAGCCTGGGAACCTTGGTGGGGGCGCCGCACCGGGGTCTGGCCGCCATGTTCCACATGATGAACGAGGCGCGCATCGGCGTCGGCCTGGGCGCGATCATGCTGGGGACGATCGGCTACCGGCTTTCCCTGGCCTACGCCAAGGAGCGGCGCCAGGGCCGCGCCCTGGACGACAAGGACCCGCGAGGCCCACCGGTGCCGATCATCCGCCACGGCGACGTGCGGCGCATGCTGCTGCTGCAGAAATGCTACAGCGAGGGCGCCCTGGCCCTGGCGCTCTATGGCGCGCGCCTGCTCGACGAGCAGGCGACGGCGGACAGCGAAGACGGCCGCGCCGAGGCCGCCGCGCTGCTCGACCTGCTGACCCCGGTGATCAAGGCCTGGCCGTCCTGGTTCTGCCTGGAGGCCAACTCCCTGGCGATCCAGGTTCACGGCGGCGCCGGCTACACCCGCGACGTCCCGGTCGAGCGGCTCTACCGCGACAACCGCCTGAACGCGATCCACGAGGGCACCAACGGCATCCAGGCCCTGGACCTGCTGGGCCGCAAGGTGGCGGGCGACGAGGGCCGGGCCCTGGCGCTTTTCGCCGGCCGGGTCGAGGCAACCCTGGCGGCAACCGCCGGAGACCTGGAAAGCGAGCGCGACGCCCTGCGCGCGGCGCTGCACGACCTCACCGCCGCCAGCGAGGCGACCCGGCAGCGGGTCGGCACGGCCGGCAAGGCGGCGGCCCTGGTCAATGCGACACCCTATCTGCACGCCTTCGGCCATGTCGCCGTGGCCTGGCGGTGGCTGGAACAGGCCGGGACCGCCCAGGCGGCCCTGGCGCGCAGCGCGGCCCTATCGGAAACGGAACGGACCTTCTACCAGGGCAAGATCCTGGCGGCGCGGTTCTTCTGCCGCCACGAGCTGCCCCTGGTCGCCGCCTGGCTGGGTCCCGTCGCGGCCGGTGACACCACGGTTCTCGACATTGACGAGGCGGGTTTCTAAAGCGTTAGCCTCAAGCCCCGGCGCGGTCGAAGACGAACTGCGCACGCATGATCCCATGGTCGCCGAACTTCTTGTCCGGTGCTTTTTCCCGGGGGTCGTGCTCGTCGACATGGTCGTTCCACAGCCGCATCGCCTTGAAGGACCAGATCCGGTTGGGCGAGTGATCGTAGAACTCCTCCGACACCAGAATGTGATCCAGGGTTTCCTGGACGCCTTGATAGTTGTGACTGTAGTGGACGTCGCGCAGGGCGTGATACTGCTGCAGCATGGCCGCGGAATAGAGACCCATGTCGCGCTTCGACTTGGCCGTCTTGCTCTTGCTCAGGGCCTTGGCCTGGAACAGCTTGTAGGGCGGCTGTCCGGTGATGATCGAGAGGGTGTTGCTGAGAACGCCGTCGTTGAAGTCGCCCATCACCACCACCGGACGGTTGCTGTTGCGCGTGACCTTGTCGAGGAGGAGCCGCAGGGCGGCGGCCTCGGTGGTCCGGCGGATCGTGGAGATCGCGCTGCCCAAGGCGTCGGCGTGATCGTTGAGCAGCGGGTTCTGCCGTTCCTTCTTGTCGAGGTTGGTCGGCAGCTTGGCCTTCAGGTGGACGCAGAAGACCTCAAGCTGCAGCTTTTTGTTGGTCTTATGCTGCAGGGTCAGTTGGATAATGGTGCGCGTGAAGCGGGTCGCCCTGATGTCGATCTCGTCGTCTTCGCGCTCCTTGTCCTGACTGGCGCCGCGCTTGCGTTTGATCAGCCGAAAGCCCTTGGGAAAGGCCTTGTGGTTGGTCGCCTTGATGACCTTCCAGGTCTTGCCGACCGCCGCCGCCACGGCGATGCCGCCCCAGGTGGAGCCGATGAAATGGAGATTGTATTTGGCCTGGAGACCGGCCGCCTTGAAGAGGTCGGCAAGGCAGTCCTTGGACCAGAGTTCCTGGAAGGCGATGACGTCGGCGTCCAGTTGGGTCAGGAGGCTCGACGACCAGGCGATCTTATCGTCGTAGGCCGAATGCTTGACCTTCGACCGATAAACGAATTTGCCGGGGAGCTGCAGATTGTAAAGATTGAAGGTGGCGAAACTGATGTCCTTGGCCATAGAGCCCTCCCTCTTTTACCGGGTTGCCCGCCGGTCGCGGGTCGTCGAGGCGATCTTGTGCTGGCCACTGCTACCTTAAAGAAGGGATGTGACAAAAGGAAGGTGGGCCGCTATCACGGCGGCCGGATAGGGGTCCTGCGCCAGGGCCTTTTGGTTTTTGGAGAAGCAGACCCATGCGCACAAGCAAGGCCATTCAGGTGATCGGCGCTCATGCCGAGGGCGAGGTCGGCAATGTCATCGTCGGCGGCGTGCTGCCGCCGCCGGGCGATACGGTGAAGGCCCAGCGCGACTGGCTGCAGAGCGAAGGCGACGGCCTGCGGCGCCTGTTGATCCGCGAGCCGCGCGGCGGTGTCTTCACCCACTTCAATCTGATCGTGCCGCCCAAGGATCCCGCGGCCCAGGCCGGGTTCATCATCATGGAGCCGATGGACTACCCGCCAATGTCCGGGTCGAACTCGATCTGCGTGGCGACGGTTCTGCTGGAGGCGGGCATCCTGCCCATGAGCGAACCCGAGACCAATCTGACGTTGGAGACCCCGGGCGGCCTGGTGACGATCCGCTGCGACTGTCGCGAGGGTAAGGTCGAGCGCGTCACCACCACCAATGTCCCCTGCTACCTGCATGAGCCCGATGTTACGGTGACGGTGGAGGGGCTGGGCGCCGTGCGGGCCGACATTTGTTACGGCGGGGCCTACTTCGCCCTGGTCGACGCCAGCGCCGTCGGGCTCGAGATCAATCCGGAGAACGCACGGCGCATCGTCGAGGTCGGCGAAGCGATCAAGGCGGCCCTGCGCAATACTATGAAACCGGTCCACCCGCTGCTCGGCGACATCGGCGGCCTGACCTTCGTCACCTTTCTGGGCCCGGTCGCGAAAGAAGGCGGCGTGATGGCGGCGGCGAACGCGACCGTGGTCTCGCCCGGCAAGATCGACCGCAGCCCCTGCGGCACCGCTTCCTCCGCGCGCCTCGCCCTGATGCATGCGCGCGGCCAGATCACCCTCGGCGAACGCCTGATCTCGCGCTCGATCCTGGGCACCGAGTTTCACATGCGGATCGAAAAGGAAGCGCCGGTCGGCGACTTCGCCGGTGTGCTGCCCTCGATCTCGGGCCGCGCCTGGATCACCGGTCAGCACAGCTATTTCCTCGATCCCGACGACCCCTTCCCCGAAGGCTACAGCGTCACCGACACCGCCTATCAGCTCTTCTAGAGCGATCGTGCGACCGACGCTCTCGGTTCTCTATTTGATTGTCCCTAAGCGGTGTGACTAAACGCACAGCGGCACAGGTCTGTCGAAGGTATATTAAATAGACAGTGCCGCTTCGCAAATTCTCCGCGAGGCAGAGTAAGCACCTCTGCAAGGATACAATCCAATGATCGCATATTGGAATTCCCACTCTCGTTAGTTCTAAATCCTACCAAGTCGTCTGATTGAATTATTGTCATTCGCGTTCACATTTGATGCCCATGTGGGCGCCACCATGGCGGAAAATGGGGGCAGGACATGGAAGACATCGAGCTAGGCAGTCTTTCGTTCGACACAGATTTTCAACTCGCTTTCATTGGCGGTTTGGCGTTCCTCTTCATCTACTGCTACGACAGCTTCAACACGCCGGTGAAAAGCAGCGGCTCTTTCGTCACCACGCTGGCACCGCGCGAACTCGCCTCCAACCAGGACTATCTCAAGGCGTTCCTCGTCTACCTCTTCCTGATGACGATGATCTATGCCCTCTTGTCGGTCTTTCTCCCCCACATCCTGGAGGCGGCCAAGTTCGCCGGTCTGGTCGATGCATCGGTGGGCTATGCGGCGGCGCCGGAAGGCGACGACGGCGGCAACAGCCTGGAAGTTGCCTTTGGCGCCCCGAGTCCCGAGCCCACCTATGTGCCGGCCTGGATACCCATGGCCATCGCCATGATCCTGACCGGGATCTCGACCAACTATCAATGGCTCAACAAGATTGAGCTGTCGGTGCGCAGCGCCACTCATCGCATCATCGGCATCCCCGACGGCATCGAAAAACTCGCCCGGCGCATCCAACATGCGCGCTTCGATCTGGCGGCGCTGGACACGGCCGATATCCAGTTCATCCACGAGAAGTACAAGCTCATCACCGACAAAGACCTGGACGACGTCACCACCTATTACGATGACGTCCTCACCGCCGATCCCCTGCGCCGCTGGATCAGAATGCAGTTCCTCTTCGACCGGATCGAGAACAAGAAGCACATCCTGTCCAAGGCCATGAACGTCTATGTGTTCGAGCACTACGACTTCGTTCTCAACCGAATCAGGCTCTCGATTTTCGGGCTGTCGGACCTGGAAAAAATCAAACCGATCCTGGCCGCCGGGAACAACGGGATCGATCCGAGTCTCGCCACGGAGCGAAACGCGGCGATCAAGCAGATCGATAGTACGCTCCACGACATCCATGCTCTGCTCGCCGCCAGCATCTTTCAGCGAAGCAACGATCCCGCCTCGGTGACCCGGGCCTTCAATGCGGTCAGCCTTTCGACCACGGCCATCAACAAGGACAACATCATCAACGGCGTGATCGCGGCGATCTTCGCGCTCTTCATCTTGGTGATCGTCATCGTTCTTCTGACACCGGCCATCGCGGCACTGCTGCAGCTCGCGACATCCGACAAGTTTCCACAGAATGCAGGAGACGCCTTGATCTGGGCGACATCGGCGATCAGCCTCCACGGGACGGCAGCCATCGTGGCCTGGCAATACCAAAACAAGCGCATTGTCGCGCGCCGCTGGCGGCCGATGAACTTTGGAAAATTCGACGTGCCCGCCCTGCAATACGCCGTTGCCTGCTTCGTGAGTTACCTGGCCGGCAGCCTCGGGCTACTCGTCTGGTGGTGTGCGAAACAACTCCTGACCGACGGATCCCTCGTCCCGACAGAGGCCGAACTTTGGATTCCGATTTTCGGGACCCTCGGCATGGTGACCGGGTTTTGGGTCTCCTACACGGTCGACGTCACCCAGCGCCGGGACGTCACACGACGGCGCCTGACGTTACAACCCCTCAACCATGCTGTCTCAGCCGGCCTGGTGGGCTACTTCTTGATGACGCTCCTTCTGATCCAGGACCCCGATCCGGCATTCAGCATCTATGTCGGGGTCGTCACGGCCCTCCAGGGAGGCCTGATCGGCACGATCGTCACCCTCTTTTCCCATCATCAGTTTTCAAACCGTGCCGCGGCAGTCGAGTCGCTGGAAGCCGCTCGCGTACCCGCGATGGCCTGAGAGGCGCGATTGCCATGATCTCATCACGTAACAGCATTTGCATCCGGCAAGTCCGCCAGGCACCGGTTTCCTCCGGACGACCGTCCCCGTTTGGCACCCGTCTCTTGTCCCTGGTCTGGGCCGGCGCGCTGATCTGGGGCGGCCTCGGCCCGCCGCCCGCCGAGGCAAACGAGGGGCAGACGGAACTCATTCGCCTCGGCGTGCGCCAAGACGCGGCCCCCCTGTCCTTCATGAAAGACGGTCGGTGGGCCGGCTACAGCGTCGACCTCTGCAGCCGTATACTGGATGCCTATGAAAAAGGCCTGCCGGCCGGCCGAACGGTCGAAAAGGAGTTCGTCCCGGTCACCGCCGCGAACCGGTTCGACTTTCTGGGAGGCGGCAGGGTGGATCTGCTTTGCGAGGCCACCACTGTCACCGTCAGCCGGATGGAGGCCCATCACTTCAGCCTGCTGACCTTTGTCAGCGGCGCGGGGGCGATCAAGCGCAAAAAAACCACCCTCGGAACCCTGGAGGATCTCTCCAAGCGTCCCCTGGGCATCAAGGTCAGCGTGGTTGACGGCACCACGACAAAAGCCCGCGTGGAGGACTTGCTCGGCTACGCCGTGGTCTTTCCCCAGCCCAGCGCGCAGACCCATGAAGACGCCTTCGAACTGCTGCGCCATGACGAGGTCGCGCTCTATATCGGCGACAGGGTGATCCTGCGGGAAAAACTGCGGGGGCGGGACGACCGCGACGACTACATGCTCTCGGCCGGCTTCCTCTCCTATGAACCCTATGCCATTGCCATCCGCCACGGCCGTGAAGACCTGCTCCAGGCCGCCAATGCCACGCTCGCCGGTCTCTATCGGGACGGCGGCATCAAGCCGATCTACGAACTCTGGTTCGGAGATGCCAAGATGAGCGACCTGCTGCGGGCCATGTTCGAACTCCAAAAGCTGCCGGAATAGACGAGAGTCTCTCCTGGTCTTGGGGACCTTTTCGACAAGGGCAGACTCAGTAAACCGGCGTCAACCAATCGTGCTTGTCCTCGATCCGGCCTTCGGCCAGCGCCAGGTAGTGGTCCTTCACCCTGCCCGAGATCGGCCCGACCTTGCCGTCGCCCAGATCCAGGCCGTCGATGTTGACGATCGGAGTGACCTCCCAGGCGGTGCCGCAGAAGAACGCCTCCTCGGCGGCGTAGAGCTCGCTGCGGTTGACATCGCGCTCGACCACCTGCACGCCGAGGTCCTCCCGCAGCATGGTGATCACCGCGTCCCGGGTGATCGATTCCAGGATGTCGTTGGTAATCGAAGGCGTGATCGCCACGCCGTCGCGGATGATCACCAGGCACATCCCGGGACCCTCGGCGACCAGGCCGCGGTCGTTCAGCAGGATCGCCGTGTCGTAGCCGTCGACCTTGGCCTGAACCGAGGCGAAGCGCGAGTTGTTGTAGTTGGCGTTGGCCTTGATCCGCGCCGGCATGGCGCGATCGGAAATCCGCTGCCAGGCGCTGACCTGGACCCGGCAGCCGGTATCGCGAAAGGCCGGCGCCGGGCGCGCCACCGCGGTGATGGCCAGGCTGGTCGGGCCGGTCGCGCCGGGGTCGCCGTAGCCGTCCACGTAGACCGTCGGGCGGATATGGACGCCCTCGCGGAACTCGTTGCGGCGCAGCAATTCCAGGGTCTTTTCATTGACCTCGTCGGCGGCAAAGATGCTGTCGAAGCGCATGGCCCGCTGCGAGTAGGCCAGACGGTCGGAATGCTCCTTCAGGCGGAAGACATAGAGCTGTTCCTGGTCGTCGTTCCAGTAGGCCCGCACCCCTTCGAATACACCAGCGCCGAACTTGACCGCCGGACTGAAGACATGGACCGTTGCCTTGTCCCATTCGACGAACTCTCCGTTGAGGTAGGCATACTTCGCGAGTGACATGATAGTCGTTCCTTGATCAGATAGCGCTGTGGGGGCCGCAGTGGCAGAGCCTAGCCAAAAGGCACCGGGCTCGAAAGAAGGGAATCGGCATGCGGCGCGGTCCGCGAGACGATTGGAAGCGATTTCACCGGCCATGAGCGAAAGCAGCAATGCCGATCCGGCCTGGCAGGATCAACTCTACGACACCCTTCGGGCGGCCGGGGTGACGATCTTCGCCTATGTGCCCGACGCCGGCCACAAGGTGCTGATCGACCGCGCCCTCGCCGACCCCGATGCGACCGCCGTCCCGCTCACCACCGAAGAAGAGGGCGTCGCGCTCGTTGCCGGCGCCGACCTCGGGGGCGCTCTCGGGGTCCTCCTGATGCAGTCCAGTGGCGTGGGCAACTGCATCAACTTCTTTTCGCTGCTGGCCCACGCCCGATTCCCCTTCCTGACCCTGGTTGCCATGCGCGGCGAGTTCGGCGAGGCCAACCCCTGGCAGATCCCCATGGGCCGCGCCGCGCGGCCGACCATGGAGGCGCTGGGCCTGACCTGTCTGGCGGCCGAGCGGGCCGAGAAGGTCGTACCGGTGGCCGCGGCGGCGCTCACCCTGGTCAAGGATTCCGGCCAGGCCGTCGCCCTGCTGCTGACCCAGCGCCTGATCGGCGCCAAGAGTTTCTAGACCGGATCATGGTCGGATGGAATCATGCGACCATGAAACGGACTGATCGTGGCGAATGCCACGATGCGCCGCGAAGCGGGCGAAAGCCCCAGTGGCGCGTGAACGCGCCTTTGGTCGTGTAATCACGGCCAAAGGTGCAAGACTCAAGGAGACGGAGCCGGATGCTGGACCGCAAGACCGCCGTGCCGCTGCTGATCGGGGACCACGCCGACTTCCTGATCGTCGCCGGCCTCGCCGGCACCGCCAAGGACATTGCCCACCTGACCCAGGAGGCGCCCAACGCCTTCATGCTGGCCGGCGCCATGGGGGCGGCGGCGAGCATGGGCCTGGGGCTTGCCCTCGCCCAGCCGGCGCGGCGCGTGCTGGTCGCGACCGGCGACGGCGAACTGCTGATGAACCTCGGCGCGCTGGCCACCATCGGGGTGATGCAGCCGGCCAATCTGGCGATTCTCTGCGTCGACAACGGGCGCTACGGCGAGACCGGCAACCAGGAGAGCCACACCGGCCGCGGCGTCGATCTGGCGAAGATCGCCGAAGGCGCGGGGCTCGCCTCGGTCCACAGGGTGACGGTCGAGGGCGAGATCGAGGCGGCCGCCCGGGCATTGCGCCAGACCAACGGGCCGGCCTTCGTCCTGCTCAAGGTGAGCGACGCGCCGCCGCCCAAGTACAAACGCTCGTTCGATGCCGCCGAACGGCGCAGCATCTTCAAGCGCGCACTGCCCCTTTGACCCAAGGCAAGAGGACTCCGCCATGGCCCGCGACCCCCGCATTCTGGTTTTCCAGCACATCGATATCGAGCACCCGGGGATCTTCCGCGACTTCCTGGCCGCCGACGGCATTGCTTGGGACGCGGTCGAGCTCGACGCCGGCGAGGCGATCCCGCCGCTGGCCGACTACGACGCGCTCTGGGTCATGGGCGGGCCGATGGACGTCTGGGAGGAAGACAGCCATCCCTGGCTGAAGGCGGAAAAGGCGGCGATCCGAACGGCGGTCGTCGAACGCGGCCTGCCCTACTTCGGGCTCTGCCTGGGCCATCAACTCCTGGCCGAGGCGTTGGGCGGGCGGGTCGGCCCGGCGGCCCAGCCGGAGATCGGCATGATGACGGTCGACCTGACCGAGACCGGCCGGAGCCATCCCCTCTTCGCCGGCTTTACCGGGCGCTGTCCTTGCCTGCAGTGGCACGGCGCCGAGGTCCTGGAGGCGCCCGGCGACGCGCTCGTTCTGGCCGAGAGCACCGCCTGCCGGGTCCAGGCCATGGCCATCGGCGAGCAGGCCTTCTCGCTGCAGTATCACGTCGAGCTGACCGCCGAGACCGTGCCGCTCTGGGGCGCGGTGCCGGCCTACAAGACCGCCCTGGAAAAGGCCCTGGGCGCCGGCGCGCAGCTGCGCCTGGAGGCCGAGGCGGCGGCGCTCATGGCGGCCCTGAACGCCGACTCCCGGAGGCTCTATGACAACGTCATGGCCATGACGCGAAAAGTCTGGGCGGCGCGCTCAGCCGCTTGAGCGGATCGCCGCCGTGAGAGCGGAGAGTGCGCGTTTCTGGCTGCCCTCGGCGTCGAAGTTGGCCGGGTCGAGCCAGGCTTCATAGGCCGCCTTGAGCGCCGGCCAGTCGCGGTCGATGATGGCGAACCAGGCGGAATCCCGGTTGCGGCCCTTGGTCACGACGGCCTGGCGGAAGACTCCCTCGAACTGAAACCCGAGACGTTGGGCGGCCCGCCGCGAGGGCGCGTTCAGGGCGTCGCATTTCCACTCGTAGCGCCGGTAGCCCAGTTCGTCGAAGACCCGGGCCATCATCAGGTACATGGCCTCGGTCGCCGCCGGCTTGCGCTGCAGCAGCGGCGAGTAATGAATATGGCCGACCTCGATGACGCCGACCGCCGGCTGCAAGCGCAGATAGCTGGCGACCCCGACGGCGCGGTCGCTCTCCAGATCGACGATCGCGTGGAACATCGGGTCCTCGCCCTGGGCGTCGCGCAGGATCCAGGCGCGGTAGGCCGCCAGGTCGCCGAAGGGGCCGTAGGGCATGTAGGTCCAGCTACGTCCTTCCGCGTCGAGGCTGTCGGCGGCGAAGAGGTCGTCGCCGTGACGCTCAGGGTCCAAGGGTTCGATGCGGCAGAGGCGCCCGACCATGGGGGTCTGAGGCGGACGGGGTCGGGGTGTCCAATCGGGCAGGGCCGCGCCGATCGGTTGTCCCAGTTCGTTCGTGCGGGGCTCGGTCATGGCGCAAGACGTTAGATCCACCGCCAGGGTCTGACCAGTGCCACTTGCCGCCTCCGCCTTGGAGCCGCTGACTCTTGACTTGAATCAATGCGCCGCGAGACCGCCCTGAGAGAGTAAGATCGCCATCGCGGCCCGGCACTGCCGGGGCCGAACAGAGGGAGGACGCCATGACCTACAAGTCCATTCTGGTCTATCTCGAGACCCACGCCGAGACAGCGGCGACGGAACGTCTGGCCCTGGCTCTGGCGCAAAAGATGGATGCGCATCTGACGGCGCTGATCCCGATCTATCAACCCAGCATCCCCTACTACAGTCACCATGCCCTGCTGGCCGATGTCCTGGAAGCCCAGCTCGCGGCGGCCAAGGCCGACGCCGAGGCCCTGGCACGAACCTTCGGCGAAGAGGGCCAGCGCCAGGGAGTCGCCCTCGAGTGCCGGGTCGAGACCTGCTTTCCCGGCCTCGCCTATGACCTGGTCCGCTTGAACGCGCACTACAACGACCTGGTGATCATGACCCAGCCCGATCCCGAGAACACCGGGCCGGCCGGCCGCCATTTGCCCGAGGAGGTCCTGCTGGCCGCCGCGCGTCCGGTCCTGGTGGTGCCCTTCATCGGCGCCGCGCAGGTACCGGGACGCAAGATCCTGGTCGCCTGGGATGCCGGCCGCGAGGCCGCCCGGGCGGTCGGCGACGCCTTGCCGTTCCTGCGCGCGGCCGAGACGGTCACCGTCTTGAGCGTCGAGCCCAAGGGCGGCGCCGCCGGCCATGGCGCCGAACCGGGGGCCGACATCGCCCGGTATCTCGCGCGCCAGGGCTGCGAGGTATCGGTAGACAGCCTGCGCGACACCTCGGTCGACGCCGGCGCCGCGATCCAGGCCTATATCGGCGACCGCGACTTCGACCTCCTGGTCATGGGCGCCTATGGGCACAGCCGCTTGCGGGAACTGGCGCTCGGCGGCGTGACCCAGACCATCATGGAACACATGACCATCCCGACCCTGGCCGCCCACTGATCGGCGCCCGCGATATCGGGGACAGGGCCCCAGTCACGCAAAGCGGTTGAGCGACCGCGCGCGACTCCCCTATGGTTCCCCCGAGGGGCGAAACCGTCGTCCCTGGCGTGAACTCTGATCTCGGGGCGAGGTGCGGTTTGACAAAGGTTCTGCGCGGCTTCGTCCTGGCCCTCGGCCTCCTCGGCCTGGGGTTTCTGCCGGAGACCGCCCGGGGCTTCGAGGCGGCCAAGGTGCGCGAGGCCGCCGCCGCGGTCTACGAGGGCCGCGACTACCAGCAGACCCTGCCGCTGGCCGAGGGCGCCGGATCCGGCGGGGGCCGCGAGAGCGATCAGGAGGGCGAAGCCGGCACGCGCGGCCCCGAATCGAAGGCCGGCAAGCCCTTCCTCTGGAGCCTGCCGGATGAGTGGACCGAGGTGCTTCGTATCGTCGTCTATCTGGTGGTCGGCGTCGGTGCCCTGCTGCTGGTCTACTACCTCCTGATGGAGCTGCCTGCCCTGCGCCGGGCCCGCCGTCAGGCCCGCGGCGCGCCCGTGAGCGAGTACGATCCGGCCTTCGCCCAGGCCAGGTCGCGGCTGGAGGACCCGGCGACCCTGGAGGAAGCCGACCGCCTGGCCCAGGCCGGGCGCTTCGCCGAAGCCATTCACATGCTGCTGCTCCATGCTCTGGAAGTGCTGCGGGCACGGCTCGATAGCGGCCTGCCGCAGGCGCTGACGAGCCGCGAAATCCTCCGGCAGGCGCCGCTCCCGCCGACCGCGTCGCCGCCCCTGTCGGCGCTGATCGAGCGCTCCGAGCGCTGCCACTTCGGGACCGAAGGCGCCGACCAGGACCTCTACCGCCAGAGCCGCGGCTATTTCGAAGCCTTCCGCGCCGTCTGGCGCGGCCCGGAAGGCGAGGACAGCACCAAGAGCGGGGCCACGCCATGAGCAGGGTTACGCCATGAGCAGGGCCTCCCCATGAGCCAGACCTCACCCAACGATGGTCAGCTCTTCGAGCGCAAGACCTTGATCGCGCTCTTTGCCGTGGGCCTGCTGTCCTTCGCCGGGGTGATCTATCTGGTCGTGACCAGCGCCTCTTCCGGGCAGGCGCGCACCTTTGGGACCTCGGCCTTTTCCGACTCCGCCATCGGCCACCATGCCTTCATCGAGCTGCTGCGCCGCCTCGATGTCCAGGTCCTGGTCAGCCGCAACAACTCGGCGGAAAAGGCCTGGCCGGACCACCTGCTGTTGGTCGCCGAACCGCGGCCGGACAATCACTGGACCGCCCTTGCCGCGGACGTGACCGACCATTCCCGTGCCCTGGTGGTCCTGCCGAAATGGCGGGGCAGACCGGACCTCGACAAGCGCGGTTGGATCGCCGACGCCGACTTTCTGTCGCGCAGTACCGTGAATGCGGTTTTCGATAAGCTTTTGCGGGACGGCTGGATCATGCGCAGCGAGCAGGAGCGGACGGCCTGGCACGGCGGCTTCACCAGCGATCCGCTGATCCGCCAGCCTCAGTTGATAGTCGGTTCCGACCTGGTGCCGCTGATCTGGACCGACGAGGGCGTGCTGCTGGGCCAGGCGCCCTACAACGAGGACCTCTGGATCCTGAGCGACCCGGATCTGCTGTCCAACCACGGTCTGGGGCAGGGCGACAACGCGGTTCTGGCTGCCGAGATCATCGAACGGCTGCGCGGCCCCGACAGCACCGTGGTGGTCGACGAGACGATCCACGGCTTTTTGCGGGTGCCCAACCGCCTGAAGGTGCTGTTCGAGTTTCCCTTGGTGATCGCTACCCTCCTGGGCCTGGTCTCGCTCGGCCTCTTGGCCTGGACCCTGAGCGAACGCTTCGGCGCGCCACACCCGGGCGGCCCGGCCCTGCCCTCGGGCAAGGAAGGGCTGATCGACAACACCGCGCGCCTGCTGGAGGCGGCCGGTCACGACCGCGACGTGCTGCGGCGCTACCGGCAGATCCTGCTGCGCGACACGGCGCGCCGCCTGCACGCACCGCGCCGCCTGGACGAGGCCGCTCTATCGCGCTGGTTTGCCGCGATCGAGGAGGCCCGCGGCAGCCAACGGCGCATCGCGACCATTCTGACCGAACTGACGGCCGCCCTGCGGTCGACCCAGCGCGACCGGCGCCGCCTGCTGCACCTGGCCCGCGAGCTGCATCATTGGAGAGAGGACCTGATCGATGGATCTGGAAGCCGTACGGGCGCTCAGCGATAAGCTGAAGAGCAACATCGCACGCGCGGTGGTCGGCCAGGACGAAACCCTGGAGCTGATGATGATCTGTCTCCTGGCCGAAGGGCACATCCTACTGGAGGGCGTCCCCGGAACCGCGAAGACGCTTCTGGCGCGCAGCTTCGCGGCCTCCCTGGCGCTGTCGTTCGGGCGCATTCAGTTCACCCCGGACCTGATGCCGGGCGACCTGATCGGCACCAACCTCTTCAACTTCCAGACCAATGCCTTCGCCCTGACCAAGGGCCCCATCTTCACCGAGATCCTGCTGGCCGACGAGATCAACCGCACGCCGCCCAAGACCCAGGCGGCCCTGCTCGAGGCGATGAACGAACGCGCGGTGACGATCGACGGCGTCACCCATGCCCTGGGCGACGGCTTTCTCGTGATCGCGACCCAGAATCCGATCGAACAGCAGGGCACCTATCCGCTGCCCGAGGCCCAGCTCGATCGTTTCCTCTTCAAGCAGATTCTCGGCTACCCCGACCGCGACGAAGAGCGCGACATTGTGCGCAAACACGGCCACCGCACTACCATGCCACGGCTCGAGGAATTCGGCCTGGAGCCGGTCGCCGACCTGGAAACTTTGATCGCCGTGCGGGCGCTGGTCGCCGCCATCACCCTGTCGGAAGACATCGTCGACTATCTGGTGGACATCGTCCGGGCGACCCGCAGCCACTCGGCCCTGCAGTACGGCGCCTCGACAAGGGCGGCCAACATGCTGGCCTCCGCGGCACGGGCCTCGGCGGCGCTGGAGGGGCGCGACTATGTCATTCCGGACGACGTCAAACGCCTGGCGGTTCCGGCGCTGCGCCACCGTGTCATTCTGGCGCCGGGCGCGGAGATCGACGAATTGAGTCACGAACAGGTCATCGGCGAGATCCTCGATCAGGTGGCGGCCCCGAAATGACCGGACCCGAAATGACTGGCCCCGAAATGACCGGACCCGAAATGACTGGCCCCCCACCATGACCGGATTCCTGCCATGACCGGCGCCCGCTCGTCCTGGCGCTCGACGCCGCGCGGCGTCCTGGTGATCGCCGCCAGCGCGCCGATCGCACTGCTCGCCGTGGTCTTCGACGAGGGCCTCTGGGCGCTCGGCCTTCTGGCCCTGGGCCTGGCGGTCCTGGCCGTGGGGCTGGACGGCATGCTGGCCCTGCGGCCCCGCGATCTGCAGCTCGATTGGGAGGCTCCGCGCCTGCTCTTCATCGGGGCCGACGATCCCTTCCGGGTCCGACTAGCCGCGCTCAGGCCGCGGCGCGCGCGAATCGTACTAAGCCTCGACAGCGACGAGCGTCTGGCCCCCTGTCCCGCCCTCGACCTGCGCCTCGGCCCGCCGCAAGCGGGCCTCGAGGCCGATGTGATCCTGACGCCGCTGCGCCGCGGCAACGCCCGGCTCGGCCGCCTCTGGCTGCGCTGGACCGGCCCCCTGGGCCTCTTGCGCTTTACCCTCAGCGCGCCGGTCGAGACCGACATCCCGGTGGTGCCCAACATTCGCGCGGTGCGTCAGGCGGCGATCCAGTTCACCGCCTGGGACGCCTACTTCGGCATCAAGGCCCAGCGCCAGCAGGGCGACGGGTCGGAGTTCGAGGCGCTCAGGGACTACGTGCCGGGCCTCGACCACCGCTCGATCGACTGGAAGCACTCGGCCCGCCACCGCGCCCTGGTCTGCAAGGAGTTTCATACCGAGCGCAATCACCAGATCGTTCTCGCGTTCGACACCGGCCACCTGATGAGCGAGCCGATGGCCGGCGCGCCGCGCCTGGATCACGCGATCAACGCGGGGCTGATGCTGGGCTACATGTCGTTGCGCCAGGGCGACCGCATCGGCCTGCACGCCTTCGACGCCAAGCCGCGCCTGACCGTCGATCCCCAGGGCGGCATGGCCGCCTTCAGCCGCCTGCAGCGGCTCTCCGCCGAGCTCGACTACTCGACCGAGGAGACCAACTTCACCCTGGGCCTGGCCGAACTGCTCGGGCGCTTGAAGCGGCGCTCCCTGGTGATCCTGCAGACCGACTTCGTCGATTCCGTGACCGCGAGCCTGATGGTCGACAACCTGCGGCATCTGGCGCGGCGCCATCTGGTCTTGTTCGTGACCCTGCGCGACCCGGCCTTGCCCGCCGCCCTGGACCAGCAGCCCGCCGCCTTCGACGATGTCGCGCGCAGCGTCATCGCGGCCGACTTTCTGCGCGAGCGCTCTATCGTCTTTCAGCGTCTAAGGCGACTAGGCATCCACTGCCTGGAGGCCTCGCGCGAACAGGTCGGGGTCGAGCTGGTCAACCGCTACCTGGCGATCAAGCGCCAGGAGCTGATCTGAGGAACTCGGGAGCATGGCCCAGATCACCCTGAAGAGCGCCGAGTTCCGCCGCGAGCGCGAGGCCGGCTGGCGCCAGTTGGAAGAGCTGGTGGCCAAGACCGAAAAGGGCGGCCTGGGTCAACTCTCGCCCAGCGAGCTCCTGCGCCTGCCGGGGCTCTACCGGGCGACCCTGTCGGGCCTGTCGGTGGCCCGGGCGATCTCGCTCGACAGGGCGGTGCTGGGCTATCTCGAAAGCCTCGCGGCGCGCGCCTACTTCTGCGTCTACGGGCCGCACCGGGCGCTCGGCGCGGCCTTGGCCGACTTCTTCCGCAGGCGCTTTCCGGCCGCGGTTCGAGACGCCCGCTGGGCCATGCTGCTCTCGCTTTTTCTGCTGCTCTTCGGCACCCTGGCCGGCTTCGGCCTGACCAGCGCCAACGAGGACTGGTACTACAGCTTCGTGCCCGAGGGCATGGCCGGCGACCGCAGCCCAACCTCGACCACCGAAGGACTGCGCGCCGGGCTCTACGACGAAGAACACAACCCGGCCGACCTGACGGTCTTCGCCAGCTATCTCTTCTCCCACAACACCCAGGTCGGGCTCTTCTGCTTTGCACTCGGCTTCGCCCTGGGCATCCCCACGGCGCTGCTGCTGTTTCAAACCGGCTTGATGCTGGGCGCCTTTCTCGCGCTCTACCACAGTCACGGCCTGGGGCTCGACATTCTGGCCTGGCTCGCGATCCACGGCAGCACCGAACTGCTCGCCCTGGTCCTCTGCGGCGGCGCGGGCCTGCTGTTGGCCGGTGGCATCTTGATGCCGGGGCGCCAGGGCCGGCTCGCCAACCTGGCCCGGGCCGGGCGCTCGGCCGCGGTCATCGCCATGGGCGCGATCCTGCTGTTCTTCATCGCCGGCATCCTGGAGGGCTTCGGCCGCCAGTTGATCGTCGACCCCCTGGTGCGCGGTTCGATCGGCGCCGGCGCGCTGGTCTGGTGGGTGACCTACTTCGTCCGCGCGGGACGGCGCGCCAGCGATGGCTAAAAAGCCCAAGAAGCGTAAAGAGGCCCAGCGCCCACGCGACCCCGACGGCAAGCTGCGGCGAACCGTCGTGACCCCGGAGGGGGTCGGGCTGTCGCTCATCCTGGCCGGCGCCGGCGACCGCGCCGGCGCGGTGATGATCGATCTGGTCGCGATCAGCCTGGCGATGATCGGGATCGCCATGCTGGGCCTCTTTCTCTGGTCCGAGATCGAGGGCGTTCGCTGGCTTCTGCCGCTCTTCATCTTGCTGTTCTTCGCCGTGCGGTCCTTCTATTTCATCTTTTTCGAGCTGCGCTGGCAGGGTCGAACGCCGGGCAAGCGCCTGCTCGGCCTCCGGGTCATCGACCAGCGCGGCGGGCCGCTGACAGCCGATGCGATCTTCGCGCGCAACCTGCTGCGCGAGTTGGAGCTGTTCCTGCCGATCTCGCTCGCCTTCTCCGGGTCGGCCGTCGCGCCGGTCGATGCTTGGATCCAGCTGCTGGCCTGGATCTGGGTCGGGGTCTTCCTTTTGCTGCCGCTCTTCAACAAGGACAATCTGCGTGCCGGCGACATGGTCGGCGGAACTTGGGTCGTGCGCATGCCCAAGGGGGTGCTGCCGCGCGATCTGACCGCCGCCGAAGAGACCTCGCCGGAGGCCCTGGAGGCGGCGCGCTTGAAAAGCGACAAGGCCGCGCTGGAGGAGACCGGCTACCGCTTCAGCGACGCGCAGCTGGCGATCTATGGCATCTACGAGCTACAGACCCTGGAAGACGTGCTGCGGCGCGAGAACGCCAAGGCCCATGCCACCCATCAAGCGGTCGCCGACAAGATCCGCCGCAAGATCGACTGGCTGCCGCCGCCCGGCCGCCGGGTCGAGGCCAAGGCCTTCCTCGAGGCCTTCTACGCCGCGCTGCGCGCCCATCTGGAAAAGCGCATGGTCTTCGGCGAGCGCCGCGAGGACAAGCACCACGGCGCGCCGGACAATCGCAAGCCGCCCAGCTAATCGAAAACCGCGGCGATTTCGTCGCTGTCGGCGCCTTCCTTGGCGAGCCGCAGGTCGTGGTAGATCACGGCATCGGCGACCGCGAAAAGGGTCGCGACCACGCCATACAACGCGACCGCGATGAGGATGCCGGCCTTGAGGGTATCGCCGTGCAGGAGCGATGCCTTCGCGATCTCGCCAAGATAAACGACCGTGCCGGCCAGAACCGCGAGAACCAGGTAGATCCCAAGAATTCTGAGACGGTTGCCACGGGTGAGATCAAAACTCCGACGAAACGCGGCCACGACTCCCAGGCGCTCGACCACCACAACCGGCACGACCACCACGAACAGGGCCAGAAAAATGGCGTAGGCTGCGATCGACACCGCCGCCACGGTGATCTCGAAGGTCGAAACCTCCGCCCCGGCGGGGCCGCCCAGCGACAGTGTTGCGACAATCGGAAGCACGACCATCGCATAGCCGCAGGCCACCACCGCCACCGTTGGCAAAAGCCGATCCAGACCCGTCGCAATGCAGGCCGCGATGCTCGAATTGCTCTCCCGCAAGAGGGCGATCGCGCCGTGGGTCTGCGCCGCCAGGACGAGCCAGAGCAGCCCGACAGATGCGAGATCGAGGGAGGGATTGCCCGACACGCCACTGCCCACCATCACCAAGACCTGATCCCACAGCGAGCCCTCCTCGCCGACCTGACAGGCCACGGTCTCGCCCGCCAGGAAGACGATGAAGAGCGCAACAGGCACCTGCGAAGCGAGCGCCATCCCGCCGAGGAGAACGAACCTCGAAATCAGGATCGATAGTGTGCGCTTGAGCACTGCGCCGACTCTAAAATCGCCTCTCGCGAAGTCGCTCATTGCTGTTCCCGTTCCAGAAGCCTGGCCAAGTCGAAGACCGCCGCGATCTCTTCGCTCTCGACACCTTCATGGGCGATGCGCAGGTCGTGGCAGGCAACCGCCTTGGCGACGCAGAGGAAGACCAAAATCAGGCCGCTGGACACCAAACCGATTATGATCATCGTCACGAAGCCAATCGTACTGAGCGGCAGGGTCGGAGAAGTATAAACCACAAGACCAGCCGTGATTGCAAATACGACTGCAACAAACATCAGACCGAGCATTCACCACCGGGCGCCTCGGGTCCGCTCCAGGCTGCGAGCAAAGGTTACGAACCGTCTGAAACAAATCGAGAAGAATTGGCTCAACACGCCACCGATAGGGAACGGCTTCAAAGCGACGTCACTTATGGACGATTGCCAAGTTTCTCCTAGTCGAAGACCGCCGCGATTTCATTGCTATCGGCGCCTTCCTGGGCGATCCGCAGGTCGTGGTAGCTGACCGCCGCCATGACCGACCAGAAGGCGGCCAGCAGCGAACTCAGGAGCCAGTCGATCAGGACGAAGATGTCAAACGACGATCTGGTGGCCGCCTCGAGGTTTTCGAGGTCCGTTGTCGAGAAGAGAGCGCCGAACGAGGCCGCGCCGACGACCATCCCGATCACGATGTAGCCGACGACGATGACCAGGAAGAGGGCGAAGACCCGCCAGCGATAACCCTTGGTCAGCTCCATGCTGCGGCCGAAGGCGCGGAGCAACCCGGGGCGCTCGACGACGACGGTCGGGATCAGGACCCACCAGAAAACCATGAGGACGATGCCGGGCACGATGAAAAGCATGAAACCGACCATCAAGGCGAGCGTCGCCAGAACCGCGACCAGGAAGACCGGAAGCAGCAGGGCGACCCCCTGGGCGATGCATTCGCCCAGGCCCGCCGGCCGGCCGCGCAGGTCGCGGACGGTGCCGTAGACCAGGGTCGCCGTCAGCAGAAAACTGAGGAGCATCTGACCCAGCAGCAGTAGGAGAACGCCAACCGGAAGGTCCTCCGTTCCCACCGCGTCGCCTGGATCCGCGAGGAGCTGGTAAAGGTAGAGCGGCGCATTGAAGGCCAGGGCCAAGGCCATGAACGCCACGAAGTTGCGAGACAGGACCGAGAAAGACCGACCAAGCACCGCGCCGACCCGAAAGTCGTCCATCGTTACATCGCTCATCGCCGGTACCTTTCACTTCTTTGAGGAACTGCCGGGCCGCCGGCAACAATCGAAAGACGGAGGACCCCCTTTGCAGCATTGCGCAGGGCTGTTCCGGCCCCTGCCGGACCGGCCTGATCGAAGCCCGGCCTGATCGAAGCCCGGCCTAATCGAAGACCGCCGCGATCTCTTCGCTGTCGACGCCCTCATAAGTAATGCGCAGATCGTGATAGGCGACCGTCATGACCACCACGAGGAAGACAGTCAGCAGCGCATTGACGATGAAGCCGACCAGCGTCAGGGCGGAAAGGCCGACTAGTGAGGAAAGCAGCCCCAACGGGATCCAGATTACAATGCTGACAACAATCATGATGGCGAAGACCGCCAGCATCAGACCGAAAATTCGCCAGCGCGAGCCCTTGGTGAGTTCAAGGCTGCGGCTGAACGCACCGATAACGCCGGGTCGTTCCGTCACCACGGCAGGGATCGCCGTGTAGAAGATCACAAACAGATAGAAAACCAGGACGATGGCGGGGATGAGCAGCAGGCCGGCGATCCCCCCCTCGAAGAGACCGACGAGAACAGCCGGAACACCGATCGCGGCGAAAATCATGACGAAAAACAGCAGCGTAACGCCGCAGGTCGGCAGCAGGCGGCCCAGACCGCCGGTGACGCATTCCACGATTCCGGCGCCGGCGCCGCGCAGGCTCCTGATCGTGCCATAGACGATCGCCGCCGTGACAAGAATCTGCAACAGCATGGAAACCAACTGCAGGGCCCAGTGGCCCGATCCCCCCATTTCGAAACCGAACGACGCCGTCTCGATCTGGCTGGGATCGCCACTGTCCACGGCGCTCAAGATGTCGCCGAAGAACACTAGGCTGATAACCATGGTTGGGATTTGGACGCCGATGGCGATGGCGCCAAAGGTGACAATACGTTTGAAGAACACGCCAAAGGACTTGCTGATCACGCCGCCGACTCGAAAGTCCGCACCGCCAACACCGCCGCCTGGTTCGCTCATGACCGACCCCCCGAAATCGAATGAAACGGGCGGGATCCGGCAAACCACCGGTCCCGACTCCGATGGGCAATTCTCAAGCGATCCGAGTCTAGCCCAACTCGGGCGAGAAAAGCGAGCGCCTTGCAGGTGCGCGGTTACCCGCCGAGGGCCTGCTGGACCAGGCGATGGAAGTGGTGGATGGCGTGCTCGCTGATGCCCGAACGGGTCTCGTCGACCACGATGCGGCCCTGATCGTAGCCCTTGGACCGCAGGCCGCGCTGCACCGATTCGCAAAGACTCTGATCCTCCGGGCCCAGGACCTGGTTCAGGTAGTCCAGGCGCGCCTCGTCGATGCGGCCGTCGGGCGCGTAGATCTGGCCGACGAAGGCGGCGGACTGGTGGTCGTGGGGCCGCACCGAGAGCATGGCGACCTCGCGGTGGCCGGGCAGAAGATTAATAGTCGTGGTCGGCCAGAGGTACCAGAAGGCAGCGCTCTGGTCGTTCTCGGCCGGGTCGATCCGGTAGGCCTCGTTGTCCGGCTTGATATCGCCGCCGAGCTGGCGCGACCAGAGGCCGAAGGTCTCCATGCGGTAGCTCTCCATGGCGATCATGTCGGCGAAGGCGGGATGGGCCGGCGTGCAGTGATAGCATTCCAGGAAGTTGTCGACGACGACCTTCCAGCCGGCCGCCATGCGGCTGTCTCCGAAGCAGACCGCGCGCACCGGCTTCAGCTCGTCCAGGTAGGGAATGCGCGCCCGCAGATCCTCGGCCAGGTCGCCGGCCTGACTCGCCAGGCTGGCCGCCCGCTCGTCCAGATTGACGAAGACGAAACCGCAAAAGGCCTCGACGGCGATCTGCGGCAGGGTGAAGTCGGCCTTGTCGAAGTCCGGCAGGGACTCGCAGTTCCGCGCCGTGCGCAGCTTGCCCTCCAGATCGTAGGCCCAGGCGTGATAGGGGCAGGTGATGACCGCCTTGACGTTGCCCTCGCCCTGCAGCAGCTCGTGGGCGCGGTGCTGGCAGACATTGTAGAAACCGCGCAACACGCCGTCCTTGCCGCGCAGCACGAAGACACCCTGATCGGCGATGGTCGCGGCGATGTAGTCGCCGGGGCGCTCGAGTTGCGAGAGATGACCCAGGCAGTGCCAGGTCTTGTAGAAGATCGCCTCCTTCTCGCGCTCGTAGATCGCCGGGTCGGTGTAGTAGGCGGCCGACAGGGTGTAGGAGCGCTGGGCGTCTTCAGTGAGCGGCTTGCTCAGGGTGGGCAGAAGGTTATCGGGCGCCATGGATCGGTCTCCCTTCAGGGGTCGTCGATGATGTTGCCGCCAAGACTAGCGGCGACCCGCGCCGCGGTGAAGGGTGCCCCGGGTCAGGGGCGCTTGCCACCGGCGGGCCAGTGATCTCGCGGACCAGCTTGGCGAGAATGGCCTCGGCGAAGGAGCGGTAGTCGTTGGCGGTCACGACGAAGGCGCCCGGCCCGCCGATCACGTTGGCGCGGTAGTAGCGGTCAAGCTCGGGGTCCTCATTGCGGATCGCCAGGCCGTTGATCGTGACACCGCGCGCCACGGCCATGTCGCGCAGCGGAATATCCGGGCGGCCCTGGTTGGTGCGGCCGTCGCCGGAAACGTCGATCACCTTACGCAGACCGGCGAAAGCGTTGCTCTCGATCTGCTTGACGGAAAAGGCCAGCGCACCGCCGATCGCGGTGCCGCCGCCAACCACCCGGCGCGGCATGACGGCGAGGGTCTCGGCAAAGGCGTCGGCGCTCGGCGCGTCGCTCACCAGGGTCCAGTCGGTGGCGAGGAACTGGCGGCGGTTGTCGGACCACTGGACCAGGGCCACGGCGATGCCGAGATCGCCGGCCGCGGCGATCGCCTGTACCACCGCGGGGTCGCGAAAGGCGGTGGCCAGGCCTTGGGCCTGGAGCTGAAACTCCTCGCGCGAGACGCTCGAAGAGATATCGACCGCCAGCACCAGCTCCAGATCCACCGGCCGCACGGCCGCCGGGTCGTCCGCGGCAAGACCCGAGGACGAGGCGAGGATCGCACCGCCCGGGATCAGGGCGCTGGCCAGAACGAGAGTCCGCAGAGAACGCGAGATCGGCGCCATGGGCCGAAGTCTAGCCGCGTCCGCGCCGAAGCCCAAACCCGGCCGGCAACGGCCAATCGGGGTTAAGCCGCCGCCAGGGCCAGCTTGGTCATGAACTTCAGCATGACGACGCCGGCCAGATGGGCGGTGCCGCCGGACGGGTCGTGCGGCGGGCTGACGGTGTTGCAGTCGAAGCCGATCCAGTTGAACCCCTCCAGCGCGTCGAGCAGCTCGAAGCCCTCGGCCGTGGTGGCGCCGCCCCATTCCGGGGTGCAGACCCCGGGTGCCACCGAGGGGTCGAAAAAATCCATGTCCCAGCAGAAGTAGGTCGGCCGGTCGCCGATACGCTCGCGCACCTCCTGTGCCACCGCCTCGGCCCCGCGCGTGCGCAGGCCCTTCATGGTGACGATGGTAAAGCCCAGTTCCCGGCCGGTATCGTAAACCTTGGGCACCACGGTCGGCCCGCGCATTCCGATGTGAAACGACGTCTGGGCATCGACCAGGCCTTCGCCGGCGGCGCGGATGAAGGTGGTCGCTGGATTGAAGCCCTGCATCGGGTAGGCATCGGTGTGGGCGTCGATATGGATTACCGCAAAGGGCCCGTGATGCTTGGCGTAGGCCCGCATCTGCGGCAACGACACCATACCGTCGCCGCCCATGGAGACCGGGACCGCGCCGGCGGCCAGGATCGGTGCCATGGCGCGTTCGATAGCGGCGAAGGACTCCTCGACCTGGGAGGGCGTGACCGCGGCATCGCCGCAGTCCACCAGGCCCAGGGTCGCCAGCACATCGATATTGTGTTCGGGATCGTTGGCCCGCAGCAGCGCCGACATCTCGCGGATCTGCGAGGGCCCGAGCCGGGCGCCGATCCGGGTCTGATGCTGGCCCCAGTCGAAGGGACAGCCGAGAATCGCCGCCTTGGCCCCCGCCGCCGCGGGATCGTAAGGCACATCCATAAAGGTCCGAAATCCCCCTGTCGCGCTCCCCGCCATCGCTCATTCCCCCTCGTTTGTCTGCGTTCTACGGTTCCGTTGGACAATGTCATTGTCTTGGGGAAAAGTCTCGATCGCAAGGTTAGGTCCATGACCGCGAGCGGGGAGCCATGACATTCGAGACCATCGACTTACGGCGCGAGGGGCCGCTCGCGGTGCTGACGCTGAACCGGCCCGAACGCTTGAACGCGATCAACGCCCGCATGATGGAGGAGCTCGACCAGGCCCTCGACCGGGTGGAGGCCGACCCCGAGGCGCGGGTCTTGCTGCTGGAAGGCGCCGGTCGGGCCTTTTGCGCCGGCTTCGACCTGAAGGATTCGGTCGGCCTGAAACGCGAAGGGGTGGCGGACTGGCGCCCGGTGCTGGAGCGGGACCTCGCGGTGATCATGCGCTTCTGGGACCTCGGCAAGCCGACCGTCGCCGCGGTGCAGGGCCATGCCATCGCCGGCGGTTGCGAACTGGCGCTGGCCTGCGACATCACCATCGCCGCCGAGGGGACGCTCCTGGGCGAGCCGGAACTGCGCTTCGGCAGCGGCATCGTGGCGCTGCTGCTGCCCTGGTTCACCAACCCCAAGAAAGCCAAGGAAATGCTGCTCACCGGCAACGACAAGATCGAGGCCCGCGAGGCCGAGGCCATCGGCATGGTGAACCGGGTGGTCCCGGCCGACCAGTTGGGCCAGGCGGCGCGCGCCCTGGCCCGGGAGATGGCGGTGATGGACCCCGACCTGCTGCGCCTGACCAAGGAGGCGATCAACCGCAGCTATGAGATCATGGGGATGAAACAGGCCCTGCGCATGGGTCTCGACATCGATATCCAGATCGAGAGTATGGAAACCCCCGAGCGCAAGACCTTCAACGAGATTTCCAGGCGCGACGGACTGAAGGCGGCCGTGGCCTGGCGCGAATCGCGTTTCGACAAGCCGGATGCCGACCCAGGCAACCTTGAGGACTAGGCCATGACGGCACACCGCCTGGACCCGCTCCTGGCGCCGGGCGCGCTCGCCTTGATGGGCGCCTCGCCACGGCCCAAAAGCCCTGGCCGGGAAATGCTCGATATGGCCGTCGGCGCCGGGTTCGGCGGCCGCCTCTATCCGGTCAATCCGGGCTACGAGGCCATCGAAGGCCGCGACTGCTACCCCGATCTGGCGGCCCTGCCCGAGACGGTCGACCATGTCGCCCTGGCGGTCTCCAACGAACGCCTGGAACAGAGCCTGGCCGCGGCCATCGACCATGGCGCGCGAGCCGTGACGATTTTCGCCAGTTGCATCCTCGATCCGGACCCCGAGCCGACCCTCCTGGCGCGCGTGCGCGACCGGGCCCGGGAGGCCGGGCTTCAGGTCTGCGGCGGCAACGGCATGGGGTTCTACAACCTGGACCGCAATCTGCGGGTCTGCGTGTTTGGCTCGGGCCTCGACATGGAGCCGGGCGGCACCAGCCTTATCGTCCAGTCCGGCTCGGTCTTCGGTGCCCTGGCGCACAGCGACCGTCGCCTGAAGTTCAATCTCTGCATCTCCAACGGCAACGAAATCACTACCACGGTGGCCGACTACATGGACTACGTCCTGGACCAGGAAACCACCCGGGTCATCGGCCTGTTCCTGGAGACGGTGCGCGACCCCGCCGGCTTCGTGGCGGCCTTGCAGAAGGCCGAGCGCCGGGGCGTACCGGTGGTCGCGCTGAAGGTCGGCCGCACGCCGCTCGCCGCCGCCATGGCCCAGACCCACAGCGGCGCCCTGGTCGGCGACGACGCCGCCTACCAGGCGCTCTTCCAGCGCTACGGCGTGCTCAGGGTCGAGAGCCACGACGAGTTGGCGGCAAGCCTGCTGGCTTTCCAAGGCGACCGCCGGGCGGCCGCCGGCGATCTGGTCACGATCCATGATTCCGGGGGCGAGCGCGAGATGCTGGTCGATCTGGCGGACGATCTGAAGGTACCCCTGGCCACGATCGGAGAGGCCACCAAGGCACGTCTGCGCGCGCGTCTGGACCCCGGCCTGGAAGCGGAAAACCCGCTCGACGCCTGGGGCACCGGTCATGACTACGAGGGCATCTTCAGCGACTGCTTCGCGGCGCTCCTGGCCGATCCCCAGGCGGCGCTCGGCGGTTTCTTCGTGAACCTGCGCAATGGCCACCGTCTATCCGAGGGTTACGCCGCCGCCTGTCTGGCCGGCCTGCGCGGTACCGAAAAACCAGTGTTCCTGGTGACCAACTTTTCGGCCCTGGACAACCGCGAGATCCTCAAGCGTATGACAGCCGAGGGATTGACGGTCATCGACGGGGCCAAGGAAGGGCTGCTGGCGATGAAGCACATGCTGGCCTTTCGCGATCACCAGGCGCGCCAACCAGGACAGGTGCTGGCGGCGCCACCCGCGGCAACGGTCGAACGCTGGCACCGGCGGCTCGCCAGCGGCGCGGTGTTGGACGAGGCCGAAGGCCTGGCCCTGCTGTCCGACTTCGGGATTCCGGTGCCGGCCTTCCGGCGCTGCGCCAGCGAGGCGGACCTGCGCCGCGCGGCGGCCGAGATCGACTATCCGCTGGCCCTGAAGACCGCCGCGCCAGGCATCGCCCACAAGTCCGACCGGGGCGGCGTCGTCCTCGGCCTGCCGGACGAAGACTCCTTGTCCGCCGCCTACCGGGCGATGAGCGCGCGCCTGGGCCCCGAGGTCCTGGTCAGCGCCATGGCGCCGGCCGGTGTCGAGATCGGGCTGGGCGTGGTCAAGGACCCGGACTTCGGGCCCTTCCTGGTGGTCTCGGCCGGCGGCCTTCTGATCGAACTGCTGGACGACAAGGCGGTTGCGCTGGCGCCCTGTTCGGACCGGGAGGCCGAGGCGCTGCTGGCCGCGCTCAAGGTGGCACGGCTTCTGGAAGGCCCGCGCGGCCAGCCGCCTTGCGACAAAGCCGCGCTGCTGCTGGTTATCCAGCGGCTCTCGGTCCTGGCCGCCTGTCTCGCCGCGGTCCTGGACCAGCTCGACATCAACCCGGTCATCGTCGGCCCCGGGGGCGCCCTGGCGGTCGACGCGTTGGTCATTCCGCACCGCAAATCCTAGAACTTCCTCCGAAGCCGGCAAGAGACGCCATTCCAACCGCGGCGCAGCTTTGCTATCGTTGAGCTTAACTCGAAAGCAGTCACGGCGAAGTCGGCTCAAGGGGTAGAGCATTTTGAAGGCTGAATGAGAGTGGTAACCTCCCGCGCCACGGTCAGTCCATGGCCGCTTCGCCTTCGGATTGCGGCCTACCAGTTGCTGTTGATCGGCGGTCTTGTCTGGTTTGCCTACTATCTGGCGACCAACACGGCCGAGAACTTATCGCTGCGCGGCATGCAGACCGGATTTGGGTTTCTGTCCGTCACAGCGGGTTTCGGCATCGACTTCACGCTGTTGGACTACCGTCTTGGCACGGACGGCTATGGCCGGGTCTACCTGATCGGCATCCTCAACACCCTTTTCATCACCTTCTTTGTCATCGTCGCCAGCACGATCATGGCTTTGATCGTCGGCATTGCACGGCTGTCGCCCAACTGGCTGGTCTCGCGGCTCGCCCTTGTCTACGTCGAATTCATCCGCAATACGCCGGTCCTGGTGCACCTGGTGTTCTGGCATGGGATCGGCCTCTATAGCCTGCCGCAAGTCCGGCGGAGCATAGACTTTTTCTACCTGGACATCGCATTCATGAACAATCGGGGGCTGTTCCTGCCCTGGCCGGTCACGGGTCCGCTGTTCTGGGCCACGCCCGTCGCCTGCGTCGCTTCCATCGTCGCGGTCGTCGTTTTGCACCGTTGGGCAGGCCGCCGCCAGGAATCGACCGGTCATCGCATCCCGGTCTTCTGGTCTTCTCTCGGCCTCTTGCTTGGAATTCCACTGGCGATCCATCTGGCGACCGGCGCACCGCTCGATTGGGATGTCCCGACCCTCCAGCGCTTCAACTACCAGGGTGGCGTCTCTTTGCCGGCCTCCTTCGCGACCATGTTGATTGCCCTTTCGATCTATCATTCGGGGCACAAGGCCGAGGCCGTTCGAGCCGGTTTTCAATCGGTCGAGCGGGGCCAGATCGAGGCGGCCCAATCCATCGGCCTCCACTGGGGGCCAGGTGATCCGCTTGGTTCTGCTTCCCCAGGCCCTGCGGGCCATTATCCCGCCGATGCTCGCCGGCTGGCTGTCCGTGGCGCGAAGCGCCTCTCTGGGCATTGTCGTGGCCTACCCGGAACTCGTCGGACTGTTTATGCAGACCTCGCTCAATCAGGTCGGCCACGCGGTCGAAATCGTCGCCATGGTGATGGGCTTTTACATGTTGTTAAGCCTGTTGATCTCGCTCTTGTTGAATCTCTACAACAAACGAGTCCAGATCACCGAAGGCTGAAGCGGATCGTGGGCCCCGCCAGCAGGTCCGGCGCCCCGCGGGGCCAGGATTTAAACAATTTGTTATGCAATCTCCCTGATATTGGCCTCTCAATGTGGTTGTTCGAAGGCGCCACCGGGCCTTGGGTGCCGGGATGGTCGACGAGCCCAGTAGACCGCTGGGGCGCGAGGTTGGAGAGGAAACCGGTCGGTGAGCCTACGCGAAACCGTCAGTCTGCTGCTCGTCGAGCCCGACGATACGGTCTTCCTGGGGCTCCGCGACCAGTTTCAGACCGGCTGCCGGCAGTCTTTCCAGGTGGAGCGCGCCTTGAACTTAAGGGCCGCTCTGGACCTACTGTCCGAGGGTCGCCATGGCCTTTGCCTTGTGGCCGACCGCCTGGACGACAAAACAACGGCCGGCGACCTGCTTTCACGGGCGGCCAAGGCGAACATCTCTTTGCCCTTCGTGCTGCTGGCCGACGACGGCACGGTCCACGACGAGGCGCTGCGTCTGGGGTTTTCGGATTGCCTGCTGCGGCAGGAGATCACTCCGCCGCTGCTCGAGCGCGCCATCTGCTTTGCGATCGATCGCCAGCGGATGGTCGGCCGCATCGCCGAGATGACCAACAACGATCGGCTGACCGGACTCCCCAACCGCACGCTTTTCATGGATTTCCTCACCACGGTCCACGCCAGAAAGGCGCGCAGCCGGGGCCACTTCGGGCTGCTTTTCCTCGACCTCGACCGTTTCAGCCGGGTCAACGACACGCTGGGCCATACGATCGGCGATCGGCTCTTGACCGAGATAGCCGAGCGCCTGCGCGGAACGGTGCGCCAATCCGACCTGCTCTGCCGCATGGGGGGCGATGAGTTCGCCGTGGTTCTGGATGACCTGAAGCGGCCCGAGCAGGCAGCGGTCGCCGCGCAGCGATTTATCCAAGCCCTGGCGGCGCCCTTTATCGTGGAGGGGAATGAGGTCTTCGTCACCTGCAGTATCGGCATCTGCACCTACCCGGACGGCGCGACCAAGCCGGAGACCCTGGTCAGGAACGCCGACATGGCGATGTACCGGGCCAAGGACGCGGGCCAGGAAGACTATGTGTTCCACAAGCCCGAAATGATGGATCGCGCCCTTTTGCGCCTGGAGACGGAACGCAGCCTGCGGCGCGCCCTGGAAGACAACAGCTTCGTCCTGCACTACCAACCGCAGATCCGCCTCGGCGACGGCGCCGTGGTCGGCGCCGAAGCCCTGGTTCGCATGGTGGGTCCCGATGGCGGCGAGGTCCAGCCCGACCTCTTCATTGCCGTGGCCGAAGAAACCGGTCTGATCACCGACCTGGGGCTCTGGGTCCTGCGCACCGCCTGCAAGCAAAATGTCGCGTGGCAGAACCAGGGACTGGGTGACATCCGGGTCGCGGTGAATCTCTCCGCCCGCCAGTTTCAGCAGGGCAGCCTCGCCAAGTCGGTCGGCCAAATCCTCAAGGCCAGCAACCTGCCGCCCGGGCTGCTCGAAGTGGAACTCACGGAAGGGCAGCTGGCCGAGGATGCCGAGCAGTCGGTCAACACGCTCACCGCCCTGCGCGACATGGGCGTTCGTGTCGCGATCGACGATTTCGGCACCGGCTACTCCTCGCTCGCCTATCTGAAACGCTTCCCGCTCCACACCTTGAAGATCGACCGGTCCTTCGTGAACGACGTGACCGACGATCCCGACGACGCCGCCATCGCCTCGGCGATCATCGACCTGTCGCGCCATCTCGGGCTCGATGTGGTGGCGGAGGGCGTCGAGACCGAGGCGCAGCGCGACTTCCTCCAGACCCGCAACTGCGATGCGATCCAGGGCTTTCTGATCAGCCGGCCCTTGCCCGCCGAAGACTTTGCGCGCTGGCTGCACGACTACCGGTCGGACACCCTGGCCCAAGCGGTTTGACGCCGAGCCCAATCCGGACCCGATCGATCGGGTCCGGCAGCAGCCGCCATCGGGGCTTCCCCCCTTCTTCGCGATAGGCTATTCCCAAGGCAAAGCGGGAAGGGAGAGCGCCATGCTGCAACCGGCAGCCCAGATTGCACGCCTGTCGACGGAAGGCGCCTTTGCGGTGCTCGGGCGCGCCGCCCAGTTGGCCGCCGAGGGCCGCTCGATCATCAACCTGGGCATCGGCCAGCCCGATTTTCAGACCCCCGAACATGTGGTCGAGGCGGCGATCAAGGCCCTGCGCGATGGCCATCACGGCTATACCGCGCCGGGCGGCATCCAGCCCCTGCGCGAGGCCGTGGCGGCGACCCTGGACAAGGACCTGGGCGTCACCGTGGACCCCGACCAGGTCCTCGTGGTGCCCGGCGGCAAGATGACCATCGCCTTTTCGGTCCTGATGTTCGGCGAGCCCGGCGCCGAGATTCTCTACCCCGATCCGGGCTTTCCGATCTACCGCTCGATGATCGACTACAGCGGCGCCAAAGCGGTGCCGATCCCCCATCGCGAGGCCAATGGCTTTGCCTTTTCGGCGGCCGAGGTGCTGGAGCGGATCACCCCGGCGACCCGGCTGGTGATCTTGAACAATCCCTCCAACCCCACCGGCGGCGTCACCCCGCGGGCCGAGGTCGACGCCCTGGTGGCCGGGCTGCAAGACCATCCCCAGGTCGCCGTGCTGTCGGACGAGATCTACTCGCACATGGTCTATGACGCCCAGGGCCACATCAGCCTGCTGCAGTACCCGGAGATCCGCGACCGGGTGATCCTGCTGGACGGCTGGAGCAAGACCTACGCCATGACCGGCTGGCGCCTCGGCTACGGCGTCTGGCCCCGGAGCCTGATCGGCGGGGCCGAGCGTCTCGCCGTCAACTTTCACTCCTGCGTCAACGCCTCGGCCCAGTACGCCGGCCTCGCCGCCCTGACCGGCCCCCAGGCCCCGGTCGAGGCCATGGTGCGCGCCTTCGACGAGCGCCGCGGCGCCGTGGTGGCGGCCCTGAACGGCCTGCCGGGGCTGCGCTGCGCCACCCCGGGCGGCGCTTTTTACGCCTTTCCCAACGTCACCGGCACCGGTCTCGACGACAAGACCCTGGCCCGCGACCTGTTGGAGGAGGCCGGCGTCGCGCTGATCGCGGGACGCGATTTCGGCGACCAGGGCGAAGGCTTCCTGCGGGTCTCCTACGCCAACAGCCAGGAAAACATTCTCGAGGCCATGGACCGCATCGGCGCCTTCCTCGAAGCGCGCGGCATGGCTTAGCATTCGACGGAGAGATCTCATGGTGGCACTCGATCAGGCAACGGTTGCGGCCTTCCGGGAGCAGGGGGCGGCGCCAGTCCGCGGCCTCTTCACCGAGGCGGTCGAGCTGTTGCGGCGCGGCGTGGCGCGCAACATGGCCGAACCCGGCCCGAATTCGAAGCACTACTATGCCTATGACGGCGGCCCGCAGTTCTTCGGCGACTACTGCAACTGGGCCCGGATCCCGGAATACCGTGAGTTCCTCTTCGACTCGCCCGCCGCCGAACTGGCCGCGGTGCTGATGGGCTCCAAGACCGCCCGCCTGTTTCACGAGCACGTCCTGGTCAAGGAGCCCGGCGCGACGGTCGCCACGCCCTGGCACCACGATCAGCCCTATTACTGCGTCGACGGCGACCAGACCTGCTCGCTCTGGCTGATCCTGGATCCCGTGCCCAGGGACACCTGCCTGGAGTTCGTCGCCGGCTCGCACCGCTGGGGGCGCTGGTTTCGCCCGCAACGCTTCGACGGCTCGGCGCTGAACGAAGGCGACGGCCTGGAGGCGGTGCCCGACATCGAGGCCGACCGCGCCGCTTATGACATTCTGGCCTGGGACCTGGAGCCGGGCGACGCCATCGCCTTTAATTTCCTGACCCTGCACGGGGCGCCGCCGAACAGCTCGGCGACCCGTTCGCGGCGGGCCTTCTCGAGCCGCTGGGTCGGCGACGACGCGCGCTTTGCGGTCCGCAAGGGCACCACCTCGCCGCCCTTCCCGGAAGTCGCGCTGCAGCCGGGCGACCCCCTGGAGCACCCGTCCTTCCCGCTGATCTATCCGGCGGCGAACTCGTCGGCCAGCAGAGCGTAGAGGTACTCGTCGGCCGGCGTTCCCTCGAGGGTCACGGTGTTGCCCCGCAGCAGTCCTTCCCGTTTCAGACCGAGTTTTTCGACCACTCGGCGGGACCGGTCGTTGCCGTCGTGGATATGGGCGTAGATTCGGTTCAAGCCCAGGACAGTGAATCCTAGCGCGATCACGCAGCGGATCGCCTCGGATGCGATGCCGCGTCCCCAGTGCTCGGGACCAAGTGCGTAACCGAGACCTGCTTTGCGCAGGCGTGGCTCCTGCAGGTGCAGGCTGACCCCGCCGACCGGCCGGTCATCTCCGGCCAGGGTGATCGCCAGATTGTACTCGCGCCGGGGATCGGCGGCCTGCTCGGCGCGGCAACGCTTGACGAAACCGGCGATCGATTCCGGCGTCTGGCGACCGATCTCCAGGTAGCGCACGAAGTCGTCGTGCCGGGCGTAGCCGTAGACCGCATCTTCGTCGCCCGGGCGAAAGTCGCGGATCACCAGACGTTCGGTTTCGACCGGCAAGGGCAGCGCGGGATGCTTCATGCGGCGGCGGTCAACGCCACTTGGGCCAGACCGTCGCCGCGGCCTCGGCCGGGCTGACCGCGCCGACCTGATCGACCATCGGGCCATAGAACTCCGGGCGGCGGTGGGCGGCGAAGTTGAAGGTGGTGCGTTTGTAGTGCGCGCCCAGTTCCAGGTCGCAATCGTAGACCACGACCTCGTCGCCCTGGGACTGGGCCTGGGCGACGATCTCGCCGGTCGGCGCGATCACCACGCTGCCGGCCATCAGAGGATGGCCGTCCTCGGTCCCGGCCTTGGCGACGCCGACCACCCAGGTGCCGTTCTGATAAGCACCGGCCTGCATGGTCAGGTGGTTGTGGAACATCCTCAAGTGGGTCGGCTCGTCGGTCAGGGCGTCGATGGTCGGGGTGTTGTAGCCGATCATCACCAGCTCGACGTTCTGCAGGCCCAGGACCCGGAAGGTCTCGGGCCAGCGCCGGTCGTTGCAGATCGCCATGCCGATGTTGCCGCCCAGCGCCTCCCAGACCCTGAAGCCGAGATTGCCGACCTCGAAGTAGCGCTTCTCCAGGTGCTGGAACTTGCGCCGGTCCTCATACTCGGAATGGCCCGGCAGGTGGATCTTGCGGTACTTGCCGATCAGCGCCCCGTCGGGGCCGACCAGGATCGCCGTGTTGAAGTGGCGGGTCTCGCCGCCCTCCTCGACCAGTTCGGCATAGCCCAGGTGAAAGGCCAGCCCCAGGTCGCGGGCGGTGTCGAACAGCGGCTGGGTCTCGGGGCCCGGCATCTCTTTTTCGAACCAGAAATCGATCTCGGCCGGGTCCTCGATCAGCCAGCGCGGAAAGAAGGTGGTCAGCGCCAGTTCGGGAAAGACCACGAGCTGGGCGCCCTTGGCCTTGGCCTGGTGCAGCATGGCGACCAGGCGGTCGACCGCATCCTTGCGGCTGTCGGCTCTTTGGATCGGGCCCATCTGGGCCGCGGCCACGGTGACGATCCGGCTCATCTTCCTGTCTCCTTCACGGGTCTCGTTCTCAGTGGTTTTCGTGCTTGTCGCAGAGCGCCTGGGGCGCGAAGCCCATGCGCCCGATGTGGTAGGGGCGGGCGGCATAGCAGGCGCAGTAGTGGCCGACCAGGCCCTCCAGCTTCTGCACCACCTCGCGGCGCCAGTCGGTGACCTCGCGCAGGCGTTCCCAGGCCGAGGTCACCTGGCCGCGCAGTTTCTCGACGTCGATGGTCAGGAACTGACCCGCCTGGTAGACCAGGCGCCCGCCGATCATCACCCGCTCGACCGTCCCGCCGTCGTCGCAGTGAACCAGCTGGTTGAAGGGGTCGTTCAATGGCAGATAGGTGATGTCGGCCAGATCGAGGAACACGATATCGGCCTTGTAGCCGGCTTCCAGACGGCCGGTCACGCCCTCCAGGCCCATGGCCCGGGCGCCGCCCTCGGTGCCCATGCGCACGACCTGTTCGGTGGTGAGCCAGTCCTGGACATCGTGCGACTGGACTCGCGAGACATAAGAAGCATAGCGCAGCGCCTCGAACATGTTCTGATTGTCCGCGGAGTTGGAACCGTCCGAGCCGATGGCCACATTGACCCCGGCGCGAGCCAGGGCCTTCAGCGCCGGCAGGCCCGAGCCGAGCCGCAGGTTGCTGCCCGGGTTGGCGGCGACCGAGGCGCCCCGGTCGGCCAGGCGCGCCATGTCGTCGTCGTCGAGCCAGACACCATGAGCCCCGGTGAAACGCTCGTTGATCAGCCCCAGGGAGTCGAAGTAGTGGCAAAGGGTCTTGCCGTAGCGCTCCAGCCCGGCGAGGGCCTGGATCTTGGATTCCGCCAGGTGGGTATGGATGCCGACGCCCTGTTCCTCGGCCAGGTCCCGGCAGCCGATCAGGAAGTCCTCGGAACAGAGCAGCGGGATGGTCGGGGCCAGGGCCATGGCCAAGCGTTGGCGGTCATAGGGCCAGGCCGACAGGAGCTCGCGGCAGACCGCGAGCGGGCCCGCGCCCGATCCCGGCCGGAAGCGGTCGACCTCTTTTTGCAGCGCCTCGGGCAGGGACTCGAGCAAGCCGGGCACGGCGTCATAAAAAGCGGTGTCGGCCAGCATGGGCGCCACCAGGGCCCGGAAGCCGGCATCGTCATAGGCCTGGAAGACCGCCTTCAGCCCCGCCGTGGTCGGGGCCGGCAGCAGCGAGACCAGATCGTAGGTCGCGGTGCAGCCGCGCCGGATCATCTCGGCCGTGTTCAGCAGGGTCGAGGCGTAGATCTCCTCGGACTGGCGCTCGGCGTTGATCCAGGAGCCGGCATTCAGCAACAACTCCAAGGTCCAGAGGTCGCCGCGCCCCTTGCCCAGCGCGCCGTGGGAGTGGGTGTGGGCATTGATCAGGCCCGGCATCAGCATGGCCTGGCCGGCCTCGACCACCGCCGCCGCCTCGGGCGCCGCCAGCCCGGGCGGTCCGACCTCGCGGATGACATCGCCCTCCAGCAGGATATCGCGCGGCTCCAGGGTGCGGGCGCGGGCATCGAGCAGGCGCCCGCCGCGCAGAATTTGAAACTGGTCCTCTGCCATCGGGCTCTCTGCCATTAGATCGTTACTCCTCCGTCCACCGTCACCACCGAGCCGGTCATAAAGGACGCGGCCTCGGAGGCGACAAAAGCAATTACCGCGGCGATCTCTTCCGGCCGGCCGAGGCGGCCCAAGGGGATGGCCGCCTCCATGGCCGCGCGCGCGGCGGCCGGGTCGTCGCGGCGGCCAAGGCCGTCCAAAAGCATCGCCGTTTCCGTCGGGCCCGGGCAGATCACGTTGACGCGGATCCCATCTTGTGCGTGATCGCGGGCCAGCCCGCGGGTGAACTGAACCACACCGGCCTTGCTGGCGCCATAGGCCGCCAGATGGTCGGTGGTCACCAGGGCGAGGTCCGAGGCCAGGGTGACGATGGCGCCGCCACCGCGCCGGCGCAGCGGCGCCAGGGCGGCGCGGCAGCACAGGAACACGCCCTTCAAATTGACCGCCATCAGATCATCCCATTCGGCGCCGGTCATGAACTCGACCGGCGTGCGCGCGGCGACGCCGGCGGCGCAGATCAGCTGATCGAGACCGCCCTGGTCGCGCTCGATCTCGGCCACCAGGGCGTCGACTTCGGCCTCCTCGCCGACATCGAGCCGCCGGGCCAGCGCCCGGCCTCCCGCCTCCCTAATCGCCCTGGCCACCGGTTCGGCGTCGTCGCGGTCGGCGGCGATCACCATGCGCCCCTGCCGGCCCAGCAGGTCCGCCGCGGCCCGGCCGATACCCGAGGCTGCGCCGGTGACGAGGACGATCGTGTCGCCCATGGACGGGGCCGCCTAGCCCTGGAGCGCCGCGCCGAAGTTGCGCGCCGGGTCCAACTCAGGCGCGCTGCGGCCCAGGGCCCGCGCGGTCTCCGGCAGCTCGCAGCGCAGGAATTCGCCCGAGCCGGGCCCGACCAAGACCTGGCCGTCTTCCATCGCCAGGCGGCCGCGCGAATAGACCTTGATCGGCCAGCCGGTCACCTGCCGGCCCTCGTAGGGCGAATAGCCGACATCGTCCTGCAGCATCTCCCAGGTGATGGTGACCTCTTTCTTGGGGTCCCAGATCGCGATGTCGGCGTCGGCGCCGACCGCGATGGTGCCCTTGCGCGGATAGAGACCGTAGAGCCGGGCGGCATTGGATGCGGTCAGCTGGACGAACTGGTTGATGTCGATGCGGCCCTTGCCGACACCCTCGGAGAACAGCAGCGGCAGGCGGATGGCGAGCCCCGGCACCCCGTTGGCGATCTTGTCGAAGGAGGCCTTGGGTCCGGCCGCCAGCTTGCCGGTCTCGTCGAAACGATAGGGCGCGTGGTCGGAGGAAAAGACCTGAAAGGTGCCGGTGGCCAAGCCATGCCAGACCGCCTCCTGGCCGGCGGCATCGCGCGGCGGCGGGCTGCAGCAGTACTTGGCGCCCTCCATGCCGTCGCGATTCAGGTCGTCGGCGGTCAGGAAAAGGTACTGCGGACAGGTCTCGCCGTAGATCTTGAGGCCGCGGGACTGGGCCCGGGCGATCTGGTCGATCGCCTCGGGCGCCGAGACATGAACGATCAGCAGCGGCGTGTCGAGCAGCTCGGCCAGGCAGATCGCCCGGTGGGTCGCTTCGCCCTCGGCGAGCCGGGCATGGGCCACGGCGTGATAGCGCGGCTCGACATGACCCCCGGCCAGCAGGCGGTCGGTCATCCAGCCGATCACCTCGTGGTTTTCCGCGTGGACCATGACCATGGCCTGCTCGTGGCGCGCCAGGGCGAGGATGTCGAGGAGCTGGCGGTCGTCCACCTTCAAGGCGTCGTAGGTCATGTAGACCTTGAAGGAGGTGTAGCCGTCCTTGATCAGGGCCGGCAGCTCCTGGCCCAGAACCTGTTCGGTGGGGTCGGTCAGGATCAGGTGGAAGGCGTAGTCGCAGACCGCCTTGGGCTCGGCCAGGGCGTGGTAGGCCTTGACCGCCTCGCGCAGGGACTGGCCTTTCTTCTGGGCCGCGAAGGGAATGATGGTGGTGGTGCCGCCGATGGCCGCGGAGACGGTGCCGGCCTGAAAGTCCGTGGCGCAGGTCACCCCGGCGCCGCCCTCCTGGTCGATGTGACAGTGGCTGTCGACCCCGCCGGGCATGACCAGCAGGCCCCGGGCGTCGACCTCCTGGGACCCGGCGGCCAGACTCTCGCCCAGGGCCGCGACCCGGCCGTCCTTCACGCCGACGTCGCAGATCACCGAATCGCCCGCGGTCACCACCCGGCCGCCACGTATCACGAGATCAAAGTCCGCCATAGATGCTCTCCCTGCCCGGCGCCGCTGACGGCGCTCCTGATTGCGGCCCCCGACAAGGGCCCTGATTGATGCCGTGATTAGCATGGGGGCCGGATTTGCCCCGGCGCAACCGCAACTATTTCAAAAAGCGCCGCCTGTTCCAAGGGCGGAAAGGCGCTATCCTCTGGTTCGTCGAAGAACGGGGGATCGAATGATGGCAACCACCAAGCCCGGCCGGTTCGTCGCGCGCGCCCTGCCGGCCCTGTCGATCTGGCTCGGCCTGGCGCTGGCGCCGGCCGGCGCCGCCGAGCTCGAAGCCATGAAAATTCCCGGCGGCCTCGCCGCCCTCTGGCTCGAAAGCCCGCCGCCCGGCGGCATCGCGACCGGTCCGGCGGACGGGCACCTTCTGCTGAAGTCCGGCAAGGGCGGGGTCTTCCGATTGCTCCGCCAGGATGGCGCCCTGGTTCTGGCGACCTACGAGGCCGAGGAACCGGGCTTGGGCGCCGCCGCCGCGCCCTTCCGCTCTGCCCTGCCCGACGGCCTGGTCACAGGCCCCGTGGGAACCCTGCGCCAAGCCTGGCTCACCGATCCGACGCAGCGCTACGACCACGGCGTGCTGGGCGACGCCATCGAGGCCGGCGGTCTCGCCCTCGAGACCCGGGCGGGCGACCACCTGACCTACAGCCTGCCGGCCGAGGCGGTCTTCGAGGATCGCCGGGTGCGGCTGATCGAGCTGACCGGCGACGAACGGCCCGAGCTGGTCGTGGTGCGCTCCGGGTTCGCCGGCGGGGCCGCGCTGGCGGTCTATGGCGTGGCCGACCGCACCGTCATCGAGATCGCCACGACAGCGCCCATCGGCCGGGCCTACCGCTGGCTCAATCCGGCGGCCGCCGCCGACTTCGACGGCGACGGCGAGGTCGAGATCGCCTATGTCGAGACGCCGCACATCGGCGGCATTCTGAAAGTCGTCAGCCTGCGTCAAGGCCAGCTCGTTCTCGAGGCCGCGCTGCCCGGCGTCACCAACCACCGCAATGGCAGCCGCGCCCAGGACCTGGCCGCGGTGCTCGACTGGAACCGCGACGGCCTGCCCGATCTGGTCCTGCCGGCCCAGGGCGGCGGCGCGCTGACGGTGATTACCGGCGCCGCCGGCCTCTGGCGCGAGATCGACCGGCTGATCTTCCCCGGCCGGGTCACGGCGGGGGTGTTCGCTGTCGACCTGGACCGCGACGGCACGGTCGAGATCGTCTTTGGTCTCGACGACGAAGCCGTGGTGGCCTCAAGCCGCTAAACTCAGCGCCCGCTGTCCACCGCCAGGGCGAACGTCGGCGGTCCGGGACTGGCTCGTTTTCCGAGGGAAAAGGTGCCTGTCCCGGGTCTGGCTCCGGCCTTGCCACCGCATCTTGCCCACCAGCGAAAAGGGGACAGGCACCCATTCGCCTGCAGCGAATGTGAGCCAGTCCCCTTTTCACTCACCTTCCTTAGAATTACTCGACCTAGATGCAACGCCCGCTGTCCACCGGCAGGGCGCAGCCGGTCAGGGTCGCGGCCTCCACGTCGGAGGCAAGGAAGACCGCCGCATGGCCCATATCGTCGGGGGTGATCAGCCGGCCCAGCGGCAGGGCGCTGCGGAAGCGTTCGCGCGCGACCTCGCTGTCGGCCACGCTCATGGTCTCGGCGCCGCCGAGAAACTCGGCCAGCATCGGCGTGTCGCCGACCGCCGGGCAGAGCGCGTTGACCCGAAAGCCCTCGGGCGCCAGTTCCTCGGCCAGACCCTTCGTGAAGTTCAGCACCGCGCCCTTGGTGGCGCCGTAGACCAGCAGGTTCGGGCGCGGCCTCAAAGCGATCCCCGAGGCGGTCACCACGATATTGCCGCGGCCCTGCCGGCGAAAGGCCGGCAAGACCGCCCGGCAGCAGTTGAAGACGCCGCGCACATTGACCGCGAACTGGCGCTCGAACTCTTCGTCGCTGACCTCGGCCAGGGGTGTCGGGCGCTGTCCGAGGCCGGCATTGGCGACCAGAATTTCGGCCGCGCCGTAGCGTGCCTCGCAGGCCGCTACCATGGCCTCGACCGAGGCCCGGTCGGTCACGTCGACCTGCCGGGCGCTGGCCGTGCCGCCGTTCGCCGCGATCGCGGCGGCCTGCGCCTCGGCCCCCGGTTCGTTGAGATCGGCGATCAGCACCTTGGCGCCCTCGCGGGCGAAGGCGGTGGCGATACCGGCGCCAAACCCCGATGCGCCGCCGGTCACGACGGCCGCCTTGCCTTCGAGTCTCCCGCCCATATTCTGCTCCTCTTGCCTGCACCCTTTCGGGCGATACTTTCTCGGGTAGTCTGGCACAGGTGCGAATCGAGGAGCAAACCAAGCATGACGGACCCCAAGGACCAGCCCGCCGGATCGATTCCCTTCACCGAGCTCGTGCGGGGCCTGCCGGCCGCGATCCCCTTCGTCGGACCGGAAACCATCGAGCGGAGAAATGCGGCCGCCTTTGAGGCCCGCATCGGTGCCAACGAAAGCGCCTTTGGCATCTCGCCCAAGGCCCGCGCCGCCATGACCCGGGCGATCTCCGAGGTGGCCTACTACAACGACCCGGAGGGCCACGACCTGCGCGCCGCCCTGGCGGTCAAGCATGGGGTCGCCATGGACGAGATCTGTCTCGGCGCCGGAATCGACGAGATCCTCGGCAACATCGTGCGCATGGTGGTGACACCAGGCAGCCCGGTAGTGACCTCCCGGGGCGCCTATCCGACCTTCAACTACCATGTCGCCGGCTTCGGCGGCCGGCTCCACACCGTGCCCTACCGCGACGACCGGGAGGATCCCGAGGCGCTGCTCGAGGCGGTTCACGAAACCGGCGCGCCGCTGGTCTTCCTCGCCAACCCGGACAACCCCATGGGCACCTGGCAGCGCGGCGAGGTTCTGCAGCGTTTCATCGAACGCCTGCCCGAGCGATGCCTCTTCGTCTACGACGAGGCCTACATCGAGTTCGCGCCGCAGGAGGCCCGCGCGCCGATCGACACCAGCGATCCCCGGGTCTTGCGCATGCGCACCTTCTCCAAGGCCTACGGCATGGCCGGCGCGCGCATCGGCTATTGCATCGCCCACCGCGACCTGGTGACCGGGCTCGGCAAGATCCGCAACCACTTCGGCGTCAACCGCATAGCCCAGGCCGGCGCCCTGGCGTCGCTCGAAGACGAGGACTTTCTACAGGGCGTGATCGCCGCGGTCGACGCGGGCCGGCGCGAGACCTATGCCCTGGCCCAGGGCCTGGGCCTGGCGGCGATCCCCTCGGCCACGAACTTCGTCGCCATCGACGTCTCGCCCCATGGGCCAGCTGGAGGGCCAGGTGGAGGGCCAAGCGGGCGGGCCGGCGGGGGATCAGTCGGGCAGGAGCCAGCCGGGGCCGGGGCCGACAGCGGTGCCCGGGCGCGGGAGATCCTCAAGCGGATGGAAGACCGGCGCATTTTCATTCGGATGCCGGGGGTGGCGCCCCAGGACCGTTGCATTCGGGTCTCGATCGGCCGGCCCGACGAGCGCCGCCTCTTCGCCGAGGCCCTGAGCGAAATCCTGCGGGAGACCGCCTGACACCAGGGGCGCGCGCAGGGGCCGCGGCAGGATGCGGGCGCGCGGCGGCGCGCTGCCGTGGGGCAGCACCCGGTCGCCGCGGGCCAGGGTCAGGTCGTTGGCCAGGGTCCCGTTGCTGAGCGTCAGCATACGGTCGACATAGCGCCGCGCCAGGGCGGCGTCATGGGTCACCATGATCACGCCGTGATCGGGGCCGGCCAGCTCGCGCAGCAACTCCAGCATGGCCCGGCTGCCGATCTCGTCCAATGCACCGGTCGGCTCGTCGGCCAGCAGCAGTTGGGGGCGATGAACGAGGGCCCGGGCGATGGCCCCGCGCTGCTGTTCGCCGCCGGACAGCAGGCGGGGCCGCGCCTCCGCGCGATCGGCCAGATCGACGCGGGCCAGCGCCTCGCGGGCCCGGGCCTCGCGCGCCGCGCGTGGGACCCGACGGTAAGCCAGGGGCAGCGCCACGTTCTCCAGCAACGTCAGGCGCGGCAACAGTTGGTGGTTCTGGAAGATGAAGCCGATCTTCTCGCGGCGCAGAGCGCTGCGGCGCCGCTCGTCGAGCGCCGTGACCTCGATCCCATCGAACCGGTAGTGGCCGCTGGTCGGGCGCTCCAGGCAGCCAAGAATGTTGAGCAGCGTGGACTTCCCCGATCCCGAGGGCCCGACGATACCCAGGAAATGGTCGCGGCAGGACAGCAGCGACACCCTGTTGAGGATCGTCCGGTCGCGAAAGCCGTCCCGCGGTCCGCCCTCGAGAGGGAAGACCTTGGTCACGCCGTCGAGATCGATGAGCTGCCCGGGCAAGGGTTCAGTCGCCTCTGAGCGCCCGCACCGGGTCGAGCCGTGCCGCCTGCAGCGCCGGCCAGATGCCGAAGAGGACGGCGAGGAGGGCAGCGAAGCCCGCCGCAATCAGCAGCGAAAGGTGGCTGACCTCGATATGCCAGCTCAAGATCCTGCCGACCACACCGATCGCGGCCAGGCCCAGGGGGATGCCGAGCAACGCGCCGAGGCTGCAAAGCAGGCCGGATTCGGCGAGGAACTGCGCCAGGATGTCGCCCCGGCCGGCGCCCATGGCCAGGCGCAGGCCGATTTCGTTGCAGCGCTGCTGAACCGAAAGGAGCAGCGTGTTGGCGACACTGATCCCCGACAGCAGTAGACAGATCGTGGCCACGGCGCCGAGCAGCCAAACCACGGATCCCGCGGCAACGGGCTGGCCGAGGGCGGAGAAATCAAGCCCCAAGCCCAGCCCCAACGCGACCGCCCAGAGGGTGATCAGGGTGGCCAGCCCGATGGCGACGGCCAAGGCGGCCAAACCGCTGCGCAAAGGGTGGGCCAGCAGGTTCTCCGAGGCCGGACCAAAGGCGAGGGCAGCACGTTCCATCTCTCAGACTCCCAAACTGTCGAACCGACAAATCGGTGGACCTATCCTTCACTTCGCCACCATGGCGCTGAATATATCAGCCACTATTCCAGTCGACTTACATAGTAACAGAATTATATCTTTCAAAATTATGAATACTTGGATTATAGAAAATATAGAGGAACAATCGACAAATAACAATTTGCCCGGTATTTTAGTTGTTATTTAGGCCTTGGCGCCGGCGGCGCAAGGAAACGGATCGCTGTGACCGGCGTCACTGGGCCCGCTTGCGCTGGCCAGGTGAAAGATTCAGACTATCGGATCGAGCTATTCGGCAGGACCGACCAACTGGAGGCAACGGATGTCCAGACTGCTTCACCGCACGACCACGGCGCCCCTGACCGTGGCGCTGTTGATTCTTCTCGCCGCGGCCTTCGGGCCGGCCCAGGCCGGCAACCGGGCCGAAGCCGAGCAGAACGTGGAGAAGGCGAAAGCCACGATCGACGAGTTCAAGACGGATCCGGACCTGACCTGGTTCCGCGACAACCTGCCCAAGGCCAAGGCGGTCCTGGTGGTGCCGACCATGCTGCGCGGCGGCTTCATCATCGGCGGCTCGGGCGGCGGCGGGGTTCTCATGTGGCGCGACGAGGCGACCGGCAACTGGAGTTATCCCGCCTTCTATTTCATGAGCTCGTTGTCCGTCGGTCTGCAGATCGGCGGCGAGGCCTCGCAGATCATCCTGATGGTCATGACCGATCGCGGCCGCGATGCCTTCTTGTCGCTGGAGTTCAAGCTGGGCGCCGATATCTCGGTCGCCGCCGGCCCGGTGGGCGCCGGCGCCAAGGCGCAGACCGCCGATGTCATCGCCTTTTCCAAGAATCAAGGGCTCTACGGTGGCATCTCGGTCGAGGGCGCGGCGGTCGGCACCCAGGAAGAATACAACGAGGCCTACTATGGGCAGCCCCTGACCCCCAAAGATATTCTGGTCCGGCAGATAGCCAGCAACAGTCACGCCGATCCGCTGCGGGCCGCGATCGGGCAGGCCCGCGCGGTCTCGACCGGCGGCGGCTCGACAACGGCCCCGACCCAACCTCCGGCTCCCTTCGACATGGCCGTCATCCAGCGCGAACTGACCAAGCGCGGCTACGACCCCGGCCCCGCCGACGGCGTCGCCGGCCCGAAGACCCGCGAGGCAATTCGCCAGTACGAGAAGGATGCCGGCATCACGGTCACCGGCCAGGGCTCGGGCGCACTGCAGGCCAGACTGACCGGCCAGCAGTAGCCATACCCGGGGAAATCAGTTAGAGCCGCCCGGTCCGCAGTTCGGCGCCGTGGTAGAGAATGTCGCGCACGGCCTGGCTGGCGCGGACGTGGAAGGCCAGGGCGGTCGCGTCGAAATCGCCGGCCAGGCGCGGCGTGTGCTCGAAATGGCCATAGCGGTCCTGACCGCGCACCAGGGCCGCCGAATCCCAATCGCTCACGATCTGCCGGGTCTGCGGCGGCATGAAGTGCAGGGAGAGGCCGATGCGCCGGTCGGCCGACCGGTTGGCGCCCGAGGCATGGGCCGTGCGGGTCGAATGGAGCGACATCTGACCGGGCTCGAGGGGCATGGCGACCGTCCGGCTTTCGTCGATCGTCTCGGCCACCTCCTGGCCCCGGGTCAGCATGTTGTCGTCATGATAGCGGTCTTCATGGGCCAGGGCCTCGGCCGCATGGCTGCCTGGCAGCACCCGCATGCAGCCGGCCGCCTCGCTGGCCGGCGACAGGGCGATCCAGGCGGAGACGACCTCGCCGCCGGCCAGGCCCCAGTAGTGGCTGTCCTGATGCCAGGAAACGAAGGCCCGGCTGTTCGGCTCCTTGATCCAGAAGAGCGTGTTCCAGCACAGAATATCGGGGCCGATCAGATCGGCGATTGGATCGAGCACCCGGGGGTCGCGGACCAGATCGTCGACCCACTTGAACAGCAGGTGCGCCTTGTTGCGCTGGGTCTGCTCCAATCGGCCGCCCTGGGTCGCCTCGAAGGCCTCGAGCCGTGCCCGACAGGCGGCGGCCTCCTCGGTGCCGAGGACATCGACAGGCGAGTAAAAACCCTGGTCGTGGTACTGGGCGATGGCGCTTTCGCTCAGCGCCTTGCCCGCCGTAGTCTTGCCCGACGCAGCCTCACCCGCCACCGTCTTGCTCATGCCTGTCTCCTGTCGCGGAAGACGCCATGGTAGCCGGCCGGCTCGGGCGGTCAAGCGCGGTCATCCGCCGGCGGGACGTGGTTCGCCCCCGTCGCGGCCTTCAGGCCTTGGCCGCCAAGCCGAGGTTGACCTCCGCCTTTGATTCCGCCTGCGCCACCCCCGCTTGGCCCGCCCCCGCTTGGCCCGCCCCCGCTTGGACCACGTCCGCCGGGGTGACGACGAGCGGCAAGAGCAGGGTGAAGCGCGAACCGACACCACGCGTGCTCTCGACCCGGATGGTGCCGCCCATCATCTCGCTCAGCCGCCGCGAGATGGCGAGGCCAAGCCCGGTGCCGCCGTAGCGCTGGGTGGTGGCGCCATCGGCCTGGGTGAACTCCTCGAAAAGCGTCGCGAGTTGCGCCGCCTCGATGCCGATACCGCTGTCGGTCACCGTAAAGGAAATCCAGTCACGGCCACCCCTGTCGTCGCCAGCCGGCTCCAGGGCGGCCGACAGGCCAACCTCGCCGGCCTTGGTGAACTTGCAGGCATTGCTCAGGAGGTTGAGCACGATCTGGCGCAAGCGCACCGGATCGGCGACCATTGCCGTGCCATGAAGCGCCCCGTCGGCGGCCAGCCGGTTGCCGTTCTGCTGGGCCAGCGGCCGCGCCGTGGCGACCAGTTCGTCGATCAGCGCGCCGACGTCGAAGCGCTCGATGTGCAGCTCCATCTTGCCGGCTTCGATCTTGGCCAGGTCGAGCAGTTCGTCAATCAGCGCCAAGAGGTGTTCGGCGCTGGTCAAAATCTTCTCCAGGTTCCCGCTCTGGCGCTCTGAAATCTCGCCCCTGGTCTTGCGCAAAACCAAGCGCGAGAAACCGATGATGGCGTTCATCGGCGTCCGCAGCTCGTGGCTCATATTGGCCAGGAAGCGGCTCTTGGCACGGGTCGCCTCCTCGGCCTGCTCCATGGCCATGCGCATCGCCGCCTCGCGCTGCTTGAGCTCGGTGATGTCGAAGTAGGTTAGCATGCGACCGCCCTTGGGCAGCGAGACGCACTGTACCGTGAGGCTTCGGCCATCGCGGAGCGTCAGGTCGGGCTTGGAGTTGTCGCCGGCCTTGATCTCGGCAATGCGCCGGTCGACGAAAGCGGCCCACTCCGCCTCGCCCTCGGCACAGAGTTCGCTGTCCTTGGTCAGAGCCATGTCGTCGCGGAAGTTGGGATTGTCCCGAAAGAAGCTTTCGGGGATGCCCCAGATATCGCGGTAGGCCCGATTGTGCATGCGAATGTTCAGAGCCTCGTCCATAAAGACGATGCCATACTGAATGTTGTCCAGCACCGCGTTCAGCTCGGCCAGCAGCCCGTCCTTCTCGGCGATCAGACGGTCCAGTTCCTGTTCCCGGCGCTTCAGGTCGGTGATGTCGGTGAAGATCGCCACCCGGCCGCCTTCCTGGGTCTTGTGTTCGTTGATCTGGATCCAGCGGCCGTCGCTCTGTTCTTGCAGAAAGCTGCCCCGCGGGTCGCGGTGCCGCGCCAGGCGCTCGGCGACCCAGGCCTCGAGGTCGACCAACGGATCGGCAAGCGAGCCATTTGCCGCCACGCGCCGCACCAGGTCCTCGAAGGTAATCCCGGGCCGGGCCTCGTCGGCGACACTGGGATAAAACTCGCGAAAGCGGCTGTTGCAGATGACCAGCCTGTCCTGCGCGTCATAGAGCGAAAAGCCCTCCGAGATGCTCTCGATCGCGTCGATGAGCCGTTGCTCGCTGCGCCGCCTGGCCTTCTCGGCCTCTTTCTGTTCGGTAATGTCGGTGCCGATCAGTCCGACGCCAAGCATCTTGCCGTCCTTATCGAAGATCGGGAACTTGTACTCCATGTGCAAGCGGTCCCCGTTGGCGCTGGGGGTCCACTGCTCCATCGCCACGGCTTCGCCCGACTCCATCACCAAACGGTCATGGGCGACAAAACGATCCGCCATGTCCTGCGGAAAGACCTCATAGGTGGTCTTGTCGAGGAACCAGCTGGACGGCACCTGGTTCATCCGCTCCCACTGTCGGTTGACAAAGATGTAGCGGCCCTCGCTGTCCTTCATGCAGATAACCGCCGGACTGTGTTCGGTGAAGGCCCGGAAGCGTTCTTCCATTTCCTGTAGGGCGTCCTGGGCGCGGCGTTGGTCGGTGACGTCCTGCACCACGCCATTGGACTGGACGATCCGGCCCTCCTTGTCGAGCACGGCCTCGGCGACCTCGAGCAGGCAGCGGATCGAGCCATCCTGGGCCCGCATCCTGTACTCGATCTCATAGCCTTCGTTGCGCGCCTTCGCCTCTTCGGTGACCGTGAAATAGCGCTCCTGGTCGTCCGGCAGGACGGCCTCGATGAAGGTCGAGAGGTTTTGCAGATGGGCCGTGTAGGTCGCGCCGTCGGGAAATCCGAAGATGCGCCCGGCCTCGTCCGAACAATAGACAGGGCGGTCCTCTATCTCGTCCCAGACCCAATAGCCCAGGTTGGCCAAGCGGGCGGCATGTTCCAGACGGGTGCGGTGCTCCCGCAGCGCCTGCTCGGCTTGCCAGCGGTTGAATTCCGAGCCGACACGCTGGGTCACCAGCTGAAAAAAGGCCTGGTCCGTCGCATCGTCGGCCATGGCCTCGTCGTCCATGACGAAGACATGGCCGGCCGGCAAACCCTCGGCATCGAAGAACATCTCTCCCAGGTAGGAACTGGCGCCGAGGTCATCGAGCATCCGGTCATCGGGGAACCGGCTCGGCAGGTTGTCCGCGAAGAAACACCTCGGGCGGGTCTTGGAAGCCTGCCGGTAGATTTCGTAGCAGGGCGTGCCGTCGAGCGGATAGGTGAAGACGTCGACCAGTTTCTGGTCAGCCGCCAGGGCCATCAGGACCGCGTCCGTGCCGTCGTCGCTGCGCCTGACCACCCCCGCCCAGCGACAGCCGATGCCGACCGCCAAGGCAAGGGCGGCAACTTCGAAAAACTCGACTCCCGATACGCCCTTGCCCGCCAGAAGGGCGAGAGCGTCCTCGCTGTTGCGCATCGTTTCTTCTCCGGTCGCCGCGAAACGAAATCGACCATTGTAACGGGACCAGCATAGCAGGCTTCACTGCCTCTGGGGAGGCGCGGGAAGGGCTCTTGTGCCGCCAGTCCGCCCGGTGACTTTTCCACAGGCACCGGTCCTGCCCGCCGACGGCCACCGCCGAACTGTGAGAGCCCTCACAGTCACCTCGCACGACCCCGCCCAGATGAAAGGCTAGGATGGTTTTGAGGATGGAGGCCGGTGCCTCCCAGGTCCTGCAAGACCAGATCCGGCAACACCAGAGCCGGGTGAAACAGGGGAACGCATCATGACCACCACGCAGATCGAAACCAAGCCGATGCCCGCTCAAGCAATCTTGCCGAAGCTGACGCCCGACTTTTATCTCTCGAAGGGATTCCACAGCGAGTCCGGCGAGCCGCGGCCCGAACTCATCGGGCTCTTCGCAACCGCCGCCGCGACCCAGCTGTTGCGGACCGAGGCCTCGCCCCGGGTCCTCCAGCGGGTCCATGAGGCAATGCAGCAAGTCCTGGCGCGCCACGATGAACCCGCCTCGGAGCGCATCCGGCTGGTCGTGGAAGAGGCCATCGAATCCACGGCCCGGGCGACAAGCAATCCGGTTGGTCCCGGTATCGGACATTGGCTGCGCGACTGTGCCCGCTGGGTCGAGACCGAGGCGGATATCGAGGCCTTCGGCAATCACATCGCCGCGGTGCTCTACCAGTACGGCGCTCTTTCGACCTTCCTCGCCTCCAGTGCCAGGGCCGCGGAAGCGTCATAGGTCGCCGTCCCATCACGACGCGACAAGGACGGCGACAAGGATGGCGGCTGGCACGACGGACTTATCAACGCCCGCAAAACACGCTAGATTTCTCACCGATCCATATGTGACGGGTTGAACTCTAGCGACAAGAGGACCAATGCGGTGCTGAAGCGACTCTTCTCGACCCTCCTGCTGATTTGCCTGGTCGGCGGGCCGGCCAAGGCCGCCACTTTCGCCGAGGAGCTGGCTGCACAGCTGGTCCAGGGCGCCGGGACGGCCGCCACGGACGATCAGGCCGAATCCCTGGTCTTGCTGGAGCCCTTCTATCGCGGTCGCTCGATGAAGCCCCTGTGGGTCAACCAAGAGGGCGCCAGCGACCGGGCCCGTCAACTCTCCCGCCTGCTGAGCGAGGCCAATCTCGACGGTCTTGATCCAGACGACTATGGCGCCCAGGCGATCACCCCCCTGCTCAAAGCGGTACGGGCCGACCTTCTGGCCGAACTCGAGCTGCGGCTCTCACTCGGGCTAATTCAGTTGGCCTCGGACCTTGGCGAGGGACGCACGGCGCCCAACATCGCCGATCCGGCGCTTTTCCCCCTTCGCGACGAGGTCGACAAGGCCGAGGTCATCGCCGGGGTGGCCGAGGCTGCCGATCTCGCCGCCTACATCGATGGCTACCGTCCCCAGACCCCGCGCTACGACCGGATGGTCGCCACCCTCGCCGACTACCGCGCACTGGCGGCGGCGGGCGGCTGGGAGCCCCTTGCCGAGGGGCCGGTGCTGAAACCGGATATGACGCAGCCGCGTGTCGCCGCGCTGCGCGCCCGCCTGAAACTGTGGGGCGACCTGCAGGACGAGGATGACCTGACCCGCAGCGGCGGCGATCCGACGCTTTACGACGAAGGCCTCGTCCAGGCGGTCAAGGAGATGCAGCGGCGCCACGGCCTGGACCGGGATGGCGTGATCGGCAAGGCGACCCTGGCGGCGCTCAACATTCCCGTCGAGCGGCGCATCGAGCAGTTGGTCTTGAACCTGGAGCGCCGGCGCTGGATGGCCGACGACTTCGGCCAGCGCTATATCTTCGTCAATCTCGCAGATTTCGTGCTCAAGCTGGTCGACGAGCCCAAGACCCTGCTCGACATGCGCGTGGTGATCGGCAAGACCTATCACAAGACACCGGTCTTCAGCGAGAAGATGACCTACGTCGAAATCAATCCCTATTGGAACGTTCCGCCCAGCATCGCAGGCGGCGAAATCCTGCCCAAACTGAAAGAAAACGCCAACTATCTGACGGAAAAAAACTTTACGCTCTTCAGTGACTGGGGCGCCAGCGCGCAGACCCTCGATCCCTTGGCGATCGACTGGGCGCGGATCACCCGCAAGACCTTCGCCTACAAGCTGCGCCAGGGACCGGGGGACGGCAATGCGCTGGGTCGGATCAAATTCATGTTCCCCAATCGCTTCAACGTCTATCTTCACGACACGCCGGCCAAGTCGCTGTTCAAGAAGGCCAAGCGCAGCTTCTCCCACGGCTGCATCCGGGTCGAGGATCCGCCCGGCCTGGCCGCCGTGGTGCTGGCCAAGACCCAGGGCTGGACGGCGGAGCGAATTCACGACGCCATCGCGTCGGGCCAGCGCCAGGTCGTCTCCCTGGCAGCGCCTCTGCCGGTTCATATCAGCTATCTGACCGCCTTCGTGAACAAGGACGGATCGGTCCATTTCCGAGACGACATCTATGGCCGCGACGCCCGGCTGGCCGAGGTTCTGCTGGGGACCCGCGCGACGCAGATCGCCGACTGAGCCGGTCCACGCGCGGGCGCTCCGCGGCCCCCAGGTACGAAAATGCTTCCATTCCGGCGATTCGCGGGTTAACCAAGCCTTTCCTAAATCCGTGGGATCATGAAATCGGCGCGGTTTGAACGACGCCGAGGCCAAGCACACCGGAACGGAAAGGCTGACATGCGCAGGGTTCAGCACACTCTATCGTCCAGTCACTGGACGCGGCGGAGCTTTCTCGTCGGATTGACCGCAGCCTCGGCGACCCTGGTCGGGACCGCCGGCGGAACGGCCCGGGCCAGCACGGCACCGGCCGCGACCCGTGAACTGGCCTTCCACTCCTTGCACACCGGCGAGGAGCTGCAGGCGACTTACCTGAAGAACGGCCGCCTGGTGCCCGAGGCCTTCGGCAAGATCAACGAGATCCTGCGCGACTGGCGCACCGACGAGGTCTACGAGATGGACCGCGGCCTGCTCGACTTCCTGTCGGCGCTGCGCGGGCGGATCGGCAGCGAGGCGCCCTTCCACGTGATCTCGGCCTATCGCTCGCCAAAGACCAACGCCAAGCTCGCGTCCAAGAGCAACGGCGTCGCCAAGCGCAGCCTGCATATGCGCGGCATGGCGATCGACATCAGCCTGCCGGGCTGCCCGCTGGGCCGCCTGCACAAGGAGGCCCTGGCGCTGCGCGCCGGCGGCGTCGGCCTTTATTCCGGCTCCGGCTTCATCCACATCGACACCGGCCGCGTGCGTCAATGGGGCAGCTAGAGCACTTCTTTGTTACACGGAAGTATTTGACCGGGATTATTTTGTCTTCTGGCAAGGCGCGCTTCGAAGAGCGATACGCGTATCGGTCGAGAAGCGGAACGCGGCCAGAAGACAAAAGAACCCGGCCTTCGGTGGGCCATAGGCGAACCCCCTCTCCCAATGGGGGTGCGTTCCGCTGCTTGCCCGATGCTTTAGCATCGCGCCGCACAGCGCGCCTTCCCGAATGATCGCCTATGACCCATCAAATGGTTCCGTGTAACAAAGAAGTGCTCTAGGCCAAGCAACCGCCTAACGGCCCGCGGCCGTCCCGGCGCTCCTTCACCAACGCTCCCCGAAGGGCCGAAGCTCGACGTCGAACGACCAGGTCGAGCGATTCTGGTGCGCGACGTGATAGACCTCGTCCGCGATCGCGTCGGGCTTGCTGAAGAAATCCTCAGGCTTATCGGGATTGAAGGGAACGCGCGTCCAGGGCGTGTCGATGGCCGCGTCGATGACCACGTAAGCCACATGGATGCCCTTGGGTCCCAACTCCCGCGCCAGCGATTGGGCGAGGATGCGCTGGGCCGCCTTCGTGGGAGCAAAGAGCGCATAACTGGGCACGCCCCGCAGAGCCGCCGTGTTGCCCGTGACCACGATGGTGCCGGACCCGCGGTCCGCCATGGCCGGCGCGAACTCCCGGGCCAGGTGGAGCAGGCTGGTGGTGTTGACGCGAAAGTTCCGTTCGAGTTCCTCCGGCTCCGCCTCGAGAAACCCCCGGAAGGTCGCGCGTACCGCGTTGTGCACGACGACTTCCGGCAAACCCATCTCGTCCTTCACCCGGCGGCAAACCGCGACCAGACAGTCGAGGTCTTCCAGGTCGAAGGCGAAGGCCCTGGCGCCGGGCAGTTCCCGCTGCAGCTCGGACAGTCGCTCGCGGTTTCTCGCCAGGAGGGCGACTCGGTAGCCGTCCCGGGCAAAGCGCCGGGCGAGCGACGCACCGGTGCCGTCGCCTACGCCGGTGATGAGACAAACCTTGCTCGTCATGTCGTTGCTCCCTTCGCCTTCAGCCCGGAGGGCTAGAGCAGGCTCTTCATGTCGGCCGAAAAGGTCGGGAAGGCATAGAACGAGTTCTTGAGATCGCTCGCCGTGATGCCGTGACGCATGGCCAGCGCGAAAAGGTGGATCAGATCTTCGCCCTGATGTCCGACGATGTGGGCGCCGACAACCTGATCGCTTTGCTTGTCCACCAGCACCTTGGACCAGGCCACCGTCTCGGCGTAGGTCTTGGTCGAGAACCAGCCGGACATGTCCGCTGTCGTCACGGCCAGGTCGATGCCCTTCTCGCGGGCCTCCTTTTCGCTCAAACCCAGGGTGCTCAAGGCCGGCACCGTGTAGACGGCGCTCGGTATGACGCTGTAGTCGGGCTTTTCCGTGGCGCCTTTGACGATATTCTGGCCGACGATCCGACCTTCATAGGTGGCCACGGGCGACAGCTGCGCCGACTGCACCAGGGCGTCGCCGGCCACCCACACCGAAGGATTGGACGTCGAGCGCAGGTAGTCGTCGATGAGAATGCGCAGCCCGTCGTGTTCGATCCCCCCCGCCTCCAGATCCAAAGTCTCGATATTCGCGATACGGCCCGCCCCGTTGACGACCCGGTCCGCCTCGACGGTCTGTTCACTGTCCTCATGATCGTAAAGGACGCCCAGTCGTCCATTCGATTTGGTGATCTGCTTGACTCGCACGCCGGTCTTCACGGTTACGCCGAGGCGCTCCGTTTCGGCCTGGATGACGGCAACCGCATCGGCGTCCATGCGCGGCAGCAGTTGAGGCAGCGCCTCCAAAATGGTCACCTGCACACCGGCGCGCGCATAGACGTGGCTGAATTCCATGGCGATCACGCCACCGCCGATGAACACGACCTCCTTGGGCAAGGTGGGGTCCGAGAGGACATCGTCCGAGATGATCATATGTTCCGCGCCGGGAATCGGTAGCGGTCTCGGTGTCGAGCCCGTGGCGATGACGATATTGTCGCCACGAACCACCTTGCCATCGACCTCGACGCTGTTCGGTCCGACGAACTTCGCGTGACCGCGAAAGACATCGCCGCGTTTCTCGGCCACGCCCAGCATGGCGTCCGGGATAAAGCCGATCATCTGTTTTTCCCGCTCGATCAGCTTGGCCCAATCGAGCTTGACCGGACCGACCTCGATGCCGTGGACCGGGGCCAGCTCGATCTCGTGCAGGGCATGGGCGGCGGCGACCAGGACCTTCTTCGGCGTACAGCCACGATTGGGACAGGTCCCGCCGAAGTCCCGCGATTCGATGAAGGCGATCGATTTTCCCGCCTCGTGGGCAACAGCGGACACGCCGAACCCGGCATTGCCGCCGCCGACGATCACCACGTCATAAGAATCGCGCATTGTCGTCACTCCTTGTCTGTTCGTTTCGGGCCTTCACCCTACCGGGCCGAAGGTTTCCGTGTGGATCTGGTTTAGGGGAATCTTCTGACTTTCAATAGCGGCCTGAACATCGGCCATGAAGCGGCTGGGCCCGCAGAGGAAATAGTGGGCATCGGGGCGGTCGACAAGTCGCCGCAGGAGCGCCCCGTCAATCCGTCCCAGCGAATCATAATCGGCGCCTTTCCGGTCGTCCGGTTCAGGCTGGCTATAGACTATATGAGCGACGATGTTCGACCGCCTTGCGGCCAGGTCGCGCACGTCACGGGCCAGCGGATGATGGCGGCGATTTCTGGCGCCCTGCACGAACCAGACCGGCCGGTTGCCAGCCTCGTTGGCGACGGACCCCAGGATGCTCACCATGGGCGTGACGCCGACTCCGGCGCTGACCAGGACCAGGGGGCATTTGTTGCAGGTCATCATGAAGTTGCCGGCCGGCTTTCGGCTGTCGATAATCGCGCCCACTTCGAGCCGATCGTGGAGAAACCGGGAGGCAAGCCCTCGAGGCTCGCGTTTCACCGAGATTCGATAGCGATCCTGGCCCGTTGCATCGGGGCCCAACGCGTTGGAGCCAGGCGCATTGGAGAGCGAGTAGGTTCGCCGTACCGGACCGGCGACACCGGCAATGTCGAGTTCGATCGGAAGATGCTGGCCCGGCTCGAAGTTCGCCAAGGGACCGCCATCGCGGGCCTCGAAGATGAAGGACGTCACGTCATCGCTTTCGGCAACCTTGTCGATCAGTCTCAAAGAGCGCACCGTGTCGGCCTCGGCCGCCCAGCGGAGGCCGACCGCGGAACGGTTCTCCACGATCTCGTCGATCTCCAGAACCACCAGACGCCGGGCCCCGGGAAAGAGCGCCAGGTCATCGGGGTCCCACTCGATGGCGGCCCTTCCGGTGAGTTGAAGCAGGCTTCCGCTTTCGAAATCGACAAAAAGGTATCCCGCCCTCGGATCGAGAACCAGGTTGCCGATCGTGTTGTAGTGATTGTTGCCGGCATAGTCCGGGAACCTCAGCTTGGTCTCGCTGACAACCTGAACGAAGCCGCGGTCGCCCCCTCGGTGGGAGGCGTCCATGCCGAAGGTCGGACTCGCGCCTTCGCCGCGGTAGCCGCTGGCAATGAAAAATGTATCCGCCGCGGCGATCCACGCACGCTGCGCGGCGGTCAGTCGATGGCCTCTCTTCGCCTGTCCGCGGATTTCGTCGTCGACGCGGTGCCATTCGCGCTCGCGGATGTATTGCGGGCAGTTGCCGAAGGCCTGGTCGACCTGGAAGGTGAAGCCGGTCGAATCGGTTTCCAAGGCGCGCCCATTGACCCGGTTGCGGCGCCGGGTGGCCAGCTCGATGCCCAGAATGCCGATATCGCTATTGGGCCGGACTGAATCGCCCAGGGCGTCGCCACGCGCCGGCAGCGCCTCGATGGCGAGGGTCTTGCTGTCCGGCGCGCGGACAAAACCCTCCGGCCCCTCCAGCAGGGTGACCCAGGGCCGCCCTTGCCCGTCGCGCGCGGCAACCACCAAGAAGGGGAGCGACGTGTGAAAGTCCCGGTGTTGGTCCGGAAGGTGGTCTCTGACCACCTTCCGCGCCCAAAATTCGATATCGCGCGCGCCAAGCCGGCCCTGCACGAGCTGTTCGCCTCGATGAAAGGGCGATGCTTCGCGGTCGCTTTCCTGGTTCGTCGACATCTTGACCTCCATCGGAGCTGTTTGCCGGCGCATGGGTCGGCACCAAAAGGCGTCCGGACATCTTGTCCAGGCGCTTCACCGCGTCAGGCTGCCAGCCCCACTTTGGTGCTCTGCATGGCAACGAAGCCGGGCAGTGCCTCGATCTTGCCGAGCAGCCGGCGAATGTTCGGGTAGCCCTCGAGCGAGACGTTCCCTTCCGGGGCGTGGGCGGTGTAGCTGTAGATCGCCACGTCGGCGATGGTCGGACGGTTGGCGACCAGCCAATCGCGCCCTTCAAGATGGGCTTCCAGGCCGTCGAACGCGGACTTGGCAATGGCCTTGGCCCGCTCCGCGTCCAAGGGGGCACCGAAGACAGTGACGAGGCGCGCACTGGCCGGGCCATAGGCGATCGGCCCGGCCGCCAGCGAGAGGAACCTTTGCGTCTCGGCCTCGAGCACCGGATCGCCCGGCAGCCAATCCGGCGCATACTTCCGGGCAAGGTAGACCAGGATCGCGTTCGAATCGGAAACCACCGTCTGCCCGTCTTCGATCACCGGGACCTGTCCGGCGGGGTTGAGCGACAGGAAGGGCGGCTTCTTATGCTCGCCCGCCAAAAGGTCGACCTCGACGAGCTCGTGATTGATGCCGGCAAGCTTGGCAAGGAGTTCGATGCGGTGCGCGTGACCGGAGAGCGGGTGGCGGTGAATGCGGATCGCGTTCGACATGGTGCTGTCCTTTCTGAGCGGGGTCTTGTCTGGGGGGCGCCGGATCCCACCGACGCCTGGTCGCTCCTATATGGCACAGCCGAATAACGACGATAATGGTGCTTTTCGTTCAATTATTATGTACATTATGGGTACAATAGAACGCCCCTATCCCGCTTGGGACGGACCGGATGGACAAGATCGAAACGATGCGGGCCTTCATGGCCGTCGCGCAGGAGGGTTCATTCACCGGCGCGGCGCGGCGGCTTGGCCTGTCGACGAAACTGGTGAGCAAGTATGTCGCCCGGCTGGAGGACCGGCTCTCCACGCAGTTCTTCAACCGGACCACCCGGAGCGTCGCCCTGACCGAGGTCGGCACGGCCTACCTCGAACGCTGCCGGCCCATCGTCGAGCAAATCGATGAGTTGGAGGCCCTGGTTCAGGAGCGGCAGTCGTCGCTCACAGGCTCGATCCGGATCACGGCGCCGACCGGGTTCGGCAGCATCAATCTGACCCAAGCCCTGGTTCCCTTCCTGCAGGCCCATCTTCAGGTCGAGATCGATCTCAAACTCACCGACCATCGGGTGGCCCTGGTCGAGGAGGGCTTCGACCTTGCCGTCAGGGTCGGCCGGCTGCGGGACTCGACGCTGATCGCCCGGAAGCTCGCGGACATGCCGCTTATCGTTTGTGCCGCGCCTGCCTACCTCGCGGCCCATGGCAAACCGGGCGACCCCAAGGCCCTGGCCACGCACCACTGTCTGATCGACGAGAACCATACCGATGCGACCTCCTGGCAGTTTCGCACCGGCGCCCGCGACTTCGTCGTCAAAGTCGCCGGACGCGTTCATGCCAACTCGCCGGCCGCGATCGCGAACATGGCCCTCGGCGGTCTCGGCGTTGCCCGTTGTCCCCGCTACGTGGTGGCGCAGGCGCTCGACGACGGTCGCTTGGAGCAGCTCTTCGCGGAATACCAGACAGAGGGATTCGGCCTCTACGCCCTCTATCCCCCCAATCGACATCTCACCGCACGGGTCCGGGCCCTCATCGACCATCTGGTGGTGTACTTTGGCCAGGATGGCTGAGGCGCCAGCCTCTGCGCCGGCTTCATCAACGTCGCTGCCAATCTAGTCAATCACGGCGACCGAAATCTCGTCGCCGAGGCTTGCGAGCAGCCTTTCCATCTCGGCAAAGCGGAGTAGGCCGGATTGTGTATCAATTTGAGAGACGACCGATCCTGCATTCAATGTCGCAGCCATGAGTGCCTCGTCTTCGGGCCGGCCGGAGGCGAGAAACATGCTCAAGGTCGAATTGAAGCTATCGCCGGCTCCGGCAGTGCCCATGACATCGACATTCCTTGTCGGGCAGTGATGCAGTCCACGAGCAGTAGCGAGATAGGAACCGTGAAGGCCATCCGTTATCAGCACCTTCTCGACACCCATTTTTCGGACAGAATTGATGAAGTGCCGGAGGCCTATCGAAAAGTCCCCGTGTTTTAGCCCGGAACGCAGCAGTCTTGGCAAATCGGCGCCGACCGAAGGAACCGCGTCATCGCCTTCGGAGAACCGTGAAACGATGACAGGGACGAGAGCCTCGGCCTCCTCGCGATTGATGGCGAGGAGGTCGACGTTTTGAAGGCTATCGAGAAACGGCGATGTTTTGGATTTCAGCTGCCTGATACCAGGGTTGGCAGCGACAAATGCGCCCGCCGCGCGTCCGCGCCCGACGATCTCGGGAAAGCATTCGGCTGAGCGGTCCGATAGATTGGTGACATAGACGAGACCGAGACCGTCGAACATATTTGCCGCAAGATCGCTCGACCTGAAAAGCGTGTTCGCGCCCCGCTGGGTGAAAATCGTCGCGTTCTTGTCGTGTGAGGAGACCATGACGGCTGTGCCCGTCGGCAGCTCCGAAGTCTGAACCACGCAGTCCGAAAGGACGCCCTCGCTCGCCAGTCTCTCGAGGACCCGCTCTCCGTTCGCGTCGCAGCCAATCTTGATCAGTGTCGACGTTTCGCACCCTAACCTGGACAGAGAGACGGCCGCATTGACCGCACCGCCGCCGATATGACTGGTGATGGACAAGGCCTCGATCTTGCGCCCCTGTTCGAGCAATAGAAATGACGACGTCGCGTTGTGCATGGTCATGCGTTCGACATCGTCATTGCCGACCAATACGATGATGTCCGTCATCGCGGACCCGATGGTGATCGCTTTCATTTGAAACTGGTCCCCGCGCCATCCCAGGCCCGGCGTCCGCGCGTCCGACCGAGCGTCTCCATGGACTAAAGGACCTCGCCCGCGAGCTCGCCCAGGTGCGGCAGGTCGGCGCCGCGGCGACTGCAGGTCAATCTTGCGGCCGATACCGCGAAGTTCACGAGTTCTTCGAGACTGGTGGCATCCAAGGCCGCGACCGCGGCGCGGGCGTCATCCTGCTTGCCTCGAGTGAGTTTCGCCAGCAATGCAGCCTGAAAACTGTCACCGGCACCCACGGTATCGACGACCTTCGTGTCGGGCGGAGCGATGCGAACAACGTATCCATGATGTGTCCAGGCCGAGACCTTCTCGCCGCCGTCGGTAACGACGACCAGCTGCACGCCCCTTGTCAGCCAATCGGACGCAAGTGTCTCCGCGGCAGTCTTCGGATAGAGGATGCGCATGTCTTCGGCGCTGATCTTGATGAGGTCGGCTCTGGGAACATATTCATCGATCCGCTCGCGCCAAACATCCAGGTCGGGCTCGACCGTCGGGCGCACGTTCGGGTCGAGGGAAACGAAGCGATCTCCCACGGCACGGAGCAGGGTCGCAAAGGCGTCGGCGACCGGACGCGCCACCAGGGAATAGGAGCCGAAATGAAAGCCTGTAACTTCCGGTCCAATCGCCGGCAGGTCGTTCGGCGTCACACTGCAGTCCGCCGAACCGAGGCCGTAAAAGACATAGGCAGGCTGTCCCATGTCGTCGACGCCGACGAGGCTGATCGTCGTCCTGTTTCCCGAACGGACCAGATATCGGGTTTCAACGCCCTCATTCTCCAAAATGCGATGGAGACGCACGCCCAGCAGATCTTGGGACACCCCCGTCAGCAACGCGGACCCGCCGCCCAGTCGAGCCATGCCGACCGCGACATTGAACGGCGAACCTCCAGCCTGCGCCACCAGATTGATGGCCCCAGCGTCCTCTTCGCCATTGAAGAACACATCGAACAGGGCCTCGCCGCAACACAGGATCATGAGAGGTCTCCACTGACATACGACTCGAGCGCCCCCACGACACCTCGACGTTTGAGCGTCTCAAGCGCAAGCATGAAACTCTCTGCGAATACCTGGTTGCTGCCGAGCGATCCAAAGATATCGGGCATTGCGAGAAATGCGATTGGATCCGATTCCGCTCTGCGCGCGCTGTTCATAAGACGTTCGGCATCCTCGTCTTCGACGGCGAGGGGGCTGCCGTCGTCGCGTGATCCAGAGCAAAAGCGGCACCAGAGCGCGACCTCTAGCGCCAACCCACCCACCGGCTGGTGATCCGCTAGCCGTTCGATCAGCGGGGGCAGGATGAACTTCGGTTGCCGGTTGGACCCGTCGAGGCAGAGCCTTGCAATCGTGTCGCCAATACTCGGGTTGGAGAAACGTTCCAGCACCGAAGCCAGATAGGCATGGAATTCGACCCCAAAGATCGGTGTGAGGGTGGGGATGATCTCGTGACGAACGAGCCGGTCGACAAACGCCCTGACACTTTTGTCGCGCATGGCGTCGTGGACAAAGTGGTACCCGAGGAGGGCGCCCGCGTAGGCGACGGCCGCGTGTCCACCGTTCAGAATGCGAAGCTTCATCAGCTCATAGGGAGCAACATAGTTGACGAAATCGACACCCACCGTCTCCAGGGCCGGTCGACCCGCCGAGAAGCTGTCCTCCAGGACCCATTGGCGAAACGGTTCGCAGACGACGGGCGACGCATCCAAAATGCCGAACTCCTTCTCGACGAGCGCCAGTTCCCGAGCACCCACGGCAGGCGTGATGCAGTCGACCATGCCATTCGGCGTGTCTGTTTCGTGGCTGATCCAATCAGCCACATCACGATCGATGCATTCGGCAAGGCCAACCAACGTTTGGCGTGTAGCATCGCCATTTTGCGGTATGTTGTCGCAGGAGAGGACCGTAAAGGGCGGCAGTTTAAGGTCGTGACGGGCCTTCAGCCCCGCGAGCAAAATGCCGAATACGGTCTTGGGGTTTTGCGGATGCTCGATATCCGATCTGATGTCGGGATGCTCGACGTCGAAGCCACCGTTTTGATCATCAATGTAGTAGCCGCCCTCCGTTATTGTCAGAGACACGATTCGCACTTCTGGCCGGGCGAGCGTCGCAATGATCGCATTCGCCTCGACCGGTAGGTAGTCGATCATGGAGCCGCAGATCGACGCCTTATAGCCGGCGGGATCAAGCTCCACGACTGTTGTGAGGCAATCCTGATCGATCAGGATCTTGCGCCTGGGGATGTCGTCTGCCCGCACCCCGGAGCCGATGATCCCCCAATCATGGTCGTTGCCTGCCTGAAACAGGCGGTCGAGGTAGGCCGCCTGGTGCGCGCGGTGAAAATTGCCGACTCCAACGTGGAGAATGCCAGGCTTGATGGCCGTGCGGTCGTAGCGCGGGATCGAGACGCTTGTCGGAAGACGGCCCAGGGTTTCGTTGCTTAGCTTGATGCTGTTCGTCAATTCAGGCAATTCCCACCGTCTACGTTGGAAGTCAGACCAAATTGTCGAAACCGATGGCGGACCTGTCGGCGCTCGGATCGTCTGCGATCCGATGGACATTCGACTCGTCATTGTCAGACATCACGGCGGTCCTGCCCGCCAGCCAACTCATCGGATCGTCTGACCGTCCTCGGCGAACCGATAGATCTTGTCCGGCTCGGCGGAGACAAAGACTGGGTCGCCGTGTCCGAGGCCGACCTCGCCCTCCGCCCGTACGGTCAGCTGGGCACCGTTTTCCACCGTGACATAGAAAAACGTGTCGGAGCCGAGGTGCTCCGCGACGTTGATAGTGCCCTTCCACATTCCGGCATCGTGCGATAGGGAAAGGTGTTCGGGGCGCACGCCGATCGTATGGGCGTCGTGTTTTCTTGCCTCGGCACCATTGATGAAGTTCATCTTGGGCGAACCGATAAACCCGGCAACGAACAAGTTGTCCGGGTTCCGATACAGCTCCAGGGGGGAGCCCACCTGTTCGATCCGACCGTCGTGCAGCACCACGATCTTATCAGCCATTGTCATGGCCTCGATTTGATCGTGGGTCACGTAGATCATGGTCGTACCCAAGTTCTGGTGAAGTTCCGATATCTCGAGGCGCATGTTCACGCGCAGCGCGGCGTCGAGGTTGGACAAAGGTTCGTCGAACAAGAAGGCCTTTGGTTCCCGAACGATCGCGCGGCCGATTGCCACACGCTGACGTTGGCCACCCGATAGCTGGCCGGGCCGGCGGTCCAGGTAACTCGTCAGGTTGAGCACATCGGCGGCGTTGGAAATCTTCGCATCGATATCGGCCTGGTTCATTTTCGCCATCTTCAGCGGGAAAGCGATGTTCTTACGCACCGTCATATGCGGATAGAGGGCATAGGACTGGAACACCATCGCCAATCCGCGGCGAGCAGGCCGAACGTGAGTCGCGTCCGCCCCGTCGATGGAAATCATACCCGACGATACGTCTTCCAAACCGGCGATGAGCCGCAGGAGCGTCGATTTACCGCATCCGGAGGGGCCGACGAACACCACGAATTCGCCATCGTTGATATCGAGGTCCAATGGCCTGATTACGTCGACCGGGCCAAAGCTCTTTGTAACCTGCTCGAGTCGGATGCTTCCCATGATGAGCCCCCTATTTCACAGCGCCGAATGTCAGGCCGCGCACCAGTTGCTTCTGGCTGAACCAGCCCATGATGAGGATTGGCGCGATGGCCATAGTCGAGGCCGCGGAAAGTTTGGCATAGAACAATCCTTCCGGGCTCGAGTAGCTGGCGATGAAGGCGGTGAGTGGCGCTGCCTTGGCCGCCGTCAGGTTGAGCGTCCAGAACGCTTCGTTCCAGGCGAGAATAATGTTTAGCAGGAGCGTCGAGGCGATCCCGGGCACGGCCATCGGGGTCAGAACGTGAACGATCTCCGACCAGAGCGTGGCCCCATCCATCCTGGCGGCTTCGAGAATCTCGCCGGGGATTTCCTTGAAGTAGGTGTAGAGCATCCAAACGATGATTGGCAGGTTGATCATGGTGAGGACGAGCACCAATCCGGTGCGAGTATCAAGCAGCCCGCCGTCGCGGTACATCAGGTAAATGGGAATGAGGACGCCGACAGGCGGAAGCATCTTCGTCGACAGCATCCACATCAAAATGTGTTTGGTTCGTTTGCTGGGCACGAAAGCCATCGACCAGGCCGCGGGAATGGCGATCACCAAGCCAAGCAGCGTCGAACCGAGAGATATGATCACAGAGTTCAAAAAGTGGTGGAAGTAGTTCGATCGCTCCTGGACCTCCCCGTAGTTCTCGAGCGTCCAGTCGAAACCAAGGAACACGGGAGGCGATGCGATCGCATCGGCCTCGGTCTTGAAGCTCGTCAAGACGGTCCAGAGGATCGGGAAGAAAATGAGCAGGCCGACCGACCATGCGACAAGGGTGTAGGCGGCCTTCGCTCTGGTTTTTGCTTCAAGGGCCATCGATCAAGCCTCCAGGTTCTTGCCGATCATCCGCATCAGGAAGATGGCGACGATGTTGGCTAGGACGATGGCGACGATACCTCCGGCGGATCCGCCGCCGACATCAAACTGAAGGAGCGATTGGATGTAGACCAGATAGGTAAGATTGGTGGATGCGTAACCGGGCCCGCCATTGGTGGTGACCAGTATTTCCGCGAAGATCGAAAGCAGGAAGATCGTCTGGATCAATATGACGACGGTGATGGCTCGGGACATATGCGGGAGGACGATGTGATAGAAGCGGCTAAACTTGCGCGCGCCATCCATCTTCGCGGCTTCGAGCTGTTCTTGGTCGAGCGATTGCATTGCCGTCAGCAAGATGAGCGTGGCGAACGGCAGCCATTGCCATGCGACGATGCCAATGATTGACATCAACGGCGCGTGCGCAAAGAAATCGAACGGGGCAAGGCCGAGCGCCTTGGCTGCATGGGCGAAGAGCCCATTGACCGGGTTCATGAACATGTTCTTCCAGACCAACGCCGATACCGTGGGCATGACGAAAAACGGCGCGATCACCAGGATGCGCACGATGCCCTGACCCCACATGGGTTGATCGAGGAGGACGGCCAGTCCGACGCCGCCGACAATGGTGACCAACAGGACGCCGAGGACCAGCAAAAGAGTGTTGCCGATGGCCGCGAAGAATGCCGGGTCGGTCAAGAAGAACTCGTAATTCAGCAGACCTATCCATTCTTCCGTGCCGGGAGACAGGAGGTTGTAGCTGAGGAACGAGAAGTAGATCGTCATGCTCAGAGGCACGATCATCCAGCCGAGCAGCAATAGAACGGCCGGCGAGATCATGAATCGAGCAGCGACGCGTGAATGGTCGGTAGCCATCTGCAGTACTCTCACTAAAGAAGTCGGCAGTGGAGAGAGGGGCCGGCCAAGCGAGGCCGGCCCCGCGCGCCTAGAGCACTTCTTTGTTACGTGGAACCATTTGACCGGGATGATTTTGTCTTCTGGCAAGGCGCGCTTCGAAGAGCGATGCCGAGCATCGGTCGAGGAGCGGAACGCGGCCAGAAGGCAAAAGAACCCGGCCTTCGGTGGGCCCTAGGCGAACATCGGGTGCGTTCCGCTGCTTGCCCGATGCTTTGGCATCGCGCCGCACAGCGCGCCTTCCCGAATGATCGCCTATGACCCATCAAATGACTCCACGTAACAAAGAAGTGCTCTAGAGCGCTATTTTATGTACCCAGCCTTTTTCATGGCGCGCTCGGTCAGCTTTTGCGCGCTGTCCAGCGCCTGATCGACCGAAATCGAGCCTGCAAGCGCAGCGGAAAACTGCTGCCCGACGGATGTCGCAATGCCCTGGAACTCGGGTATGGCGACAAACTGAACACCGACATAAGGAACCGGGTCGACAGTCGGATTGTTCGGGTCCGCCGAGTTGATGCTGTCCAGCGTCATTTGAGCGAAGGAAACCTTGGCATACTCCGGATTCTCATATAGCGACGTGCGTGTGCCCGGCGGTACGCTCGGCCAACCTTCCTTTGATGCAACCAGCGCCAGGTAGTCTTTCGAGGTCGCCCATGCGACGAACTTCTTGGCGCTCTCGATCTTCTGGGAGCCGGCCGGAATTGCCAGACTCCAGGCCCAAAGCCAATTTCCGCGCTTGCCGAGTCCGGTATCAGGCGCGAGAGCGAAGCCGACTTGATCGGCGACCTTGCTATCTTGCGGGTTGGTCACAAAGGACGCCGCGACCGTTGCATCGATCCACATCCCGCATTTGCCCGACTGGAACAATGCGAGGTTTTCGTTGAAACCGTTGGAAGAAGCGCCCGGAGGCCCCGCGTCGTTCATCAGGTCGACATAGAACTTCAGCGTATTCTTCCAGGCATCGCCATTGAACTGCGGGTTCCATTCCATGTCGAACCACCTGGCGCCGAACGAGTTGGCTGTTGCGGTGAGGAACGCCATGTTCTCGCCCCAACCTGCTTTGCCACGCAGGCAAATGCCGTAGATCTCATTATCCTTGTCCGTCATGGCCCGCGCCGCCGTCGCAATGAAATCCCATGTCGGCGCGGACGGCATCGTGAGGCCAGCCTTCGACATAAGGCCGGTGTGATACATGACCATGGAGCTTTCACCGTAGAATGGTGCGGCGAGCAGTTCACCTTCGACGGTCAGGCCTCCACGAATGGCGGGCAGAAGATCGTCAACTTCGTAGGAGGCCGGCAGATCGTTGAGCGATACCAGCCATCCTTTGCTGCCCCAGATCGGAACCTCATAGGTGCCGATGGTCATGACGTCGTATTGACCACCCTTCGTTGCGACATCGGTGGTGACGCGCTGACGAAGGACATTCTCCTCCAAGGTGACCCATTCCAATTCGATGCCCGGGTTTTGCGACGTGAAGTCGTCCGTCAGCTTTTGCATCCGGATCATGTCACCGTTGTTGACCGTCGCAATCGTCAGCTTGTCCTGGGCCGCCGCCGGCCCTGCAATCAGGAGAGCAAGCGCTGCTCCTGTCATCGTGATTAGTGTCGATTTAAGCATGATGCGTCTCCGATTTGCGTCAGAAGTCCTCGCGTTACACCCCAGTTGACGTTTCACTATTTTATTGAGCATTTGCTATATGCTTGAGCAATTATTCACAAATAAGCCACGGTGAGTCAAGAGGCAATGTTTCTGACTGCCTAAAACGGGGCCCGGAAAGTGTCTGTCGGAGGCAGTATCGAACCGCGGCGCCGCCGATTCGGACCTAGGAATTTGATCGGTCGAGCTAGGACAACAGAGCTTCGGCGGTGGATTCGTCGGTGATCAGTCCCGTGATCCAATGCCCGACGAGCGCCCCGCGAATGGCCTTTAGTTTTTTGGCGCCTCTTGCGACGCCAACAACAGGATGCGTTGGCGGCTGGGCCAATGGCACACTGGCAACCCGGTCGTTGGTTTGACCGGGTATCATGACGCCAGTCTTGTCGTAGGCCCAACCGACAATCTCGCCGATGCCGCCAGCTGCAATGAGATCGCGTAACTCCGTCTTGGTAACAAACCCGTCCGTTAAGAGAGGCGGGGCGTTGTCGAGTTCACCGATACCGACGAACACGATGTCGGCGGACTGCGCCAAGGTGATATTGCTCCGGATGGGTTTTTGCGCACACAAGACGTCGCGTTCTTCCTTCGACGTCGCGACCACCGGAACGGCCATTGGGTAATGGGGGGCACGGGTCCCATCGCCAACTCGCATGATGACATCGTTGAAACTGGCCGACCCATCAGGTGCGATGTTGCCGACGAGAGAAACCACTTTGTGGTGGGGGCAATTCATGCGCGACATCTGCTCGACGGCACCACGAATTTCGCGTCCGGTCCCGAACCCCATGACGATCGGATCCTTCGACTGAAGATACTTTTCGATTTCGGCTGCCGCGACCTGTGCGATGCCAAGCGCCGGGTCGTCCGAGGAGGGATCGACGAGCGTTACCTCACAAAATTCGAGGCCAAAGCGGTCCTTCAAGCTCTGGGCAAGGTCCATGCATCGGGCAATTGGATGGTCCAGCCGGAACTTGACGAGCCGTTCGCGCATCGCCAAGGCGACCAGTCGTTGGGCCGACTGGCGCGACACGCCCATCTTCTCGGCAATCTCGTCTTGCGTGTTCTCGGCAACGTAATAGAGCCACGCGGCGCGTGCGGCGTCGTCAAGGCGACTGCTGTCACTATTGGGATATCTGGGCATCGTGGATCGCTAGATAGTTCAAGGCAGCAAGGCCGAGAATGGCAAGCATTTGCCCACCAAGCAAACAATTGCTCCAATCCGGCCGCGGACCAAAACCTGGATCAACCCTGACGCCATGGCTTTTGAGCGCACCTGGTCATATCCAGACGAACGTCTGACCTCACCTACAAGTCAGCTTTCAGACGCCAACTGCCGAGAAAAGCCGTTAAGGACCGACCTTGCCCTTAGGTTTCGTGACCGCCTGCTCAAACCCGGGGCCGGAGCGAGCGCAGGGTCACCACCTTGCGGCCGCGTACGCTTTCGCGGTGGATGATGTAGAGCCCGCCGCCGACGATCAGGGCGATACCGGCCAGGGTGTTGATACCAGGAATGTCGCCCCAGAAGACATAGCCCCAGAGCACCGCCCAGGGCAGCGAGGCGTACTCGAAGGGCGCCACGGTGGCCGTGGCCGAGACCCGGTAGGCCTGGGTCAGGCAGTAAAAGCCAAGCCCGGCGATCAGTCCCAGGAGGAGCAGCAGGCCGAGGTCTTGCGGCGGCGGCACGACCCAGGCGCGGAACAGGAAGTCGAGGCTTTCGTGGCCCTGGCCCTCGAAGCGGCCGTCGCCGAACAGGAGCCCGGCCAGGGCGCTGGCGATCAGGAAGGCGACAATGGAGTAGAAAGACATGGTCGAGCCACGCTCGGTCTTGCCCAGGTGCCGGGTGATGAGGATCGAAAAGGCATAGAAGAGCGCTGCCAGGATCGCCAGGATCATGGCCGGCTCGAAGCCGACCGAGCCGGGCTGGATCACGACCAGAACCCCGACAAAGCCCAACGCCACCGCCAGCCAGCGATGCGGCCCGACCCGCTCGCGCAGCACCCAGACGGAAAGCGCGGTGATGAAGAGCGGGCTGGAGTAAAACAGCGTGACGACCTCGGCCATGGAGAGCACCGCCAGCGCCAGGTAGTAGGTGCTGTAAGAGAGGAAGGCGAGAAAGCCCCGCAACAGCGACAGGGAAAGGTTTTGCGAACGAAACAGGCTGGGTCCGCCCTCCAGGTAGATCAGCAGGATCACCGGCAGGAAGGCGCCGATGCTGCGGAAGAAGACGATCTCGTGGACCGCGTAGGCGCCGCTCAGCGACTTGATGACGACGTCCTGAACGGAAAAGAGCGTCACGCCGGCAATCAGGAACAAGATGCCCCTGTAGGGCCGGTTTTGTTCATCGGCCGCGGCACCGGACGGCGGTGCTTGTGGCGTCACGCTCCTCTCGGCCGGGCCGGAGCCCCAGACGGTCGTCATGCGCGCCTCCTCTGCCGGATCCCCGTTCGCCCGACCCTTTCCCTTTAGCTGCCTTTAACCCCCCTTGCATAACGACATTTTTGCGCCTTACCGATTGGTTTTTCCGATCGCCGATCCGGGCCCTCAGGACCCGTTGGCGAGGCCTCGAATCAGGCAAAGGCCGTCACCCAGGGGAACCAGCGTGACCTGTGCCCCGCTCGCATCGCGGGCCTTTAGGCCGATGTTGCCGCTGGCGGCCGCCTGGGCGGTCGCGGGCAGCAGAGGCACCACGCTGGCCTCGGTCAGCCCGGCCTCCTCGAAGACCAGACCGCCGCCCTGCCAGCACTGCAGCGTGACGGTTTCGTCCACCACCAGGGCCGGGCTCGACATGCTGGGAGCCGACATGTTTGGAGCCGACAGGCTGGCGGGGCTGTGCGCCTGAGGCGAAATCTGGACTTCGGCGGAAACCGCGGCGGCGCCGAAAATCAGGCCGGCCACGGCCAGGCAGAAAAGCAGTCTCGCGAAGGTAATCATCGGTTCGTCTCCTCTATCTGTCGCCACCCGGACTGCCGCCCGGGCAGATGGAGCGCCCGGGCGGTGTCGAGCCAGGCTGGTCCCGTTAGACCTGGGGCTCGGCAGGCCTGGGGCTCAGTAGACCTGGACCTCAGTAAACCTGGGCCTCAGTAAACCCGGGCCTCGATCCCGACCGCGGCCAAGGTCGCGGGGTCGATCTGGTTGTAGAGTTCGTAGAGATCCATGATCGACGCCACGGGCATGGGGGTCAGGTCTTCGACCTTCAACGCCTCGGGCAGATCCAGGCCGATCTCCTGCTTGGAGGCCATGCAGGCCAACTGCTCTGTGGCGCCGGCGCGGTCGAGCACCAGGGAGAAAGGCCAGCTGTTGTCCGGCAACACGAAGCCGCTGCCGGCGGGAACGAAGGCGTTGGGGCTGAAGCGGTTCGGGAAGAGCCGCACCACCTGGCCCTGACCGTCCTGGTAGTAGCAATAGACGAAGGCATCGTCGTCGAGCGAGAGCGCGGCTTGCAGCTTGTCGCCGACCTGGTAGATCCCGGCACCGTCGGCGAGCGCGATGAGGCTGAGCTGCGGCGGCACCTGCTGCTCTGCTGCCGGCACATAGGCGGCGGGTTGCGCTTCGGCAGTCACGTATTCCGCTGCTTGGCCGGCAGGCTGGGCTGCGGCAGGCTGGGCTGCGGCGGGCTGGACTGCGGCGGGCTGGGCTGCGGCGGGCTGGGCTGCGGCGGGCTGCGGGGCCGGCCGGCTCGCCGCGGTCGCACCGCCGCCGTTGCCGGCGCTGATCAGCCGAAAGTAGGTATCGAAATCGATCTGACCCGAGGTGATGAGATCGTTGTCGAGCTGATACTGGATGACCGCGTTGCGAGTCGCCTCGTCGATCTGACCCGACGCTTCGCCGGCATAGTAGCCGTTGCCGGCCAGGGCCTGCTGGACAAAGGTCACGCGGTCCTTGTCGCCTTTGGAGTCGAACCAGTCGCGGGCCTCGACCATCACCTTGGGATTGGTCGCATCGACCTCGAGGCAGGTCCAATAGGGCACCTGCATCAGCTTGCCGACCAGCTCGATGGCGGAAAGCTCGATCAGGGTGCGCAGGGCCTGGTGCGGGCCGTCGGCCTGGTTCATGGCGATGTTGAAGACCACCCCGACAGAGCCAATGGAGGCGCCCAGCTCGCCGTTGGCGCCCTGCTGGGTGATGACGATGGAGTTGTTGGCGGTGATGCCGGGAATGATCTGGCGGCTCGCCAGTTCGCCGACGTTCATGTCGATCGCGATCACCGAGCTGATCTGTTCGGCCGAGGCCCCCAGGCTGTTGCCCATGAAGGACACGCCGCCGCCGGCGGACTGGCCGACCACCGACTCGTCGAGCTGGGTCACGGCACCGCGGATATAGAAATCGGGGAAGCGGAAGGATTCGGTGAAGCCGAGATTTTCCTGCAGCAGCGCCACGTCGGCGGCGGCCGGATCGAAATCGACATAGGTCAGCGCGCCGCTGCGGGCCGACATGGCCAGAATGGACGAGATCAGCATGTCCTTGGTGCCGCCGCCGATGCGGCCGGTGGCGTCGGGTATGCCGGCGGTGGTCAGAACGATGTTGCCGGCCCCGCTGGACAGGAAGAGGTCGTCCATGCAGCGCAGCGAGGCGCTGAAGTTCGTGATCGTGCGCGCCGGCGCGGCGCTGGGCTGCGCGGTCACGGCGACCTTGTGGGTGGTGGGCGCGGCGCAGGCCGCCAGCGTGGCGACGGCGGCGATGGCGGCGGTCGCTTTCAGTGTCTTGAACATTTTGTCTTCCCCTCGAACTGTGCGTTTCATCACTTGTTTGGCGCCTTTTCGGCCCCTTCTGGAGTTACACACGGGCGATCGCCGCCAGAGGGGTGATGGCCGGGGGAGATTTCCGTCGGCGCAGATTCTTGCCAGAAACGCCAAGCGGGCGGCCCAGCGGGCCGCCCGGTGGCGTGTGAGCCTAAAAGCTCCACTATTCTTGGGTGTTAGCCGCCGAGGTTCCAGAATTCGACGCGACGGTTCACCGCGGAGTCCGGGTTGGCCGGATCGAAGGGCACAGTCTCGCCCTTGCCCGTGATGAAGAGCCGGTAGGGATCGACATTGTGGCGCTGGATCAGATAGTCGGCCACCGCCTGGGCACGCTTGTCGGACAGGGTCATGTTGTAGGCGTCGTCGCCGCGTTGATCGGCGTGGCCTTCGATGCGAAAGCGCGCCTCTTGCATGATCTCGTTGGAAAGCACGGCCCCGACCTGATCGAGCAGCTGGTGGGCCTGGGGCGACAGGCGGGCCGAGTCGTACTCGAAGTGGACCTGCATGGCGACGGCCATATCGCTGGGCGGCGCGGACTGCTGGACCGTCGCCTGTTCCTGGCCGGCAAAGACCACCGACCGGGTTTTCGCCACGCCAGCCGGCTGGTTCACGAAGGTCACCAGGCCGCGGGTCGCCGGCTCGGTGGAGCAGGCCTGGGGGATTTCGGCGCTGATGGCGCGGAAAATCGCGCAGCTATCGCTGTCCGCGGTCAAGTAGGTGGCGCTCTGGGCCTGGGTGGCACCGGTGGCGGCCAGGCTCGCGCTGATCGCGGTCACTGCGGCGAAACCCATTTTAATCAGTGCCTTACGCATTCTATCCTCCTGCGGTCTTCGGCTCCTGGCGGGCTTGATCGGTGATTTCGCCGCCTTCTTACAAGATGACACGGGCTAAGGAGGATAAAGGGGTCAGGGGCGTTGGAAAAACCTCCATCCGCCGGATCGCCTAGTCCGGGCTGCTGCCGAGAAAGCTGTGGGCGCTCAGGATCTGACCGCTCAGACCGGCCTCGGCCTGGGCCGCCAGCGCCTGGCGCAAGGCGGCAAGGTAGGGCCGGGCCGGCTCGATCTCCGGGCGCGGCTTGGCGAACAGCGGCTCGGGGCTCTGCACCATGATCACCAGATCGGTGCCGTAGGGCTCGCCGGCCAGATACTGGCGCGCACCCTCGCCGATCACGATGCGGCCGTTGGCCTCGGCCCGGTTGTCCGGCTTCACCAGGGTCGGCAGCATGTGGATGACCGTGCCGTCGCGCTGCAGATAGTCGACGTAGAGGTAGCCGCCGCCGGCCGCCGCCGCCGAAGCCTCGAGGACGATCGGCTCGCCGTTCTTGAATTCGATGCCGTGGCGCAGCGGCCGGATCACCGGCGCCTCGCTGCCGCTGCGGGCGCCCCCCGCATGGCTGTTCAGCAGGGTCAGGGCCTCGCAGAAGGGCCAGGGCCGGACCGCGATGTTGGTGGTGATGGCCTTGTACTGCTTGGGCAGGTCGGCCAGGAGGCCGCGCAGGCTGGCCAGATCCTCGTCGCTGGCGACGAAACCCTCGAGCTGCAGATCGCTGCCCGGCAGCACGCCCAGGGACACATCGGCGCAGTTCAGGGCGGCGACCTGCTCGGCCAGCCGGTCGAGCCCCCGGGGCTCGGCCAGGGCGGGCGGCGGATCGACGGTCGCGCGCGGCTCGACGGTGCGGAAAACCGGCTCCTTGGGCCCGAGGATCGGGTCGATCCCCTGACCGATGAAGACGCCCAGGACCAGGCTCGCGGCCATGGCCAGGCCGGTCAGGGGCGAATGGACGATGCGGCCGACAAACGACCGCTTGGGCCGCGCGAAAGGCACGACCTTTTCATCCTGGGGAGGCTGATTTTCGGCTTCGCTCGAGGTCTCGTCGCCGCCCAGCAGATCGTCCATCGAGGTCCTGCCGAGCGGCGCCGGGCCGCCTGGTACCAGGGTCTTTTCCGCCTGATCCTCGCCTGCCTGGCGCGGCCCCGCCTCATCGGAACCTGACTCGTCGGAACCTATCTGGGGCGGCCTGATTTGCCGCGCGAAGGCCAGCACGGCATCGTCCGAGGCGTCCCAGGGGATCGGCTCTTGGGTCTGCTCGTAGAGACGCAGGACCTGGCGATCGGCCTCGGTCAAGTCGTCTTCACGATAGGCTTTCTTGTCGTCCGTCATCGGCTTTGTCCTAAGGTCTGTCCTCGACCCCCAAACTGTCAGGCGGTTCCGAGTGGCAGGGCACAGGGATTAGGGCAGGTTTCACCGCGAAGGTTTCGTCCGCTGGCACGGCGCGTGCTGCGCCGTGGTGCGAGTACCACAAGCAGCGCGCAACACCGCCAGCGGGCGAAACATCGCGGCCTTCGGTGGGGCCAATAGGTCCTCTGGGTGCGTTCCGCTGTTTGCCCGATGCTTCGGCATCGCGCCGCACAGCGCGCCTTCCCAGAGGACCTATTGGCCCCCATGAAACCGGCCCTAATCCCTGTGCCATGCCACTAACAACCGCTTCTTCAAGTGGGCGCGCGCGTAGCGCAGCCTGGTCTTTACCGTCTCGCGGTTGGTGTTCATGGCCTCGGCGATTTCGTCGTAGCTCAAATCGCCCTCGAGCTGCATTAAAAGGGTCTCGCGCTGCTCCGGCGAGAGCGACCCGATGGCCGCCTGTACGGCTTGATCCCGCTCCTTTTCCGCCAGCTGGCGTTCCGGGTCGGGGCTGCTTTGACCCCAGAATTCCTCGTCGTTGCCGACGCTGTCCATGTCCTCTTCCTGGGCCATGGCCCGGTTGCCGCCATGTTTGCGGAACCAGTCGATAAAGAGGTTGTTCCCGATCTTGTAAAGAAAGGTGGTGAACTTGGCCTCTGCCGTGTAGCCGCCGTTCTCGCAGGCCCGCAGCAGCTTGAACCAGGTCTCCTGGGCCAGGTCGCTGCCCAGTTCCGGCGAGCGGGTCTGGCGCACGAAATAGCGCCTCAGGCCCTCGCGGCGCCGTTCGTAGACGATCTCGAAAGCGGACCCGTGGCCGTTGAGATAAAGCCTCATCAGCTCCTCGTCAGACAGAGAATGAAGATCTTGTCTCTGATCCATCACACGACGCCGGCCCGCCAAAGGGGTTAGTTTTGTTTCAGCGCTCTGGGAAACCCCCGTTTCCCCCCACGAGGCGGCCATGTTACCGGCTTCGCCGGGGCCGCGACAAGCCGGCCCGTCAGATGCAGCCGAGCCCGTCTGTCGCGCCCCAGTCCGCCCGGGCCCAACGCGCGGGCCAATGCAGGGCGACCGGAAATGGAAAAAAAGGGGACAGTCCCCTTTTTGGCCGCGCTGGACGAAAAAAAGGGGCGCCCGGGGAGTTCCCGTGGCGCCCGAGTTGGGGGAGGGGCCTGGTTGCGGCTAGAACTTGAAGATCTTCTTCAGGGTCTTGCCGGCTTTCTTGACGGTCTTGCCAGCCTTCTTGGCGGTCTTGGTGACGGCCTTGCCTGTCTTGGTCTTGGCGATCTTGGCGACCTGCTTGGTGACCGCCTTGCCGGTTTTGGTCTTGGCGAGCTTGGCGACCTCTTTCTTGGCGGTACCGGCCACCGCCTTGCCGGCGGTCTTCGCGGCGCCACTCACGGCCTTGCCGGTCGCCTTGGCCGCCTTGTTGACCGCCTGGCCGGTCTTCTTGGCCGCCTTGCCGACGCCCTGGACCGTCTTGCGTACGCCCTTGCGGGCGCCCTCGGTGACCGCGCCGACGACCTTGCCGGAGGCCTTGCCGACCAGCTTCACCGCCTTGTTGGCGTTCTTGAAAACGGTCTTGTCCACAGCCTTGGCGACCGAGCCGATGGCCTTGCCGGTCTTGGTCTTGGCAAAGGCCTTGGCGCCCTTTGAGAGCGTACCGCCGACGGCGGTCGCCGCCTTGCCGATGGCCTTGCCGGTCTTGGTCCTGGCGATCGCCTTGTAGGTCTTGGTATTGGAAACCGACTTGGCCAGGCCCTTGCCAGCGTTCTTCAGGTTGTTCGCCATCTTGCCCGGATCGGTCAGCGAGTCGGCCATCTGGAAGGCCATCTTGTGGCCACCCGTGACCAGGCCGGCGATCTTCTTGTCGGCGTTGCCCGGATCCTTGACCAGGCCGACGCCGAACTCCGCGGCATCGAAGATATCGGGCGTGTCGACCCCCAGCGCCGCACCGGCCACCAGGCCCGTGGCACCGCCGGCGAGCAGCTTGCCGACCTTCCTGCCCTTCTTGACCGTTTTCAGGGTCTTGCCGGTCTTGGCCAGTTTTGTGCCGGCTTTGCTCGACTTGGCCGCCAGCTTGGTGGTCTTTGCCGTCGTCCGTGTCGTCTTGGCGACCGCACCGGTCTTGCCCAGCTTGGGCGTGGCATGGGTCGCGGCGCCGGGCCGCTTCTTCACGCTGCCGAGCTGGGCATCGCCGACCTTGCCGCCCTTGAAGGCCAGCTTGCCGCCGGATTTCGAGGCCCTGGACTTTGAGGTGGGGGCCTTGGCAACCTTGGTCGCCTTGGTCGTACCCAGCTTGGGCGAAGCATGGGTCGCGGCACCGGGGCGCTTCTTCACGCTGCCGAGCTGGGCGTCGCCCACCTTGCCGCCCTTGAAGGCCAGCTTGCCGCCGGACTTTGAAGTGGGCGCCTTGGCCGTACGGGTCGAACCAAAGGTTGGGTTCGCGTGGCTTGCCGCGCCGGGGCGCGCCTGGACGGAGCCGAGCCGCGCGCCGCCGATCTGGCCGCCCTTGAAGGCCGGCCCGCTTTTGAAGGTATTACCGCTCTTGAAGCTGGAACTGGCCGCACGGGATGTGGGCCGGGCCGGAGCCACGGTGTTGGCCGGTGCGGTCTTGTCGAAAGTGCGAATCTGCGGCGTGCTGTTGAAAGTCACGGTTTTGCCCCCGGCCGCGTCCGCCGATCCGGCGGCGACGGTCAGCGCCAAAGTAAGTGCGAGGACTGAGGTCAGTGTTGTCTGTTTCACGGGTCTTCCCCTTTTTTGATTGGTCTACACGAAGCGTTGCAATGGCCTCTTCCACGCAGTCGCCCGGCAATAGGGGTGGCTGCCCGCGCAATTCTTTTCGCGGGAGGATTGAGGCCGGAGGGCCGGGGCTGATCAAAAAGGGGTCGCGGGACGCCGGCGGTGACAAGCCGGTCCCCAGGCTGGTAGCGTTTGCCGCCATAGGGAAGATATCCGCGGGAAGGTCTCACCATGAAGTTCGATCTCTTCAATCTGATGCAGGCGCGCGACGCGAGCTGGACCCCGGCCAGGGTCTTCGCCGATACGGCGGATCAGGTCCGTCTGGCCGAGCAAGCCGGCTTCGAGACCGCCTGGTTCGCCGAGCACCACTTCACCAACTATTCCCTTTGCCCCTCGCCGCTGATGGCGGCGGCCTACTTCGCCGGCCAGACCAACCGGATTCGCCTGGGGTCCTCGGTCGTGGTTCTGCCGCTCTATGAGCCGACCCGGCTGGTGCAGGAGATCGGCATGGTCGACCAGCTCTCCGGCGGCCGTCTGGTGCTGGGCATCGGCAGCGGCTATCAGGCCTACGAGTTCGAGCGTTTCCGCACCGTCCTCGACGGCGACGTGATGGCGCGCACCATGGAGGCGCTGGACGTCATCGAGCTGGGCCTGACCCAGGAGTCCTTCGAGTATCACGGGCGCTTCTACGACTACCCGGAAACGCCGATCGCCAGCCGCGCCCTACAGCAGCCGATGCCGGAGATCTGGATCGCCGGCATGCACCCGACCCTGCTGGACCGCATGGCCCACTGCGGCTATGTGCCGATGATGACGCCGTCGTGGAAACCGACCGCCTCGGTCCTGCCGGCACGCCAGGCCCTGGCCGACAAGTGGGCCGCCGCCGGCCGCGACCCGGCCGCCATGCCGCTGGGCCTGATGCGCTTCCTTCACGTCACCGACGACAAGGCCGAGGCGATCGACGCGGCGGAGCGGGCGCGCTACTCCTCGCGGGTCTCGCTCGCCTTTCGCCTCGGCCACGCCACCGGCCAGGGCATCTACATCGACGACATCCCCTCCGAGGGCGAGCCGACCATCGAGGAGATGGTCGCGAACTACATCATCGGGCCGGTCGAGCACTGCATCGAAACGCTGCTGGAGGACCAGGCCGTGATGGCGCACTCCCATGTGCTCTGTAACCTGCAGCTCGGCGGCGTGCCCAGCGCGCGGGTGATGCGCTCCCTGGAGGCCCTGGGCGGCGAGATCATCCCGGCGGTGCAAAGGGAACTGGCCGCCAAGGGCGTCACCGACCCGCCGATCGAACAGCGCCCGGCCCAGGGCATCGCCGCGGCGGCGGAATAGGCCGACCTAAGGAAGCTCGACACAGAACGCAGAGAGGACTGCACAGAGAGAACAGGGCATAAAAGAAAATCTCTTCTCCCTGCCCTCCGTGTCGTCTCTGTGCCTTCCGTGCCGGCCTTGCCTTGGTCTCGCCCCAGTCACGCGAACCCGTAGAGTTCCACCGGATTGTCCCGCAGGATGCGGGCGCGCAGCGCCTCGTCGGGACACCAGGCGAGGAACTCGTTCAGCAGCGCGCCGGTGTCGGGCATCGCCTCGCTGAGCCCGACATGGGGCCAGTCGGAGCCCCACACCAGCCGTTCGGGAACCCGATCGAACAGCGCCTCGGCAAGGGGTCTGACCGCGTCGTGAGGCACCCCGCCGGCGGCAAGTCGGTAGGCGCCCGAGACCTTGATCCAGGCCTTGCCGGCCCGGGCCAGCTCGACCATGGCCGCGAAACCCTCCCAATCGGTTCCCAGCTCGGCCGGGAAGTGGCCCATGTGGTCGAACACCACGGGCACCGGCAGGGCCTCGATCCGAGGGCGCAACTCCGCCAGGCCGCGCAGGTCGATCAGCAGTTGGGCGTGCCAGCCCAGCGCCGCGGTCTTGGCGGCGAGACGCTCCAAGGCCGCCAGACCGACGCCGCCGCCGAACAGCAGGTTGAGGCGAAATCCACGGGCGCCCTGGAGGTGCATCGCCTTCAGGGCCCTGTCGGAAACTTCCGGATCGACAACCACGACGGCGCGCAGCCGGTCCAGATCGCCGGACACGGTCTCCAGGCAGAGCCGGTTATCGGTGCCGTAGACGCTCGGCTGCACCAGGACACCCCGGCCGAGCCCCAAGTGATCGAGCATGGCGTCGTAGGCCGCAGGCGGGCAGAGCGCCGGTTCGTAGCTGCGCGCCGGGGTCAAGGGATAGTCGGCGAGCGGGCCGATGACATGGGCGTGGCTGTCGCAGGCACCGGCCGGCAGGGGTGCCGCGGGCGGTTGCAGGTCCCGAAGCGGCGCCAGGCAGGTCTCCAGATCTCGTTCCTCACTCATGGTTTCTTGTCCTTTCCCGCCAGTCCGCCGTGGCGATGGCAAAGCGCGCCAGGCCGGCATCGGTCGTGTCGTTCTCGGCCGCGAAACCGGCCCGCCGAAGCAGATGCACCGAGGCGGCGTTGTCCCGGCGCGATGCCGCGGTGACTCGCGCCAGGCCCAACTGCTCGAAGGCAAAGGCGAGCACGGCGGCCACCGCCTCGCCGGCCAGCCCGCGGCCTTGGGCGCCTTTTGCGAGCGCGATGCGCAGTGCCACGCTACCGCCCCCCGGGACTCCCGCCGGGCGCCGCCTGAGGCCGGTCTCGCCGAGAAAAGCGCCGCTGGCGGCATCGAGGATGGCCCAGGCCCCGAAGCCCTCGTCGCGCCACGAGGCCCGGTAGGCTTCCAGGGTCTCTTGCGTCTGCTCGCGTGTCTCGGCGCCGAACTGCATCGCGGCCATGACCGCCGGGTCGGCGCGCAGGGTTGCCAGGGCCTCGAAATGTCGGGCGGCCATGGGCTCCAAGGTCAGACGTTCGGTCTTTAGGATCGGGCCGGCCATCGGCCCTAAACTACCGCCAGCGCCAGCGGCCCGCCAGAGAGGCACTCGAGACCCTTCTCCGCGGTAAGCAAATAGGCGCCGCCGATCAGCAATCCAAGGTTTTCCTCCGGATCGCGGACCGAGGCGTGCAGCACAAAGCTCATGCCGCTCTCGAATCGAGCGTCCGAGGCGCGGGTGATGTCGAGAGACTCGAGCCAGGTCGGCGGGTAGGCGATGCCGACGCCGTAGCCAAAGCGCGAATGGGTCGCCACGTCGAAGCCTGCCGCCGCCAGCACGGCAAAGGCCGCATCCTCGGCGGCGGCAACCGGCGCCCCGACGGCGATGGCCGCGCTCCCTGTCCGGAGCGATTCGGCGGCGGCCTCATAGGCTCGGCGTCCGCCGGCTGCGGGTTCGCCGCCGACCCAGAGGGTCTGCATGGTGACCGCGTGGTAGCGCGCCTTGACCCCGGCGAACTCCATCTTCACCCGCTCGCCGGCCTCGATGACCCGGTCTCTGGGCGTCTTGTGAGCGCCCCTGGCGCGCGGCCCGCCGGCCAGCCAAACCGGCATGGCGGGGTATTCCGAGCCAAGCTCGCGCATCGTCTTTTCAATCGCCCCGGCCGCCTGGATCTCGGTGATACCGGGACGCAGGCTTGATCGCGCCGCGTCCAAGCCCGCCTCGGCGAAACGCCCGGCCTCGCGAATCAGAGCGACCTCGGCCGGCGACTTGACCAGCCGCAGACCTTCCATCAGGGCGGAGGCATCGGCCACCTCCAGCGGTTTCAGGGCCTCCAGGAGGGCCAGACCGTTGGACGCCGGCAGGGCATAGCTATTCAGGCAGAGCCCGATGCGCCCGCCGCCCGCCGCCCGCTCGCGGCAGGCTTGGGCGACCAGTTGGGCCGGATCGTCTGGGCCGTGATGATAGACCCGGCGGTCGCGCGCCCAGGCGGACTCCAGCGCGTTGCCTTCATCGACATCGCGGTGGATCAGGGTCGGTTCGGCGTCCCTGGCGCCGATTATCAGGGCCTGCTGGCTGAAGTGGGTGTGGGCGTCGTAACCGGTGAAGTAATAGAGCAGTTCCGGGCCGACACAGACCACGGCGTCCAAACCGGCTCCCTGCAGGGCCGCTTGCGCGCGGGCCAGGCGGCCGCGGTGCTCGGCATCCTCGAAGGTTTTGAATCCGTGCCGATCAGTCATAATCTAGGGCCCCACGCTTGCTCCGCCCTTGCTCGCGCAAGGCCGGAGAGTCACCCCCATCCTAGCCTTCCCCCGTCGAGGGGGAAGGGACATGAGGACGTCTTCACTCTTCTTCTTTACCTCACCCTTGACGGGGGAGGTCGGCGCGACAGCGCCGGGTAGGGGTGGGGCGGCTTCTCCACCACCTCCAAGCAAACGCGAAACCTCGCTTCCGAGAGCACTTCTTTGGTACATGGAAGCGCTCTAGCGCCGGTGCAGCGCCAGCGGCACCTTGTTCAGCACCTCGCAGCCCCCTTCGGTGATCAAGAGCGTGTGCCCCAGGCCGACGGCAAGGCCGGCCTCGGCGTCGCCGACGATGGCGTGGAGGAAGAGCACCATGCCGGCCTCGGCCGGCAGGGGGTTGCCGCTGTAGAGCATCGGCGGCACGTCCATCCAGGAGGGCCGGTAGGTCGCGCCCAGGGAGTAGCCGCAGGCCTCGAAGCGATTGTCACGGTAGCCCGCGGCATCGAAGACCCGGCGGTGCTCCTCGTCGATCCGGCCCAGGGGACTGCCCGGCCGGGCCGCGGCGGTCATGGCGGCGAGCGCTTCGCTGGCCGCCTCGTACATGGCGACCAAGGCGGCCGGCGGCTCGCCCAGCACGATGGTCCGCTCGACGCAGACGTTGTAGCGCCGCACCGTGGCGGCGAACTCGACAACGACCTGATCGCGGGCCTCGAGGCGGCGCGTGCCGGCGACGCCACGGCCATAGGGCGAGCGCGACCCGGAGTTCACCAGCGGCCCGGCCGGCGGCATGTCGCCGCCGCCCTCCAGGATCTCGCGCAGGCAGATCGCCGTCAGGGTCGCATCGGGAATGCCCGGCTCGGCGGCCTCGATCATCGCCTCAAGGGCGCGGTCGCAAAGCCCGGCGGCCTGACGGATCAGGGCGATCTCGCCGGCCGATTTCACCAGCCGCAGGCGCCGGGTGATGGCCGAACCGTCCCCCGTCGCGCAAAAGCCGGACAGCGCCAATCGGACCTTCTCGTGGTTGGCCCCGGTCAGGCCGAAGGTGTCGAGCTCGAGCGCGACCCGGCGACCCTCCAGGCCCTTCTCCGCGAGGATCGCCTTCAGGTCGCCCGCCGGGTCGGCAGTCTCGGCATCGTACCAGAGGCGAATATCGGGGATGATCGAGGTCGCCCGCGCCTGGTCGCGGTCGGGGCGTCGGGTCAGCAGGGTGATCGGCCCGCCGTCGGCCGGCACCACCGCGCACTGGAAGAAGACATAGCCCCCGGTGTCGAACCCGGTCAGGTAGTAGAGGCTCTCCTGGGCGAAGAGCACCATGGCATCGAAGCCTGCCTCCGCCAGGCCGGCGCGCAGCCGGGTCAGGCGCGCCTCGTACTCGGCGCGGGAAAAGGGGGCGTTCGGTTCGGTCATGGTCATGGTCGCTCCTCGACGGCGATAGGATGCAGCAGGGGACGGTAGCCAGCCGCCAGGACAGCGACGCTGGACTTCGGGGTCAGCACTTCGACGGTGTCAGCCGTCGTCTCCCGCGGCTCCCCGTAACCCGCCGGCGACCAGGCCAGCAGGCGCCCGTCCTGGATCAACGCGGCCCGGCCCGGCGATCCGGGCAGGCACACCATGGCGCCGTCCGGCAGGTCGGCCAGGGCGGCGCGATAGGTGACCTTGCCGCCGTCGGGCGCCAGACGCTCGCCCTGCAGCCGCGCGTCCATCTCGGGAGCCCGTGGCGGCGCGGCGAGACCCTCGGCACGGGCCCAGGCCTCGCGATAGCGGTTGTAGTCGTCCCGGCGGCAGTAGGCGCAGGGCCGGTGACCTGCCGCCAGGGCCGTGGCCTCGTCGAGGAAGAAAAGCTCGGTCCAGACCCGGGGCTGCATCACCTTGCGCCACGCGCCCTTGTAGCTCAGCCGGCAGGTGATCCAGGCCTTGAGCCGCCAGCGACGGCGCGCCAATTGGCCGGCCAAGTCGCAAAGGCAGCCCCGGTTGCCGGTGAAAAGACCGCGCGCCGGGTCGACCACGATTTCGCCGAAGGGGGTGACGCGATTTTGCAGCGGCATGGCTCAGCTCTCGCCGAAGCCAGCACCCGTTCGGGTGCCGACGGGGCGGCCGAGTTCGACGAAACTCAATCTGATGTCACTCATTCTAGCGTCACCCCGCCATGGCCCTACGCCGGCCGCAGGAGAAGGTCGAAGCCCAGCGGCGCGCCTGCGTCCGCCTTGGCGGCACCAGACGCCGGCCCCTTGGCCATCCGATCGGCGAAGGCGGCCAGCACCGCGACGTCCAGGCCCATGAAGCGCCCGCCATCTGGCCCGCGCAGGGCGGCGAAGCTCTTGAACAGGCGGGCGGCAGTCCCGGCGTTGGCCCTCAGGCCGCGGTCGCTGCCCCAGCGCGCCTTGAAGCCGGCGGCGGCCAGGTTGATCAGGGCCTGCAGGTAGGTCGCGGTCGGGCCCTGGCGGCCGCAGGCGACCCAGAGGCCTTCCCAGGCCTCGTGCGCCTCCCAATAGTAGCCCCTATTGAAGAGGTCGATGCCGTAGAGGTAGTCGGGGCTGGCGCGCCAGTTCTCCGGCTCGGGCGGGTCAAGCGGCGTCGGCGCTTCGGGGTTGGCTTGGTGGCTATGGCCGCCCGGGTCGCGGGTCGGATGGGGGTTGTGGCCGGGCCGGTAGGCGTAGGGCGGCAGTGGACGATCTGGCAACAAGCGGGCTGGCAGCAGGCGTGCCGGCACCAGACGCGCTGATGGGGCGGCTCCGTCACCCTGCATCACGCCACTCCCTCACTCGACCAGCGAAGAGCCGACACCGCGGACCCGGGTCTGGCGCATGTAACGGCGGTACTTGTCGGCGTCGTAGCCCAGGCCGCGGTGCAGCAGGCAGCGGTTGTCCCAGATCACCAGATCCCCGGCCTGCCAGCGGTGGGCGTAGATATCCTCCGGCCGGGTCGCCCGGGCCAGCAGGTCCTCGAGCAGCTCACGGCTCTCGGCCTCGCCCCAGCCGACCACGGACTTGGCGTGGGAGCCGACGAAATAGTTCCTGGCCCCGGTTCGCGGGTTGCGTCGCACCAGTTTCTGTTCGACCGGCGGCAGCGATGCGGCGTGAGCGGGATGAACCTGGGCCACCTTGCTGCGGGAATAGACATAGTCGTGCACCACCCGGAGCGGCTCGATACGAGCCTGATCCGCCGCCGACAGCCGGGCGTGGGCTGCCCGGCCGCTGATGAAGGCCGTCTCGCCGCCCTCGTCCGGCACCTGCTCGGCGCGGGTAATGGTCACATAGGTCGGGACCTCCCGGAAGGAGGAGTCCGAATGCCACATGTTGTTGCCGAGCGCGTGCTTGGTGTCGGGATGGGCGTTGCCCTGCTTGTTGCCGGCCTCGTCGAGGTTGCCGATGGTGCCGAAAAAGACCACCCGGCCCTCGCGCCCCAAGGTGACATGCTCGGCCTCCGGCTCGCCCAGGGCCTGGGTGAAGGCCAGCTGTGTCGCGTCGTCGAGGCGCTGACCCGGAAAGCAGAGGAAGGAATGGAGGTCGATGGCCTCGCGGATTTCCTCCAGCAGGCTCTCGGTCAGCGGGCCGGCCAGATCCGCGCCGGTGACCCGCGCGCCGAAGTCGGGATGAAGCTTTTCGATGGTCAGGGTGGTCATGGGATCTCGCCGGATACTGTTGCAACAATCGGCCCCACTCTACTCCCGTCCCGCCCGGTCCGATCAAGCCCTATGACGGTCGGTGGTGGCGCGGTTCAATCGCTCTCTATGCGCCTCCTGTTGCCGCCAGATCGCCAAAGGCCGCCGCGGTCCCTGGCCCGAAGGACCTTCATCCGCGGTTTCAGGAAAGATTCGGCTCGCCCAAGACTTTGACCTCGCGTTGCGGGAAGGGGATCTCGATGCCGTTGGCCTTGAGCGCCAACCAGATCATCAGCATCAGGTCGCCCCCGACTCTGTTGTCGCCGTCATCGATGCCTTCCATCCAGAATTCGACCAGTATATCGATACCGGAGTCACCAAAGCCTTCGATTTCGGCATCGGGCCGCTCGGCGATCGGCAGATCGTCACCGCTGAGCACTTTCGGATGGCTGGCGGTGGTTTCGCGGACGATCTCGAACATCTTCTCAAGGTCGGTCTTGTAGGCCACCTGGAAGTGTATGGAGTATCGCTGTTTCTTGTTGTTGTGGGTCCAGTTGACAAAGGCCGTGGTGATGAAGCGTTCGTTCGGCACCATGATGTCCTTGCCGTCATATGTCTCCAAGGTCGCCGAGCGCATGGTCAGCTCCCGCAGGGTGCCGGAGCGGCCGTCCTCTAGTTCAATGAAGTCGCCGATGGTGATGGTACGGTCGAGCAGAATGATGATGCCGGATATGAAGTTCGAGGCGATCTGCTGCAGCCCAAAGCCGAGACCGACGCCGAGTGCACCGCCGAACACCGCCAGCGCCGTCAAATCGATGCCCATCACGTTTAGCAGTAACAGGAAGATCAGAATGAAAACGCCGATCTCGAAGAGCTTTGCGACGACTTCGCGCGTGCCGGCACCAAGGGCCGTTTGGGTCCGGATAACGCGCTGCCCGGTCGTGTTGGACAAGCGGCCGAGCCAGAACAGGATGACGCCGAAAACGAAAGTGCGCAGAACGGCGTAGAGCGTGACCCGAATATTGCCCACCTCGAACGCAATGCCATCCAGATGTTCAATGACGTCGCTGAGCAGGCCCATCATGTAGAGCAGGGCGATTGGCACGCCTATCCATTTCAGGACGAGGATAATCGTGGCGTTCTTGATGAAGTGCTTGGCAAGGCTGAAGGCAAGAAAGACGAACGCGGCGCCTTGCGCGGCACGGGCCAGCCAAGCCTCGCCAACGACACCTGAACTAAGCGCTGCGGCGACACCGAGAATGACGGCGGTCATTATCGGGAGCAGCAGTTCCCGAAGCGGATAAATTTTCGCGCGCAGATCCTGAAGCGGCCCGGGCTGGGGTTCCTCGCGAAACACCTTGAGGCGCTTGCGGGCATAGGAGGCGATGATCCAGGCCAGGGGCAGCGCCACCAGGACGATGACAATCTGAATATAGAAATCCGGGCTGGTCAGCAGTGTCAGCGCCACCCGCGAGATCGTCTCGAACCATTCAGTCAGCCACTCCATGGCGCCAATACCCCACTGCTGTGTCCGCCATGAATTCTAAACCGAATTGCCTATGTGAAACGGCGACCCACTCGCAGACTGCGCGATCTAAGTGTTATTGACAATGTTCTCCGCCAAGCACCGGCCCGAGCTTCCCTCCATGAGCCGAAAGGCGGCATGGCGGGGCAGATGGATTGAATCGGTGGTGATCTAGGCCCACCTCTCCCGTAGCTTTTGCAGCCAAGCAGGATGAACAGAAACCTCTATGTCAGCGCTGGAACAATCGGTAGCCGCGACAGCGCGATCTGCCACAGGGCGTCGGCCAACAAGGCTTTTGGGCTCGGCGTTGCCCCGGCTTTAATCCGCCTCGTCGATCTTGCCGGCTCTGTTGAAGAAGCCGAGCAGCGCCAATCTATCCCGGCCCCGCCCGAAGCGATCAGGGCCAGATCCTGTGTCACGCCCGCCGCGGCGTCGGCTGGATGGTGCGGCCGGCGCGGGCGCGGCGGCGGGTGCCGCGGGCCTGGCGCAGGTTCTCGCCGACACCGGCCTCCCGCGCCAGCTCGGCCAGGCGCAGGCGGGCGGTCTGGGGCGCCAGGCAGCCGCCGATCCGGAGCCCCAGGTGGCGGGCCCAGGCGGCATACTTTTTCTTCACCTGATGCGGCTGGTAGCCGTCCATGTCGCGGGCGGTGATGGTGCCTTCGAGGGACAGCGCGCCGTCGCGGGCCGCCGCCTCCAGCAGTTCGCGGCCAGCCGCGCTGCGCGCCAGCACGGCGTTGGTCCCCGGGTCGGTCTTTTGCGCCTCGCGGTCCGGCGCGCCGCCGGGCCAGTTGTCGGAGGCGGCGATGTCGGCGGCCTCGCCGATCCCATCGGGACAGATCTTGCAGCGAAAGGGCAGCGACCAGGCCGAGTCGTCCTCGCCCCACATGTCGAGATAGTTCAACTCGCGCACCGCACCGTCGGCGGTCTCGATCCGGGTCGGCCCGGGGCAGCCGTGGCCGCGGTAACGCAGAGCCGTCACGTCGCGCAGGTCGACGCCCAGGCCGGCCAGGAAATCGCGCATGCCGCGCGGCTCCATGAAGCCGCCGCAGACCGGTGCCATCATGATCCGGCAGAGTTCATCGACGCGGGCATCCAGCCGGGCATAGTTGCGCAGGGCCGCGACGTCGCAAGGCTTGGCGACGAAGGCGAAGGGCCGGCCGCGGTCCAGCACGCCGCGGATGTCGAGCAGCGGCGCGGTCGGGCCGTAGCGCGAGCCCATGCCTTCCAGCACGCTGGCCGCATCGAAGGAGAGCTGCGCTTCGCCAAAGCTCGGATGGGTCTTGGAGGCGCGCGCGTGCAAGATGAAATCCACCCGTCCCGAGCTCAGCAGATAGAGCGCCAGCGCCGTCAGAACGCCGCCCGTGGAGGCCTCGAAGCGCACTTGCGGGTCGCCGGCATGGGCCAGCAGGATGCTTTGGGTCGGGCCCCAGACGGGATCGATTCTGGTGTCCGAGTCGATCAGGGCCTCGGGCAGGCCCTCGACCCGTGTGCCGGGACAGACGTCGTAGATCCGCGCCACCGTCTCGGCCTCGAGATCGCCCAGGGGCACCGGCCGCTCGTAGCCCTCGGGCGTCACCGCCATCGCCAGCCGGTCCTTGCCCGCCAGGGACTGGCAGAGCCCGCAGCCGATGCAAAGGCCATCCTCGGAGATCCGGTTCATGCGTTCCAGTGGGGTCATCGTGGTGAGTTCCTCTCTCCGCGCGACTAGTCCCTGCCCGACGGGCGGGTCTCGCGATGGGTGATATAGACCCCCGCGGCGGCGACCACGCCGGCGCCGATCCAAACCGCGACCGACGGCTCCTCCTGCCACAGGAACCAGCCGATCAGGGCGCCCCAGATCAGCGCCGTATAGTCGAAGGGCGCGACCACCGCCGCCGGCGCATGGCGATAGGCCTTGATCACCAGGAAGGCCGCGGTGCCGCCGACGATGCCGAGAAAGACGAAGCCCCAGAGATGCGCCAGGGCCGGCGCGCGCCAGTCCCAGAGCGCCAGGGGCAGGGCGGTGATCCCGGCACCGAGGGTCGAGTAGGTGAACATCGCCACGTTGGTCTCGCTCGGCGCCATGCGCCGGGTCAGCAGCATGGCGCAGGAAAAGCAGAGCGCCGAGCCGACGATCAAAAGCGCGGTGGGCTGAAAGGCGGCGGTACCGGGACGCAGGATGATGAGCGCGCCGAGGAAGCCGACCAGCACGGCGGCCCAGCGCCGGGGCCCGACCTTCTCGCCCAGGACCGGCCCGGCCAGGGCGGTGATGAAGAGCGGCGCGGTAAAGGCGATGCCGATGGCCTCGGCCAGGGGCAGCACCTTGAGGCCGCTGAAGAAGAGCATCAGGGCCGAGCCGATCAGCAGCGCGCGCAGCAGGTGCAGGCCGGGCCGCCGGGTGCGCAGCGCTCCCAGGCCCGAGCGCCGCAACATGACCAGGACCGGCAGCAGGCCGAAGACATAGCGCAGGAAGACGATCTCGCCGGCGCCGTAGCCAAGCTGCCCGAGCCACTTGGCGACCCCGTCGGAGGTGGCAAAGAACAGCACCGCGACCAGGGAACAGGCGATGCCCAGCCCCACGCGATGATCGCTATCCGCCGCCGCCAGTGCCACCAAAGCCTCCCGGGAAACTCTCGCCCTCGAAAATCTGGACCGAGAACCGTCAGGGGCGTTTCCCCCGGCGCGCCTTGGCCTATGATGCGCCCCTCGCGCCGCCGGCATCATGAAGGGAGCCCAGCCATGCCGAAAGAGGTTTTGACGCCCGAGAGTCTATCGTTCCAGCCACGCCCGGCTTTTCCCTACTCGCCAGGCGCCAAGGCCGGCCATTTCATCTTCACCTCGGGCCAGGTGGCCTGGGACTCCAAGGGCGAAGTTGTCGGCGTCGGCGATATCGCCCGCCAGACCGAGCAGACCCTGGCCAACGTGGTGGCGGTCCTGGCCGAGGGCGGCGCGACACCGTCGGACGTGGTCAAGTGCAACGTCTATCTTTCCGACATGCGCTACTTTCAAGCCATGAACGCGGTCTTCGCCAGGGTCTTCCCAAAGGCCCCGCCGGCGCGCACCACGGTGCTGGCGGCGCTGGCCGAGCCGGAGATGCTGGTCGAGATCGAAGCCATCGCCTATCTGGGCGGAACCGGCTCCGCCCGCGCCGAAGACAGCGCTACGTGACCGACAACCGGGGCGGGGGACGCCATGTCTGACATCATCTTCCATCACTATCCGCAGTCGCCGGTCTCCGAGAAAGTCCGCGTCGGCTTCGGCATCAAGGACCTGGCCTGGCGCTCGGTCATCATCCCGCGCATCCCGCCCAAGCCCGACCTCATGCCGCTGACCGGCGGTTATCGCCGCACCCCGGTGATGCAGCTCGGCGCCGACATCTACTGCGACAGCCAATGCATCCTGCGCGAGCTGGAGCGCCGCTTTCCCGCGCCCAGCTTCATGGCCGGCGGCGCCGACGGCATGGTCTGGGGGGTGAGCCGCTGGATCGACAGCGAGCTCTTCTGCGCCGCCATCAAGGTGGTTCTGGGCGCCGCGCCGGACAGCCTGCCGCCCGAGTTCGCCCAAGACCGCGGGCGGCTCTACCTCGGGCCGCAGTTCGATCTGGCGACGGTGCACGACGACCTGCCCCACGTCATCGCCCAGTTGCGCGGCCAGCTTGGCTGGGTCGAACAGCGCCTGGCCGGCGGGCGGCCCTTCATCCTCGGCGCGGCACCGGCCCTGCCGGATCTGCTGGCCTACTATGTGGTCTGGTTTCTGCGCGGCCGATGGGTGGGCGGTGCCGATCTGATCGCCGGCTACCCCGCGCTGGCGGCCTGGGAAGACCGGGTGATGGCGCTCGGCCACGGCCGGCCCCGGGAGACGACCGCGGCGGCGGCGCTGGCGGTCGCGCGCGACGCCGAACCGGCCACGGCCGCGGCGGTGGACAGCGACGACAGCCAGGCGTTGGTCCTCGGCCAACCGGTCACGGTCGAGCCCCTGGGCGACGGCGGCGACCCGGCGGTCGCCGGGCGGCTCCAGGTCCTCGGCCGCGAGACCGTCGCCGTCCTGCGCGACGACGACCGGGTCGGCCAGGTCTGCATCCACTTCCCCCGGGTCGGCTACCGGGTCGCGGCGGTGGGGTAAGCGGCCGGCCGGATAGAGGGGTCGGCGGGGCCAAGGGGCCGGTCGGGTAAAGGCGACAGGCCCTCGCCCGAGCGAGCGGCCAAGGGCGTGTCAGCCAAATTAGCCTCCACATTTCGTTGTTTTTGCTATACAATTAAAAAGGGGACAGTCCCCTTTATTGGTGCTGGAAGGAGAACTTGCCATGCCGCGCGCCACGCGCCCACAGCCCGGCGGTCTCTGCTATCACGTGATCAACCGGGGCAACGGGCGGGCCACGGTGTTTCACGGCGAGGCGGATTACGAGGCCTTTGCGATCTTGCTCAACAAGGCCGTGGCACGCCTGCCCCTGGAGATCTTCGCCTATTGCCTGATGCCGAACCACTTTCATCTGGTGGTCCGGCCCCGGGGCGATGGCGATCTCGGCCGCTGGATGCAGTGGCTCATGACCGCCCAGGTGCGGCGCCATCACAAACGCCACGGCAGCGACGGCCACCTTTGGCAGGGCCGCTTCAAGTCCTTCCCGATCCAAGAGGACGGCCACCTGCTGACCGTCCTGCGCTATGTCGAACGCAACCCGCTGCGCGCGGGACTGGTCGAGCGCGCCGAGGACTGGCCCTGGTCCAGTCTCACCCGGACCCGCGTGGCAGGGGCGACCCGCGCGGCGGGGGCGACCCGCGCACCGGGGGCGGGCCGCGCGGCAGGGGGGAGCCGTACGGCCGGGGCGACCCGGGTCGCGGTCGATCCCAGCCCGGTCCCCAAGCGGGCCGACTGGCGGGCCTGGGTGAACCGCCCGCAAAGCGCCGCCGAACTCGCCGCGCTGCGGCAGTGCGTCAAGCGTGGACGGCCTCTCGGCGGCGCCGGGTGGGTCGAGGCCACCGCCGCCGGGCTCAACCTCCAGTCCAGCCTCTGGCCGCTCGGACGCCCGGCCCGGGACGGCACTCCCGGTCGTTAGAATGATCGGATTTCAGGCCCACCAGCCTTTGTTTTTACAGTGAAAAATTAAAGGGGACAGTCCCCTTTTTAGCTAGCCCTGGGCGATGCCCCAGATTTCGACCATGGTCTCGGGGGTGTGCATGTGGGGCTGGGGCACCACGGTGATCGGCGGCAGGGGGCCGTCGACGCAGGCCGCCACCGTATCGAGAAAGGTCGCGGTGGCCTCCGGCGTGCCGTCCGAGGTGAAGTAGGCGATCAGCAGCTTCAGATCCGCCGGGCGCCGGCCGAAGCCGCGCAGCAGGTCCTCGATATAGGACATGGTCAGCCGGGTCTGCGGCACCAGCTGGGCCGGCAGGACCCGGTCGAGGGCGTGGGCGAAGGGCGGCGCCGGCACCTGGCCGCCGAGCCAGATGGTGTCGCGCAGGCGGGTGCCCTGGCGGTAGGGCAAATTGAGCGGCCAGTCCCAGACCCGGTCGGGCCAGGAGTCGTCGCGCGGAATATACTTGTCGTAGGTCAGGCGCTTCTGGCGCATGGCCAGGAGCTCGATCTTGGTGACCGAGCCGGCCGGCCAGAGGATATGCCCCGGCACCATGGTGGCGACCGGCCCCGGCTCCTTGAAGTAGGAGGCCCGTACCGCGGCCATCTCGGCCCACTGGGGCCGGGTGGTGCCGAAGTAGTAGCCCTCCTTCTTGATGGAATCCTGGAACGACGCGCCCAGGGCGGCCAGGGTCTCGCCCATGCGGGTCATGATGGCGTGGGTCTGGGGCACGCCCTCGCCGAGCGCCGCGGTTGCAGCGTCGTCGCCGGCCGCGGTCCGCAGCGGCACCGAAATCAGCTCGCCGGCACGCAGGCCCCAGGTCACCGGGCGGCCCTGGAAGGCCGCGGCATGGCGTTCCGGGGCCGGCTCGCTCACCACCCGGATATCGTCGAACCCGCGCCAGCCGCGCTGGGCGATGGCCTGGACCTGGAGTTCCTGGCCGGCGAAGGGCTGCAGCGGCACCGGCAGCAGCGAAATCGCCGGCAGGGGGTCGTCCTCGAAGGCGGCGGCAAGCCGGGCCAGCAGGGCCCATTCCGCAGCGACCCCGTCATCGCGGTCCGCCCCCCCATCGTCCGCCGCGCTGCGGTAGAAGACCTTGAGGCGCACCACGTCGCCCAGACCGCAGCTCTCGGCCGCCAGGGCGGCGGCCAGATTGCTCATGGCGCCCTCGACCTGCCCCTCCAGGTCGCCGGGATGGCGGATCGTCCCCTGGCCGTCGAAGTCGCCGGCCCCGCCGACGAAGGTCAGATGGGCGGCGGAGGCCGAAATGAAGTGGTGGCCGGCGAAGGGCAGTTGCCAGGTCGTGTCGCTCATGATCCTTGATCTCCAGTCGCCAGGGAAAGCGGGGGCAGGGAAAGCGGGGGCGCCGCCGATAGCGGCTCGGCCCCGGGCTGGGTCTTGCGCAGCGCGCCCGACAGAATCGCCTCGGTGATGGTGCGGCCGAAGGCCAGCTTGCGGTCGCGCTCCTCGTCCTCGCTGGCGCCCGGCGGCACCGCCAGCACGGTGTTGTGGCAGTAGGTCATGATCGGTTTGTCCGGCGCCTCGATGATCAGCCCCTGAGGGTCCTCGCCGCGGGCCACGGCGCGGATGCCCTCGCGCAGCATCCGGCGATAGAGCGAGACGCCGCGGTCCGAGGTCGCCAGGTTCTCCCGGCTGTGGTGGTGCTGAGCCCCTTGCGAGGCCCAGGCATCCCAGTCGCCGGGCGCGCGCTGGCGCTCTTCATAGGGCGCATCGCCGGTCTGGCCGACATCGCCCGAGCCGACCCGGCGCTGAGCCGTCTTCAGGGCACGGTCGGCGTAGCCGTCGTTGCCCGGCACCGCCAGGTCCTTGTCGATATCGCTCCAGCTCAGGCTCATGGTGGTGGTGTCGTCGATCGGCACCACCCAGTTCAGCACCGAGCCGCGCCGGTCGAAGAGGGTCTCGCCCTCGCCGTCCTCGATGCCGGCAACCCGCACGATGGTCGGCATGATCATGTCGTTGCAGCGCAGGTAGAGGTGATCGCCCCAGCGCCAGACCGCCTTGTAGAGCAGACCCAGCGGCGTCTCCTGCCACTCGACGGTCGGCATGCCGCCATAGACCTCGCGAAACTGCACGCCGAACAGCCGCGTGTGCAGGAAGACCAGGTGCAGCGGGTCGGTCTCGTTCTCGCGCACCTGCAGCCAGTTGCAGGGCGAGACCCGCTTGCGCAGATCGTAGGTCGTCGCCTCGCGCTCAAAGGCGTCGAAGACCGGGAAGGCCGGGCGCCGGTCGGCCGGGCCCAGGTAGGCGAAGATCGCGCCGCGGTACTCATGGGTCGGATAGGCGCCCTGGAACATGCGGGTCCTGACCTTGCTCTCCGGCGGCTCGAAGGGGGTCTCCAGGATGGTCCCGTCGATATCGAAGTGCCAGCCGTGATAGCAGCAGCGGATCCCGGTCTCACAGATCTTGCCGAACTCCAGGGAGGTGCCGCGGTGACAGCAGTGCTTTTCCAGCAGCCCGACCCGGCCGCCGCCGTCGCGAAACAGCACCAGGTCCTCGCCCAGGATGCGGATGGCGAGCGGCAGGTCGCCCAGGTCGGCGCCGCGCGCCACCGGCTGCCAGAAGCGCCGCAGGTACTCGCCGCAGGGCGTACCGCGGCCAACTTCGGTGAGTTCGCGGTCGTGGTCCTCCACGTGGCGCCGGTCGTAGGCGCCGAAAGGACGGGTGATGAGGTTACTGCGCTCGACCATGGCTCTAGAGCCTTTCTTTGTCATATGGAACCATTTGACCGGGATGCTTTTGTCTTCTGGCAAGGCGCGCTTCGAAGAGCGATACGCGTATCGGTCGAGAAGCGGAACGCGGCCAGAAGGCAAAAGAACCCGGCCTTCGGTGGGCCATAGGCGAGCCCCCTCTCCCAATGGGGGTGCGTTCCGCCGCTTGCCCGATACGCGTATCGCGCTGCGCAGCGCGCCTTCCCGAATGATCGCCTATGACCCATCAAATGATTCCATATGACAAAGAAAGGCTCTAGGCCTCCCCCGGGGCCGATCCCCGTCGTTCGGAGCGGGCAGTCTGCCAGCGATAAATCACCCTGACCAGCCGCCTTGCGGCAGGCCTGTCTTTGCTGTCTGCTGGGCGCCGCTTCGGAGATTCCCAACCTTGCAATCCGCTCTGATCTTTTGGCGCGCCCTGCCGGCGACGACGCGCGGGATCGCCTTGATGCTGACGGCCACGGTCGGCTTTTCCCTGATGCATGCCCTGGTGCGCCACGTCGCGGCCGACCTCGACCCGATCCAGATCGCCTTCTTCCGCTCCTTCTTCGGCCTCGTCGTCTTCCTGCCCTGGATGCTGGGCAGCGGCCTGGAGAGCCTGAAGACCCGCCGCCTGCCCCTACACTGCCTGCGCGCGGTCATGAACGTGGCGGCCATGTTCGCCTTCTTCACCGGTCTCAGCCTGGTCCCCCTGGCCGAGGTCACGGCCCTGGGCTTTACCGCGCCGATCTTCGCCGCCCTGCTGGCCCTGTTCTTCCTCGGCGAGCGCTTTCGCCTGCGCCGCTGGGCCGCCATCGCCGGTGCCTTCCTCGGCACCCTGGTGATCCTGCGCCCGGGCTTTCAGGAGCTGGCCCTGGGCCAGCTCCTGGTCCTGGGATCGGCCCTGCTCTGGGCCGCCACCTTGGTCGTCATCAAGATGCTGGGGCGCACGGAATCGGCGGTCACCATCACCGGCTACATGAACATCATGCTCTCGGTGCTCTCCCTGGTGCCGGCGCTGTTGGTCTGGCGCTGGCCGAGCGCGGAGAGTTGGGGCCTGCTGCTGCTCATCGGCATCCTGGGAACCCTGGCCCAGCTCGGCATCGCCCAGGCCCTGAAGGAGGCCGAGGCCGGCGTGGTCATGCCCTTCGACTTCCTGCGCCTGATCTGGACCGCCGGGCTCGGTTACCTCTTCTTCGCCGAGATCCCCGACCTCTTCGTTTGGCTCGGCGGCGCGCTCATCTTCGTCTCCAGCAGCTACCTGGCCTACCGCGAAAGCCAGATCCGCCGGGCCGAGCGCCGCGACGCGGTGGGGCCGCCAGGGTAGCGCGGTGGGGTGAGCCCAAAGGCCGTTACCTTGCCGTCAATCGATCGGTCATCGCCCTGAGCAACCGGAGCAGTTCGCGTTGCTCGCGAACCGGCAGAGCGCTCAGCCCCTTGCCGAGTTTCTCCGGGTCGAGAGAGGTGTGCTCGACCAGGGCGGTTCGCCCTTCTTCCGTGAGCTTGACCCGGACCACGCGTTCGTCATGGTCGGATCGCTGCCGGGCCAGCAGACCCTTTTTCTCCAGGCGCTTGATATGTTCCGAGGCCGTGCTGGCCGCGCATCCCATGAACTTGGCGATGTCGTCGATCCGGGGCGGGGTGCTGGCGTAGGCGATCAGTTGCAGCAGCCGGATGGCGCGATGCGACAAATCGATTTGATACTCCCGTCGCGCTTCATAGTAGAGCGACGCCAGCAGATCGCTGAGATCGGCGACCCGGTCTTGCTGCTTCCCGTTGCTGGGCTTCCCGTTGCTGGCAATGCCCTGTCCCATTGTCCGATCGTTCTCCGAGGCGCGGGGTGAAGATGCGCGAGACGTTTCGGCCGTCACTATAGCCTTCCCGCAGCGCGGCGGAAATTGATAAGTTGACTCCTGATGTTTCGTATTCTACGAATGATTCGCTATTAACGACATAATGCGGAGATTCGAGATGGCCGGAGAAGCGACAGGCGACCAGTGGCTGCCGGAGCCGAGCAGCACCGAGGGGATCGTCGCGGATTTCTATAGCGACATGAAATCGAAGCCGACCCGGGCCATGCTGGAAACGGTCCTGACCGCGCCGGTCGGGGATGTTCAAAAGGGCGAGGACCCGACCACGAACCTGCTGTGCGAGCGGGTCTGCGACCTGCTGGGCAAGGAGGCGGCGATGCTTCTGCCCTCGGGCACCATGTGCAATGAAATCGCCTTGCGGGTCCACTGCACGCCGGGCTCGGAGGTGATCTGCGAACGATCGTCCCACCTCATCAACTTCGAGGCCGGCGGCCCCGCCGCCTTGAGTGGCGTCATGATGCACCCCCTGGATGGTGAACATGGGCGCTTCAGCGCCGATCAAGTCCGGGCAGCGATCCGGCCAAGGTCACGCTACAGTCCCGAGACAAGGCTGGTCTGCGTCGAGCAGACGACCAACCTGGGCGGCGGCGGCATCTGGCCCCTGGAGGATCTTCGCGCGGTCGCAGAGGCCGCGAAAGAGGCCGACATCTCGACCCATATGGACGGCGCTCGGCTGTTCAATGCCTGCGTGGCCACGGGGACCAGCGCCCGCGATTTCGTCGCGGGCTACGATTCCTGCTGGGTCGACTTCACCAAGGGGCTCGGCGGATTTGCCGGCGCCGCGCTGGCCGGCTCGCGCGACCTGATCAATGAGGCCTGGCGCTATTCCCAACAGTGGGGCGGCGCGCTGCGCCAGTCCGGGATCATCGCCGCGACAGCGCTCTATGCCCTGGATCACAATATCGACCGCCTGGCGCAGGACCATGCCCTCGCCGACGTAGTTGGCAAGCACCTGGAGACCATGCCCCATGTCAGCGAGGTGCTGCCCTATGAAACGAACATCGTGATCTTCTCGATCGATCCTTCCGGACCGACAGCGGCAACCGTGGTGCAGCGGCTTCTGGCCAAGGGGATCAGACTGGGCGTCTTCGGTGAAAGGAAGGTCCGGATCGTCACCCATCTGGGCGTCGATCAGGCCAGCGCCCAACTACTGTGCGACCACCTTCCCGAGGCCTTGGGCACACCGTGACCCAGAGTCCGTCTTGAGGTCAGAGAAAACGCTCTTCGAAGAGCGCGAGGACCCCACCCAGCCGTTCGTCCAGGCGGCCGCGGACTCCCTCGTCGATCGATTGGGGGACGCTGCCATGGAAGGCCGCGGCGATGGCCCCGGTCATGCAGGCGATGGTGTCGCTGTCGCCGCCAATCGAGATCGCCAGGCGCAGGGAGTCCTCGAAGTCCGCGCCTTCGCGAAAGGCCACCAAGGCCTGCGGCACCGAGCCCTGACAGGTCGCATCGAAACTGTAGCCGGGGCGGATCTGATCCAAGGTGAAGTCCAGGCCGTAGCCGGTCCGGTCGATCACGGCCGCCAGGATGCGGTCCTTGCTCAGTTGCTTCCGAGCCAGGAAGGTCGCCAGCGCCACCGCCTCGGCGCCCTTGATGCCCTCCTCATGATCATGGGTGACCACCGCGCTCTCGTGGGCCTTTGCCAGGACAGTCTCTTCGTCCTCGAAGACCCAGGCCACGGCGCTGACCCGCATCGCGGAGCCGTTGCCAAAACTGTTGTAGGGCCCCAGGTCGCGGTTGCGCGCCCAGTTCCTGAAGAGGTGGCCGTAGCCCGCCTTGGGATACCAATCGTGAAACCGCCGATAACTTTCGGCGATGTCCCTTTCGTGAATCAACGCATCGGCCAGGGCCAGCGACAGGACGGTGTCGTCCGTAAAGCGCGATTCCCTGCTGAACAGCGCGAAGTCCGTCGACTTCACATTGCTCTGCTCGAAGACCGATCCGATAACGTCGCCGGCAATTGCGCCTATCATGTGCCAATCCAGTCCAGAACACACTTGGTCGAACGATAGGTTGGGCAGGAGATTCAGTGTATCACGAACCCATCGTTCCTGCGGAGCCTCGCCGATCAACCGGCCCTTGGCTGTCGCGGCGGGGCGCGGCGCAGCATCATGCCGAACTTCTGATCGTCGCTGAAGCCGAGCTTCTCGTAGAAGCCCTTGGTGCCGAAGGCCTTGCCGGTCAGCAGCATGATCTTGTAGGCGCCGGCGCGCCAGGCCGCCTCGACGACCGCGTTCATCACGCCGCGCGCCAGGCCTTGTCCCTGGTGCGAACGCAAGGTGACGACGTTCTCGATCAGACAGTAGGGCCGCCCGCCGAAGGTCAGGTTCGGCAGGACATGCAGGGTGGCCATCGAGACCACCTTGCCGCCCAGCTCGGCGCCCCAGATGGTCGTTCCGGGGTGTTCGACAATTTCGCGGAACCGTTCGCGTCCCGCCGGGCCTTCGGCCAGCGGTATGTCGCCAACGAGTTCCCGGTAGAGCGCGAAGGCATCGTCGTAGTCGCTCGGCTCGAGTTCTCTGTGCATGGCGGTTTTGCTATCTGCTTTCATTCTCGGCTCCGGCCAGGCTCGCCTCGATCTTGCGAACGACATCGGAACGATTTTTTGGCGGAAAGAAAATGCGATGGGATGTGGCGCAGACCCGGTGAATGACGCGAAGGCCTCTTAGTCAGTCGCACGAACTCCAAAATTTCCGCCGCGTGTTGTCGGTCCCATGCCCAAAGCAACTGGCCACGAACCGCCCACTGCCAGTGCGCGTCTCGCGGCCAGGTAAGCCTGTGTTTCCGGTTCGCGTGGCAGTTGGAACACAAAACCAGACCGTTGCTGTACAGGGGATAGCCGGTCCCGCTTCCGCCTCCTCCCCGCAGATGCTGGTGCGGCCCCGTGGGTGCTCTCCACGGAAACTGGGTCGGGTAACGCTCGACAACCAGCCATCCACCCCATTGGATACAAGGGCGTTCTTCGGCTGACTGATCATCCAGGGAGCGAAACTCAAACGGCTCCTCGAATCTCGCCAGGCTCTCGCAGTCGGGGCAATTGATGTCTATCGGCCGGTAGAGCATTGGGCTTCACACCAAGAAAGTCCTAGGAAGCGAGCATTGTCGGCGGAATCGAGGCACGCCTCACAACGCCGTCCGCAGCGCCCAGAGCTCCGGGTAGAAGCTGCGATCCATGGCCTGCTTCAGGTAGGCGGTGCCGCTGGAGCCGCCGGTGCCGCCCTTGGCGCCGATGATGCGCTCGACCGTCTTGTAGTGCTTGAAGCGCCAGAGCTGGAAGTCGGCCTCCAGGTCGACCAGGATCTCGGCCAGGTGATAGGCGTGGAAGTGGCGCTCGGTGTCGCCGTAGACCGCCTGCCAGGCTTCCAGCACCCCCTGGCTGAATAGGTAGGGCTCGGACCAGTCGCGGGCCAGGCGGTCGGCCGGGACCGCCAGGCCGCTCTGCTGCAGATAGGCCAGTGCCGCGTCATAGAGGCTGGGCGCCTCCAGCACCTCGGTCAGCTCGCGGTGGTGGTCCGGGTCGCGGGCATGCGGGCCGAGATAGCGCTTGTCCTTCTGGCCCAGGGCGAACTCCAGCTTGCGGTAGCCCGGCGACTGGAACCCCGAGGAGGTCCCCAGCCTGTCGCGAAAGGAGAGGTAGTCGACCGGGGTCAGGGACTGCAGCGCGGTCCAGGAATCGATCATGATCTGCTGGATCGAGCGGACCCGCGCGATGGTCTTCAGGGCGCTGTGGATCTGGCCGGCGAAAAGGCTGTCGCGCGCCTTGACCGCCTCGACGTACATGACCCGCATCCAGAGCTCCTTGCTCTGGTGCACGGTAAAGAACAGCAGCGAGTCCGAATTGCCCGGAAAGCCGGGCTGCAGCGCCAGCAGTTCGTCGAGCTTCAGGAACTCGGCGTAGGTCGGCCCGGCCGCCCTGTCCTGGGCCTGCAGCACCTGGTCGAGGTCGCGATCGTCGTCGCTCTGGTCGTTCTGGCTATCGTCGGCGCCCGGCGGGCTCATGCCACGCTCCCTTCAGTTCCGCACGAAGGTCTCGCGCCCGCCGCTCACGTTGACGATGGCGCCGGTCATGTAGCTCGCCTTGTCGGAACAGAGGAAGACCACGACCTGGGCGACCTCTTCGGGCTCGCCGACCCGGCCCAGCGGTACCGCGCGGCGGCCCAGCTTGACCAATTCCTCCGGGCCGATACCCTGGTCGAACATCTCGGTGCGGGTGACGCCGGGGCGCAGGCCGCAGACCCGGATGCCGTCGTCGGCGACCTCCCGGGCGAGACCGAGGGTGAAGGAATCGACCGCCCCCTTGGTCCCGGCATAGACCGCATCCTTGGGCAGGCCGCCGTAGAGCGCCGAAATCGAGGAGACATTGACGATCACCCCGCCGGGGCCGCCGCGCGACTTTGCCAGGCGACGCACCGCCTCGCGGCAGGCATAAACCGGGCCCAGGGCATTCACCGCGAAGATGCGCTCGACATCGGCGTCTTCGAGATCGGCCACCAGGCTCTCGCTGTCGATGCCGGCGTTGTTGACCAGCGCCGTGACCGGGCCCAGGGCGGCGGCGGCTCGGGTGAAGAGATCCGGCGCGGTCTTGGGGTCGGCGACATCGCCCTGCAGGGCCACGGCCTCGCCGCCGGCCGCGGCGATCTCGGCCACCAGCGCCTCGGCGCGATCGGCGGCGACGGCGTAGTTGACCGCCACCTTCCAGCCCTCGGCCGCCGCGCAGCGGGCGATGGCGGCGCCGATGCCGCGGCTACCGCCGGTCACGATCATCGTACCCGTCATGCCATCGTACCCGTCATGCGGCGGCCCGCGCCGCCGGCAGCGGTCCGCCCTCGATGGTGATGCGGTGCATGTAGCGGCGATAGCCGTGATAGTCGTTGATCGCGTAGTGCCAGACCGCCCGGTTGTCCCAGAAAGCGACCGAGCCCTTCTCCCAGTGGAAACGGCAGGTGAACTCCGGGCGGGCGCCGTGACGATAGAGATAGTCCAGCAGCGGCTTGGACTCCTCGTCGGTCCAGCCGTCAATCCGGACCGTGAAGTTAGGATTGACGTAGAGCCCTTTGCGGCCGGTCCGAGGGTGGGTCAGGATCACGCGATGGACCGCGTCTTGGCTGGCCTGTTCCTGGTTGCCGATCCGTCCGGCCCACTCCTCTTCGTCCCCGCCGCGGGTGACGCCGAAAATGTGCCGGCTCGAGTGCAGGGCCTGGAGACCTTGAAGCGTCTCTCGCAGCCCCTCGGACAGAGCTTCGAATGCTAGGGTCATGCTGGCGAAGAGGGTATCGCCACCGACTTCCGGAACCGCATGGGCGTAGAGGATCGAGCCCATCGCCGGAACCCGGTCGTAGGAATGATCGGTGTGCCAGGTGCTGCCGATGTTTTCCTTGTGGTGCGGCTCCTTGCGCACCTCGGCGATCTCGGGATAGCCCTCGACCGGCTGAAAGAAGCGGTTGACGTTGACCTCGCCCCAGCGTCGCGCAAATGCCAAATGCTGCTCGGGGCTCAAGGTCTGATCGCGAAAGAAGATCACGCCG
>JAJFGK010000104.1 GCA_021776195.1 Kiloniellaceae bacterium | reverse complement strand
CGTCGTGGCGGACAGCAGCCCGGGCTTGCACGACACCCTGGTCGCGGCCTGCGACCAGATCCGCTACGAGCAGCTCGGCCACGCCGGGCCGCACGACAACTGCGCGGACAACCTGGTGGCCGCGCTCGGCACCCTGGGACTCGCGACCGGCCGCACGCCGTCGCCACTCAACCTCTTCATGAACATCCCGATCTTCGAGGGCGGCCGCCTGGAGTGGTGCGAACCGCTCAGCCGGCCCGGCGACGCCGTAACCTTCAAGGCCGAGATCGACCAGGTCGCGGTCTTCTCCGCCTGCCCCATGGACCTGGTCCCGATCAACGGCCCCCGCGACGGCCCGGGGCCGACCGAGGCGCATTTCGAAGTCCTGGACGCGATCTGACTGGTCCACGATCTGACTGGCCGGGGGCCCGACTCATCACTAGATTGCGGATGATGAGGCTTCTACCGCGCAGGTAGCGAGCCTGGCGCAACACTGTGGTGTGGGGGTGAGGGACGGATGGTCGCACGGATAGGCACCGTCACCTTTCAGGGCATGAAGGTGGTCGAGGTCGACGTCCAGGTTCAGATGTCCTCGGGCCTGCCGACCTTCACCGTGGTCGGTCTGCCGGACAAGGCGGTCGCCGAGAGCCGGGAGCGGGTGCGCGGCGCCCTGGGCGCGCTCGGCCTCGCCCTGCCGCCCAAGCGGATCACGGTCAACCTGGCGCCGGCCGATCTGCTGAAGGAGGGCAGCCACTTCGACCTGCCGATCGCGCTGGGCCTGATGGCCGTGGCCGGGGCGCTTTCAGCCGAGGACCTGGAGGGCTGCCTGGCGCTCGGCGAGCTTGCCCTCGACGGGCGCATCAGCCCGGTCGCCGGGGTGCTGCCGGCAGCGATCCACGCCCTGGCCGAGGAACGGACCATGATCTGCCCGGCGGCCCAGGGCGGCGAGGCGGCCTGGGCCGAGGGGCTAGAGATCCTGGCGCCGGACAGCCTGATCGCGCTGACCAACCACCTGAAGGGCAGCCAGGTGCTGCAGCCGCCGGCGCCGCTCCTGGCGCCGCCCGGACCGGCAGCGGCGGATCTGGTCGACATCAAGGGCCAGGAAACCGCCAAGCGTGCCCTGGAGGTGGCCGCCGCCGGTGGACACAACCTGCTGATGGTCGGGCCGCCCGGCGCCGGCAAGTCGATGCTGGCGGCGCGCCTGGCGGGGATCCTGCCGCCGCTGACCCCGGCCGAGGCCCTCGAGGTCTCGATGATCCACTCGGTGGCCGGCGCACTGGCCGAGGGCGGGCTGCTCAGCGCCCGGCCGTTCCGCGATCCGCACCATTCGGCCTCGCTGCCGGCACTGGCCGGCGGCGGCCTGCGCGCCAAACCCGGCGAGATCTCCCTGGCCCACAACGGCGTCTTGTTCCTCGACGAGCTGCCGGAATTCCAGCGCCCGGCCCTGGAGGCCCTGCGCCAGCCGATGGAGACCGGCCGGGTCTCGATCGCCCGGGCCAACGCCCATGTCACCTACCCGGCCCGCTTCCAGCTCGTCGGCGCCATGAACCCCTGCCGCTGCGGCTATCTGGATGACCCGGCCCAGGCCTGCGCCCGGGCGCCGCGCTGCGCCCAGGACTACCAGGCGAAGATCTCGGGGCCGCTCTACGACCGCATCGACCTGCAGGTCGAGGTGCCGGCGGTGGCGGCCGCCGACCTCAGCCTGCCGCCGCCCGCCGAAGACAGTGCCGCCGTCGCGGCGCGGGTCGCCCAGGCCAGAGACCGCCAGGCGGCGCGCTTCCAGGCGCTCCCTGCCGAGGGCCGCCCGCGGACCAACGCCGAGGCCGACGGCAGCCTGCTGGAAGAGATCGCGGCGCCCGAGCAGGACGGACGGGCCTTGCTGGCCGAGGCGGCCGAACGCCTGAGACTCTCGGCCCGCGGCTACCACCGGGTGCTGCGTGTCGCCCGCACCCTGGCCGACCTGGAGGGCAGCGACCCCGTGCGCCGCCTGCACATCGCCGAGGCCCTCAGCTATCGCCGAATGGCGCCGGGGCGCATGGGGAGGTAGGGGCCATGTGGACCGCATTTGTTGCGTCCAAGGCCTTCATCCTTCTCGGAACCGGCGGCCTGTTTTTGGGTCTCGTCTTTGCCCTGCTGGTCTGGTGGCTTCGCTTCATCGCCCGCAAAGCACGGGAAAAGCAAGGGCCGGACCCCACCGCACCGACGAGCCCGCGCCAGCCAAGTGAAGCAAAGGGCACCTACGACGCCAGAGACTAAATCCGCCCCGGCTCAACTCGGGCCGATTGACACGGATGCCGGGTCATGTGCGGTTGATCGAGACTCCGCCGTCGACCAGCAGGGCCGTGCCGGTGGTAAAGCTCGAGGCATCCGACGCGAGATAGAGCGCCGACTGTGCGATCTCCTCCGGCGAAGCGCATCGCTTCAGGGCATGCAGGCCCTCGACGAAAGCCAGCGTCTCCGGCGTGTTAGCGACGCTCCGTCCCATTGGCGTGTCGGTGCCGCCGGGCAGCAGAGCGTTCACCCTTATTCCGCTTGGCCCCAGCTCGGCCGCGAGCACCTGGGTGAGCCCAATCAAGCCGGCCTTGGCGGCAGCGTAAGCGGCCATGCCGGGCATGCCGGCGCTGTGCCCGACAAAAGTCGAGGTAAAGACGAGGGAGCCCTTGCCGCCCGCCAGCATGGCCGGGACCTGGTACTTCGCGCCAAGGAAGGCGGCGGTCAGGTTGGTCTCGATGGTGTCGCGCCAGCCGGCCAGTGAGATCTCGCTCGCCGCGGCCATTTCGCCAAGCGTGCCGGCATTGTTGAAGGCCACCGTCAGGCCACCAAAGTGGCGCACCGCGACATCGACCAAGCCTGCCGCGTGGGCTTCGTCCCGGATGTCCCCGGCGACGGCGATGGCCTCGCCGCCAGCCCTGGCGATCTCGTCGACGAGTCTGTCGAGTTCCGCCCGGCGACGGGCGGCGACGACGACCTTCGCCCCTTCCCGCGCGAACAACCTTGCCGCCGCGTATCCGATGCCCGAGCTTGCGCCGGTGACGATGGCGACATTGTGGATCAGGGCCTGCATCTTTGAACTCCTTCGAGCGGTCCGCCAGAATGGTCAGGACCCTGCGATCCTGGCACTCCAAGCTGTCGAAGAAACTCCGATCCTTGTTCGCCGGTCCGCTTTGTCGCGGAAACTCGCCAAATCGACGCGGGCTTTCGGTTGCGGACCTCATCTGTGACCGCCGACACAGCCCGGTGCCCCTTCTAGTCTTGAGGCGACGCGCAAAAGAATCGAGAATGGCCGCAATCGCAAGAAAACGAACAATGGGGCTGGCCTGGTGAAAGTCTCGATACGCAGCGTTCTCGTGATCGCCCTGGTCGCCCTCCAGCTCGGCGCCGTCACGACCATCATCCTCTCCTCCTACTTCACCTCGGAGCGGGTCCTGCTCGGCCACGCGCGCGACTTGATGATGGAAGTCTCGAACCAGACGATCGAGCACTCGATCAACTTCCTCGAGCCGGCCCAGGACGCCGCCGACCTGTCCCAGCGCCTGGCCCAGCAGCAGGTGGTGAACAGCGAGAACCCCGACAGCCTGGAGAAGTACTTTTTCGAACAGCTCCAGTCCTCGGCGCAGTTCGCCGGAATCTTTTACGGCAGCGCGACCGGCGCCTTCGTCTACGTGAAGCGCGACAGCAGCGTCGAGGGCGCCGCCTACCGCACGAAAATCATCTCCTTCCGGGAGGATCCGCAGGGCGGCGAGCGCCAGCGGGTCGTCGATCTGATCTGGCGCGACAACGCCTTTGCCCTGGTCACGCAAAAGCGCGATGACGCCGACAGCTACGATCCGCGCGCGCGTCCCTGGTACGAGAAGGCCAGCCAGCGGCGCAGCCCGGCCTGGACCGATCCCTATATCTTCTACACCTCGAAGAACCCCGGCATCACGGTGGCGGCGCCCGTTCTCGCAGGGGCCCAGGGGATCAAGGGCGTGGTCGCGGTGGATATCGAGATCCTCGAGATCTCCGAGTTCCTGGCCGACCTGGTGATCGGCAAGTCCGGCGGCGCCTTCATCATGAACCGCGCGGGCGACGTCATCGCCCACCCGGATCCCGCCAAGATCAAGTCTCAGCTGAGCGACGGCAGCGACGGTCTGCGTTTCACCCGGATCGACGAGATCAGCGACCCCATGGCCCGCAGTGCCTTTGCCGCGCTGGGGACCTCCGCCCACGCGATCGGCGTCAACAGACCGGTCTTCACCTCTTTCGAACTCGAGGGCGAACGCCATCACGCGGTCTTCACGCCCCTGCCCCAGGGACAGTGGCCCTGGATCGTCGGCATCTATGTGCCGGAAAACGATTTCCTCGGGACGATCAAGGAAAACCGCCAGAACAATATCATCATCGCGCTGGTCATCGCCGCCGTGTCCGCTCTGATCGGCCTGATGATCGCGCGCTCCATTACCCGGCCGATTGCCGCGCTCTATGCCCAGGCCAACAAGATCGCCCGTGGCAAGTGGCCACGGATCGACCACATCAGCACGCGCTTCGAGGAGCTCGGTCGCGCCGGAACGGCCTTCAACCGCATGGCGCTCTGGCTCGACAGCTACAAGGAAGACAACGAAAAGCTCACCGCCGACCTGCGCGCCGCCACCCGCGAGCTGGAGGTCCGGGTCGAGGAGAGGACCGCGACCCTGGTGCTGGTCAACGACCAGCTCCGCACCGAGATCGCCGATCGCAAGGTCGCCGAGGTCCAGCTTGCGCAAGAGGCCTTGCAGCACAAGGCAACCGCCGAGGCGCTGCGCGACGCGCGCGACCGCGCCAATGCCGCCAACCGCGCCAAATCGCGCTTCCTCTCAAACATGAGCCACGAACTGCGCACGCCAATGAACGTGGTTCTCGGCTTTGCCCAGATGCTGGAGTATCCGATCTTCCGCGATCAGCCGGAACGGGTCGAAGCCTATGTCAAGAACATCCTGGAAAGCGGCGGCCAGCTCTTGGAACTGATCGACCAGGTGCTCGACCTGGCGAAGATCGAGGCCGGGAAGATGCTGCTCGCGATCCAGCCGGTGGCCAGCGACAAGATCGTCGCCCTGGCCGTGGACCAGACCCGGGTCCTGGCCGAGCCCGGCAAGATCGAGCTCATCGACGAGACCGACCCGGCCATGCTGCGCACCGTGCTGGCCGACGAAGGGCGGCTGCGCCAGGCGCTGATGAACCTGCTGTCCAACGCGGTCAAGTACAACCGCCCCGGCGGCACCGTGATTCTGCGCAGTTCGATCCGCGGCGCCTATCTGCGGATTACCGTGGAGGACAGCGGCCGCGGCATTCCCGCCGAAATGCAAGATCAACTCTTCGAGCCCTTCAACCGGCTGGGCGCCGAGAATTCGGCGATCCAGGGCACCGGGGTCGGCCTGGCCCTGTCCAAGGAAGTTCTCGAGCGCATGGGTGGCCGCATCGGCTGCAAGAGCGAAGCGGGTGTCGGCAGCAGCTTCTGGCTCGACCTGCCCCTGGCCCAACCCGGTTCGATCATCGCCGCCTATGACAACCATCCAGCCAGGAACCTGGCCAGAACGGTCTTCGAAGGCGAAATGCGGATCCTCTATGTCGACGACCACGAGGCCAGCCGGACACTGGTCGCCGACGCCCTGAGCGGGCATCCCATGCTGACGGTCGCAACCGTGGCCACGCCCAAGGAAGGCCTCGCCCAGGCCACCGCCTTCGAACCCGACCTGGTGATCCTCGACATCCATCTGCCGGGCATGAGCGGCTATCAGCTCATGGAAAAGCTGCGCGCCGAGGCCGGCTGCGCCGACACCCCGATCATCGCCCTGACCGCCGACGCCATGCCCGATCAGGTCAGCCGCGGCCAGGCTTCGGGGTTTCTTCACTACCTGACAAAGCCGATCGATATCGCGCGCCTGCAGGACATCGTGGCCCGGGTGCTGGAAACCGAACAGCGCCGGAAGGCGGCGTCGGAAAGGTCCGAAGACCAGACCTGGCGCAGCACTGAGGCTTGACGGGCGGGCCCTCTGGCAGGGTGGTGATAAGCTCGGCTAAACCATTGTCGCGCCGCCGCTGGCGATCACCGTCTCGCCGGTGACGAAGCGATTGCGCGGCGAGGCCAGGAACAGCACCACCTCGGCGATGTCTTCCGGCTCGGCGGGCCGGCCGAGCGGGATTTCCTTGATGCGCTCTTTCAGCCAGGGCTCGCGCTTGGCCCGCTCCGTGGCGATAGCGCCCGGCGACACCCCGTTGACCAGCACCTGATCGGGGCCCAGTTCGACGGCGAAGGTCTTGATCAGGTTGGCGACGGCCGCCTTCGCCGCGGCGTAGTGCGGTGTCGTCGGCTTGGCCTTGGTGGCGTCGGTGGTGACGATGCAAACGATGCGCCCGCTCCGCCGGGCCGCCATCGTGCCCATGAAGGAGCGGGTGGTCAGAAACATCGACTTGGCGTTGACGTCGAACACATGATCCCAGTCGGCCACGGTCAGATCGCGAACGTTGCCAGGCGGATAGGTGCCGGTGTTGTTGACCAGCACATCGACCCGTCCGAAACGGGCCACGATCGCATCGCGGGCCGCCAGGATAGCCGGCTCGGCAACCACATCCGTCACCAGGGGCAAGACCCGTGCCGGGTCGCCGAGCTGGGCCGCGGCCTGCCCCAGGCGCGCCTCGTCGATGTCCAGGAGACAAACCGCGGCGCCGCGCTCGAAGAGCAAGCGCGCGATCACGAATCCGAGTCCCTGGGCGGCGCCGGTCACGACCGCGACCTGCCCGGCGAACTCGCCCTGCGGCGCGGTGCTCATAGCCGCCTCACCCGGGCGCCCTCGACCGGTCGGCCGGTGAAGAAACTGCCGACCTGTGGAGTCTTGGTGACCAGCGAATGGCGCCGCCTGGTCTCCCTGCCGAAGAAGTCGCCCTCGCCGTCAGGCTTGCGCCGCAGATAGGGCGCCAGAACGGCCAGCATGGCGTCGGTCTCGGCCGGGTCGACCTCGGCACCGCCGGCCGTGGCGGCCGCGGTTCGAAGGGATCGTGCGGAGTTTGCCCGGAACATGGCGTCGGCTCCTTTCGGCGGATGGCCGCCTCGAATGCTAGCATCGATTTCAGTGAGGGAAAGACCCGCCGCACCTTGTTCCGGCCGGGGCCCGTCGCGCCGGGCGACAAACCTGCCGGCATGGTTAAGAATCATTAAGCTTTACCCGGCAGACTGCGGCGCTCGACCGACCCGGATTGGCACCCCAACAAGGAGGCTCGGCCCTTGCGCTCGCTACGACGCATTACCCTGATCATCAACCTGAAAGCGGCCGTCATCGCGGCCCTGGCCCTGGCCTCGACCCTGGTCTGCCAACGCTATGGTGTGACCGCGGACTTCCCGCTGACCCTGATCGCCACCGCGGTGGTCTTTCCCATCGTCTTTTCCATCGGCGGGGCCTACAAGCGGCGTGAGGCGGCGCTCGACGAGTACGGCCAGATGAAGGCCCATGGCCGGGCGATCTACTTTGCCGCGCGCGACTGGCTGGAGGATAGCGAGCCCGGTCTGCAAGACCAGGCCAAGGCGGCCCTGGGCAACCTCCTGAAAGACAGCCGCACGCTCTTTGCCACCCCACTCGATGCGATGGCAGACCAGGAAACCGCCGTCTACCGCCGTTTTTCCGAGCTTTCCGGCTTCATCAAGACCCTGCGCCAACGCGGCCTGGCTTCGGGCGAGTGCTCACGCTGCAACCAATATCTCAGTAAGATGATCGTCTCCTTCGAGACCATAAAGCACATCTACCAGTACCGCACGCCGGTAACCCTCAGGGCCTACAGCGACCTCTTCATCTTCGTGCTGCCGGTGCTCTACGGCCCCTACTTCGTCGCCTCGGCCGAGGGCTATTCGACCGGTCTCATCTTTGTCACGCCAGTCCTTTTCAGCCTCATCCTGGCCGGCCTGGACTCGATCCAGAACCACCTGGAAAACCCCTTTGACCAAGTCGGCGAAGACGACATCGCGATCAACGCGGAAAAGTTCGTCGAGCGGCTGTCCGCCTGACTCCGTGACGGCGAGGCCGTCAGCGCCCGCCGCCGATCGGGACAGTTGCACCGGTGACGTAGCTGGCCGCCGGCGAGAGTAGCCATAGAATCGTCTCGGCCACCTCTTCGGCGCTGCCGGCGCGGCCCAGGGGCACGCCCGACATCAGCCGCTCGACCCGGTCCGGCAGACCGGCGCGGGCGTGGATCTCGGTGTCGATCAGGCCTGGATTGACGGCATTGACCCGGATACCCTCGCCACCGACCTCCTTGGCCAGGCCGATGGTGAAGCTGTCGATCGCGCCCTTGGAGGCGGCATAGTGTATCCATTCATGGGGACCGCCCAGGGCGGCGGCGCGCGAGGACAGATTGACGATGGCCCCGCCTGACCCGCCGTGTCGTGAGGAGAGCCGCTTGACCGCCTCGCGGGCGCAGAGGAAGGCGCCGACGACATTGATGTCCAGGACCCGCCGCAGGTCGGCGACCGACAGTTCATCCACCCGGCAGACCGGCCCGGTGATCCCGGCGTTGTTGACCAATCCCACCAGCGGCGCCAGGTTCCGATCGCAGGTCTCGAAGAGCCGCAGGACATCGGCCTCCTGAGCCATGTCCCCGGCCACCAGGATCGCCTTGCCGCCCTCGGTCTCGATCGACCGGGCCAGGTTTTCCGCGGCCTCGGGGCTGGCCAGGAAGTTGATACAGACCTCGTATCCGGCCCTGGCCGCGAGCCGCGCCGTCGCCGCGCCGATACCCCGGCTCGATCCGGTGACAATCAATCCTCCCGCCATGGGCCGTTCTCCTCCTGCGCTGTTCCGGTTGTCTAGATCGGCTCCAGCAGTCCGCCCTCGACCAGCTTGGCGACCAGGGCCTGAAGCGCCGCCAACTCGCGGTCCGGGAAGGCCGCCACCAGGTCGCGTGCGTCGAGCAGGTCGCGGCCGTGAACCCAGGCAGCCAGCGGCCCTTCCTGTTCGTCGAGCCCGATCCCCATGACCCGGTATCCCGTACCCGTACGCTTGAGCGTACGGCCGGGCCAGCGCACCCGATAGCGCGCCGGGCGATTTCGGTCGGGGAGTTGGAAGACGCTCTCGCGCTCGAAGGCCTTGCCCTGCAGGAAGCGCGCGAGATCGCCCTTGATCGCCGGGTTGGTGACGATCTGGACCAAGCGCTGGGCGACCTGCTGGCCCAGGGCCTCCTGGCCCGCCGGGTCGTCGTAGGCCGGCAGGTGGCCGCGGAAGAAGGGGTCGCGCGGCAGGTCCTGGCTCAGCAGGTTGATGAAGTCCTGAACCACCAGATGACGGACCGCCAGGGTGATATGCAGGGAGGCGCCGGAGGTCGCGACCGCGTCGTGGTATTGGCCGTGCGGCACGTAGAGCACATCGCCCGGGGTCATCTCGACCTCCAGCAACACCCGGCCGCGGGCCGCGGCGTGATGGTCGCGCGACAGGTCGTTGCCGCGGCCGTGGGGTTTCTCGGCGGCGTTGGGATGGCGTCCCTCGTAAACCCGCCAGAGCTTGGTGCCGTCGATCTGACAGGCGAAGATATTGGTGGTGTCGAAGTGCGAAAAATAGCCGGGGGCGCCGCGAAAGGAACAGAAGGCCACCGCGTTGGCCGGCGCGCCGAACACCGCTTCGAGCGATTCCGCCATCGCACGCAGACCCGGCGTCAGCCGGGCGATGGCGTTCAAGGTCAGGGTCGCCCCTTGGTTCAACTGGGCGCGGACCCGCTCGAAATCGGGGATCTGGCCGCGCGTGTTGTCCCGGGTCGTGCCCTCGTAGCAATAGGCCTCCGCCGGCACCCGGGTGCCGTCGTTGGCCAGCTCCAAGGACGTCGGGCTCCATATCGTCGACATGGCGAGCAGGCCGTTCAGCTCGGCCCAGGAAAAGAGGGCGGACAGCTTGTCGGCGGCACCGGGAATATGGACCGGCTCGCGGCGATAGACCCGACCGAGAAAATCCTCACCCTCCAGGGGCGCGATCAACTCGCGGAAGGTGAGCCCATGCGCTGCCATTTCAATGTGCCCGTAGTGAACAAGACCGCCCCACAATGGCTATTCGCGCGCTGCGAGGCAACCGCATCACCGGCCAAAGAGGCGACCGGCGCCGCTTGGCCGTACATCGCTACCGGCCAGGCGCAGAGCCTTCCAGAGGCTCACCTGGTTGGCGCTCAGCACCGGCTTGCCGAGCGATGCCTCCAGGCCGGCCAGCAGGTCCAGTGTGGCGACCGCCGTGTCGGGCACCAAAATCGCCTCCGCCTCGGGGTGGTCGGCCGCCTTGACCGCATCGGCCAGCGCGCTGCCGGCGAGCTGGCCAGCGTCCCAACCGCTCATCACATCCAGGCAATGGAGCTTGGCGACCGTCGTGCCGCCAGCCTCGATAAAGGCGACGAACCGCTCGGACACCGCGGCCGGATAGGTCGCCATGATCGCCACCCGCGTGACTCCCAGGGCGTTCAGGCCGTCTTCAAAGGCCAGCGAGGTACTTGACGCCGGGCAGGTTCCGGCGGCCTCCATGGCCCAAACCTGGGAGACCGCCCAGTCGCGCCCGCCCACGAAGGACGCGCTGGTGCAGGCCCAGATGAGGGAATCGGGCCGGAGCTGGACGGCCTTTCGCGCACCCTGGGCAAGCAGCGCCGGGTCGCCGCTCTGCAGCAGGCTCGCCACGTCATGGTCGCGGTCGCCGCCGTAGAGACGGGTGGAGAGCATGAAGACGGCGGGCGAAGGATCCAGGCCTTCGGCGAAGAGGTAGTATTCCTGGTCGCCCCAGCCGGCCGGATAGAGAAAGGCGAGACGAGGTGCCGGCATGCTGCCCCTACTTGTCGGCCGGCTTGATCATGCGGCCGAGGTCCTTGCCGGCAAAGATATGCAGGTGGAAGTGGGGCACCTCCTGGTGCCCGTGGCGGCCGTGGTTGGCGAGAACGCGGTAGCCGTCGGCGAGCGCGGACCCGGCCTCGCGGGCGACCTTGCCGGCAGCCCGCAGAAAGCCCGCGATCTCGGCCTCCGAGGCCTTTTCCGAGAAGTCGTCGAGGGAAACATAGGCGCCCTTGGGGATCACCAGGATGTGGGTCGGGGCCTGCGGGTTGATGTCGCGGAAGGCCAGCGCCTGATCGTCCTCGTAAACCTTGTCGCAGGGAATCTCGCCGCGCAAGATCTTGGCGAAGATGTTCTGGTCGTCATAAGCGGGCATCGCGGCAGCCTCCCTCTCGTTGCCTGTTCAATCTTTCGTCCGTCCGGCCTTTTCGGCAAGACCGGAGGTCCCGACGCGACCCTCCAGGGCGGCCCACACCTCGGCAGGGTCCAAGCCCTTGGCGGTCCAGAGCACCAGCAGATGGTAGAGCAAATCGGCGGACTCCGCGGCCAAGGCCGCGTTGTCTTCGCTCAGCGCGGCGATCACCGTCTCGACCGCCTCCTCACCCAGCTTCTTGGCGATGCGACCCTCGCCCTTGGCCAGGAGCTTGGCGGTGTAGGATTCTTTCGGGTCGGCGCCCTTGCGCGCGGCGATGGCCGCGTGAAGCGCATCGAGAATGTGGACCTGCTGGCTCATGGGGCCATCTCCGACGCGGCGACGAAGGGCCGAACCGGAACACCGGCCGCGGCCAGATGCGCCTTGGCTTGGGCCAGGGAATGGAGGCCGAAGTGAAAGATCGAGGCGGCCAGCACCGCCGAGGCGTGGCCGTCGCGGATGCCCTCGACCAGGTGGTCGAGGGTGCCGACCCCGCCCGAGGCAATCACCGGGATCGGAACGGCATCGGCGATCGCACGGGTCAGCGCGATGTGGTAGCCCGCCTTGGTGCCGTCGCGGTCCATCGCGGTCAACAGGATCTCACCGGCGCCGAGCGCGGCAATCCTGCGCGCGAAGTCGACCGCATCAAGCCCGGTCGGCTGGCGTCCGCCGTGGGTGAAGAGCTCGTAGCGCCCCGGTGCGACCTCCTTGGCATCGAGCGCCACCACGATGCACTGGCTGCCGAACTTCTCCGCCGCGGCGCGCACGAACTCGGGGTCCTTGAGCGCCGCGGTGTTGATCGAGACCTTGTCGGCACCGGCCAGCAGCAGGGCACGGATATCCTCCAGCTTGCGCACGCCGCCGCCGACGGTCAGCGGCATGAAGCAGACCTCCGCCGTGCGCGCGACCACATCGAGCAGAATATCCCGGCGCTCGTGGCTCGCCGTGATATCCAAAAAGCAGAGCTCATCGGCCCCGGCCGCGTCGTAGATCCGCGCCTGCTCGACCGGGTCGCCGGCATCGATCAGATCGACGAAGTTGACGCCCTTGACCACCCGGCCGTCCTTGACATCGAGGCAGGGGATGACACGGGCCTTCAGCATCCGACACCCGCGCGAACCGCGCCTTCCTCGGCGACCAAAGCCAGCACCGAGGCCGGATCGATACGACCGTCATAAAGCGCACGGCCGATGATCGCGCCTTCGATCCCGGCATTCTCGCAGGCCAGGAGACCGGCGATATCGTCAAGCGAGGCCACGCCGCCCGAGGCGATGACCGGGAGCGACGCCGCTTCGGCAAGTCCGACCGTGGCCTCCAGGTTCACGCCCTGCAGCGCGCCGTCGCGGGAAATATCGGTAAAGACAATGGCGGCCACTCCGGCATCGGCGAAGCGCCGGGCCAGCTCCTCGGCGGCCAGCTCGCTGACCTCGGCCCAGCCCTCCACCGCGACGCGGCCGTCGCGGGCATCGATGCCGACCAGGACCCGACCCGGGGCCGCGCGGCAGGCCTCGCGCACCAGCTCAGGGTCCTTGACCGCGGCGGTCCCCAGAATCACCCGGGCGACCCCGGCCTCGAGCCAGGCGTCGATGGTCGCACGGTCGCGAATGCCGCCGCCCAGCTGGACCGGCAGGTCGACCGCCGCGAGGATGGCCTCGACCGCGGCCCTGTTGACCGGCCGGCCGGCGAAGGCGCCGTTGAGGTCGACCAGATGCAGCCAGGAAAATCCGGCGGCGGCAAAGACCCTGGCCTGGTCGGCCGGGTCGTCGTTGAAAACCGTCGCCTCGGCCATCTCGCCGCGCAGCAGGCGCACCGCCTGCCCGTCCTTCAAGTCGATGGCCGGGTAGATGTTCACGGGGTCTCGCCGGTCAGGGTCTTGTAGTAGTAGCAGCCCGCCACCCAATGCCCCTCGACAAAAGCATAGTGGGGATGGCTGCCCCAGCGTTGGTATCCCTGTTGCTCGTAGAGTTGGATGGCGCGCTGCTGGGTCTCGCGCACGTCGAGGTTCAAGACCGCGAAACCGTCGGCCAGCGCCGCCTTTTCGATCAAGGCCAGCAGTTTGGCCGCCAGCCCATGACCGCGCGCCCAAGGGGCGATGAAGTTGGTCGTCAGGGTGGCGCAAAGGGCGTTGGCCTCGTTGTTGCGCGCCGGCCGGACGAGCTGCCCCGATCCGGCAATGGTGTCGTCGAGCCGGGCCACGAACAATCGACGGTCGGGGATCAGGACGACACCCTTCCAGTAAGACTCCATGATTTCGCGCAGCGGCGGCACGAGCCAGCCGAAACCGCCCCCATCGACAATCGCGGCATCGGCGGCGTCGCAAAGATCGTGGAGATCCGTGCCGAGAAACTCCGTCAGCTCGCCCACCGCGGTCTTGGATCGAGGGTCGGCTTGGGTCATTGGGCTCTCTTTACAGTTAAGGTGTCCAGGACAGGAAATTCGCCAACAGCCGCAGTCCCGCCGTCTGGCTCTTTTCCGGGTGGAACTGCGTTCCCACCAGATTATCGCGCCCCACCACGGCCGCACGGGCCCCGCCATAGTCGAACTGCGCCAGGACCGTCTCCCCCTCCGAGGCAACGAAGTGGTAGCTGTGAACAAAGTAGAAGTGGGGATCGGATGGCAGATCGTCTAGCAAGGGATGGCCCTTTCGCGCAAGCGTGATCGCGTTCCAGCCCATATGGGGAATCTTCAAGGCCGCGCCCCGGCTGTCGTGCGGCGGCAGCGCCACCACCTCACCGGCGATCCAGCCCAGACCCCGGTGCACGCCGTACTCGACGCCGCGTTCGGCCAGCAACTGCATGCCGACGCAGATGCCCAGGAAGGGCTGTCCACGCTCGATCACGGCCTCATGCAACGCGGCCTCCATGCCGTCCAGGGCCCGCAGGCCCGCGATGCAATCGCCAAACGCCCCGACCCCCGGCAGCACCACGCGATCCGCCCGGGCGACCTCCTCGGGCCGGTCGGTGACCAGGACTTCCGCGGGCGCGGCGCTCGTCCCAACGCCGCCTTCAAGCGCGGCACGCTCCAGGGCCTTGGCCGCCGAACGCAGATTGCCCGAGCCGTAGTCGACGATGACGGTCGCCATGATGGATTCAATCCGCTTGCCGCGGCGCCGCCGCTCAGAGGCTGCCCTTGGTGGAAGGAATAGCATCGGCCTTGCGCGGGTCGATCTCGATGGCCTGACGCAGCGCCCGGGCCAAGGCCTTGTAACTCGACTCGACGATATGGTGGTTGTTGACGCCGTAGAGGGTTTCCACATGGAGCGTCAGCCCGGCGTGCTGGGCGAAGGCATGGAACCACTCGCGGAACAGCTCGGTATCCATCTCGCCCAGCTTGTCCCGCGAGAAGGCCACCTTCCAGACGAGATAGGGTCGGTTCGAGGCGTCCAGCGCGACCCGGGTCAAGGTCTCGTCCATCGGGATCAGGGCTTCCCCGTAGCGCCGAATGCCCTTGCGGTCGCCAAGCGCCTTGGATACCGCCTGACCCAGCACGATCGCGCTATCCTCCGTGGTGTGGTGACCGTCGATATGGAGATCGCCCTCGGCCTTCAGGGTGATGTCGATCAGACTGTGCCGGGACAGCTGTTCGGTCATGTGGTCGAGAAATCCGAGCCCGGTGGAGACCTGATAGAGGCCGCTCCCGTCCAGCGCGACCGTAGCGCTGATCTTGGTTTCCGTGGTGTCGCGTTGAACGCTGGCTTGGCGCATTCGCGCCTCCTTTGGAACCTGGATTGACAAGGACCGTCGCCGGTCCGTCCGCGAGCGCGCCTTGTAACAGCTCGGCGGCAGGCTTTCCAGGGGGCGGCTCTCCGGCAGCCGCCGGCCGGCCGCAGCCAAGGCTTGACCCGGGGACGCGCATGCCCCATTTGAAGCGGCATGTCCGATGAATCAAGCTCAGGCTGGCACGGCACCACGATCCTTTCGGTCCGCAAAGGCGGACGCGTGGTGGTCGCCGGCGATGGCCAGGTGACCCTGGGGGTCACGGTGATCAAATCCAATGCGCGCAAGGTGCGTCGTCTCGGCAAAGACCAGGTCATCGCCGGGTTCGCCGGGGCCACGGCCGATGCCTTCACCCTTTTCGAACGGCTCGAGGCCAAGCTGGAGACCTATCCTGGCCAGCTGACCCGTGCTTGCGTGGAGTTGGCCAAGGACTGGCGCACCGACCGCTACCTGCGCCGCCTCGAGGCCATGATGGCGGTGGCCGATAGCGAGACTTCCCTGGTGCTGACCGGCACCGGCGATGTGCTGGAGCCCGAGGACGGTCTGATCGGGATCGGCTCGGGCGGGTCCTATGCGCTGGCGGCGGCCCGCGCCCTGATCGACCTGGACGATTTGGCAGCCGAGGAAATCGCCCGCAAGGCGATGGCCATCGCCGCCGATATCTGCATCTACACCAACCGAAACGTTGTCTTGGAAAGCCTGGAATCGTGACGACGAACGACACTTCGGCCGCCTTTACCCCGCGCGAGATCGTCTCGGAGTTGGATCGCTATATTATCGGCCAGAACGACGCCAAACGGGCGGTCGCCATCGCCCTGCGCAACCGTTGGCGGCGGCGCCAGCTTTCCGACGAGATGCGCGACGAGGTCCTGCCCAAGAATATCTTGATGATCGGGCCGACCGGCGTCGGCAAAACCGAGATCGCCCGCCGCCTGGCACGTCTTTCCCAGGCGCCCTTCATCAAGGTCGAGGCGACCAAGTTCACCGAGGTCGGCTACGTCGGGCGCGATGTCGAACAGATTATCCGCGATCTCGTGGAAACCGCGATCCACGCCACCCGTGAGCGCTTACGCAAAGAAGTCCAGGCGCAAGCCGAATTGGCGGCCGAGGAACGCGTGATATCGGCCCTGGTCGGCGACAGCGCCGGCGAGGACACCCGGCAGAAGTTCCGCAAGCTGCTGCGCGAGGGCAACCTCGACGACCGCGAGATCGAGGTCGAGGTCGCGGACCATGGCGGCCTGCAACTGCCGACCATGGATGTCCCCGGCATGCCCGGCGCCTCCATGGGCATGATCAATCTCAACGAGATGCTGGGTAAGGCCTTGGGCGGGCGCACCAAGAAACGCCGTATCAAAGTGGGCGAATCCTACGATCTACTATTGGCCGAAGAGGCCGATAAGCTGCTCGACGAGGAAAAGGTGGTCGCCGAGGCGATGGCCGCGGTCGAGGAGAACGGCATCGTGTTCCTGGACGAGATCGACAAGATCACCCTGCGCTCGGACCGGGCCGGCGGCGGCGACGTCTCACGCGAAGGCGTCCAGCGCGATCTGCTGCCCTTGATCGAGGGCACCACCGTGACCACCAAGCACGGCGCGATAAAGACCGACTTCATCCTCTTCATCGCCTCGGGCGCCTTCCACCAGGCCAAGCCCTCCGATCTGCTGGCCGAACTGCAAGGACGCCTGCCGATCCGGGTCGAGCTCGACGCGCTCACCAAGGACGATTTCAACCGTATCCTGACCGAGCCGGAAAACAGCCTGATCAAGCAATACAAGGCATTGATGGCAACCGAGGATGTGACCCTCGACTTCACCGACGAGGCCGTCGAATCGATCGCCGCCCTCTCCGCCGAAATCAACAGCACCGTGGAAAACATCGGCGCACGGCGCCTGCACACGGTATTGGAAAAGCTGTTGGAAGAGCTTTCCTTCGGCGCCACCGACCGCGGCGGCGAAAGCGTCACGATCGACGCTACCGAGGTTCAAGAGAAGGTCGGTGAACTGGCCAAGAACACCGACCTCTCGAAATTCATTCTCTAACAGCTTGCTTCAACAGATCGCGTGATCAGCCGATCGCTCGGACCGGGCCGCGCTGTCGAGGGCGCCGGGTTCGACGGTCATCGGCGCGCCGCAGTCGTCGAGCGCCTGCAGTAACGCCTCGACACCGTCATCCGACAAGGACCCGATTGTCGCGGCCAGGCGATTGGCAAGCTCCGTGGCGGCCGGGCTCAGACCCGCGGTGTCCACGACAATGCGCGGATGCGAAAGGTCGGCAAGGCGCTGCAGCGCCTCTGCCTCATCCCAGATAATCCCCAGAAACTGACAAACCCGGTGCACGAAGCGCCGGCTCGGCTTGCCGCGGTGACCGTGTTCCATCGCCGAGAGATAGGCCGCGGAGACCTGCATGCCGGCCGCCATGTCCTTGAGCGCCATGCCGCGTTCGGCGCGAATCTCGCGTAGGCGCTTGCCAAAGGGGGTCATCGATCAATCCTTTCGTACCCTGAAGTAGGCCGCCTTTCTAACGAAGGCTGGCAACGGTTACATTAATCCTTATTCCTGCCATTCGATCAATTGGATTTCGGTTTTCTGGGGATTCTCCAAGAAAGTGGCTTCAGGAATCGTCGATTTCCAACCGTTTGCGCTTTAAAAGAACGTAGAGGGCCCCCGCGCCGCCGTCCTTGGGTTGTGCGTGCGTGAACGAAACCACCAGGTCGCGGTTGTGCGGCTCGTTCAGCCAACGAGGCACCTGCGTTTTCAACACGCCCTCGCCCGCCGCGCCGCGCCCCTTGCCGGTGATCACCAGAACACAGCGTTTGTTCTGTCGCGCCGCGGCGGCGAGGAAACGGTCGAGGCGGGCGCGGGCCTCGTCTTGAATCAGGCCATGAAGGTCGAGCCGCCCCTCGAGCGGCAGCAGGCCTTTTCTCAGCCGTACGGCACGCCGCTTGTCGAGGCCGGCGGAGGTCCCGTGGGTCAGGTCCGGCGGTTTGGGCCTTGTCTTGCCGGCGGGTGCTTTGGCCGGCTTGGCCGGCGGCGCCAGTTTCGGCGCGCTTGGCTTCCTCGCTGGCACGGACCGAGGCGGCGGTTCCTCTTCCGCAGGTCCCGCGTGCTTTGGGGCCGGCCGCTTCTTCAGCGGCTTGGCGGTGGCCGCGACGCGGCGCCAAAGATCGAGATCCTGGTCGCTGAGCTCACCCTTGCCGCGCCGCGAGGTCACTGCGCCGCCTCGCTCCCACCCGGCGGGGCCGCGTTCGATGGCGCCGTGTCTTCGAGCAAGAGAATGTGCAGGCGGCGCGGGCCATGGGCGCCAAGCTGGATGGTCTGCTCGATGTCGGCGGTGCGCGACGGACCGGTGATACAGTTGACCGTGCGCGGCATGACGCCCTGGCCATAGCGGGCCCGCAGCCGCGGCCAGATCTCTTCATAGGCGCCGACCAGGTCCGAGGCCCTGAGGACCACGATGTGATAGTCGGGCAGGAAATTCAGGGTGGTCGGGCCATGCGGTCCCGACATCATGATCAGGGTGCCGGTTTCGGCGACGGCGGCGAAGGCCGGTGTCAGGGAGACCAGATCGTCACCATCGCTGCGTCCGCTGTCACATTGCAAGAGCGGCTGATCCGACCAGGGCAACGCCTCCAGCGCCGGATCGGGCGAGCGCTTCACCCGGGCCGGCAGGTTTTGCGCCGCCAGGTAGCGGGCCACCGCCGCCGGCACTTCCCGAGCATCCGTCAGGCGCTCCAGGGTCGCGGCCTGTTCGACCGCCATGGATTCGAACAGATCGACCCTAGCGGCCGCCGGGACCTGGCCCCTTTGCGGCACCAGATTGCGCGACGGTCGGTCGAGCCGGGCCTCCAGAGACGCCAAGGCGGCGGCGTCGCGGGTCTCGCTCTTCAGACGGCGGCGCAGTTTGCCCAGCACCGCCTCGCGCGCGCCGCTCATGACCGTGCGCCCCCCTGGCGGTCCCAAAGCTGCTGGAAGGTCCGACCTTGCGGCGCCGGCAGGTCGCGATGATCGGTCCAACCGCCGGCCAACGGCAGCTTGGAAAAACGGCCGCGCCGCCGGCCCAGCGTGGCCAGAACCCGCATAACCAATCCGCAGGCCAGGGCATAGAGTCGGGGCCGCCGGGCCAGGGCCGCCCAGAGCCCGAGGCCAAAACGCTGCGCCCCGGGTGTCAAATGACGTTCGAACTCCTGTTCGCGCCAGTGGCGCATCATCTTGGGCAGGGGAATGCGCATCGGACAGACCGCCTCGCAACGCCCGCAGAAGGTCGAGGCGTTGGGCAGCTGTCCGCCCTCTTGCAAGCCAATGAAGTTCGGCGTGAGGACCGATCCGATCGGGCCGGGATAGACCCAGCCATAGGCGTGCCCGCCGACCGCGTGATAGACCGGGCAGTGGTTCATGCAGGCGCCGCAGCGAATGCAACGCAGGGCATCTTGAAAGTCGGTACCGAGCATGTCGCTGCGGCCGTTGTCGAGCAGGACCACGTGGAATTCTTCCGGTCCGTCGAGATCGTCGGCGCGCCGCGGTCCGGTCGAGAAGGTGGTGTAGGTCGAAAACTCCTGGCCGGTCGCCGAACGCGCCAAGACGCGCAGGATCGTGCTGACGTCCTCCAGGTTGGGCACGACCTTTTCCAGACTGGCGCAGACGATATGAACCTTCGGCAGGGTCTGGGTCAGATCGCCGTTGCCCTCGTTGGTGACGATGATCGAGCTACCGTTCTCGGCGATCAGGAAGTTGGCCCCGGTGATCCCGACATCGGCGGCCAGGAAGCGTTCGCGCAGCACGGCGCGCGCCTCGGCCACCAGCTCCGGCGGCTCGTCGAGGGGACGGTCGGCGGGATACTGCGGATGATGTGCAATGAAATCTTCGCGCACCTGCTCTTTGGTGACGTGAACGGCAGGAGCGATGATGTGACTCGGCGGCTCGTTTCGCAGCTGGATGATATATTCGCCCAGGTCGGTCTCGGCGACCTCCAGACCCGCCGCCTCGAGGTGCGCGTTGAGGCCGATCTCCTCGGAGATCATCGACTTGCCCTTGGTCACCAGCTTGGCCCCGGCCTGCTGGCAGATCTCCAGGATGATGCGCCGGGCGTCCTCCGCCGTGGCCGCCCAGTGAACCTGACCGCCCTGACGCAGCACCGCCGCCTCGTAGCGTTCGAGGTAGAAATCGAGGTTTTCCAGGGTGTGGTTCTTGATGTCGCGGGCCTGATCGCGCAGGGCCTCGAATTCGGGCAGCCGGTCGGCGGCGGCGCGGCGCTTCTGAATGAAACCGACCTTGACCTTGCCCAACGCCCGCTGCAGTTCGGTATCGCGCAGGGCCTGGGCGGCGTTGGCCTTGAAGCGGTGGGAGGTCGGCGTGCTCAAGAGGTCTCCTCCTGGCCATCGCCTGTTGCCGGGCCATCGCCGATTGCCGGGCCCTCGGCCATCCCGGCCAGCACCTCGGCGACATGGCGAACCGCGACCGCGCTGCCCTGCCGCTTGAGCTTGCCGGCCATGTTGAGCAGGCAGCCGAGATCGCCGGCCAGGAGCGTGTCGGCCCCGCTGGCCGCGATGGCCTCGGTCTTGCTCTCGACCATCTTGTTGGAGATCTCAGGATACTTGACGCAGAACGTGCCGCCAAAGCCGCAGCAGACCTCGGCGTCGGCCATTTCGGTCAATTGCAGGCCGGAGACACCGGCCAGCAGACCGCGCGGTTGCGACTTGATCCCCAGCTCGCGCAGGCCCGAACAGGAATCGTGATAGGTGACGCTGCCCTCAAAGTGCGCCGAAACGGCATCGAAGCGCCTGACATCGCTCAGGAAGGCCACCAGCTCGTGACTCTTTTCGGCCAGTGCGGCGGCACGCGGCTTCCACTTCGCGTCATCTTCGAAAAGCGTGGGATAGTGCTCGCGGATCATCGCGGCGCAGGACCCCGAGGGCGCGACCAGATAGTCGAAGGGCTCAAAGGCGGCAATCACCTGACGGGCAATCGCCGTGCTGTCCTCGCGGTCGCCCGAATTGTGAGCCGGCTGGCCACAGCAGGTCTGCGCCCGCGGCACTACGACACGACAGCCGGCCTGTTCCAGAAGCCGGACCGCGGCGAACCCGACGGAAGGCCGGATCAGGTCCACGAGGCAGGTGACGAAGAGCCCGACGGTGGGCGTCGCTTGGCCGGGGTCCGCCTGTGGGTTCATCAACCTATCCTCTTGCAGTGGACCGAGATTGCCCGAGCCCACCCGGCTTGACAATGGGCCGGACCCCATGATGAACCGGGCCCACGATACGCCGGCGCCCTCGATCGGGCGATCAAGAACCGAGGCGCCGCCGTTCGGCGACCGTCCGGGGCAAAAACAGGGTCAGCCGGCCGGGTTCCTTCATGCGGCCGGCCTGCTGAAAGGCGGGTTCGCCGGCGCCCCAAAAGAGGTCGCCGCGAATCTCACCCTTGATCGCAGCCCCGGTATCCTGTGCCACCACCAGGCGATTGAGCGGCGGACCGCCGCCGGGCCAGCGGGTCTCCAGAAACAGGGGCGCGCCCAGGGGCAGGTACCGGCGGTCGACCGCCAAAGACCGGCCAGGCGTCAGGGCCACCCCCTGGGCGCCAATCGGCCCGTCACCCTCGATTTCGCGAAAAAAGATATAGCGGGCATTCTCGCGCATCAGCGCGCGCGCCTCCTCGGGATGCGCCCGCAGCCAATCGCGGATCGCCGGCATATTGGCCTGGGCTGGCCCGATCAGCTCGCGCTGAAGCATCAGGCGGCCGATCGCGGTGAAGGGGTGGCCGTTGGAGGCGGCAAAGCCGAAGCGGCGCACGGCGCCGTCCTTGAGCCGCATCCGGCCGGAGCCCTGGATCTGCATGATGAAGGCCTCGACCGGATCGTCGGCCCAGGCCAGCACCGCGGCACGGCCTTCCAGCGCACCGTCCTCGACGGCGGCACGGTCGTGATAGGGCACCAATCGACCCCCTTCCACGCGACCGTGAAGGCGTTCGCCCTTCCAGGCCGGGCGAAAGGCGCCCAGATCCGCCTCGATCATGTCATCGGGCGGTCCGTAGAGCGGCGTCGCGCCGGGACCGCTTGGGGTCAGACCGCCGTCCAGTTCGCTCTCGTAGTAGCCGGTGAAGAGACCTTCCTCGCCCCGCGCGCTGGACAGGCGGTAGGGCACGAAGCGCGCCGTCAGAACCGCGCGCAAACCGGCCTCGTCCCGCTCGCTCAGGCCGTCCAGGTCGGCGCAGGGGCCGCGCCAGTCGGCGACCGTTCCGGCGAGACCCTCCGGCCCAACGGGTCGATCGTCGGGCTGGCGCAACAAACGCCGGCAGGAGCGCCGCAGCGCCGGCAGGGCTTCGATGACGGCATCGCCGGCAAATCCCTCCAGGGCCGAAAGGCTGGTCTCGGTCAGAGTCAAACCAGGGGAGGGGTCTTCTTTCGGTGCCGCGACCTTGTCGACTTCTCCGCCGCAGGCAACCAACGTCAGACAGAGCGCCGCGACCATGATCGGCCCGAAAGGCCGGTGCTGCGACAGCAAGCCGCCAGTCACCGCCACGAGCCCTTCACCGGGACCACGATCAATTCGGGCTACGGGTCGCGACAAGGGTCCAGTTGGGATCTCGGCTTCGGGTGTTGCGCGCAAAGGTCCAGATATCGGTGATCCGGGCCACGTGATGGGGATCGCCGTCGGCGACCTCGCCCTCTTTGTCGCGGGTTACGTTGATTTGCTCGGAAACGAACTTGACGGTGACGAAGGCGGTCTTCTGCCGCATCTCGGCTTCGATAATCGTGTTTTCGCTGATCCCCACCAGGGTGGTTTCCAGCGTTTCCTTCGCCTCTTCTCGATCCTCGATCGCGGTGGCGAAGTTATCGTAGACGTCATCCGCCAGCATCGGGCGCAGGGTATCGCTGTCGCCCTTGGCGAAGGCCGCGATCACCATCTCGAAGGCCACGCTGGCGCCATTGACGAAGGAATCGGGATCGAAAGACGGATCGGCCCGTCGAATCTGCGCCAATCCCTTGGACAGATCGCCGGGTTCGGCTGGCTCGCCGACGTCCAGATCGCCGTCTAAAGCGGCCTCCTCGTCGAGCTGCGGCTTGTTCCGATCCGGCAGATGGACCACTTTATCGTCGTCACCCTGGTCCGGCTTGGCGCGAAAGGGGTCATAGGTCGGGCGCTTGTCGTGCCCGTCACGCCGGCCCAGGGCGCGGCGTAGCTGCAAGATGACGAAGCCTGCGACCGCGGCAAGCAGAATAAGGTCTAGAAATGGAATGCCCGTGTTCATACGTGATGGACGCTCATCTGCGCCGCGGTTCGAGGCGAACCGGCTCTTGTAGAGTTACATAGGCAACTGCCGGGAAAAGAGCAAGCATGGCCCTCTTGATACTAATCTTCCTGATTGCCGCACCCCTGGCGGAAATCTACGTCTTCATCGAGGTCGGCGAGCGTATCGGCGCGCTCTCCACGATCCTCGCCATCGTCCTGACGGCGCTGATCGGCACCTTCCTTTTGCGGCTGCAGGGATTGCAGACGCTGGCCCGGGCCCGCCAACAGATGGACCGGGGCGAGCTGCCGGCACGGGCGCTGTTCGATGGCCTCTGTCTGCTCATGGCGGGTGCCCTGCTGTTGGTGCCGGGCTTCATTACCGACGTCATCGGGTTCTTGCTCTTCGCGCCGCCGCTTCGGAACCTGATCTACCGAAGGCTGGCCCACCGCTTTGAGCAGCGCGGGTTTTCGGGCCAGTTTCACACTGGTTCCGGGGCCGGTGCGGGCCGGAACCGGCGGGGACCGGGCGGCGTCATAATCGATGGCGAGTTCGAAGAGGTCGGCGACCCCGATGACCCGCCGAATGATCCACCCGGGCCAGGTCAGGGGAGATTGCCGCAATGATCCTGGTGCGACACGGGGAATCCGAGTTCAACGTGCACTACGCACGAACCCGCGTCGATCCGGGAATCGAGGATCCCGTCCTCACCGACCTGGGCCGCGACCAGATCAGGCAGGCGGCCGGGGACATCGCCTTGCAGGCCGGCGGCGGGAACGGCGTCACGCGGATCATTGCCAGTCCCTATCGCCGGACCCTGCAGACCGCCGAAATCATCGCCAGCGTTCTTGCCTTGCCCGTGGTCATCGAGCCTATGGTTCGCGAGCGGGCCTTTTTTGCCTGCGACGTCGGCTCGCCGCGCAGTCACCTTGCCGCCGACTTTCCGGACTTCGAGTTCGGCGATCTGCCGGAGCGCTGGTGGCCGCCGCTCGATGAAACCGAAGACCAGCTCGACCTGCGCTGCTCGGCCTTTCGCGCCCAGTCGGCCGGTCAGCCGGATTGGCCGGGCCTCCTGGTGGTGAGCCACTGGGGCTTTATCCGCGGCCTGACCGGCGAAGCCGTGGCCAACGGCACGGTGCTACGCTTCGATCCGACCAGCGCCTAGAGCCCTTTGGGCTTGTCCCCGGGACAATTTTGTCATACTCCCCAGGCGCAATTCGCGGGCGGGCCAAGCGAGGCTCCAGGGTGCCCAGTGGCCGCATCGGGCCGGGGGCCGCCGCGGGAAGAATAGAAGGACCGAGACATGGCAGACGATGGCACTCAACCGAACTTCGTCATCAAGACCCAGTATGTGAAGGATCAGTCCTTCGAGAACCCCAACGCGCCCGAGATCTATGGCCAGATGGCGCAGCAGTCGCCCAATCTCGATATCAATATCGACGTGACGCCGCAGCTCCTGGAGGGCCGCACCTACGAGGTCACGCTCTCGCTGCGCGCCGACGCCAAGATCGGCCAGACATCGGCCTTTATCGTCGAGCTGGAGTACGCTGGTGTCGTCAGCATCGGCGACGACGTCGACCCCCAGACCGAAAAGCTGCTCTTGATGGTCGAGACGCCGCGCCACCTCTTTCCCTTCGCGCGGGCGATCATGGCCGGCATCACCCGCGAGGGCGGCTTCCCACCGCTGGTGATCAACCCGATCGATTTCGATCAGATGTTTCAAGCCCGGGCGAGTTCGCCGGCCGACGGCGCGGACGGACCGCCGGCAGGGACCGCCTGATCTTTCTCCACCTGGCCTCTACCGGGCCCCTGCCTGGCCGTGTCTCTCCGCGCGGCTCTAGTCGCGCCAGACCGGGTCGCTGATCCGTTCCAACATGGCGGCATGGGCCGCCAGTTCGCTGTCGCTTGGCTGGTGCGGCCGGGCGGGCCGGGCCTTGCGGTCGATCGTCCGTGAGCCCGCGGCGCGCGTCTCGCGCGCCCGGTCGAGGCTGAAGCCCGGCTCTCGCCCACCCAGCAGTTCAAGATAGACCTCGGCCAGGAGCTGGCAATCGAGCAGCGCGCCGTGAAAATCGCGCGATGAGTTGTCGACCCCAAAACGCCGGCAGAGCGCATCGAGCGAGACCTGCTGACCTGGAAAGCGGGAGCGGGCCAGCGCCACGGTGTCGATCGCCCGTTTCGCCTCGAGCAAGGGAAAACCCGCAGACTTCAGTTCCCAGTTCAGGAACTTCATGTCGAAGCCGGCATTGTGGATCACCAGCTTGGCCTCGCCGATGAAATCCAGGAAATCCTGCGCCAGCGCGGCAAAAACCGGTTTCTCGGCCAGGAAGGCCTCACCGAGGCCGTGAATGGCCTCGGCCTCGGCCGGCATGTCGCGCTCGGGGTTGATATAGGCCTGAAAGGTCCGCCCGGTCGGCAGGTTGTGGATCAGCTCGAGACAGCCGATCTCGACCACCCGGTGGCCGGACTTCGGATCGAGCCCCGTGGTCTCGGTGTCGAGCACGATTTCTCGCACGGCATCTATCTCCCCGTCGACCTTGCCCGGCACCGCCTGGCTCCGGGACCCGCGCAACAGCAACCCCGGCAGACCCGCGCCGGCGGTTTTCGTCGCAGTATCACTCTGATGATCTTGCGGATTCGGCGCAAGGTCTCACCCCGGTGCAGACCGGTGGGCACGACAAAGTCGGCGCGCCGCCGCTTGCCGGCCTCGCTCATCTGCCGCGACCGGATCGAGGCCAGGCGCGCCTCGGTCATGCCGGGACGGGCGAGCGCGCGGGCGCGCTGCAGGAAGGCCGGGGCCTGGACCAACAGCACCGCATCGCAAAGCGCCTCGCCGCCGGTCTCGAACAGCAGGGGGATATCAAGCACCACGGCGCGGGCGCGGCGTCGCCGCTGTCGCGCCAGAAACCGCCTGGCCTCGGCCCGCACCAGGGGATGGAGAATGGCCTCCAGCCGGTCCAGCGCCGCCTGGTCGCCGAAGACCCGCTGGCCCAACTGGGCGCGGTCAACCGCACCGGCGGTCACGACCCCGGGAAAGGCCGCGCCGATAGCCGCCACGGCGGCACCGCCCCGTGCCATCAGCCGGTGCACCGCCGCGTCGGAGTCGTGCAGCGGCAAGCCCATGCGGCGCAGGACAAGCGCCGCTGTCGATTTGCCCATCGCAATGGACCCGGTCAGCCCGATGACGATCATCGCGCCGCCTTCAGCACCAGGGCATGTAGCTCCGCGGTGACTTCCGGCGCGTCCGGATTCGCCTCGTGCGGATCGGGCAGCGGTCCAAACCACTTGCGAAATCCGGGGCGGGCCTGATGCAACAGCATGCCCAAGCCGTCGACCACCTGGTGGCCGCGCCGCCTGGCGGCTGCCAGGAGAGGCGTCTCGAGCGGGCGATAGACGATATCGTTGACCAGCGCGGCCCGCGGCAGGGCATCGAGTTCGATCTCCAAGGGCGGCTGTCCGCTCATGCCCAGCGCGGTGGTGTTGACCAGGAGGTTGGCCCCGGCCAGGGCCGTGGCACGCTCGGACCAATCGAGAACCTCGATGCCGGGCCCGAGCGCACCGGCCAGGGCCTCGGCCTTCTGCCGAGTGCGGTTCAGCAGCACCAGCGCCGGGCAGCCGGCCTCCTGCAACGCCACGAGCACGGCGCGGGCCGCGCCGCCGGCGCCCAGAACCACCGCCGGCCCCGTCCCGATCGACCAGTTGCGTGCCCCCTGGCGCAGGTTCTCCAGGAACCCACTGGCGTCGCTGTTGGTGCCGATCAAGCGGCTGCCCTCATAGTAGAGCGTGTTGACCGCACCGATGCGGCGCGCCAAATCGGTGGCCTCGTCAACCGCCTCGAAGGCCGCCACCTTGTGCGGCACCGTGACATTGGCGCCGCGGTAGCCATCGGCCTGAAGCGAGCGCACCCGGGCGTGGAAATCTTCCGGCGAGACCGGCAGCAGATCGTAGGTGCCGGGCAAGCCATAGCGGTTCAACCAGTAGCGATGGATGTGAGGCGAGAGCGAATGCGCGACGGGCCAGCCGAGAATCCCAGCCTTGCGCGGACCCTGGGCGGTCATCGCGGAACCACCCCCTGTTCGCGCAGAAAGGCCAGAAGCGGTAACAGCGGCAAGCCGAGAATGGTGAAGAAATCCCCCTCGACCTTGCTGAAGAGCTGCGCCCCCAGTCCTTCGAAGGCATAGGCCCCGACGGTCTGCAGGACTTCATCGCCGGCCGCCTCCAGGTAGCCGGAAATGAAATCGTCCGACAGGGCCCGCATGGTGAGCGCCGGATCGGCCCGGTGATGCCACAGGCGCTGGCTGCCGCGCAGGGCGCAGGCAACGGTTGCCAGGTGGTGGGTCTTGCCGCTCAGCGCCCGCAGATGGCCCCGCGCATGATCGCGGTCGCCCGGCTTGTCGAACCAGATTTCACCGCAAACCAGGATCTGGTCGGCACCGATCACCAGGGCTTCGGGTTCTTGTTGGGAGATCCGCCGGGCCTTCAACTCCGCCAGCGCCTCGGCGGCATCCAGCGCCGAGGCGCCATCGGCCTGGCAGGCGCGTTTGATTTCGCTCTCGTCGACCTGGGCCGGGCGCACCGCAAAAATCACGCCGGCCTTTTCCAGCAGGCCACGGCGCCACGGACTCTGCGAGGCCAGAATGAGCGCCGGCGCCGCCATCAATCGAAGTGGCCGTTGTGTCGACTGTGATAGTTCATGATCGTCGCGGCGGTCTCCTCGATCGACCGGCGGGTCACATCGATCAAGGGCCAGCCCTGCTGGTTGAACAGCTTGCGGGCCGCGGCGACCTCGGCCTTGACGGCTTCCGGATCGACATAATCGGTTTCGTCGTTCTCGTCGGACAGCAACCGCAGCCGGTTCTTGCGCACCTGCACCAGACTGCCGGGATCCTTGGTCAGGCCGACGATCAAGGGTCGCTCGGCCTGCAACAATTCGGCGGGCACTGGCACGCCCGGCACCATCGGCACATTGGCGGCCCTGATGCCCCGATTGGCCAGGTAGAGACAGGTCGGGGTCTTGGAGGTTCGCGAGACGCCGACGATCACCACATCGGCCGAGTCCAGGTCGTTGGCCATCTGCCCGTCGTCGTGGGCCAGGGCGAAATTCATTGCCTCCATGCGCTGGAAATACTCGCTGTCCAGGGCATGCTGAAGACCCGGCAGACCCGAGATCTCGGCCCCGAAGTAGTTGGCCAGCGCATGCATGACCGGATCGAGAACCGGGATGCAGGGCAGGCCCAGAGGCCGGCAGCCCTCGACCAGGGCGGCGCGCAGTTCGGGATTGACGATGGTGTAGAGCACCGGCCCGGGATCCTCGGCAATGCCATCGAGGGCCTTGTCCATCTGACCCGCGGTTCGGACCAGGCTCCAGACATGCTCGATCGGCTCGATCTCGCGAAACTGTACCAGACAGGCGCGGGCGACCGAATTGATTGTCTCGCCGGTGGCATCGGAGACCAAGTGGAGATGATAGCTGGTCATGTCCCTCCTCGCCGCACTCGACAGTCCGGCCTAGTTCTGCACAGGGCCGCTGTGGAGTACCATGAACCGACCCGTGGATAAGAGGGGACAAGACCGTCTTTTGGATGACGTCGCGCCATACCTTCCCCGGACCGTGTCAAAGTGCGCGCCCTGTCATCCGCTGTGCAAATCAGCCACCCGAAGGATGCGATAGCTGTGGACAGGGTGACGCCGGTACGGACTTTTGCTCCTTATCCACGTCTTGCCTTTGCCGTGCAAGTGGCCTCTGCCCTGGCTCCCACCGAGATGACGCCCAACTTATCGACAGGCTGGCGAACCGCCAACCGGTCCGGCGTTTTCAGTGGACAGATCTCTGTATGGCGATTAATCCCCGCTATTCCACCCCCCTACAAGTACTACCCTTAGAATCTTATATTAAATGATTCTTAGAAGAGGATGTTGGACTCCAAGCCTTGCTCCTATGATGCCCTCCCCGCCCGAGACCACCAGATCCGAAAGCGACAGAGACAGCCTTGCCCCAAGCCACCGACAAACTTCTGCTTCGTGCCCTCAAGGGCGAGACCCTGTCGCCACCGCCGGTTTGGATGATGCGCCAGGCCGGACGCTATCTGCCGGAGTACCGGGCCGTGCGCGGCCAGGCCGGCGGCTTCATGGATCTCTGCCTCAATCCTGAACTGGCCTGCGAGGTGACACTGCAACCGATTCGGCGCTACGGCTTCGACGGGTCGATCCTGTTCTGCGATATTCTGATCATCCCCTGGGCGCTGGGCCAGTCGGTCGGGTTCACGGAGGGCATCGGGCCGCAGTTGACCCGATTGGAAGACGAGGCCTCCTTGGCGGCGCTCAGCGCCGAGGGACTGCACGATCGTTTGGAGCCGGTCTATCGGGCACTCGAACTCATCAAGGCCGGCCTGCCGGCCGAGACCACGCTGATCGGTTTCGCCGGCGCCCCCTGGACCGTGGCCAGCTACATGCTGGAAGGCGGGACCAGTCGCGATTTCGCCCGCGCCAAGACGCTGGCCTATGGCGAACCGGCGCTGTTCCAACGCCTGATCGATCTGCTGGTCGAGGTCACCTCTGCTTACCTGATCCGCCAGGCCGAACGCGGCGCCGAAGTGCTCCAGCTCTTTGACTCCTGGGCCGGCATCTGGCCCGAAGGCTGTCTCAAGCGCTGGTGCCTGGAGCCGGCCAGCGAGATTGTCCGACGGGTGAAGGCAGTGCATCCCAACCTGCCGATCATTCTCTTTCCACGCGGCGCCGGCCTGCTCTATGCCGATTTCGCCCGTGACAGCGGCTGCGACGCGCTCTCCCTCGATACCACGGTGCCACTGGCCTGGGCGCGCGACACCTTGCAGGACCGTGTCGTGCTGCAAGGCAACCTCGATCCGATCTATCTGGTGACCGGCGGTGCGGCGCTCGACGCCGAGGTGCGGCGTATTCGCGATAGCCTCGGCAAGGGACCCTTCGTGTTCAATCTCGGCCACGGCATCGTGCCCCAGACCCCGCCGGAAAATGTCGCCCGCGCCCTGGAGGTGCTGCGCGAATGAGCGCGGCGGCAGTGGATCGGATCCAGACCGGCGACCCGGCGGAGACGGGTGACCGCGCGGAAACGGGGCGTCTGGCCGTGGTGCTGTTCAATCTCGGCGGTCCCGACCGCCCGGAGGCGGTGCAGCCCTTCCTCTTCAACCTGTTCAACGACCCCGCGATCATCGGACTGCCGGGTCCCTTTCGCTGGCTTCTGGCCAAGTTCATTTCCAGGCGACGCGCGCCCACGGCGCGGGAGATCTACCGGCACCTGGGCGGGTCCTCGCCGCTGCTGGCCAACAGCGAGGCGCAGGCGGCGGCCTTGACCGCGCGGCTCCAAGAAGACCTCGGGCCGGCCGGTCCCGAAGTGCGTTGCTTCCTCGCCATGCGCTACTGGCACCCCCTGGCGCCGGAAACGGCCGCGGCGCTGAAGGCCTTCGAGCCGGACCGGATCGTGCTTCTGCCGCTCTATCCGCAGTTCTCCACCGCGACTACGGGATCGTCGCTGTCCGATTGGCGCCACGCCGCCGGCTTCGCTGGGATCACCGCGCCGACCAAGGCGGTCTGCTGCTATCCCTTGGAGACCGGCTTCATCGCGGCCCTGGCGGTGCGTATCGGACCGCTCCTCGAAGCCGCCGCGGCCGAAGGCCCCTGCCGGCTGCTCTTCTCGGCCCACGGGCTGCCCAAGAAGATCGTCGCCCGCGGCGATCCCTATCAGTG
>JAJFGK010000103.1 GCA_021776195.1 Kiloniellaceae bacterium | reverse complement strand
AGATGGCCTGGGCAATCAAAACAAGAGACCACTACCTGTGCAGCGAGCTGGATCGGCATTTCCACCTGACCGTGATGCGCGGCTCGGGCCTCCTGTCCCTGGAGCCGATCCTGACCCGCTGCGCCCTGCATATCCACCGCTTCACCTATCAAGGCGCGGACCTCAGCGCCCCCGATGTGCGTTTTGCCGAACGCCACCAGGCGCTCATTGAAGCCATCACTTCGGGCGACGGCGACCGCGCCGTGGCCTCGATCCTCGAGCACATCGATGACGTACTCCAGACCTGGGCGCCGGAGCTGGCCGGGTCCAACTCCAGCCTTAATTCCACAGGCTGATCGGCGGGTGACGGCTGGCCCAGGGCAGGGCGGCCTCGAGCTGCGCCGATAGCCGGAACAGCAGCGATTCGCCGCCGAAGCCGGCGCCCAGCATGACCCCGATCGGCAAGCCCGCCTCGCTCATGTGCAGCGGCAGGCTGATGGCCGGCTGGCCCGAGGCGTTGTAGATCGAATTGAGCGGGTTGAAGGTCCAGAGCCGCTCGAAGAACAGCGGTACGTCTTCCACGTCGGCATAGAGATGCCCGAGCCGCGGCGGCGGCGTCGCCATGGTCGGCGTCAGCCAGACGTCGTAGTCGGCGAAGAAACGTGCGAAGTCGCGGGTCGCCCGGTTTAGGCCCGCAAGCGCGCGCTCCAGATCGATGGCCGACAGCGTCCTGCCGCGTTCCAGGAGCCAGAGATTGTTGCGCTCCAGGTTGTCGGGCGAGGGCGTCTGGCCGGTGGCCGCGGCGTGGTCCTCGATGGCATGGGCGGTGGCCGCGGCAAAGATCGTCATGAAGACTTCGCCCAAGGCCTCGACGTCGTAATCGGGCTCGGCGACCTCGACACTGTGGCCCAGCGCCTCGAGCTGCTTGGCTGTCTTCTCGACGGCCTCGGTCGCTTCCGGGCTGAAGCGCGCCGTGCGGGTCCCGGTGACCGCCGCCCCGATGCGCAAGGGCTCGACCGGGGCGCCGACCTCGGCCAGAAAGGGCCGCGCCGGCGGCGGCGTCTGATGAGGATCGCCTAAATCGGAGCCCGCCGTGCAGTCCAAAAGCGCGGCGCAGTCGCGGACGCTGCGGGTCACCACATGTTCGGTCACCAGGCCGTTCCAGAGTTCGCCCGCGTCGGGACCGAGCGGGTTGCGCCCCCGGGTCGGCTTCAGCCCGACCAGTCCGCAGCAGGACGCCGGCCCGCGGATCGAGCCGCCGGCGTCGTTGGCATGGGCCATGGGCACGATGCCGGCCGCCACCGCCGCCGCCGAGCCGCCGCTGGAGCCGCCGGGCGTGTGGTCCGGGCTCCAGGGATTGTGGGTCGCCCCGCCGGCGACAGGTTCGGTCGAGCCGCTGGACCCCAGCTCGGGGGTGTTGGTCTTGCCGATGACGATCAGCCCGGCGCGCTTCCAACGGCGCAGGATCTCGCTGTCGAAGTCGCGAGTCCAGCCGGCGAAAAAGCGGCTGCCACAGTTGGTCGGCAGCCCGGCATGGGACACCACCAGATCTTTCAGCAGGAAGGGCACGCCGGCAAAGGGCCCCTCGGACAGTCCGCCCTCGGCGGCCGCCAAGGCCTGTTGTTCCAGAACCGCGATCACCGCATTGAGACGAGGGTTGAGCGCCTCGATAGCCGCCAGCGCGCTCTCGATCAGTTCCCGTGGCGAGACCTCCCGGCGGCGCACCAACGCGGCCAGGCCCAGCGCATCGTGCTTCGCGTAGTCCTCGAAAACGGGCATCTCACGGTCTCCCTTCAGGGGCTCGGTCATAGAGGTGGCAGGCCACCGGATGGCTGCCGCCACGGTCGCGAAGCTCTGGTGTCTGCTCGCTGCAGGCTGTCATTCGCGCGGGGCAGCGGGTGTGGAAGCGGCAGCCGGTCGGTGGGTCGATCGGGCTCGGCACGTCGCCCTCCAGGCTGCCCAGGTCGCTGTAGCGCCGGGCCGCGGGATCCGGCGTCGGGATCGCTTTCAGCAGCGCCTGGGTGTAGGGGTGCCGGGGGGCGCGGTAGAGCTGCTCGCTCTCGGCCAGCTCGACGATCTCGCCCAGGTACATGACCGCGATGGAATCACAGACCCGCTTGATGACGCTCAGGTCGTGGGAAATGAACAGGTAGGTCAGCTCGAAGTCCTGTTGAAGTTGCAACAACAGCTTCAATATCTGGGCCCGGATCGAGACGTCGAGGGCGGAGACCGGCTCGTCGAAGACCACCAGCTTGGGCCGCAGGATGAGCGCCCGGGCGATCGCCACGCGCTGGCACTGGCCGCCGCTGAACTCATGGGGATAGCGCTCGAAGTCGTCGCGTTTCAGGCCGACGACCTCGAGCAACGCACGCGCCTGGTCGTGCTGGTCCCGGCGGTTGCCGATGCCATGAAAGCGCAGCGGCTCGGCAATGTTGACCCCGACCGACATGCGCGGGTTGAGCGACGACAGGGGATCCTGAAACACGAGCTGCATCTCCCGGCGCAGACGCTGCAAGGCCTCGGGCGCGGCACCCAGCACATCGCTGCCGTCCAGGGTGACACTGCCCGCCGTCGGCTCGATCAGGCGCAGGATGAGCCGGGCGGTGGTGGACTTGCCGCAGCCGCTCTCGCCGACCAGGCCGAGGGTCTGGCCGCGCGCCACGTCGAACCCGATCCCGTCCACCGCCCTGAGCAGCTGGCCGCCGCGCCGCAGCGGGAACGACGGCCGCTCGACCTGGAAATGTTTGGTCAGGCCGCGAACCTGAAGCAGCGGCGCCGTCACGACCCGACCTCCCCAACACCGGTCTGCCCAACGGCAGTGAGCTCCAGGTCGCTCACCAAATGGCAGGCGACCTGGTGACTGCCGGCCGCGCCGCGCAGGTCCGGGAACTGCGCGCGGCAAATATCGGTCGCGGCCGGGCAGCGCGCCGCGAAGCTGCAGCCGGGGGGCAGGCGCGACAGGTCCGGCGGCATGCCGGGAATGGGCTCGAGCGGGGCCGCGCGGGTGTCTTCCAGGCGGATCAGGGACTCGAGCAGTCCACGGGTGTAGGGGTGACGGGGCCGCGCGAAGAGGGTCTCGACATCGGCGTACTCGACCATCCGGCCGGCGTACATCACCATCACATGGTCGGCCATGGCCGCGACCACGCCGAGGTCGTGGGTGACCAGGATCATGGCGCTGTCGAGATCGCGTTGGATTTCCTTCAGCAGTCTCAGAATCTGCGCCTGGATGGTCACGTCCAGCGCGGTTGTCGGCTCATCGGCGATCAGGATATCGGGCCGGCAGGCGATCGCCGAGGCGATCAGCACCCGCTGGCGCATGCCGCCGCTGAACTGGTGCGGGTAGTCGCCGAAACGCGCCTCGGGATCGGGGATGCCGACCCGGGCCAGCAGCTTGAGGGCGCGGGCGCGGGCCTCGGCCTTGTCGACTGTCTGATGGATCAGCATGCCCTCGGCGATCTGGTCGCCGATCCGAAAGGCTGGATTGAGCGAAGCCATGGGGTCCTGGAAGACCATCCCGATCCGGTCGCCGCGGATCTTTTCCATCTGCGCTTCGTCGAGCGTCTGGAGGTCGGTGTCGCGGTAGAGAATCCGCCCGCCGACGATACGGCCCGGCGGTTCCACCAGGCGCATAATGGAGAGCGAGGAGACCGTCTTGCCGGACCCCGATTCGCCGACGATGCAGAGTGTCTTGCCGGCTTCGAGCTGGAACGACAGGCCATCGACCGCCTTGATCACGCCCTGCCGGGTGGTGAAGTGGGTGCGCAGACCCTCGACCTTGAGAATGGTCTCGGCCATGGCACTCAGCGCCGAATCGCTTTGGGGTCGAGGGCATCGCGCAGCCCGTCGCCGATGAAGTTGAAGGCCAGCGACACGGTCACGATCAGAAGCCCGGGAAAGAGCGTGACATGGGGCGCCTTGCGCAGCACCACGCGGCCCTCGGCCACCATGGCGCCCCAGTCGGCCGCCGGGGGCTGGGCGCCCAGCCCCAGAAAGGACAGGCCCGAGCCGACCACGATCATCAGCCCGACCAGGGTGGTTGCGTAGACGATCACCGGCGAGATCATGTTGGGCAGGACATAGCGCGAGACGATGGCCCACTGCCCGGCGCCCCCGGCACGGGCCGCTTCGATGTAAGGCTGCGCGGCCACGGAGATGGTCGAGGTCCGCACGATCCGGGTGATGTAGGGCACCAGGACCACCATGATGGCGAGGATTTCGGTATCGACGCCGGGGCGCAGGACGCCGGCGATGGCAATCGCCAGCAAGACCAGGGGAAAGGCGAAGAGCACATCGAGCACCCGCATGATGGCCTGGTCGATCCAGCCGCCGAAGTATCCCGCGGCCAGGCCGAGCACGAGGCTGATCGCCATGGCCAGGAAGGTCGGCACGAAGCCGACCAGCAGCGAAATCCGGCCGCCGTAGATCAGCCGGGTGAGGATGTCGCGCCCGTTGCTGTCGGCGCCGAGCAGAAAGTCGCCGCTGCCCGGCGGCGCGTTGCGCAGGTTGTTGACCGCCTCATAAGGGTCGTGGGGACTGACGATGGGGGCCAGGGCCGCCAGGAGGGCGACGATCAGCAGGAAGACCAGCGAGACCAGCGCGGCCCGATCCTCCGCAAAGGCCGACCAGGCCAGGGCGACCCGGCGCCGCGGCGCGGCATCCCGGTCGGGTCGGGCTGTCGGGTCGCTGTTGTCCGCTGCGCAGGCCATGGCGATACGCTCTAAACCTTGCGCACGCGCGGATCGAGAAAGGCGTTGAGGATGTCGACCGCCAGATTGACCAGCACGAAGGACAGAGCGATCACAAGCACGGCGGCCTGCACCACCACCACGTCGCGGGCGACGATGGAATAGTAAAGCTGGTTGCCGAGTCCGGGCCAAGCGAAGACAACCTCGGTGAAGAGCGCGCCGCCCAACAGGAACCCGAGTTGCAGGCCGGAGATCGTGGCGATCGGCGGCAGTGCGTTCCTGAGCGCGTGCTTCCACAGGATCGCGCGCCGACTCACGCCCTTGGCGCGGGCGACACGGATGTAGCCCTGGTTCAGCACCTCGAGCATGGAGGAGCGGACCATGCGGGTGATGATGGCGGCCGGCGCCGCCGCCGTCGCCAAGGCCGGCAGCACCAGATGCCGGGCCACGTCCCAAAGCCCGCCATCGCCAAGGACACTGGTCATGCCCGTCGCCGGGAACCATCGCAGCTTCAAGGAGAAGGCCAGCACCAACAGCAGCGCCAGCCAGTAGGGCGGCGCGCTGCCGATCACCAGGGTCAGCGACATGCTGACCCGGTCGAAGGTCGAGTAAGACTTGGCGGCAGCGTACATCCCGACGAAGAAGCCGACGCAGAGCGCGAGCAGCAGGCTGGCCAATGCCAGGACCACGGTGTTGCCGAAGCGCGGCAGCACCATCTCGCTGACCAGACGCTTGGTGTGGACCGAAACCCCGAAGTCGCCCTGCAGGATGTTGCCCATCCAGGTCAGGTACTGAAAGACCAGCGGGCGGTCCAGGCCCATGGCCTTGCGCAGAATCTCCTTGGCCTCGCCGGTGGCCATGGGGCCGAGCAGCGCGTCGGTCACGTCCCCCGGCGCCAGGTGCATCAACAGGAAGATGAAGATCGAGACGCCAAAGAGGATCGGTATGACCGCCGCGAGCCTGGTGATGATCTGCCTGCCCACCGATCACTCCCGGACTGCGATAGGATTGGAGAAAGGACGGCCGGCGCCGCGCCCCTGGACGGCGACGCCGGCTGTCGAACGCTGAATGGCCGGCTACTCGATCCAGACGGTCGAGAAGTCGTACCAGTCGTTGGGCGGATTGACGAAGCCCTTCACGCTGGGCGCGATGAAGATCGGCTGCAGGTCGTCGACGATCGGCACGAAGGCCGCGTCTTCCATCATGATCTCGTTGATCTGCTGGTAGATCACGCGCGCCTTGGCCTCGTCCTGTTCCATGACCGCTTGATCGAGCATCTTGTCGACCTTCTCGTTGCAGTACCAACCCGAGTTCACGCCGTTGGGCGGGAAGGAACCGCAGGCCGCGATGATGCGGATGAAGGAGGGATAGGTCATGCCCCAGCCGATGTGGTTCATGCCCACGTCCTCGGTCATGCCCGAGGCCCAGCGGCGCAGGTAGGCGATCCACTCGAACTTCTGGATCTTGACGTCGATGCCGATCTTCTTGAGGTCGCGCTGGATCCAGGATTCGACCAATTCGCCGGTGCCATACTGGAAAATGTCCCAGTTGATGGAGAAGCCGTCGGGATAGCCGGCTTCGGCCAGAAGCTGTTTGGCCTTGTCCGGATCGTAGGGATAGTAGTTTTTGACATTGGGATCGTAGGCGAAGGTGCCGGGCGAGAGCATGCCGTTCTCGACCCGCGCGGTACCGGCATAAATTTCCCTGACCAGCCCTTCCTTGTCGATCGCCATGTTGATGGCCTGGCGGACCTTCTTGTTCTTGAGGATCTCGTGCTTGAAGTTCAGGTGAATGAAGACGTAGTTGGGCACGTTGTCGTTGGTCGTGAGAATGAAACCCTCTTCCTTCAGATCCTCCACGTCGTCCCAGGGCGGCACACCGATCAGGTTGGCCTCGCCGGTCCGCAGCGCGTTGACCCGGGTCGCCGGGTCTTCAAGCGGCCGGAAGATGATCCGCTCCAACTTGGCCTTGTCGCCCCAGTAGTCGTCGTTGCGGGCGAGAACGGTCTTCACGCCCTGCTCGCGCTCGACGAACTTGAAGGGACCGGTGCCAACCGGGTGCAGCGCCACGCCCTCGTTGCCGTGTTCCTTGATCGAGGCCGGGCTCATCATCAGCGGCTGGCCATAGCTCTGCAGGCCGGTGCGCAGCCATTCGTAGTTGGGCTGGGTCAGGGTGATCTTGACGGTCATGTCGTCGATCTTCTCGACCGCCTTGATCCAGGACGTGTAGGCGCCGACGAAGGCCGCCGATTTCTCGAAGTAGTTGGGCGACTCCTTGTCCCAGAAACGCGAGAAGTTGAACATCACGGCGTCGGCGTCGAAGGCTTCGCCATCATGGAACTTCACGCCCTCGCGCAGATGGAAGGTATACTCCGTGCCGTCGGCCGAGAGATCCCAAGAGGTGGCGAGCCCGGGCACCAGTCGCGGCGTCATGACGTCGGCCTCGGTCAAGTCTTCCTTCACGAAGCTTTCGAACATCTGGTAGGTCACATGATAGGTGACCCAGCCCCCGGTCGCATGCGGATCCATAATGTCGTGATCGGCCGGCATGCCATAGACCAGCGTGCCGCCGTCGGCACGGGCCGGAGTCATGGTGGCAACTTGGCTCAGTGCAAAGAGTGCAACGACTGAAAGTGTCAAACTCAGAGATCTCAGCAATCTCATTCCCATCGAACAATCCTCCCTATCTGTCTTTGTTTGGGGCCGGTCATCCAAAATCGGAAATCCGGACCCTGGCCGTCGCAGGTCGAAACAAGGCCTACGCGGCTGCTTTCATTTCCATGATCGCTTGGTTGAGCGCGATCGCCGCCGCTTCGGTCATCATCGCCAATCCCATGGAGGCCTGAATCTCATGGGGCGACGACTGTCGGGCGACATGGTCCGGCGTCAGGGGCACGTGGAGAAAACCGCAGCGGGTCTGAAGGCCATGGCGTTCGATCAGATGGCTCGCCGTGTAGAGCATCTGATTGCACAGGTGCGTGCCGGCCGAATAGGACACCATGGCGGGAATGCCCGCCGCCTTGAGGGCCGCGACGATCTCGTGATTGGGAAAGTCCGCGTTGTAAGCCGCGGGGCCCTGCTCCACGACCGGCCGGCCCGACAGGCTGGCGCCGCTGTTGTCCGTGCCGCTATTGTCGGGGACGTCGAAGTAGCGCCAATTGGTGCCGACCATTTCGGCGCGGATCGCCGGCGACCCGGGGGCGACGCCGATACTCATCCAGACCCTTGGCCTGTGGGTCAGGAGCGTCTGTTCCACCCGATCGTAGAGCTCGTCGCTGACCACCGGCACTTCGAGGGTGACCAGGTGACAATCGTCCCAGGCGCGCGCGGTCAATCCTGTCAGAATCTGTGCCGAGGGATTGGCCTCGGTCATCGCCCAGGCCCCGTAGCCGGTGACGACAACTGTGGGGAGATCTGCCATGGCGCCTTTCCAGACTCCTCGCTCTCCTGAAAATTCAGCACAAAAATCATGGCAAAGGCAGTCGATAATATCAAATCGTATTAGCCTATAAGACTATGTCGAAACATTATATGACGCGTGCTAACCTCCCCCATGCGCTCAAGGCAGATCGAGGCTTTCCGGTTCGTCATGGTGACCGGCACGACCACCGGGGCGGCCGACTCCATGGCCATCACCCAGCCGGCGGTGAGCCGCCTGATCGCCGATCTGGAAAGCGCTCTGGGGTTCCAGCTCTTCGACCGTTTCAAGGGCCGGCTCCTGCCCACGCCCGATGCCATCCGCTTCTACCAGGGCGTCGAACAGTTCCACATGGGTCTGGACCGCCTGGAGCGGATCGCCGAGCAGATTCGCACCCAGCATCCGGCCGACATCAAGGTTTGCGCCACATCGGCGCTCTCGACCTATGTCTTTCCCGACGCGGTCCGCCGCTTCAAGGCCTCCTACCCGGCGGTCGACCTGCTGATCGAGACCTTCTCCTCGTCCGAGATCGTCACCCGGTTGCAGACCCACCTGACCCACCTGGCCGTGACCCTGGCTTTTCCCGAGGTCGCCGGCATCGCCCAGGAACTGTTGCTGGAGGCCTCCCACGTTTGTGCCGTCCACCGGTCGCACCGCCTCGCGGCCAAGAGCCAGGTGACCGCCCGGGACCTCGCCGGCGAAGAGGTTCTGACCATCCTGCCCAGCGGCCTGGTCGATTGGAACTCCGTGGCCCTGGCCCTGAGCAACGCCGGCGTCGAATACAAGAAGGGCATCGGCATCCAGAACTCCCACACCGGCTACAGCCTGGTCGCCGCCAATCTGGCCGTCGCCCTGATCGAACCCTTTGCCGCCCCGACCTGGGCCAACAACGGCGTGGTGGTGCGTCCCTTCGTCCCCGCGATCGCCTTTCGCTACGTCCTGGCCTATCCGCTTCTGCTGCAACGGACCGAAGCGCTGAAGGCCTTTTCCAGGATCATCCAGGAGGTCTGCCAGGCACCGATCAAACCGACCTTTCCCCTGGTCCCCCAAGGTTGATCTGGGGGCGGCGCCCCTATGCGCCTTTCGCGAGGGCAAACTGGTCGACCACCCATAGCCAACTGCCGTCCGGCTGGCGCCGGGCAATCTCTGCGGTGACATCGCCGTTGACCAGCCGAGAGGAGGTCAGCGCGAGGTCGTCACCGCACAGGGCGGGCGCTTGAACGCTTGGGGCAAGTCGCGGGCGGCGCGCCAGAAAGTCGACAAAGAACGCTCGAATTTGATCCAACCCGACCATCGCCCTGCCGTCACCGTCGGCCAATGTGGCGTTCGATTCATAGAGCGCGACGAGCCCCTCGAGGTCTCCGGCGTTAGCGCGTTCGACAAAAAACCTCTCGAGGTCGTTGGGTTCTTTCGCTGGCTTATGCATGAAGGGGCCTCCGACGATCCGGTTTACGGTCCAACCAGTGCTCGATGCGCCGCATCGAATCTTAGCACCGCCTTGGGTGCCTTGTCCTGCGCCCGCCTCCCGCTCCTTTGGTTCGCTTCTGGCCGAACTTGCAGCTATCATCGCAGCGGCGTCGTGGCCTTTGGCCGATACTTTAGGTGCCGAAATCTGGCGAGGGGGACGGTCATGGCCGATCCGCAAGTGCCCATCGAGGTCGACGCCGAGACCGGCGTCTGGTCGACCGACGGCCTTCCCATGCTCTATGTGCCGCGTCATTTCTTCGTCAACAACCATCTGGCGGTCGAGGCCGCGCTTGGCCGCGAGGTCTATGGCGGCTCGCTTTACGCGGCGGGCTACAGGTCCGCCTATAGCTGGTGCGAAGCCGAAGCACTGACCCACGGTCTGTCCGGCATGGCGGTCTTCCATCACTACATGAAGCGCCTGTCCCAGCGCGGCTGGGGCCGGTTCGACGGCAGAGAGATCGACCCGGAGACCGGCTGCGGCCGGGTCCGCCTCGATCACTCCTGCTTCGTCCTGCACCCGGGCAGCGGCGCCCTGGGCAAGCGCTGCTACATGTGCGCCGGCTGGTTTCCGGGGGCGCTCGATTGGGTCGGCCGCGACCGCGGCTGGGCGCTGACGGCCGAGGAAGTCGGCTGTGCCGGCGAGGGCCACGACCACTGCAGCTTCGAAGTCAGGTCGGCATGATCGCGCCGGCGACGGCGCCGACTCCGACGCGCAAGAGAGGAGAAATGCCATGACGTCGCCCGATCTCGATCTCTGCTACATGACCGCCAGCGAAGCGATGGCGAAGTTCACCGCCGGGGAGCTCTCGCCGCTCGATCTCGTCGAGGCGGTGATCGCCCGCTCCGAGCAGGTCAACCCGAAGGTCAACGCCTACACCTATACTTTCTTCGAGCGCGCGCGCCAGCAGGCCAAGACGGCCGAAGCGCGCTACGCTGCCGGCAAGGACATCCGACCGCTCGAGGGCGTGCCGATCGTGATCAAGGACTATCACGACGTCGAAGGCGAGATCACCACCTACGGCTCGAAGATCTTCGCTGGCCATGTCTCGGAGAAGTCCGCGCCGACGGTGGCCCGCCTGCTGGCGGCCGGCGCGATCATGATCGCCCGCTCGACCACGCCGGAGATGGCCTACGCACCCATGACCCGAAGCGAACTCTGGGGCATCACCCGCAACCCCTGGAACCTGGCCTACTCGCCCGGCGGCTCCTCGGGCGGCTCGGCGGCGGCGGTGGCCGCCGGCATGACGACCCTGGCCGATGGCACCGATGGCGGCGGTTCGATCCGCATTCCGGCATCGTCGTCGGGGCTGTTCGGCTACAAGCCGCCCTTCGGCCGCAACCCGATCGACGTCGGCGCGCCGCGCGAATCGCTGATCCATTTCGGGCCCCTGACCCGCAGCGTGGCCGACGGCGCGCTGATGCAGAACGTGACCGCCGGGCCCCATCTCGACGATATGTGCTCGCTGCGGCCCAAGCTGACGCTGCCCGAGGCCTTCGAGCCGATCAAGGGCTGGAAGATCGCCTTTTCCATGGACCTGGGCTACTACGAGGTCGACGAGGAGGTGCAGAAAAACACCCTCGCCGCCGTCGAAGTCTTCAAGAGCCTGGGCTGCCAGGTCGAGGAGGTGAAGCTCGACTGGAACTTCGGCGCGCTCGATGCCTGGCATACGCTCTGGGAGGGTGCCTTCTGGGCGCTCAGCGGACATCTCTATCCGCGCTGGAAGTTCGAGATGGACGGCTTCCTGCGCGACATCCTGGAGCGCGGCTCGCAGCACAGCGCCGGGCGCTATTACGCGGCCCAGCAGGTGCGCGGCGAGATGTACAAGACCCTGGGGCCGATCCTCGATCGCCACGACTTGCTGATCTGCCCGACCACGGCGGCGCCCGGCATCCCGGCCGACCATGACGTGACCCGTACCGACTTCACGATCAACGGCAAGTCGCTCACCGTGTCGAACCGCCCGGGCGACATCTATGTGCAATGGCAGCTCTGCTACCCCTTCAATCTGCTGCCCGAGTGCCCGGTCGCCAGCGTGCCCAGCGGGTTCAGCGCCTCGGGCCTGCCGACCGGCCTGCAGCTCGTCGGCCGCACCTATGACGACCTTGCGGTGTTCCGCGCCGCCGCCGATTTCGAGCGCGCCCAGCCCTGGCGCGGCACCAGGCCGCAGATCTAGCGTCGTTCATGTTTGGACGGAAGCGTATCCAGCGCGGGCGAAGTCGCGGGCCGCACAAGCGAAACCCGCCTCGTCGCTGGCAATGCTATTAAAATCCGTCAGCCTTGTGGCCAAAGAAGACCTTGGTCACGTCCTCTGTGACATCCCAGGTTACCCGGCTGCCATCCCGGGTCAGAATGCTGTCGCCTGGTTCCAGCACATTCACCGTGCCGCTGGCTTGATCGATGAGTTGGCACCTGCCGGACAGGATGGTCATGAGTTCATCGCCCTGTTCGGTGCAGTCGAAGACACCTTTAGTACAGCGCCAGATCCCCGCCCGCATGGTGTGGCCCGGCCCGCCCAAGTCAACGCGCCCCGAGGCCCGCGGGCTTCCCTCCCTGATCCGGTAGTCGGAGGCCGGGTTCTCGAAGGGCCAATCCTCGAGCGGTCCAACATCGTCACCTGGTTTGTAACTGAACACCGCGTTTCTCCATGAGTGTAACGTTGCAGTAGGTTTGGCTGGTCAGCCTCCTGAAAGACGATCTCGCCGACATCGACCGGGAGCAGAAAACACTGCAAACAGTCGATGGTCTACTCGGCTCGGGATTGTCGCCCAAGTCTCCGGGTCGGACACTTGAAATCTGGCGGAGGGAGAGGGATTCGAACCCTCGGTGAGGTTACCCCCACAACGGTTTTCGAGACCGTCCCGTTCAACCACTCCGGCACCCCTCCGCCGGGGTCCAGGGGGTCATCGCGACAGTCCTGGCGCGGGCCCCCGGTGGGCGAGCGGGACACTAGCCAAAAGGCCTGGGTCCGGCAAGGTCTTCCGGGGCTTGGCCGGTGGCGCCCGTCACGGCACAATAGGGCTCCCCAACAAAGTCTCGCTCAAGGAAAACGGCGCCGATGACGGACCACCCAATTTGGCAGTGGAGTGCCTGCGACACCGCGGCGGCGGTCCGTGCCGGCGAGATCTCCTGTGGCCAGGCGGTCGAGGCCGCGCTGACCCGCCTGGAACAGGCTAACCCCGCGGTCAATGCGGTCACCCTCGAGCTTGCCGATAGGGCCCGGGACGCCGCCGCGCGGGCCGATAGGGCGCTGGCCGAAGGTCAAGCCCCGGGGCCGCTCCAGGGCGTGCCGGTGACGATCAAGGAGAATGTCGACCAACGGGGCCTCTCCAATCCCAATGGCGTGCCGGCCCTGGCCGAGACCGTCGCCGAGGACGACAGCCCGGTGGTCGCCAACCTGATCAAGGCCGGCGCCATCGTCATCGGCCGCACCAACACGCCGGAGTTCTCGCTGCGCTGGTTCACCGACAACCCCCTGCGCGGCAAGACCTTGAACCCCTGGGACCCGGCGGTGACCCCGGGGGGCTCCTCGGGTGGCGCCTCCGCGGCGGCGGCCCTGGGCATCGGCGCCATCGCCCACGGCAACGATCTCGGCGGTTCGCTGCGCTACCCGGCCTATGCCTGCGGCCTGGCGACAATCCGCCCCAGTCTCGGCCGGGTCCCGGCCTACAACCCCAGCGCGGCGGCCGAACGACCGCTGATGTTCCAGCTGATGTCGGTTCAAGGGCCGATCGCCCGCGAGGTGCGCGACCTGCGCCTGGCCCTGGCGGCCATGGCGGCCCCGGACCCGCGCGACCCCTGGTGGGTGCCGGCGCCGCTGGAGGGCCCACGCCCGGCTGATCCGATCCGGGTCGCCCTGACCAAGGACCCCCTGGGCGTGGGCTGCCATCCGGCGGTTTCCGCCGCGCTCGATCAGGCCGCCAGCCACCTGGAGGCCGCGGGCTTTGCCGTCGTGGCGGTCGACCCGCCAGCCCTGCCGGAGATTGCCGAATCCTGGCGTCGGCTGCTCTTCACCGAAACCCAGCTCTTTCTCGAGCCGACCTTCCGCGCCCACGGCTCGGCCGACTTCAACGCCGTCTTCGACGGCTACCGCGCCAGTCTGGGCGGAGAACCGCGCCTGAAGCAGCATATCCTGGACCAGGCCGCGCGTTGTGGTTTGCTGCGCGCCTGGGCGCGGTTCCAGCAAGACTATCCCCTGGTCCTGGCCCCGGTCAGTCAGGTCCCGCCCTTTCCCCAGGACGAGGACCTGAAGGGTCCCGCGCGCCTGCGCCAGATGCTCGACGAACAGGCGGTCCTCTATGCCGTGAATTTCCTTGGTCTGCCGGCGGCCGCCGTGCCGACCGGACTGCATGAGGGTGTGCCGATCGGGGTGCAGATTATCGGCCAGCGCTTCCGCGAGGATCTCTGCCTCGACGCCGCCCAGGCGATCGAAGACCGGGTCGGCCTGCTGGCGCGCCAGCTCTGGGACCGAGAGGCGACCGGGGCTTGACGACCGGCCGAACCAGGCACTCGCCGCAGCCCCCAAAGGCATTGACACAAAGCCCGCAATCCCTATAGTCCCGCGCGGTTCGGTGGCCAGACCCTGTCTGGTCGCTGAGACCTGTTGATCAACCCCTCTGCCGAGGCGCGCCGAGCATTTCAGCGAACGACCCCGCCCGACTCCTGTCGGCGCTTGGCGGGGTGGCCGAGAGGCAAGGGACAGAAAGAACGAAACGGATCAAACGGATGTACGCAGTCATCAAGACCGGCGGCAAGCAGTATCGGGTCGCGCCAAACGACAAGATCACTGTCGAGCGCCTGCCCGGCGAGGCCGGCAGCAAAATCGAGTTGGACCAGGTTCTCCTGGTCAACGACGGCGAGACCACCACCGCGGGCACGCCCCTGGTGGCGGGCGCCATGGTCGCCGCCGAGCTGGTCGAGCAGGCCCGCGGCGACAAGATCATCGTCTTCAAGAAGAACCGGCGCCAGGGCTATCGACGCACCCGGGGTCATCGCCAGGATCTAACCGTGCTGCGCATCGAGGAGATTCTGACCGACGGTAAAAAGCCGGCGGCCAAGAAAAAGGCAGCGCCGAAGAAGGCGGCTCCCAAGAAAACGGCCGCGAAGAAGAAGGCCGAAGACAAGGCGGTCGAGGACAAGGCACCCACAGCCGAGAGCGAGGAGTAGACACCATGGCACATAAAAAGGCGGGCGGCTCTTCACGCAACGGCCGCGATTCGGCGGGCCGGCGCCTCGGCGTCAAGAAGTTCGGCGGCGAGCAGGTCATCCCCGGAAACATCATCGTGCGCCAGCGCGGCACCAAGTTCCATCCCGGAACCAACGTCGGCATGGGCACCGACCATACCCTTTTCGCCACCGTCGAGGGCCAGGTCGAGTTCAAGACCCGGCGCGGCGGACGCACCTTCATCTCGGTCATGCCCAAGAGTGCGGCGGCGCCGGCCGAATAGGGCGTCCCGAGGCCCACGAGACACAGCGGGGAATGGTCTTCCATTCCCCGCTTTTTGTTTTGCGCAGACCCGATATCCGAGCCACCTGACAAACCGAACCCGGACCGATGAAATTCCTCGACGAAGCCAAGATCTTCCTGAAGAGCGGCACCGGCGGCACCGGCTGCATGTCGTTCCGGCGGGAGAAGTACGTTGAGTTCGGCGGTCCCGACGGCGGCGACGGCGGCCGCGGCGGCGCCATCGTCTTCGAGGCGGTCGAGGGCCTCAACACCCTGATCGACTTTCGCTATCGCCAGCACTTCAAGGCCAAGCGCGGCGGCCACGGCATGGGCAAGGACCGCACCGGCGCCGGTGCCCCCGATGTCGTCATTCCGGTCCCCGCCGGCACCCAGATCTTGGCCGAGGACAAGGAAACCCTGCTCGCCGACCTGACCCTGGTGGGCGAGCGCATGGTGCTCATGAAGGGCGGCGACGGCGGCTTCGGCAACGCCCACTACAAGACGTCAACCAACCGCGCGCCGCGCCGCGCCGACCCCGGCTGGCCGGGCGAGGAGTGCTGGGTCTGGCTGCGCTTGAAGCTGCTCGCCGACGCCGGACTGGTGGGCCTGCCGAACGCCGGCAAGTCGACCTTCCTGGCCGCCGTCTCGCGGGCCCGGCCGAAGATCGCGGACTATCCCTTCACCACCCTCTATCCCAATCTCGGCATGGCGCGCCTGGACAGCGGCGACCTGGTGATCGCCGACATCCCGGGCTTGATCGAGGGCGCCCACGAAGGCACCGGCCTGGGCGACCGTTTCCTCGGCCATATCGAGCGCTGCGGCGTCCTGCTGCACCTGATCGACGGCACCGCCGAGGACGTCGCCGCGAGCTACCGCACGGTGCGCACCGAACTGGAGGCCTACGGCGAGGGCCTGGCCGAAAAACGCGAGATCGTCGGCCTCAACAAGATCGACGCGCTCCTGCCCGAGGCCCGCGCCGACAAGCTGGCCGCGCTGGCGGCGGTCTCGACCAGTCCGGTCATGATGCTCTCCGGCGTGTCCGGCGAGGGCGTCGAACCGGCGCTCTATGCGATCCTGGGTGCGGTCCGCGAAGACCGCATCGACCGTGGCCTGATCGTCGAAGGCGAGGCAGCAGAGGCCTGGCAGCCATGAGCGAGAGCGTGACCGACCGGGCGAAGGGGGCGGCCGGGCTCGCACCGGCGCCTCCGGCCGACCTCGGGCGCCTCACGGTGATCAAGATCGGCTCGGCCCTGCTGGTCGAGGAGGAGAGCGGCGAAATCCGCCGCGCCTGGCTCGACGCCCTGGCCGACGACGTCGCCGCCCTGCGCGCCGACGGCCGCGGCGTGATGATCGTCTCCTCCGGGGCCATCGCCGTGGGCCGCCGCCACCTCGGTCTGACCCAGCGCCAGCCGCGCCTGGAAGACATGCAGGCCGCCGCCGCGACCGGACAGATCCGCCTGGCCCACGCCTATCAGGACGCCCTGGCCCGGCACGGAATCACCGTGGCTCAGATCCTGCTGACTCTGGAGGACACCGAGGAGCGGCGCCGGCATCTGAACGCCCGCGCCACGCTCGATGCCCTGCTGAAGCATGGCGCCGTGCCGGTGATCAACGAGAACGATACCGTGGCGACGGCGGAAATCAGGGTCGGCGACAACGACCGCCTGGCGGCTCGGGTCGCCGCCATGGTGGGGGCGGACTGCCTGGTGCTGCTATCCGACATCGATGGCCTCTACAGCGCCGATCCGCGCCACGATCCCGCGGCCCGCTTCATTGGCCAGGTCGAAAGCATCACGCCGGAGATCGAGGCCATGGCCGGCACGGCGCCGCTCGGCTACTCCTCGGGCGGCATGGTGACCAAGCTCCAGGCCGCCAAGATCGCGGTCGCCGGCGGCTGCCGCATGGTGATCGCCGACGGCCGACGTCAGCATCCCCTGGCGGCATTGGCCGAGGGCGCGCGCTGCACCTGCTTTCTGGCCGACCTCGAGCCGCTGACCGCGCGCAAGCGCTGGATCGCCGGCACCCTCAAGGCGCACGGCGCCTTTCGTCTCGACGCCGGCGCGCTGGGCGCCCTCGGCCGGGGCAAGTCTCTGTTGCCCGCCGGGGTCACCGCCGTGGAGGGCCGCTTCGAGCGCGGCGATGCGGTCCTGCTGCGGGGCCCCGACGGCAATGAAGTGGCGCGCGGTCTGACCGCCTATGCCGCCGCCGATGCCCGCGCGATCATCGGTCACAAGAGCGGTGAAATTGAATCGCTTCTCGGCTATCGTGGCCGTGAAGAGCTGGTCCACCGCGACGATCTGGTGCTGACCGGCGGCCGATCGAAGTACGAGAGTTGAGCCATGAGCGCTGAGACAGCCCTGCTGCACCGGGATCTGGAGGACCAGATGCTGGCCCTCGGCCGCGCCGCCAAGCGCGCCGCCGCCTCCTTGAGCCAGGCCGAACCGGCCGCCAAGGACCAGGCGCTGCGGGCGGCGGCCCAGGCCCTGCGCGGCGCCGAGACGACCATTCTCGAGGCCAACGCCCGCGATATGGCGGGCGGCCGGGCCAAGGGCCTGACCCCGGCCCTGCTGGACCGCCTCGAGCTGACAGCGGGCCGGATCGAGGATATGGCCGCCGGGCTCGAGGCCATTGCCGAATTTCCCGATCCGGTCGGCCGCACCCTGGCCGAGTGGGAACGTCCCAACGGGCTGAAGATTGCCCGGGTGTCGGTCCCGCTGGGGGTGATCGGGATCATCTACGAGAGCCGCCCCAACGTGACCGCCGACGCCGGCGGCCTCTGCCTGAAGTCGGGCAACGCCGCGATCCTGCGCGGGGGCTCGGAAAGCCACCACTCGGCGGGGGCCGTCCTCGCCTGCCTGCAGGCCGGCCTCGCCGCCGCTGGATTGCCCCCCGAGGCGCTGCAGCGCCTGCCCACCAGCGACCGCGCCGCCGTCGGCGTCCTGCTCACCATGAGCGACTTCGTCGACGTTATCGTACCGCGCGGCGGCCGCGGCCTGATCGAGCGGGTGCGCGCGGAGAGCCGGATCCCGGTCATGTCCCATCTGGACGGGCTCTGTCACACCTACATCCACGAAAGCGCCGATCCGGCCATGGCCCGCGAGGTCACGGTCAACGCCAAGCTGCGGCGCCCCGGCATCTGCGGCGCGACCGAGACTCTGCTGATCGACCGCGGCGTCGCCGAGGCGCTGCTGCCCCAGATCCTGGGCGATCTGGCGGCCGGCGGCTGCGCGCTGCGCGGCGACCCGGAGACCGTGGCTCTCGGCGCCCGCCACGGCACCGCGGTCAGCGCCGCGACCGAGGCCGACTGGGACACCGAGTATCTGGCGCCGATCCTGGCGATCCGCCAGGTCGACGGGCTGGCGGCGGCGGTCGATCACATCAACCGCCACGGCTCGCACCACACCGAGGCCATCATCGCCCGCGACGAGGCCGCCGCCCGGCACTTCATGGCCACGGTCGACGCCGGCATCGTGATGCACAACGCCTCGACCCAGTACGCCGACGGCGGCGAGTTCGGCATGGGCGCCGAGATCGGCATCTCCACCGGCAAGCTCCATGCCCGCGGCCCGGTCGGCGCCGAACAGTTGACCAGCTACAAGTACCTGGTGCGCGGCAGTGGCCAGGCGAGGCCGTGAGATCGGGGCGGGGCGTTCCCTTGCCGGACCGACCGTCGGCCTGCTCGGCGGGTCCTTCAATCCAGCCCACGAGGGCCATCTGGCGATCTCGCTGGCGGCCTTGAAACGGCTGGGGCTGGATCAGGTCTGGTGGCTGGTCTCGCCCCAGAACCCCTTGAAGGCGGCCAGCGGCATGGCCGCGCTGGATCGGCGCCTGGCCTCGGCGCGGGCCATGGCCCGCCACCCCCGGATCCACGCGACCGGCATCGAGACGGCGCTGGGGACGCGCTACACGGCCGACACGCTGCGCGCCCTGAAACAGCGCTTTTGCCGCACCCGTTTTGTCTGGCTGATGGGCGCGGACAATCTGATACAGCTGCCGCGCTGGCGCGACTGGCAACAAATCTTTCATCTGGTGCCCGTTGCGGTCTTCGACCGACCGACCTATGCTCTAGGGGCGTTGGCCGGGCAGGCGGCGCGCCGTTTTGCCCGGGCCCGCTGTGCCGAACGGTCGGCGCGCGGTCTTGCAAGGAGGGAGCCACCGGCTTGGGTTTTTCTTCACACACCCCTGATGCCGCAGTCTGCCTCGAAGATCAGAGCCGACAGCGCCGAGCGGGAAGGTGGACAAGGCGAGGCCGTAAGGCCGTTGCGATAGGGAGAAAAACACCATAGCCAAGACCAAAGGGGTGACGGCGGGCCCCCAGCGTACCGCCGATGAGGGAGCTGAAAAGCTCCTGCATGAGGTGACCGCCTCGCTTGAGGACGATCAAGCCGAGGAGGTGGTGGTCATCGCGCTTTCCGGAAAATCCGACATCGCCGATTTCATGGTGATCGCCTCCGGGCGGTCCCAGCGTCATGTTGGCGCCATGGCCCAGAAGCTCGTGGAGCGGCTCAAGGGCGCCGGCCACAAAGGCCTCTCGATGGAGGGCACCGCGCGCTCCGACTGGGTTTTGATCGACGCCGGCGACGTCATCGTGCATCTGTTCCGCCCAGAGGTCCGCAGCTTCTACGCACTGGAGAAAATGTGGGGATTCGAGGTGCCGGGTGGCGGCGACGCGGCCCTGTCCCTGAGCGCACCCTGAGGCGCGGGGCGCATCACAGGGTTTTGAACCCACGAGCTCCGCGGATCCACGAGCGCCGCCGATAAGGAGACCGCTCCATGTTGGACGGCCTGCGCGTCACGCTCCTGGCCATCGGCAAGGCGCGCCGCGGCCCCGAGCAAATGCTGTTCGAGCACTATGCCAAGCGCCTGACCTTCCGCCTGACCGTGCGGGAGCTGGAGGAAAGCCGGAGCGGCCCCAGCCTGCAGCGCCGCGAACGCGAGGCGGATCTTCTGCTCGACGCCAGTCCCAAGGGGGCCCGGATCCTGGCCCTGGACGAAACCGGGCGCGCGCTCACCTCCCTGGCCTTCGCCGAGTTGCTGGGGCAGTGGCGCGACGAGACGGTCCAGGACATCGCGATCATGATCGGCGGTGCCGACGGTCTCAGTCCGCGGGTGCGCGAGGCCGCCGACCGGGTCCTGGCCTTCGGTCCCGCGACCTGGCCGCACCTGTTGGTTCGCACCCTCCTGGCCGAACAACTCTATCGTGCGCAATCCATCCTCCAGGGCCATCCCTACCATCGCGCCTGAGGGCGCCAGGGGGCCAATTTTCGCTGTCCCGGCGCGGATGAAGCGCCTATAGAAAACGCCATGAACGCGATCGGAGTAGCGCGGCCCGTAGTCTTGTGCATTCTCGACGGCTGGGGCCACCGCCTCGAGCCCGACAACAACGCCATCATGGGCGCCGCGACACCAACCTATGACCGTCTCGTGGCCGCGGGCCCCTTTGCCTTGCTCGATGCCTCCGAGGGCTTCGTCGGCCTGCCGAGCGGTCAGATGGGCAATTCCGAAGTCGGCCATATGAACATCGGCGCCGGCCGGGTCCTGCTGCAGGACCTGCCGCGGATCGACGCCGACCTGGCGAACGGCCGCTTTGCCGGCAATCCCGGCCTGACCGAGTCCATCGCGGCTCTGCGGCGAAGCGGCGGCACCGCGCATGTCCTGGGCCTGCTGTCGCCGGGCGGGGTTCACTCCCACAGCCGCCACATCGCCGCCCTGCTGAAGGCGCTGGCCGACGCCGGGGTGCCGGCGCTGCTGCACGCCTTCCTCGATGGCCGCGACACACCGCCGCGCAGCGCCGCGGCGATCTTGCAGGAGTTCCTGGCAGAGAACCCGCGGACCCAGGTGGCGACCGTGACCGGCCGCTACTACGCCATGGACCGCGACCAGCGCTGGGACCGGGTCGAGCGGGCCTACCGTACCCTGGTCCTCGGCGAAGGCGAAAAGGCCAAGACGGCGGAGGCGGCCATTACCGCGAGTTATGCCGCCGATTTGGGCGACGAGTTCGTCCTGCCCCATGTGATCGGCGACTTCGCCGGCATGGCCGACGGCGACGGTCTGTTCATGGCCAACTTCCGGGCCGACCGGGCCCGCGAGATCCTGCGCGCCCTCTTAACGGCCCCCTTCGACGGCTTTCCACGGCCCCGGCCCATCGATTTCGCCGTCGCCACCGGCATGGTTTCCTATGCCGACGATCTGGATCAGCGCATGGTCGCGCTCTACCCGCCGATGGCCCTGGCCGACACCCTGGGCGAGGTCGCCTCGCGCGCCGGCCTGGCGCAGTTGCGCATCGCGGAGACTGAAAAGTACGCCCATGTCACCTTCTTCCTGAACGGCGGGCGGGAAGACCCCTTTCCCGGCGAAGAGCGTCGGTTGATCCCCTCGCCGAAGGTCGCGACCTACGATCTGCAGCCGGAGATGTCGGCCCCCGAGGTCACCGACCGCCTGGTCGAGGCGATCGAGAGCGGGCGCTTCGGCTTGATCATCTGCAACTTCGCCAACGGCGATATGGTGGGCCACACCGGCAAGCTCGCGGCGGCGATCCAGGCGGTCGAAACCCTCGATCGCAGCCTGGCCCGCATCGAGGCCGCGGTCCTGGCTGCCGGCGCGTCGCTGCTGGTCACCGCGGATCACGGCAACTGCGAGCAGATGACCGACCCGGCGACCGGCCAGGCCCACACCGCGCATACCCTGAACAAAGTGCCCTTGCTGTTGGTCAATCCGCCGGCCGAAGCGATGACGCTCGCCGACGGCGTGCTCAGCGATATCGCCCCGACGGTGCTGGGCCTCATGGGCCTCGCAGCGCCGGCCGCCATGACCGGCCGCTCACTGCTCGGCGAGCCTGTCGCGGCGGGCCGGGGCGAGAGCGGGGCGGCCGCGGAATAGCTGTGCAGGCAATCCTCGCAACCACCTTCAGTTCCTTGCCCCGGCGCATCCCGGGGCTGCTGGCAACGGCGACGGTCCTCCTGCTCCTGGCCCTGTCGGCCGGACCGGCCGGGGGGCAAAGCGACACGCCATCGAAGGCCGAAGCGGAGGCCCTGGAGAAGGCCAGCGCCGCCGAGCGTAGCAAGGCCAAACAGCTGGAGACGGCGGCCGAGGCACTCAGGCGCGAAACTCTGGATCTCAAGGTGCGGCTGGTCGGCCTGGCCCGCAAGGCCCGGGACACCGAGCAGGATCTCGATGACAGCGAACGGCGGCTGCGCGAGTTGGAGGCGCGCGCCGGTGAACGCGCCGCGTCGCTGCGCGCGAACCGCCATCAACTGTACCGCGCCATGACCGCACTGCAGACCCTTGCGCTGGCCCCCCGCCAAGTCCTTTTGACCCGTGCCGCCGAGCCGATCGACCTGCTGCGCGGCGCCTTCCTGCTGCGCACCCGGGCCCCGGCCCTGCGGGCCCGCGAGCAAGACCTCAAGGAGGAAGAGCTGCTGGTCGCGAGCCTGACCCAATCCATCGCCAGCGAGCGCCGGAAACTCCGCTTGGCCCTTGCCGCCTTCATGCGCGAGCGCGACGATCTGGTGGGCCTGATGCAGGAAAAACGCGGACAGGAGGCAAATGCGCGCCAGGCCCTGTCGGGCTATGCCGCCCAGGCCGAGAAACTGGCCGCGGAAGCCAGGGATCTGCGCGACTTGATGGCGCGCCTCGAGGCCGCCCCGGCACGGACGCCCGAGGTCGCGGCCGCCGACCCCGAGCAAGCCGCACTGCCCAAGCGCAAGCCGGAGTCCGATTCAGCCCTCGTCCTGCCCGAATCGACCCCGCCAGAGTCGGCCACGCCGGAGTCGGCCACATCCGAGTCTGGCGCGCCCGAAACCGCTGCACCCGAACAGAGCGGCGAAACCAGCCAGATCGCCGAAGCACGGCTGCGCACCTTCGTGCCGGGCCCCGATCAATTGGTCCTGCCGCTGCAGGGCGAAATCCGCGCGCGCTTTGGCCAGTCCCTGGGCGCCGAACACGGATACGGCTCGGAATCTCGCGGACTTTTGATCGGCGGTCGGCCTGGCGCGGTGGTGTTGGCGCCCTATGATGGCCGGGTAGTCTATGCTGGGCCTTTCCGAAGCTTTGGCCTAATCTTGATCATCGACCACGGCGACAGTTATCATAGCCTGCTGGCCGGACTTGGACGGATCGAAGTGGTGGTGGGCCAGTGGGTGCTCGCAGGCGAGCCCGTGGGCTTGGGCGACACCAATCTTAACGAATCGGAACTATACTTGGAGCTGCGACACGCGGGGCAGCCCGTCGACCCGCTTCCCTGGATTTCGATGACCGGAAGTAAAGTGAGAGGATGATGCCCAGACTGAAGATTGCGGCCCTTGCGGTCGCCTTGACTTTGATGCTCCCCGCCAGTCTCGCGGCGCAGGACAACCGATCGGAAACCTATCGGCAGCTCAAGCTGTTCAGCGACGTGTTCGAGCGCGTTCGAGCGGAGTATGTCGAAGAGGCAACCGACGAAGAGCTGATCGAAAACGCGATCCAAGGCATGTTGACGTCGCTGGACCCTCATTCCAGCTACATGAATGCCAACTCCTTCAAGGACATGCGGGTCCAGACCAAGGGCGAGTTCGGCGGCCTCGGCATCGAGGTCACCATGGAGAACGGCCTGGTGAAGGTGGTCTCGCCGATTGACGACACGCCGGCCCATGCCGCCGGTGTCGAGGCCGGCGACTATATCACCCACCTCGATGGCGAAGCGGTGCTCGGTCTGACCCTCAACGAGGCGGTCGAGAGAATGCGTGGCAAGGTCAACACCGACCTGACCATCACGGTCCGCCGCGAGGGTCGCGACGCCTTCGACCTGGTGATCACTCGCGACATCATCAAGATTCGCTCGGTCCGCGATCGCGTCGAGGGCGATGTCGGCTACCTGCGGGTCACGACCTTCAACCAACAGACCATGCCCGGTTTGGAGAAGAGCTTTGCGAAGTTGAAGGAGGAGATGGGCAACAAGCTTATCGGCTACGTGCTCGATTTGCGGAACAATCCCGGCGGACTGCTGGATCAGGCGATCGCCGTGAGCGATGCCTTCCTCGACCGTGGCGAGATCGTCTCGACCCGGGGGCGCGAGACCGACGACGCTCAGCGTTTCAACGCCAAGAAAGGCGACCTGGCCGAGAACCTGCCGGTCGTGGTTCTGATCAACGGCGGCTCCGCCTCGGCCTCCGAGATCGTCGCGGGCGCCCTGCAGGATCATCGCCGGGCGATCATCATGGGCACCAAGTCCTTCGGCAAGGGCTCGGTCCAGACGATCATCCCTCTGGGCGGGCACGGGGCCATGCGCCTGACCACGGCGCGCTACTACACACCCTCCGGGCGTTCGATCCAGGCCAAGGGCATCGACCCCGATATCCTGGTCGAACAGGTCCAGGTCGAGGCCCCCGCGGAGGCCCGCGGCGGGCGGCGCGAGTCGGATCTTCGCGGCGCCCTGGAAAACGAAGGCGGCAGCGGCGATCCGGAAGCGGAAAGCAACGCCGACGAGACGCCGAGCGAGGCCGCCGCCGAGGACTTCCAACTCGCCCGCGCGATCGACCTTCTGCATGGCCTGGCGATCTACAACGATCGGCCTCAAGTGAACTAGCGAAAGGCGCGGCCGGAAGGCGTTCCCTCGGGAATCGGTCTTCCGGCCGGCAACTCAGGAGACGGCCGTCCGGCCGGGCAGGTGTTGGCAAAGGTGGCGGAGTCGCGAGGCACCTCGGATTCACAGCCCGAAGGGCGTTCGGCCAAGGGAGGTTGGGCCGGCGCCCTTCTTGTCGGCAGTTGGCTCTGCCTGTTTTTCCTGTTGGCCGCCGGCGCATCCTACCTCTTCGTCTTTCCGGATGCGGGCGGCACCCGTGTGACAATCCGCGACACCGCGCTGATCCTTCCCATCCCACCCGCGGACGCGGTCCTTGCGGCGGCGGCAGAGCCCGCTGCGGTGCCGCCGGATGACAGGGTGCCATCCGACGCCATGGCCGAACCGCTTGCGCCCGATGACGCGCCAAACGAGATGGTGCCGGGTGCCGCGACGCCGGCCGACCCGGACCAACCCTCCGCCGAAGACGGCCAGGACGTCGCACCGCGGGACGCGACCGCGGCCGCCGGTACCGGTGCGCAGGAGGCCGAAACCGAAATCAGTGGAACCCCGGCCGACAGCCCGGAGAGCGAGACTGGCGGCTTGCCGGATCGTGACCCGGCCACGACCCTGGCCGAGGTGATGGCCGACGTCGGCCCAGAGGAGGCTGCCGGGCCCGAGGAGAAGCCTCTGGCGGCAACCGACCCTGCCGCCACGACCGACGCCGCGACGCCGACGGCCACGGGGTTGGGAGGCGACGGCCCATCGGACAGTGGGGACAGCCAGGGCGCCGAGACACCGACGCCGCGGACCGAGCGGGAACAGTCCGAGCCGGAACAGTCCGAGCCCGAACAGCCCGGGCCCGAACAGCCCGAGCCCGAACAAACTGCGGCCCTACCCCAGGTGCCGAGCCCAACACCCGTGCTCGCCTGGCAACGATTCGGCAGTGCCTTCGATGCGCCCGACCAGCGACCGCGGATCGCGGTCGTCGTGACCGGCCTCGGCCTGGCCGACTCGGCGACCGAAGCGGCGATCAAACTTTTGCCGGCCAACGTGACACTGTCCTTCACCCCCTATGCGCGCGACCTCCAGAGCTGGATTGCCCTGGCCCGCGCCCATGGCCACGAGGTCATGCTCGACCTGCCCATGGAGCCCGTCACCTTCCCCGCCGACGATCCCGGGCCCCAGGCCTTGCTGACAACCTTGAATGACGCCGAGAACGGCGAACGACTCGATTGGATCCTCGGGCGCGGCAGCGCGTTCGTCGGGCTGGTCGGCAACATGGGCTCGCGGTTTTCCACGGCCACCGCGCCCATGACGGCGATGCTGAAGACGCTGAAGCAGCGCGGCCTGCTCTATCTCGACAACCGGCCGGTGGCCCAGTCCATCGGCGCCGAGCTGGCCGACCGGCTGGGCGTGCCCCGCGCCATCAACAACCGGCAGATCGACGAGCGCCAGGCCAGCCGGATCGCAATCGATGCCCGTCTCGCCCAGATCGAGCGCATCGCCAAGACCGAGGGCGCGGCGGTGGCGCTGGCCCAGCCCTTCCCCGTGAGCCTCGAGCGGCTGTCCAAATGGGCCAGGGAGGTCGAGGCGCGCGGCTTCGTCCTGGCACCGATCACCGCGGTGGCCAATCTCCAGGAGCTTCGCTAGGTGGGACAACCTTGACCGAGAGCGCCGACAGCGACAAACGGCCCTACCGGCTGGGCGTTGGCATCGTTCTGATCAGCCGTGACGGGCTGGTCTTCGCCGGTGAGCGGCACGACACGCCGGGCGCCTGGCAACTGCCCCAGGGCGGCATCGACGAACGGGAAGACCCCCTGGCCGCCGCGGTTCGCGAACTGGCCGAGGAAACCGGCACCGACAAGGCCGAGCTGCTGGCCGAGAGCCGCGACTGGCTGCGCTACGACCTCCCGGAAGCGCTGGCCCGGACCGCTTGGCAGGGACGCTATCGCGGCCAGAAGCAGAAGTGGTTCGCCTTTCGTTTTCTCGGCGAGGACCGGGATTTCGACCTCGCGGCCGACCAGCATCCGGAGTTCGCCCGCTGGCGCTGGCTTCGTCTCGCCGATCTGCCCGCCACCATTGTCGACTTCAAGCGACCGCTCTACGAGAAGTTGGCTGCGGAGTTCCGCCACCTGGTGGCGGAGGCGTGATTCTAGGCCGTCCCGACCCGCCAGCGCAGCAGGCGATAGGCAAGGCGCGAGGCCCAGTCGGACAGCCGGCCCTGGGGATTGAGTCCGGCCGCCTTGAAGCCCATGGCGACGGCCCGGCGCACATGGCGCGGCCGATAGTAGCCGAAGGCCCGCGAGCGATGCGCCTGGACCGATGCTTTACGGTCATAGGGGATGCTGGCCGGGACGTTGGCCGCATAGTAGGCGTAGGCCAACTCGTCGTCCTCGGTCTCGCCAATCCGCCCCAAGGCAACCCGGACACGCTGCCAGCGGCCAATCGATTCAAGCTTCAGATAGCGCCTTAGATGGTCGTAGAACAGCTTGTAGTGTCGCAGCTCGTCGGCCGCGATGTGGCGGCAGATCGACTGCAGGACCGGCTCGCGCGCGGCCTCTCCCAGAGCGCTGTAGTAGGATGAGGTGCCGACCTCGACGATACAGCGCGCCACCAGTTCGCTGGCCCGCGAGCCGCGTACCGAAGCCTCGACATCGAGCGGGATCGAGTAGCCCTCGCTGTAGCGCCGAAAGCTGCCTTCGAAGTCCCAGTCGGGATCAGCGATCTGGGCCCAGCGTCCCAGGGCGGCGCCGTGCTGGACCTCTTCCCTGGCCCAGACCTCCACCGCCTCCCGGAACGCGGGATCGTCCTTGAAGACGTTGCCGAGATAGATGGCGTAGTCGGCCCCGTTGTACTCGACCATGGCCGCGGCCTTGACGACCTTCAACAGCTCCGGGTCGACCTCTTCGGGCCGAAAGTCCTGCCAGGAAATGTCGTCGAGAGACCAATGCCCCATGCACTTGCTCCGCTGGCCCAAACCGACCGCCGTCAGCGGCCGGTTAAGTAGAGCCGCGCGCCCCGACAACCGCAAAGGTCTGGTTGTTACTCTAGCACGTTATCCGGGCATAGCTCAATCCGCGGCCTGGATGGAGACTGCTGGGCTAGCCGGCGATGGCCGCCAGTTTCGCCTCATCCACGGCGATTTTGCCGGCGACGACCGCCTTGGCCTCTTCGCTGCCGGCATCCACCAGATCGTCCCGCAGATCCTTCAGGCTCTGCTCGACCGCGGCACGGTCGATCTCGTCGAGCGGCAGGGCTTCCTCGGCCAGAACGGTGCAACGCTCCGGTGTGACTTCGGCGAAACCACCGGCCACGAAGATACTCTCGATCACCGCGCCATCCTGATAGACGCGGATGACGCCGGGCCGGACATTGGAGAGCAGCAAGGAGTGCCGTGGCAGGACACCGAAGTCGCCGTCTTCTCCGGGCACCACGACCATCTCGACGGGCTTGGAAAGCAATAGCTTTTCCGGCGCCACCAGTTCGAACTCGACCGTGTTCTCGGTCATCGCGTTTGCCCTTTCGCCTCGTTCCGGCCTCTAGCTGAATGCCTCAAGCCGCTTCGGCTGCCATCCTTTTGGCCTTCTCGACGGCGTCGTCGATCGTGCCGACCATGTAGAAGGCCTGCTCTGGCAGGTGGTCGTAATCGCCGTCGACGATGCCCTTGAAACCGCGGATGGTTTCTTCCAGCGGCACCTGCACGCCGGGGAAGCCGGTGAAGACCTGGGCGACGTCGAAAGGCTGCGACATGAAGCGTTGGATCTTGCGCGCCCGGGCGACGACCAGCTTGTCGTCCTCGGAGAGCTCATCCATGCCGAGGATGGCGATGATATCCTGCAGCGCCTTGTAGGTCTGTAGCACGCGCTGCACTTCGCGGGCCACGGCGTAGTGCTCTTCCCCGACGATGAAGGGATCGAGAATACGGCTGGTGGAGTCCAACGGGTCGACCGCCGGATAGATGCCAAGCTCGGCGATCTGGCGCGACAGCACCGTGGTCGCGTCCAAGTGGGCAAAGGAGGTCGCGGGCGCCGGATCGGTCAAGTCATCGGCCGGAACGTAGATCGCCTGGACCGAGGTGATCGAGCCCTTCTTGGTGGTGGTGATGCGCTCCTGCAGCGTGCCCATGTCGGTCGCCAGGGTCGGCTGATAGCCCACCGCCGAGGGAATGCGTCCCAGCAGCGCCGAGACTTCCGAGCCGGCCTGGGTGAAACGGAAGATGTTATCGACGAAGAAGAGCACGTCCTGACCCTCCTCGTCGCGGAAGTACTCGGCCTGGGTCAGGCCGGTCAGGCCAACCCGGGCACGGGCGCCCGGCGGCTCGTTCATCTGGCCATAAACCAGGGAGACCTTGGAGTCGCCCTCGAGCTTGATGACCTGGGATTCGATCATCTCGTGATAGAGGTCGTTGCCTTCGCGGGTGCGCTCGCCGACGCCGGCAAAGACCGAATAGCCGCCGTGGGTCTTGGCCACGTTGTTGATCAGCTCCATGATCAGCACCGTCTTGCCCACGCCGGCGCCGCCGAAGAGACCGATCTTGCCACCCTTGGAGTAGGGCGCCAGCAGATCGACGACCTTGATGCCGGTGACCAGAATTTCGGTATCGGTCGACTGGTCGACAAAGGGCGGCGCGGACTTGTGAATCGGCGATCTCTTGGCCGAGGTGATCGGGCCGCGCTCGTCGACCGGCTCGCCGATGACATTCATGATCCGTCCCAGGGTCTCGGGCCCGACGGGCACCTCGATGGCCGAACCGGTGTCGGTCACGTCCTGGCCGCGAACCAGTCCCTCCGTGGCATCCATCGCGATGGTGCGCACCACGCTCTCGCCCAGGTGCTGCGCCACTTCGAGGATCAGGCGCTTGCCATCGTTCGTGGTTTCCAGCGCGTTCAGAATTGACGGCAGATCGCCCTCGAACTGAACATCGACCACCGGCCCCATGACCTGCGTGATCCTGCCGACGATATTCTTAGCCATCATTCACTCCCTTGTCAGACCCGGCATCCGGCCGGCGGTCTTCACAATCGCTCGAATTACAATGCTTCCTTGGCGGAGATGATCTCGATCAGCTCCTTGGTGATCGCCGCCTGGCGCGTCCGGTTGTAGACCAGGGTCAGGCTCTTGATCATTTCGCCGGCATTTCGCGTCGCGCTGTCCATCGCGGTCATTCGCGCGCCGTGCTCGCTCGCCTGGTTCTCCAGCAGCGCCTTATAGATCTGGACCGACAGGTTGCGCGGCAGCAGTGCCGAGAGGATTTCGTTCTCGTCGGGCTCGTAGTCGTAGACCGCGCTGCCGCCCGCTTCCTCGCCCAGCTCGCTTCCGTCGCTCTCGGGAACGAAGGGGATCAACTGCTGCGCGGTGACGATCTGGGTCATGGCCGACTTGAAGCGGGCATAAACCAGCGTGCAGACGTCGAACTCGCCGGCCTCGAACATCGCGGCGACCCGTTCGCCGATTGCCCCGGCCGAGACAAACTCCAAGCGCGGCTTGGCGATATCCTCGATCGTATCGATGATCTTGTCGGGGTGGTCGCGCCGCAGTCCATCGCGCGCCTTGCGCCCGACACAGAGGATCTTGACCTCCTTGCCGGCCTCGATCTTGGCCGCGACCTGACGCCGGGCCTCGCGCAGGATATTCGTGTTGAAGCCGCCGCAAAGCCCGCGGTCGGCGGTCGCGACGACGATCAGATGAACCGCATCCTTGCCACTTCCCGCCAGCAGCTTTGGGGCACCCGCCTGGCCGGCCGCCACGGTCGCCAGCGAGCCCAGCATGCGCTCCATGCGTTCGGCATAGGGCCGCGAGGCCTCCGCCGCTTCCTGTGCCCGGCGCAGTTTGGCCGCAGCCACCATTTTCATGGCCTGCGTGATCTTCTGCGTCGACTTGACGCTGGCGATCCGGATCTTGAGGTCCTTGAGGCTCGGCATGCGCGCCTATCCCCGGCTCTTGTCGCTTCGTGCGGTCGCGGCTGCGACGCGCTTAAGCGAAGGTCTT
>JAJFGK010000102.1 GCA_021776195.1 Kiloniellaceae bacterium | reverse complement strand
ATGCCGGAGGCTGGCCAAGGACTGGGAAAAATCAATCGCCAGCGCAGAGGCCTGGGTCCTCATTGCCCACATCCGCCTCGTCACCCGCCGCCTCGCAAGGTATTGTTATGTCCCATAGAGTTTTGAGTCAGACTCTCAGAGAAGGGGCGGATTCTGCCGCCCACATCCCAGACCGGAAAGTCTGAACCAGAGTAGACCTGCCTAATTGCTCCCATCATCGTTTGAAAGTTAAAGGTGGCGACGATCTCAGGGCTGGCAGGCAACGTTAGATTCTCGCCCTCGAACGTCCCAAACAGGGCGAGATGACTGCTCAAAGGGAAGGTGATGGTTGAATCAGGGGACCCTAAACCGACGCCGTATGGACCTTTGTTGAGCGCGGGATCTGTCCAGCGTAGAACGCAAGGCTTATCGGCGGTTGCGAACTCGCCGGTGACCGCGTCCGATATGAGCAGCTGCCATTTGCGAGCCCTTAGGAGAGGAACAATATCAGGCCACAACTGCATTTCCTGCGCAATCAGCGCGTGGTTCATAGTATGCGGAACGATGCGCCCGGTCGCGACAGCCTCGCGGACCTCTTCATAGCTGACCGAATCGTTGAGGTTGACGCCGCCGGCCTCGGCCTGAGAAGCAACCGACGCCCATCGTTCAGGCGTGGCGAGCATGTTGCCCATCATCTGTTTGGCCACGTTACTAATGATGTCGTCGCGCTGCTTGCGAAAGGTCGGATTGTTTAGGAAAAGCAGGGCGATCAGGATCAGCACCATGGCGAAATCCTCTTCATTCGCAATCGACTGGGCGACAAAAATCCGTCGCAGTGCTTGGTCGGCCTTTCCCTCCACCTCGCTTAGTTGCGACTCAACAATGTTCGGGTCGACCCCCTCGATATCCACTCGATTGTAGTCCCGGCGCGCAGCGACGTTGCGCGGTTTTGTACGGAAGCGCCGCCGCTCCGACAGGTCGCAGACGAACAACTTGCCGATTTTTGAGCGTGGCTTGGCGAACCCCTTAAGATAATACTGCGGCACGAAGTGATGGTTGCGCGGACCACCAGTTTTGGGCGGTGCAGCCTTCATGGCGCTAAAGCCCTGGCCGCTGCCGCAGGCTTCTGTTGAAGCTTTCCGCCAGTGAATTGATATCGGCGTACATGCGTTCCTCAGTTATACCCAACACCCGCAGGGCAGCCCGAACAGTGAATTTTTGGTCACCCTCAAGGACAAAGATTTCCTTGATGGAGTGAGTTAGCAACCCATTGCCAAAAGCTGACCCCTTCGGCGGATGCAGGGTCATGGCGCTATCCTGAGCCAATGCCCGCGCATTCATTGGTTTTGACGGGATCACCGCCACTCTCTCCCTCTTCGCGTCGAATGCATCAACGAAAGTGAGATGGTCGTAACTATCATACGAACCCGCGCGAAACCTCCACACGCAGCCGGCCCTATCTTCGTGCCCACACGCAAAGAAAAGCGCCACCAATGGGCTTGTAGTCCAATCCAACAGCGGTGTCGCGATCCCATAATGTTGGGCAAGAACGAGCCATTCTATCTCGGTCTGCGGCCGCCGCTCGGCGTACGGAGCGGACTGCCTCATCCAGTCAGTAAGCCGCTCGCGAGAATCGATGCCCTCCCACCCGTCGCGGAAGGCCGATGGCCCAAGTTGCCATGTTTGATCAGCGTGGCCCCGGTAAAGAGCCTTGGAGGCATATCCCTGGGACAACCGGGAAATGAACTCGGATATGATTGCAAGACCGTCTGCCATCGCGCCACCTCGCCGGTAGGGACTGGACCTAATAGCAAGTTATTCGAGGATGCGCATCTCTGCGGATCAGGTCGCCGTGCTCAAGGACGCCATGTCAGTGCGTGGGAAGGGCGCGACCAGCGGCACAAGGGGCTCCGGGGTACTGGTCCCTATGCAGCGGCCTTACGGGACTGTGCACTTTTCGCCGCCCTGATAGCCTCCTGCCGCCGACGATGCCCGGCACTTTCGAAGGCGACCGGGTTATGCTCCTCATGCAAGTCAAGGAACGGCCGGGGTTCTGGGGACACGATACTTGATTGGGTTCTGGGGACAGGCGGATTCAGGTTGCAGGTGCACCATTCTTAGCTTTTAGCAGGACCTCGTGCGGGGTCTGGTAGGCGAGGCATTTGCGGGGCCGATGATTGAGCCTTGAAAGCATGCTTGCAAGCGCCTTGTCCGAGACGGCCTTGAAGTCGCAGCCCTTGGGGAAAAACTGGCGAATGAGCCCGTTGGTGTTCTCGTTGGTAGCGCGCTGCCAGGGCGCGTAGGGCTCGGCGAAGTAGACCGCAAGGCAATCGCAAGAGACGCAAAGATGCTGAGATGTCCGGTAGATAAGTGTCGTGTCCACAGAACGGCCTGCGTACACTGGCCTTGCCCCAGACGGCCGAGCCTGGTTGTTGCGGCCTGGTTGCTGACGGCACTCCGGCCACTCTGTATGCGGAGAGTCTTGTTGATAAACCGAAGCAAACCTTGCAATGCGTGACCGGCTTCTTGTGATCGTTGTCATGCTCGGTATCGGGATCGGGGCGTTCTTGTGGTTGGGCGGTCCCGGACTGCTCGCCGTCGGAGCGGTCGCGACACTGGCCAGCCTGAGCGGCCTCGGCGGCAATTTCGCCTCAAACCCGGCGGAAGACACCTTTAACCCGGTGGCGGCCCAGCGGAACCCGCCGGGCAGCCTTTCCAAGAAGGGGGCCTTCATCTGGGGCCTTCCAGTCGCCCTTCTGATGACCGCGGTTGGGCTCTATTTCTTCGAGGTTCCAGGACCATTGTCCTGAGCAATCTCCAGGCCGCGGCACCTGGACGGTAAAATGTCAGCGCCCTGGCCCCAGAACTGGGGCCCAGAACGGGGCCCCAGAACTCGCCGGGGCCACCAACCCCCCAATAGGCGAATGATCTACTCCGTTGTCTGGTGTCACGGTCCAGCCCAGCGAGTCGAAACCGAGCAGCTCGGCACGGCAAAGTTGCCTGGCACGGCTCCTCAGTTGTCGGAGTCCGGGGCGCCCGGGGTCAGATCGGCGGCGAGTTCTTTGATCCAGGCGCGCGCCGCCTTCAGATGCGGCACGTCGCTGTCCTGGCGGTGATAGAGCAGCCAGAGCGGGTAGCTCATGACGATCCCGCCGACGCGCCGCAGGGCGCCGTCGTGCCGCAGGGCGCTGTCGTGCCGCAGGGTACCGTCGTGCCGCAGGGCACCGTCGCGCCTGGGGGCGCCTTCGCGCTCGGCGGCGAAGCAGGGCAGGAGGGCGCGGGCGAGGCCGCTCCTGGCGATCTCGATGAGCGGGTCGTAGTGGCCGGCGCGATACTGAAAGCCGTCGGGCCCGGCCAGCCGCGCCATGACCCGGCCGCCGGCGGTGCCCATGAACTCCTCGGTCAGGGCGGCCCAGGGCAGGGTGCCGGGATCCCGCCCGGCGGCGCAGTAAGTCGCGAAGGCGAGCCGCCCGATGGGCTCGGCGATGACGCTGGGGTCGGCGGGCTGGTCGTCGATGCGCACGGCGATGTCAGCCTCGCGGCGGGTCAGGCTGGCGTTGCTGGTCGCGCCCAGCAGTTCGATCCGAACCCTCAGCGCGGCGGTCAGACCGCCGACCGCCGGGGCAAAGAGATTATTGATCAGCAGCGGCGCCGCGGTCAGGCGCAGGCTGCGCCAGACCGCGCCGCTGTCGGCGGTGGCGGTGACCTGTTCGGCGGCGCGCAGGGCCTCCGAGGCGGTCTCGAGGTGGGCCAGCAGGGCCTCGCAGCGGCTGGTCGGGCGCAGGCGGCCGTCCTGGCGGAGCAGGAGAGGCGCTCCGACGCGCCGTTCCAGCAGCTTCAGCCGCCGCCCGACGGTGGTGGGGTCGATCCGCAGCGACCGGGCGGCGCGCGAATGGGTGCCGAAACGGGACACCGCCAACAAGGTCTGCCACTGTTCCCAGTCAACCATTCTGTCTCTCCTTTGCGGCAAAGGTCGTCCGATGTCCGGCCGACCCCGGCCACCCAAGCTGCGAAATTGCAGGTAGGGATGCGATTATTGCAAATAGACATGCATGGATGCACGACAGATCATTCGCGCCCAACGCCAAATCCAATCGCAACATAAGGGGAGGAGAGATGATGACGTCCAAGATGAGGGCCGCCATGACGGCAATAGCGATTCTGATGGCCGGGCTAACCGCGGGCGCCCTGGCCGGCGAGATGGCCTCGAAGGCCGAGATCACCGCCGCGGTCAGCGACCGTACCTACCAGGGCAGCATGCTCAAGGATGCTTTCGTCGAGTACTACGCACCCGACGGCAGCATCAGGGCGAAGGGCTACAGCGGCCGTTGGCGCGCGACGGAGGGCGAGATGTGTTTTCAGTACGGGGACGGCGCCGAGCGCTGCTTCGGCGTGGAAATCAACGGTCCCTCCATGACTCTCTACAAGGACGGCGCGGTGGACGGCAACGGCATCCTGATCGCCGGCAACCCCAACGGCTTCTGACAGGGCGCGTCACAGGAGAGCGGCTGTCCGGCCAAGAGCGGCGCCGCCAGCCGCTGTTGGGCGCGGAGGGTGCCTTGGTGGGTGGGCGCTTTTGTCTCGGCGCCCGAGCCGGGGGGAAAACCGCTGTCAAACAGCAATCAGGATCGGGAAAGCGACCGTCCGGCAGTGCTATAGAGCATGGCGGACTGGTGCTGCCGGCGGTCTGGGGGAAGCCTGACGACCCCTGCCGTTTCCAAGGCCCGCCGTCCGGCGGGGGCGCCCAGACCGATGGTCCGGGGAGGGGGTCCGGGGCAGGGGGTCGGGTGGAGATCCTGGGCGGCCAGGTTATCACCGGGTGGCGAGGTGACTGTGATTTGCCACCGGCCCGGGTAAAAGGTTAACATTTGGCCGACTCACACCGCGACACGACAGAAGGATCGAATTGCGATGCACATAAAACACCACATTTCCTGTTCGACACTGGCATCGGCCACCCTGGCCCTGTCGCTCCTGGCCGCGCCGGCCCTGGCCGAAGAGACCTATTTTTCCGATCAGGGGCACACCGAAATTTTCTTCGCCTGGAGCCATGCCGGCGTCTCGATGCAGCACGGCGAGTTCACCAAGTCCAGCAGCAAGCTGAACCTCGACCCCGATCAGGTGGAAAACTCGACGCTGGAGGTGTCGATCGATACCAGCAGCGTCTCGACCGGGTTCACGCCCCTGGACGACCATCTGAAAAGCAAGGATTTCCTGGAGGTCGAGACCTATCCGGAAATCACCTTCAAGAGCACCGGCATCACCCGGACCGGCGACGACACGGCGGATGTGACCGGCGATCTGACCCTGCACGGCACGACCCTGCCGGTCACCCTGAAGGCTAAGCTGACCCACCGCGGCGCCCATCCGGTGGCCGAGTTCATCGATTACTACAAGGGCAACTGGGTCGCCTTCGCCGCCACCGCCGAGATCGACCATCAGGCCTTCGGCGTCGGCAACTTTTCGACCGGGCCGATCTCCATCGAGATCAACACGGAAATGAAAGACCGCGAGTAGCCGGCCCCATAACTGCCACGCATCAACGAGAGACCCGGAGGCGGCCGCTGCCCGACGTGCAGCGGCCGTTTTCATTGGGTCAGTGCCCCGCCGGCTCAGTGCCCCGCCGGCTCAGCGTCCCGCGGTCGTGCCGCCGTCGATCTGGAGAGCGGCGCCGGTGATGTTGCGCGCGGCCTCCGAGGCCAGGTAGAGGATGGCGCTGGCGATCTCGCCGGCCGTGGCCATGCGTTTCAGCGGCGCGTAGTCGACCAGGGCCGCTTCGGCGGCGGCCGGGTCGTCGGCCCGGTCGATGCCGTCGCGCCGTACCATGTCGGTATCGACATAGCCCGGACAGACGCAGTTGACCCGCAGGGCGGGCGCCAGCTCGAGCGCCAGGGCGCGGGTCATGTTGACCACGCCGCCCTTGGAGGCGCAGTAGACCGTCAGGCCCTTCTCGCCGATCAGGCCGGCGTCGGATCCCAGGTTGACGATGTTGCCGCCGCTCTCGCGCAGGGCCGGCAACGCCGCGCGGATGCAAAAGAAGGTGCCCTTCAGGTTGACGTCCATCGTGGCGTCCCAGGCCGCCTCGTCGAAGTCTTCGATCGGCCCATCCTTGCCGATGCCGGCACTGTTGACCAGCACGTCGAGGCCGCCCAGGCCCGCGACCGCCGCGCCGACCACCGCCTCGCAGCCCGCCGCCCGGGCGACATCGCCGGGCGCGGCGAGGAGGCGATGGGCGCTATCCAGCGTAGCTAGCGCCGAGGCCGTCGACTCCGCCGTTCGGCCGTTGACGGCGACCCGCGCGCCCGCCGCCAGGAAGGCCTCGACCGTGGCCCGGCCGATGCCCCTCGTGCCGCCGGTGACCAGCACGCGCTTGTCGGTGAAATCGATCTGCATCGCGGTCTCCCTCGAGGTGGTCTCGCTCGTCTGTGCCTCATCCGTCGGCAGGCCGGCGCCCTCGATTGCCGCCTGGATCAGGCCGATGTGAGCCGCTTCACAATCACCGACCTTCGATTTGGCGCCCTGCGACACACCTTAGAGCTTAGCGGCACAACGGATCGGAAACGAGGAGCAAAGGGCAATGGCGGTTCTCAAAGTCGGTGCCAAGGGCGCCCCGGTGGAGAAACTACAAGAGCAACTCGTCAAGGCCGGCGTCAAGCCGAAGCCCGAGGTCGACGGGGTTTTCGGCAAAGGGACGGCCGAAGCGGTCAAGGCCTATCAAAAAGAGAAGAACCTGAAGCCCGACGGCATTGTCGGCAAGAACACCGAGGCAGTCCTGGCTGGCCGCAAGCCGCCCGCCAAACTGCCCAAGGGGGTGTTTCAGAAGCTGAAGAAGACCAACAGGAACATCCGGCTCTATTGGTACGCTTGGATGGATTTTCACGACGGCATCGAAAAGGTTCAAAAGGAACTGAGCCGTCAAAAAGGCCTGTCCGAGAAGGAAAAGGCCAAGTTCCAAAAGCCGCTCAATAATGAGCTCGCGAAGATGGTGAAAACGCAAGCCCGTCTGGCCCAGGAGTTGATGAAGACCCCCAGCCTGCTGAACGAGCTGGACAAGAAATCGGGTGACGGCGGCACCAAGAAACTGCTCAAAAAGGGCCAGGTTCTGGATGCAACCGCGAAGAAGTACTTCTCCTACAGCAAAGCCTCGAAGCGCAAAGGCACGGTGCTGGTCGACCTCATCATCAAGCAGAAAAAGTGGAAATGCATGGACGACCTGCGCGGCCCGATCAACGCCATCTTCATGGAAGATCATCTGTACAATGTCGATGACGCCTTCGAGGCGCTCTACAAGGAAGCCAAGAAGGCCGCCTGACCCAGCCCGCTCGCGCCGGACAGACCCATCGGAGGTCCCCACCGCCCAAGCCGCGCGGGATCCTCACTTACCTGTCTTGGAAGGGCAGGGACACGACCTCCCTTTCCCGAATCATGCCAGTCTGTCCAGGCGCGGCCGCCATCTTGCCGGATTTCCCTGCCAATACCCAGGTTGACGCCCTGACCGAACTCTGGCACTGCGGCGACGGTCGCGGCGCGCAAATCATTGATCGATCTGAAAAACCGTTGCGACCGCTGGCATGATCGTCGGGAAAGCGTGAGCCGCACCAATGTCTTCGAGCCGCGAGATAGTCCGGCCACGCCGCGGGGTGCCGATGCCTTCAGGGCGCTGTTGGGTCACCGGTCGGTGGGCGCCCGCCGGTGGGAATCCACTCATGAATTGCCTTTGGCTGCTGATGGCCCTGGCGGCCCTGGGTTCCTTGACCCTGTCCAGCTCCCGGCTCGCGGCGGAGCCCTCCCTTCAAAACTTCGGGTCACGGACCGATGGCGACCTCGAGGCCGCGCCCCCGCCGACCCACGAAGCCGCACCCTATCTCAGCTTCGGCGCCCAGCTCACGCTGGATTTCGAGACCGAGCAGGAGTTCGATCTCGATACCAATAATGACGACGACCGCATCACCCTGGAGCCAGAGCTTGGGGTGAGCCTGTCGTTCGACCCCAGCGAACACTTGCAGGTCTTCATCGAAAGCGAGATCAGGCACAAGTTCTCCTTCGGGTCGCGGGTGCGCCGGAGCGACCGGGAGGTCGAGCTGTCGATCGAACAGGCTTACCTCCATTTCACCGATATTCCCGAGGGCCTATCGCTCCAGCTCGGCCGCCAGGACTTCGAGGATTCCCGGGAATGGCTCTTCGATGAGCAGCTCGATGCCGCCCGGCTCTTTCTGGCGCGCGGCCCCTTCGAGGTCGAGTTCTCCGTCAGCCGCGAGGAACTGCTGCGCAAGGACCTCCTGAGCGACGAGCGTCGGGACAAGGTCGACAACTACGCCCTGATCGGCCGCTTCGCGCTGGGCGAGGAAGACGGCAACGAGGGCAATGAATCCGAGTTCAGCGCCTATGCCATCTTTCGGGACGACCGGGAACCCAATCCCCAGGATCTGCTGTTCGTCGGCCTGCAGGCGAATGGCGATCTTGCGCCCAACCTCGGCTACTGGGGGGAGCTGTCCCATGTCAGAAGCACCCTGGCACCGGTCGATGTTCGCGGCTTCGGCGGCGATGTGGGGATAACCTACGTTTTCGATGCGCCCTACGAGCCGTCGCTCACCCTGGGGGCGGCCTTCGGCACGGGCGACAAGGACGAGGACGACGGCACCGATGGGGCCTTTCGCCAGACCGGCCTGCACGACAATCAGGACAAGTTCAACGGCGTGACCAGCTTCAAGTACTATGGCGAGGTTCTGGACCCGGATCTGCGGAACCTGGCGATCGCCACGGTCGGTCTCGGGGTCAGGCCGACGCCGAAATCGTCGGTCGATCTCGTCTATCACTACTACCGGCAGCACAACGCCTCGGACCGGCTCCGTGGCGCCGCGATCGACGCCGACCCCACCGGCCGCCACCGTTCCATCGGTCACGGGCTGGATGCCATTGTCGGTCTGCGCAAGATCGCCGACTTCGACGCCGAGTTCATCTTCGGGGTGTTCCTGCCGGGGGCGGCTTTCTCGGATCGGACCGACCCGGCCTATTTCGGCGGTGTCGAGCTTGTCTACAAGTTCTGAATCCGACGCCCGGATTTACTAAACCGACAGCACCCCACCGCCCAGCGGGATGATTTCCACCGTCGCGCCGGCCGCCAGGGGCGGCGCGTGGGGCGCCCGCAGGATCAGGGCGTCGGAGTGACTGAGGGTGCCCAGCATGGAGGAGTCTTGACGGGCGAAGGCGGTGACCTGGGGCAGATCTCCGTCGCCCGGCGACAGGGTGGCGCGCAGATAGTCCTGGCGCTCGTCGTTTTCCCCCAGCGGCGCGGTCAGGACCGCCTTGGCGCTGGCCGGGACTCCCGCCGGGTCGCGGCCCAGGAGGGCCTCCATCAGGGGCGCCAGGAAGAGGGTCGAGCAGACCAGGCTGGAGACCGGATTTCCCGGCAGGCCGAGCAACGGGGTCTTGGCGATGCGCCCGAAGATCAGCGGCTTGCCCGGGCGCATGGCGATCTTCCAGAAGTCCAGGGTCATGCCCCGGTCGGCCAGGGTCTGGCGCACCAGGTCGTGCTTGCCGACCGAGGCGCCGCCGGTGGTGACCAGCAGGTCCGCGCCCTCGGCCCCGGCGATGAAGGCGCCCAGGGCGTCGCTTTCGTCGGGGGCGATCCCCAGATTCAGCGGCTCGCCGCCCCGAGCGGTGACGAAGGCGGCCAGGGCCAGGCCATTCGAAGAGGCGATCTGGTTCAGCGCCATGGGCTCGCCCGGCATGACCACCTCGTTGCCGGTGGCGAGAATGGCGACCCGAGGCCGGCGCTGGACCCGGAGCCAGGGCTGGTTCATCGCCGCGGCCAGACCGATGTCCCGGGCGGTCAGCCGCCGGCCGCGCTCCAGCCCGAGCCAGCCGGCCTTGAAGTCGAGACCCTGGGGCCGCACGTAGCGGCCCGGCTTCACGGCCTCGTCCATCATCACCCGGTCGCCGTCGGGGCGGGTGTTCTCCTGGATCACGATGGCATCGGCGCCGGGCGGCAAGGGCGCCCCGGTGAAGATCCGCGCCGTCTCGCCGGGCCCCAACGCGCGGCCGCTTCCGGCCCCCTGGGGATCGCCGGCGGCGATCTCCTCGATGACCGTCAGGCTGGCCGGCGCGCTGGCCAGGTCGGCGGCACGCACCGCGTAACCGTCCATGGCCGAGACCGCCTGTGGCGGCTGGTCGCGGCGGGCCGTCACATCGGCGGCCAAAACCCGGCCCAGACCCTCGACCAGGCTCACGGTCTCGGCGCCGAGCGGTGTCACGGCGGCCAGCATGCGCGCCCGGGCTTCGGCGACGGTCAGCATCAGGCGGCCGTGAAGCTGCCGGACTTGCCGCCGGCCTTGTGGACCAGACGGATGTCGGTCAGCTGCATGGCGCGGTCGACCGCCTTGCACATGTCATAGACGGTCAAGGCGGCGACCGACACGGCGGTCAGCGCCTCCATCTCGACCCCGGTCTGGCCGGTCAGCTTGCAGGTCGCGGTGATCTCGACGGCGTTTTGCTCGGGCAGCAGGGCGAGATCGACCTTCACCGAGGTCAGGGCCAGGGGGTGGCAGAGCGGGATCAGATCGGGGGTCCGCTTGGCTCCCATGATGCCGGCGAGCCGGGCCACGCTCAAAACGTCGCCCTTCTTGACGCCGCCCGACTGGATCAGCGCCAGGGTCGCCGGCTGCATCACAACCAGGCCCTTGGCCCTGGCCGTACGGGCGCTCGCGGCCTTGTCGGAAACATCGACCATGTGGGCCTTGCCCTCCTGGTCGAAGTGGGTGAAATCGGCCATGGGGGCTCTTTCTAGGCGACGGCCTGGGCCGCGTCGGGCAGCAGGGCACGCACGGCGGCGGCGACGTCGTCCTGGCGCATCAGGGACTCGCCGATCAGGAAGGCCCGCGCGCCGCAGCGCTGCATGCGCGCCAGATCGTCGCGGCTGTTGAGGCCGCTTTCGGAGACCAGCAGACGACCTGATCCCTCTGTGGCCGGTCCGACCTCGGCAGCCAGTACCTCGGTGGTGGCGATATCGACCGCCAGGGTCTTGAGGTCGCGGTTGTTGATGCCGATCAGGGGCGACTTCAAGGCCAGGGCGCGGTTCAGCTCGGCGCCGTCGTGAACCTCGACCAGAACATCCATGCCCAGCTCCAGCGCGGCGGCCTCCAGCTCGGCGGCCTGGGCATCGCCGAGGGCCGCCATGATCAGCAGGATGCAGTCGGCGCCCAGCGCCCGGGCCTCGAGGATCTGGTAGGGATCGAGCATGAAGTCCTTGCGCAGACAGGGCAGGGCGACGGCGGCCCGCGCCGCCATCAGATGGGCGTCGGTGCCCTGGAAGTAGGGCTCGTCGGTCAGGACCGAAAGGCAGGTCGCGCCGCCCTCTTCGTAGGCCCGGGCGAGGCGCGGCGGGTCGAAATCGGCGCGGATCAGGCCCTTGCTGGGCGAGGCCTTCTTGATCTCGCAGATCAGGCCGTAGCCCTTGGTCTCTGCCGCGGCCGCCAGCGCCCGGTGGAAGCCGCGCGGCGCGCTGGCCCGGGCGGCGCGGGCCTCCAGATCGGCGCGCGAGACCCGGACCTGCCGCTCGGCCAGAAAGGCGCGCTTGTCGGCGCAAATCCTGTCGAGCACGTCACTCATCGGCCGGGGCCGCCTCGTTGGTGATCGCCGCCATGCGGGCCAGAACCTTGGCCGCCGCGCCGCTGTCGATGGCTTCGGCGGCCTGGGCGACCCCCTGGGTCAGGTCGGCGGCCTTGTCGGCGACGATCAAGGCGGCCGCGGCGCTCAGCAGCACGATATCGCGGTAGGGTGTCTTGTCGCCGGCCAGCAGGCCGCGCAGGGCCGCCGCGTTGGTCTCCGCATCGCCGCCCTTCAGATCCGCCAGCCGGGCGACCGGCAGGCCGGCCTCTTCGGGCGTCACCTCGAAGGTCCGCACCGTTCCGCCGGTCAACTCGGCAACCTGGGACGGACCGGTGGTGGAGAGCTCGTCCATGCCGCCGGCACCGTGCACGACCCAGGCTTTCTCGTGGCCCAGGCCCTTCAACACGTGGGCCAGGGGCTCGACCCAGTCGGGCGAGAAGACGCCGATCAACTGGCGCTCGACCTTGGCCGGGTTCGAAAGCGGCCCCAGCAGGTTGAAGATCGTGCGGGTACCGAGCTCGACCCGGGTCGGGCCGACGTGGCGCATGGCGCCGTGGTGGCGCGGCGCCAGCATGAAACAGGTGCCGGCCTCGTCCAGGGCCCGCTGCACCAGGGCCATATCGGCGTCCAGGTTGACCCCCAGGGCGGCCAGGGTGTCGGCGGCGCCGCTTTTCGAGGAGAGCGCGCGGTTGCCGTGCTTGGCGACCGGCACGCCGCAGGCTGCCACGACGAACTGGGCGGCGGTCGAGATGTTGTAGGTCCCGGTGGCGTCGCCGCCGGTGCCGCAGAGGTCGATGGCGTCGGGCGGCGCGGTTATGGTGATCATCTTGGCGCGCATGCCCCGGGCGGCGCCGGTGATCTCGTCGACCGTCTCGCCGCGCACCCGCAGGGCCATCAGGAAACCGCCGATCTGCGAGGGGGTCGCCTCGCCCGACATCATGATGTCGAACGCGGCTTCGCTATCGCCGGCCGAAAGCGGCTCGCCGCTCGCCGCCAGGGCGATAAAGCGCCTGAAATCCTTGGCCTGGGCGTTCATTCGGCCGCGCCCCGGTAGGGCGCTTTCACATTATGGCCGGCCAGGGTGAGAAAATTGGCCAGCAGGGCATGGCCCTGTTCCGAGGCGATCGATTCGGGATGGAACTGAACGCCGTGGACCGGCAGGTCCCGATGCTGCAGGCCCATGATGACCCCGTCGTCGGTCTCGGCGGTGATCTCCAGGCAGTCCGGCAGCCCCGCGCGGTCCAGCACCAGGGAATGGTAGCGGGTCGAGACGATCGGCGAGGGCAGGTCGCGAAAAATGCCGCTTCCCTTGTGATGCACCGCGCTGGTCTTGCCGTGCATCACCGCGGCGGCGCGCACCACCTGGCCGCCGAAGCACTGGCCGATGGCCTGATGGCCCAGGCAGACCCCCAGGATCGGCACCTTGCCGGCGGCCCGCTCGACCAGCTCCAGGCAGATCCCGGCGCGGTCCGGGTCGCAGGGGCCGGGCGAGAGCACGATTCCCTGGGGCGAACGGGCCAGCAGCTCGTCGACGCCGATTTGATCGTTGCGATGGACCTCGATCCGCGCGCCCAGCTCGCCCAGGAAGTGGTAGAGGTTATAGGTAAAGCTATCGTAGTTATCGATTAAGATAAACATCGCAGTGCCTTGCCGTGGTTTTTTAAAGTTCTGTCTCGGGTCCGCTCGCCCTGTTATATCAGCTAGTCCGGCCCGGCGGAAGTGGCCCGGCCCGGCTCTGGCGCAATAAAGTTATCGCACCGCTTGACCTTCCCGTAACTGGAACCTCTATATGACACTCAGGGAGACCTCCGTGGCGCTCCCAATTCATCGAGGCGACCATGACCGCTGTGAACCTGACTGTCGAGGGTATGCGCTGCGCCGGCTGCGTGGCCAAGGTCGAGCGCGCGCTGCTCGCCGTGCCCGCTGTCGAGACGGCCAGCGTCAACCTGGCCGACCACAGCGCCCGGGTGGTCGGCGCGACAACCATCGAACTGCGGCGCCTGATCGAGGCCGTCCAAGGCACCGGATTCGAGGCCAGGGCAATCGCCGCCAGCGATGACGGAACCGGCGCCGAAGGCCCGGACCGAGCCCAGTTGCGCGCCCAGTTGATCGTCTTCGCCCTGGCCCTGGCGCTGTCCCTGCCGCTGGTCGCCCAGATGGCCTTCCCGCTCTTTGGCCTCGAGGCCATGCTGCCGCCGGGGGTTCAGCTCCTGCTCGCCCTGCCGGTGCAGTTCTGGGCCGGGCGACAGTTCTATCGCGGCGCCTGGTCGGGTTTGAAGACCCTGAGCGCCAACATGGACAGCCTGGTGGCGCTCGGCACCACGGCCGCCTTCGCCCTCAGCGTGGCGCGCCTGGCCCAGGTCCCCGATCAGATCTGGACGATGACCCACCTGCCGCTCTATTTCGAGGCCTCCGCCGTGGTCATCACCCTGGTACTGCTCGGCCGCCTGCTGGAGGACCGGGCCAAGCACCGCACCTCGGCGGCCCTGCGGGCGATCATGGCGCTGCAGCCGGCCACCGCCCGGCTCGAGCGCGACGGCGCGGTTATCGAGGTGCCGGCGGAAAGCGTGGCGGTCGGCGACATCGTGCAGGTCCAGCCCGGCGAACGGCTGCCGGTCGACGGCCGTGTCCTGGAGGGCACCAGCCAGGCCGACGAGTCCCACCTGACCGGGGAGTCCCTGCCGGTCGCAAAGGCGGCGGGCGATGCCGTGATCGCCGGCGCGGTGAACGGCGACGGTCTGCTGCGTGTCGAGGCCACGGCGGTCGGCGCCGAGGCGACCCTGGCCCGCATCGTCGAACTGGTGCGCGCCGCCCAAGCCTCCAAGCCGCCGGTTCAGGCCCTGGTCAACCGCATCGCCGAGATCTTCGTGCCGGCGGTGATCCTGCTGGCCCTGGCCACCTTTGCCGGCTGGTGGTGGCTCGACGGCGCGCTGACCCAGGCGGTGCTGGCCGCGGTCTCGGTGCTGGTCATCGCCTGCCCCTGCGCCCTGGGCCTGGCGACCCCCACCGCGATCATGGTCGGCACCGGGCGGGCGGCGGCCGCCGGCATCCTGATCAAGGACGCCGAGGCCATGGAAAAGGCCCGCGCCATCACCACCGTCGTCTTCGACAAGACCGGCACCCTGACCGAGGGCCGGCCCCAGGTCATGGCGGTTCATGCGGTCGAGAGCGCCGGCGGCGATGATGCACTGGTCGCTCTCGCCGGGTCGCTGCAACAGGGCAGCGCCCACCCCCTGGCCCAGGCCATTGCGCGCCATGCCCTGGACAAGGGCGCGATCCTGGGCCCGGTAGCCAAGCTGCGCAACCTGCCGGGCCGCGGCCTGGTGGCCGAGCACGAGGGCCGGCGCTACCTGGCCGGCAGCCAGCGCCTGATGGACGAGGAGGGGATTCCCACGGCGCCGCTGGAGGATCTGGCGGCCGCCGAGCGCGGCAAGGGCCGCTCCCTGGTCTACTTCGGCGAGACTGGGGCCGGCGGCAATGGCCTGCTCGGCTTCTTCGCCCTGGGCGACCAGCCGCGCGCGACGGCACGGGCCACGATCGAGCGCCTGCGGGCCGAGGGCATCGAGTCCGTTCTACTGTCGGGCGATAACGCGGCGGCGGTCCGTCACACGGCCGAAGAACTGGGCATCGGCCACGCCGTGGCCGAACTGCTGCCCCAGGACAAGCTGACCGCGATCGAGCGCCTGAAGGGCGAGGGGCGGGTGGTCGCCATGGTCGGCGACGGCGTCAACGACGCGCCGGCCCTGGCCGCCGCCGATATCGGCATCGCCATGGGCGGCGGCAGCGAGGCGGCCATGAAGACCGCCGGCATCGCCCTGCTGCGCGCCGACCCGGCCGCCGTGGTCACCGCCATCGCGGCCAGCCGGGCGATCCACGACAAGATCCGCCAGAACCTCTTCTGGGCCTTCATCTTCAACGTGGTGGCCTTGCCGGCGGCGGCCCTGGGCCTGCTGACCCCGGTGATCGCGGGTGCGGCCATGGCGGCCAGTTCGGTCGCGGTGGTGACCAACGCCTTGCTGCTGCGGGTCAAGGAGCGCGACAGATGAACATCGGCGAAGTGGCAAAGCAGGCCAACCTGCCGCCCAAGACCATCCGCTACTACGAATCGGTCGGCCTGATTGCACCGGCGGCGCGCAGCCCGACAGGCTATCGGCGCTATGGCGAGAAGGACCTGGAGACCCTGCGCTTCATCCAGCGTGCCCGCTCCCTGGGCTTTTCCGTCGCGGACGTGCGCGGCCTCCTGGCGCTCTGGCAGGACCGCGCCCGCAGCTCATCCGAGGTCAAGAACCTGGCCCAAAGCCATGTCACCGAGATCGAGCGCAAGATCGCCGAGCTGACCGGCCTGCGCGACACCCTGACCCACCTGATCCACCGCTGCCACGGCGACGCCCGCCCCGACTGCCCGATCCTCGAGCGCCTGGCCGGGGAGGAGTAGGGGGCGGAGGCGAACAGATTTCGCAGTGGAGAGGTCTCAATGGCGGACTGGACGGAACGAGTTGAAGAAACAAAACTGGCGCTGGTCCATTACGAACCGGACGTTCTGGGGGAGGAGCACGGTTTTGGCGGATTCCTCTTCGATACCGGCGGCAAACTGATTTCCGAGGACGGCTGGGCGTGGCTCTACACGACCCGGATCGTGGATGGACGGTGGGAGAGTTGGGTCCGACGGTTCCATATAGTCGAATTGAAAGCGGAACCCGCCAAGTTGGTCCTCTGTCCGGACAAGGGCCGCGATCGCGCCGTTTTACATCACGTGGTGGCCGTGAAGGCGGATTTAATCGTGGGGTTCTATTGCGATGGGATCGGCGTTAGCGCCGCGGTCGCGTCGGCCCCCGATGCCGAATTCGTGCGAGATCAATCGTTCGAACTCTATCCGGAAGTCGGTTGGGAAACGCGATACGGGGATGTCGACGGTTGGTCGCTCGAGTCGAACGGCGGATACGATCTTTGTACCGATGACACAGATTCATTGGAATTCTGGCAGGGCTACGACAGCTATCGCAAAGCAGACGGATCAGGTGAACTGGGCTGGGCAAAGATACGCATCGACAAAGCGACCGGACAGACACGCTTGGTGGAGCGACACCCTGAAAACCCACTTAAGTTTCGACAATCGGATTGGCTTTGCGCGCGGTGCGGCGGAAACATCGACAGCGATGTCAGGATCGACGGCAAAAGGCCGTTCTTCTTCTACATGCGGCAGACGCGGGAAACCCTGAAGATCGGTTTGGCTCTGAGCCGCGATCCCCTGTTCTTCAAAGATGTAACGGTTGAGCCGTTCGACGAGCTTTACGGCGATGAGAAAGTCGCCGAAAAATTCGAAGCGCTCGCCATTGGCGACCAGCTGTACCTCTTCTACGAATCCATGCTGAACGACAAATCATGGCGGACGGGGCTCAGGATCTACAAGCTGGCTTGATCCTGTAGTCGGTCGCGATTCCGCGCCCGGCATTTCCCCTCGCCCGCGTCGCGGGAGTGGCCCACGAGCTTAGCCCGTGGGAGGGCGAGGGCGCGGTCTTTGCGGCGGCAGATCGGGGCTACACGGCGCGGCGCCACTCTGCCATGATCGCGCCGCATGCGGGTTGTAAGCGGCGCGCAATTGGCGAGAAATGGGGAGGAAGGCAGGTTATGGCCGACGCGAAAGTCGACCCGGACAAGGAGCTCAAGGTCCTCAAGGACATGATCGCCAAGGCGCGCGAGCGGCCGATCAACTTCGGTATCGCCCTGGGCAAGGACGAGCCTGCCTTTTTCATGCATCCGGCGCGCCAGCCCGAGCAACTGCGCAAGGAGGCCAAGGCCCGGACCAAGGGCGCGAAAGGCACCCACGGCCAGGCCGAGCTTGACGGCAAGCGCATGATCCTGACCTGCCTGGAGGAGCCGCCCACCGTGCTGTTCCGGGCCATGAAGACCTATATGAAGGATCGCAAGCTGGGCTACCGGCTGGTGTTTCGCGGGGTCGACGGCAAGGTCTACGACGAAGATGCCGAGGAGGCCGGTGGTGCCGGTGGCGCTGCCGGGGACGGGGTCGAGGACGGGGCCGCCAGCCCGGCGCAAGAGCTCTACGAGGGCCTGCTGGAGACCATCCCGGGCGACCTGCAGGGCCTGCGCGCCAGCGACCCGGCCGCCGCGAAGAAGATCGAAAAGGTGGTGGCCGCGGGCCGGACCCTCGCCGAGACCGGGCAGGACTACGAAAAGGCCCTGACCTACCTCGACAAGGCCGCCCAGGCCATCGCCAGGGCCCAGGGCGCCGGCGCCGCCCAGGCGGCGGCCGATGCCATTCCCGAAGGCAAGGTCGCCGCGATGATCGAGATGGTCGAGCTGTCCCAGACCAACTGGCGCGAGGTCCGCTTCCGCTCCATGGAGGGGCTGGACGAACTGATGACCGAGTTGCGCGGCAGCGAAGACCGGGATCTCCATCTGATCGCCGACAAGATCCAACTGGTCGCCAAGGACATGCCGGAAAGCCTGGAGGCCCTGCTGGGCAAACTGAGCAAAGCCGTGAAGGCGCGCGATGCCGGCCTGGTCGGAGCCTTGAAGACCCAGGCCCAGGGCGAGTTGAAAAATTGTGCGGGCTATCTGAAGAGCTTCGACAAGGAGATCAGCCGCTGCGAGCGCAATCCCCTCGGGGTGACGGTGAAGATCCGCCAACCGATGGCCGAGAGCCTAAAGGAAATCAGCGCCAATCTGCGCGCCGTCTAACCGCTGCGCTGCCACCAGGAGACACCCGGGATGCCAGGCAAAGACAAGACCAAGCTTGTGGACTCCAAGGCGCTGAAAGCCTGGAAAAAGGAGTGGGGTATCGAGGCGGCGGATGCCGCTCTCGACCTCGTCGGTTTTTTCGCCGAGGCCCGTGCCGATGCCGAAGACAGCGAAGAACTGGGCCAGATGCTGGCCGCGCAGGTGATCACGCTGATCGATGACGACGAGACGGAGGCGGCGTCCGAGGCGCTGAGGGGTATTCATCTGCTGAGCAAATCGCCCGATGCTTCCGCCGAAGATCAGGCGGCGGCGCAAGTCGCGGCCAAGCTGTTGACCGAACGGCACCAAAAGGAGATGCGCGCCGAGCCCGCCTCGACGGCCGAGCGCGAGACGGCGCGCATGCCCAGCGAGGTCATGGTGCACCTAATCGCGGCGCTGAAGGCGGAACGCAAGGCCAAGCCCGATAGCCGGACCATGAAGGAGCTGGAGGCCAAGGCCAAGAGCCTGGTCATGCGCCACGACCTGGGTCTCAAAGAGACCCAAAAATTCCTCAAGGTCGCGGCGAAAGCCTGCCGGGAACGCCATTACAAAAGGGTCGCCAAGGTCTGCGAGTCCCTGGCGGGCCAACTGCCGGAAAAAGGCAGCGATTTGCCGGCGACGCGCCTGAACGACAACATCTATGGGCGGGCCTACGACTCGGCCCTGATCGGAAATCTGGTGGAGGATCCGCCCCGGGGCGTGCGGACCGCAATGCGTGCCACCGGCGGCGCCTTCGCGGACATGTTGGATGCGCGAAAATTCAGCGACGACAGCGATCAGTTCTCCCAGGGCGGCCTGGATCGGGCGGTCGAAGGGCTGCAGGAATATCTCACCAGCAAGGACCCCCGCTTCTGGTTCAATCAAGTGCCGGGGCTGGAGAAGGTTCGCGACGCCAAGACGCCGGAAAAGGCGCTTGCCGCGCTGAGCAAATTTCTTCGCTCGAAAAAGTCGACGGGGCCGGAATGCATCGCCATGCCCTATCTACTGGTAAAGTTTTCGATCCTCCTCGCACAACAGGTGCCCAATCCCTGGATGGACAAGGGCGATTCCAACAACCGCAAAGTCGTGGTGCCGCAGAAGGGGCTGGATACCTTTGGCGATGACAGCAATCTTTCTGTCGGGGCCGGTATCACACAACGCCATCAGCCGGCCATCGTCGAGGAGGACTGGATGGAGCCCGGCAAGCGCCCCACCACCGTCAGCCGGCCCGAGATCAACAAGCCCGGAATCGACGAGGACGATGACGAGACAAAGCACCCGACCGAAGCCGTGGAACTGGCCCTGGAGCACGGCCTGCCCTGGGCCACCGGGGCCTCTGGCTCGACCAACATCATGCTCCATATGCTCGAGCATCTGCAGGACAACGGCCACGACGATATCGACACCAAGGACTTCCTGTTGGGCACCATGATGTTCCTGGTCTACGACGGCGGCCACTCGGTCAACGAGGTGCTCTGGACGGCGAACCAGCTCGAGCCGGTCCTCGGGCTCGAAATCGGGCTTCGCGACGACGAGGAAGAGCCCGAGGAGTTCGTCGCCGACTACGAGCAATTCATCGGGCTTTATGGCGACAAGGGGACCGGCAAGGCCCTGCAGGAGGCCGCCGAGGGCGCCTGGGACAAGGTGACGGACTACTTCGACGAACACAGTCACTTCGCGGAATGAGGGACGGGGCTGAGTTGGGGCCGGGCTGAGTTGGGGCGGGGCCGATTTCCCGGCCCGCCGCCCCGGCCCCCGCCTTGCCCCTCGCCCTGGCGGTATCGACTCGACGCGGCGTGCTACAGGGCCGCATGATCGGGTTTTCCCTCACCGGCCGGCGGCGGCGCTTCTCCCTGATTGCCATCCTCCTGCTCCTCGTCGGTCCAGACCCCGGGGCCGCGCGCGCCGAGGAGGGCCCACAGCAAGCCGCCCTGGCGGTTCCTATGATCGCCATCGTGATTGACGATCTGGGGCTCGACAGGGTGGCGACGGCCGAGGCGCTGGCGCTGCCGGCGCCGCTCACCCTGGCCTTCATGACCTATGCCGAGGGGCTTCGGGACTGGGGCGGCCGGGCCCGGGCGGCGGGTCACGAACTGCTGCTGCATGTGCCGATGGAGCCGCTGAACCCGGACCAGGACGCCGGGCCCCGGGCGCTGGCGGCCGGGCAGGGTGCGGCGGGGATCGCCGCCAACCTGGACTGGGGTCTGGCCCGCCTGGAAGGCGCGGTCGGGATCAACAATCACATGGGCAGCCGTTTCACCGCCGACCGGGAGGCGCTGCGTCCGGTCATGGCCGTCTTGAAGCGCCGCGGCCTGCTGTTCCTCGATTCCCGCACCACCGCCGAGACGGTGGCGGTTTCCCTGGCGCGGGAGATGGGGGTCGCCCATCTCTCCCGCGATCTCTTTCTCGATCATGGCCGGCCCGGCCGCGCGGCGGTCGAGGAAAACCTGGCAGCCCTGGAGGCCTTGGCGCGCCAGCGCGGCGCGGCGGTGGCGATCGGCCATCCCAACGCGGTCACCCTGGCGGCCTTGGCGGCCTGGCTCCCCGGTCTGGCCGCGCGCGGCATCGCCCTGGCCCCGGTCAGCGCCGTTGCCGCGCGGCAGGAAGACCGGAGGCTGGCCGGCCTGGGCCAGTGAATCGGCCGCGCCATCCCCTCGGCCTCCCGCGGCCTGGTGGCCGCGGGGCGATGCCCCGTGTGAGGGCGCGGGCGCGGTGGCATGCAGGACCGCAACGAATCGTCTTGGCAGATCGGCAAAAACCGGGATGCTGGCGCGCACAACAATAGAGCAAACTCGAAGGGAGCGTTTCGTGAGCAAGCCGATTGTCTTCAAACTGTCCGAGGTGGAACACCGCCTCCATGAACTGCCGGCGGGCAAGAGCTATATCAAGCCCTTTGCCACCGTGAAGAATTCCGACGCCATGGCCGGCGGATTGAACTTTCTCAATCAGGCCTCGATCCCCTGGCGCCTGACCTGCGAAGAGCTGATCTTCTGCCATCAGGGCACCTTCCGTCTGACCTGCGACGGCGAATCCTACGTGCTCAATCCCGGCGACATGATGCTGGTGCCCAAGGACAACGACATCGCCTATGAGTGCGACGAGAAGTGTGTGATTTTCTATGCCGCCTATCCGGTCGACTGGAAGCAGCAGGCCGGCATCACCGAGGTGCCGGGCATCGATCCGGACGATATGTGAGGCTGGCGGGATGCGAGGGCGCCGAATCTTGATGGCGCCGGGCGCAAGCCTCATCCTAAGGAGACGTTGAACTGCGGCCGGGAGGGGGGCAGAATTCACCACCGCCTGTCGCCTTCCCGAAAGGCCTCTCTACCAGGCTGGAGGCCGGCCGGGCAGGTGCGGTGTCATTTGGCCATCCAAAGGGCAACCATGCCGGCTTCAAAGATTGTCTCCCTTTTTACGGTCGCGATCATCGCCCTTGCGGCCGGCCAGGCTCTTGCCGCTTCCAACGATCCAAGCCGCAGTGTCAGTGGGACCTGGGAGAGGGCCTATGTGATGATCTCCGGTTCATTGGTCGGATCGGACCGGTCTTACGTTGGCGGCGAGGTCCGAGACCGGACCCTTGCCCGGCACCTGGAAAGCCTCGCCTCGGAACGCGACATTCCCGTCGTGGTCGCCCTGAGCGACGGCGCGGGAGACATCACGGCCCTGGTTCGGTTCGCCGAACCGATGATGGACCTGGGGGTCGTCTTCGTCGTCATCGACAGCCGCGGCCGCGGGGCGGACTGGATCGATTGCGGGCGCAAGGAATGCGGCGAGGAACAGGGTCGCAGGAGCGTCGAATATCGTATCGAGGAGGCGGAGTTCGCCTACCGCAGGCTCATGGCCTTCTCGTGGTTCTCGAAGGACAGGTCCGTTCTCCTGGGGTCGAGCTGGGGCGGAATGGCGGCGGCGCTCTACCCCGGTGACGACTACGGCGCCCGGATGATTCTGTCATGGACCTGTTCGGCGCGCAACTGGACCTGGTTGAATGGCATTCACGGCTCGTCGAACACGCCGGTTTTCGCCGCGGTCGCCGCGCAGGATCCGCTTTACGAAACACTGCCCTGGGCTCGCGGGCAATGCCCGGTGTTCGGCCGGCCAGGCTCGACTTCTCTCGTCGTCGAAGCGGCGGTTCACAATGTCATGACGCTGCTCGAGGTCAAACAGAAGGCCCATCGGTTCTTATGGGGACTCTTTTCCGGCGGCGCCGAGCAAGCCGACGACAACCCGGAGCGACATCTGCTGGCGCCCATCGTGGTCGAAAAATCGCCCGATCAAATCGTCCTCAAACCCGTGGGTTCGACCCAAGAAGTCTATGAATGGGCGAAAGCGCACTGCGGCGAGTTCGGCAAGAACAGTTACCTGATCCGAACGATGGCCGACGGCAGTTCCTACGCCTTCGTGTGCGAGTGAGTGTGCCTATTCATCGGGCTTGTCGTCGCGGCGGCCGATTTTGCGCGTGAATGCGGGGCGGCCAGATTTCGCTGTCGTTTCGCAGCCACTTGTGCCCGAATCCCAGGGCGTCCCCAGCTAGAAAACGGAGAGGAGTTCCCTGCCATGACACGATTTTTGGCCGCATTTCTTCTTTGTGCCGGATTGGTCCTTGGCGCCGCCGGCGCCCATGCCAAGGACCTGAAGGCGACGACCCACAACGACCTGCTGAACGCCACCTTGTGGACCCAGACCTCGGTCGAGTTCAAGGCCACCGCGCTGGCCGGCTATCGCCTGGCCCGGCTCATGCTGGACCAGGCCTTGGCGGACAAGGACTGGACCGCGGCGCTGGAGCAGGCCGGCGCCTACCAGGACAAACCGCCGGCGGTTATCCTCGATATCGACGAGACGGTGCTCGACAACAGCGAGTACGAGGCCTGGCTGATCAAGGAGGGCACCGACTACAGCGGCAAGACCTGGGGCCCCTATGTCGATGCGGCGATCTCGAAACCGATCCCGGGCTCGCTGGAGTTCATCGCCTATGCCGCCTCCCAGGGCGTCGAGATCTTTTATCTTTCGAACCGCAAGCACCCCAACGAGGAGGGCACCCGCACCAATCTCAAGGCGCTGGGGTACCCGATCAACGAGGCGATGGACACGGTTCTGCTGCGCGGCGAGAACGACTGGGGCCGTGAGAAGAGCCCGCGCCGCGCGCACGTCGCCAAGGACTACCGTGTTCTCTTGCTGTTCGGCGACAACCTCGGTGACTTTACCGACGAGATCGGCGGCACGCCGGCGGACCGCCTGAAGGTCTATGAAAAACACCTGGCGCGCTGGGGCAGCTCTTGGATTACGCTGCCCAATCCCATGTACGGCTCGTGGGAGTCCGCGGCATTCGAGGGCAACTGGAAGCTCGAGGCCGATGTCCGGCGTCAGAAGAAACTGGAGGCCATGACCACCTGGTCCGGCCCGAACTGAAACGGCCCGAAGCCAGCCTCTTTCAGTTTCCCTGGCGGAGCGCGAAGTTGACCGCTTCCTCGGCGGCGCGGACCAGGGCGCGGGCCTTGTTGCGACACTCCTGGTGTTCGGATTCCGGGTCGGAATCGGCGACGATGCCGGCGCCGGCCTGCACGTACATCCGGCCGTCCTTGACCACCGCGGTCCTGAGCGCGATGCAGGTGTCCATCGAGCCGTTGGCGCCGAAGTAGCCGATCGAGCCGGAATAGATGCCGCGCTTGTCGGCCTCCAACTCGTCGATGATTTCCATGGCCCGGACCTTGGGCGCGCCCGAGACCGTGCCGGCGGGAAAGCCCGCCACCAGGGCGTCAAGCGCGGTCAGGCCCGCGCGCAGTTCGCCCTCGACGTTGGAGACGATGTGCATCACATGGCTGTAGAGCTCGACGTTCTCGCGCTCGGTGACCTGCACCGTGCCGACCTCGGCGACGCGGCCGACGTCGTTGCGTCCCAGGTCGAGCAGCATCAGGTGTTCGGCCAGTTCCTTGGGGTCGCTCAGCAGGTCGGCCGCCAGGGCGCGGTCCTCCTCGGGGGTCTGGCCGCGCCGGCGGGTGCCGGCGATCGGCCGGATCGTGACCTTGCCGTCGCGCAGCCGTACCAGGATCTCGGGGCTCGAGGCCACGACAGCGAACCCGCCGAAGTTCAAGAAGACCAGAAAAGGCGAGGGGTTCAGCCGGCGCAGCGCCCGGTAGAGGGCAAAGGGCGAAAGCTCGAAGGGCACCGAAAAGCGCTGAGACAGGACGACCTGGAAAATATCGCCGGCCAGGATGTACTCCTTGGCGGCGCTCACCATGGCCCGGTAGGACTCGGGCGCCATGTTGGACTCCGCCTCGGCCAGGGCATTGCCAGGCGCCAGGCTGTCGCGCGGCTCGCTGATCGTCTTGGCGAAATCCTCGACCACGTCGCCCAGGCGCTCGCAGGCCCGGTCGTAGGCGGCACGGGCCGACACGTCGCCGCTGGGCCGCACCGGGGTGACCAGGGTCAAGAGGTCCTCGACCCGGTCGAAGATGGCAATAATAGTGGGCCGCAGATAGAGGCCGTCGGGCACGTCCAGGACCGGCCGGTTGCTGTCGGGTATGGCCTCCATCAGGCGGATGCAGTCGTAGCCCAGGTAGCCGACCAGCGCCGAGGCCATGGGCGGCAACCCCTCCGGCAGGGCGATCCGCGATTCGTCCGCCAGATCCTGAAGGGTCTGGAGCGGCGGGCCCTCCAGGGGCTGGAAATCGTCGGGGTCGCTGAGGGCGCGGCGGTTGATCTCGGCCCGTTCGCCGAAGCAGCGCCACAGCAGGTCCGGCTTGAAGCCGAGGAAGGAGTATCGCCCGATGGTCGAGCCGCCCTCGACGGATTCGAACAAAAAGGAATTCGGCCGGTTGCGCGCCAGCTTCAAAAAGGCGGAGACCGGGGTCTCCAGATCGGCGATCAGGCTGGTCCAGATGACCTGCGCTTCGCCTGCCTCGTAACGGGCTTCAAAGGCCTGATAGTCCGGAAAGGGACGCATCAGTAAGCCGCCAGAGCCTCTTGCATGCGCGCCGGAAAGATCTCGACGCCAAACTCGCGCTCCAGAGCGATCACGAACTGATCGACCAGGTCGCCCTGCAGGCTCTGGGCCAGATTGGCTTCAAGCTGCTCGAAGTCCGCGCTGGCCGCTGCCGGATTTGCCGGGACGATCTCGCTCAAGATGGCCAGCACCTCGCCTTGCTGTCCGCTCACGGTCACCGCATCGCCCAGGGTCAGGCCGAAGATTTCGTCCGGCAGTCCACGCGCCGGCAGGCTGGCGGGATCGTTGCCCTGGCGCCGCAGCGGCTCGGTCTCCAGCACGCTGAGGCCGGCTTCCGCCGCCAGGGTGTCCAGGGTCTTGCCGTCCCTGAGCCGCAACATGAGCGCGGCCGCCTCGATCTTGGCTTGCTCGGCCTGCTGGTTTTGCTTCCACAGAGCGAGCACGTCGTCGCGGACCTCGGCCAGAGCACGCGGCGCCGGCGCATGAATGGCATCCACCCGCACCATGAAGTAGCCGCCCAGGGCGGTTTCGGTCATCAGGCTGGTCTCGCCCTCGGCCGTGTCGAACAGGGCCTGGGTGAAGACCGGCGCCGGCGGTAGGTCCGCGATCGGCTGGCCGGCGGCGTCCTGACCCTGGCGGGTTATGGCGTCGATCCGCCGCACCGGAATCCCGAGGTCCGCCGCCGCGCTCTCCATGGAGGCGCCGCTGCCCAGGGCATCGTTGAAGGTGTTGACGTAAGTGATGATGGTGTCGACCGCCTTGTCGAGAGCGATATCGCGTTGGATCGTCTCGCGCACCTCCTCCAACACCGGCTCCTTGCCGGGCTGGATCGCGATGACCTGCAGGACGTGCCAGCCGACCGGCGATTGGACCGCGGCGCTGACGCCCCCTTGCTCCAGCGCAAAGGCGGCATCGCCCAGCGTGGGCAGCAGATCGGCCTTCGCGACCAGGCCCAGGTTGACATGACTGGCGGTGCTGTCCGCCGCGGCGATATCCGACAGAAGAACGCCGCCGGCGGCCTGGTCCGCGGCGGCCTTGGCGCTTTCTTCGTTGCCGAACACCAACTGGTCGATCTCGCGGCGCTCGGCGACGGTGAGCTGGTCGCGGCGCTGCTCGAAGCCCTCGACCAGTTCCTCTTCGCTCACCGAAACCTCTTTCAGGTAGTCGTCGGGCGAGAGGTAGACCATGGTCACGCTGCGGGATTCGGGGGCCAGGAAATCGCTCTGGTTGGACTGGTAGAATTCCTCGAGGGCGGAATCATCCGGATCCGCGACCGCGTCGAGCACAGGGCGCGGGATCACCACATAGCGCGCCCTACGCTGCTCCTGGCGGTAAGCAAACAAGGTCTTGGCCAGGGGACCGGGGCCGCTGGCGCCGTCGATCAGGGCGTCGACGATCTGACCGCGCATCACGTCGCGGCGCAGGTTGGCGCGGTAGCCGCCCTCGGACAGACCCGAGTTGCGCAACACGCTGGTAAAGCGCTGCGGGTCGAAGGACCCGAACTCGTCGTGAAAGGCGGGCTCCCTCAGGATCCGCTCCTTCTCCTGATCCTCGGTGACCGTCATGCCCAGATTGAGGGCCTGCTGGTCGAACAGGGTGCGGCTGATCAGGCCCTGCAGCACCCGCTGGTCGATGCCCAGGGCGATGGCCTGCTCGCGGTCCAGCGCGCCGCCGAACTGCCGGCTCAACTGGCTGACCTCGCGCGAGTAGGCGGTGCTGAACTCGCGGGTCTCGACCAGTTGATCGCCGACCTTGGCGACGGCCTGGAGTTGACCGCCGCCGCGGAAGATATCGCCGATGCCCCAGACCGCGAAGGACAGGATCAAAAGCCCGAAGAGGGTGAAGACGACAATCTTGGTGAGAAGCTTTTTGGCGCCCATGGCGAAGTCCCTAAATCAGCGGCAAGATCAGGCATTTTTCGGCAGGGGCCGAAAGGCGCGGCAGTGTAGAAAGGCGCCAGTCCCGGAGCAACCATGAATACGGTCGATTTCCCGCTCCTGCCCTTTTCACGCTTTGGCAGTCGCGGTTGCAAAGAAATCGGCGGCTACCGGTAGGGGCTGGGGCCGCTCAAGTTCAAGTGGCGCTCCCTGGCCTCGGCGAGATCGTCCGAACTCCAAACGCGGGCCAGTTCCGCGTTGTCGCGCAGCCATCCCTGCCAATCGCCGTTAACCTGCCGGGGAAATCGCCTATCGTCCAATGCATTCAGAAATGACCCCTTGGCCTCCTGAAGCGACAGAATAATCCGGTTTCTGACGTAGGTGTCGAGTTTTGCATCGTCCAAGTTTTGCGCCGCCCAGACCATGAACGCGTCCGGATACAGTGCCGCCAGAACCTCGAATCCACGGGCCTTCGACGGGCCACCCAGAGTGTCGCTGCCGATCAGCTTCCGCGCCCGCCAAATCCCATAAAAGAAGACCTCCTTGTCCGAGAACACGTCTTGCATCTCGAAACTGTGGCCGCTGTGAAATCCCAGGGCGATATGGGCAAAGTTTTGGTCGTCGAGATCCCGATTTCGGGCCAGGACGAGAATGGCCTGCCAAGCCTCAAAGGCGACGGACCAATCGTTCTCGATGAAGTTCCAAGGCACCATGCCGAAGTTGTCCCAAAAGTTGGGACCGACATTGTCGCTGGCGGATTCAAAGGCCTGTAACAACCGGCGCCGACCCTCTTGCGTCGGATTGGCCACATATCGGATTGCGATCAGCACGATTTTGAGGGTTTCGTCCGTTGATTGGGCGATGGCCTCTTCGACAAAGTGGATTTGTTCTTCGGATCCATCGTTGGCGAGGGTTTCTTTGATGCCTTGAGCCGCGGAATGATAAAGCACGCAATACGTTTCTTCGTTCGCGATATAGTTGCGAAGACGGTCGATATTTTCACGAATTCCAGAGATCTTTCGCTCCAGAACGACTGTCGCCTGCAACTCGGAAATCTGTGTTTGCAGCGCATCCCGTTCCGCCTGCAGCTTTTCCTGCTCTTTTTCGAGTTTGGCGGTCTCGGTGAGCAGATTGCCTCTCTCGGTTTCGAGTTTGGCTTTCTCAAGCTCAAAGTCCCGTTGCAAGGCTTGAGATTCCTCTTCCAAGGCGGCAGCCGACAGATCGTACGTTTCCTTGAGCAGCCGCTCCTGCTCCAAATACTGGGCCGATCGCTTCTTGAATTCGGTTTCCGCCTCGGCAATGCTGGTCCGAAGTGCATTCTCCTTAAACGTGAGGTTTTCCGTTTTGAGGGCCAGTGTCTCATTTCTGAGCGCCAGCCTCTCACTCATGACGTTGAAAATTTCCGAGTTGTACACCTGGTAGGCACCTGCAAGCGCAAGAATTGTGGGCAGGGCCGCGAGCCAGAAATTCGATCGGAACAGGAAGAGTCTGCGTAAACCGGCGATCTCCAATCGGAGTTTCTCAGCTTCAAGACTCTCGATCTCACGGCTCATTGGCGTTTCGGTCGTCTTGCCATGGTCCACTGACATTTCAGCCTCGGACTGTACCGGTATCGGTCAATTCTAGTTATCTGACCGATTCCGCACAACGCCCCGGTGCGACCGCGCTGCTTTCCCGCTTGCCCCGCTTGGGCTCCGTCGCGATGGAATATCTCTGGGCCGAATCGTGGAGATAGCGTCCAAACTGGCCAACAGCCCGCGAAGCTTGGCTTAAACTGCTGGAAAGGTGCGGTCCCTATGCTGCCCCACGCCTTGTTTCCAACCCGGGACGCGACTGGATCACAATAAAGTCATGACCTTGAAGCGCGCCGATGAGACCTACCCGGTAGGGCCCGTTAATGTGCCCAGCCCCCTTGTGGCCCATGGGCTGGTGCCCCTCTTCGCCGCGACGCTCTTCATCAGTGCGGGACTACTGTTTTGGATCCAGCCGCTGTTCGCCAAGATGGCGTTGCCCCTCCTGGGCGGCGCGCCGGCGGTCTGGAACACCGCGATGATGTTCTTTCAGGCCCTGCTCTTGCTGGGCTACAGCTATGTTCACCTGATCAGCCGGATGACCGCGCCGCGCTGGCAGGCGGTCATCCACCTCGGGCTGGTCGCCCTGGCCTTTACCAGCCTGCCCGTCCTGGTGCGCGGCGCCTACGATCCGGATCAGGATCCCACCTTCGGGTTGATCGCCTTGCTGGCGATCTCGATCGGCCTGCCCTTTTTCGCGGTTTCGGCCACGGCGCCCTTGCTGCAACGCTGGTTTGCCCTTTCCGGCCATCGCGACGCCGGCGATCCGTACTTTCTTTACGGGGCGAGCAATCTCGGCAGCATCCTCGCCCTTCTCGCCTTTCCCTTTCTGCTGGAGCCGGCCCTGACCCTGCGGGAGCAGGGCCTCGCCTGGACCGGCGGCTTTGCCCTCCTGCTGGTGCTGATCGGCCTCTGCGCCCTGATCTCGGCCGGCCGGACCGGGTCCTGGCGCAGGGCGCAAACCGGCCCGGAACCGGTGCCCCTGTCCGGCGCCAAGTCATGGCGGCAGCGATTGCTTTGGGTCGCGCTCGCCTTCGCACCGTCCAGCCTGCTCTTGGGCGTCACCCAACACATCACCACCGACATCGCCGCGGGTCCCTTGCTCTGGGCGATCCCCCTGGCCCTTTATCTCCTGACCTTCGTCATCGTTTTTGCCCGCCGACCGGTCCTGCCTCATCGATGGGTGATCAAACTGCAGCCCTATCTTCTGGTCTGGGCGCTGGTCTGCCTGCCGTTCCAGGGCCTCGACATCCGTATCCTGGTCGCCATGCACCTGGCGGTATTCTTCCTGCTGGCACTCTCCTGCCACGGCGAATTGGTCAAGCGCCGCCCTGCGGTCGGGCAGCTGACCGAGTTTTACCTCTGCATGTCGATCGGCGGATTTCTCGGTGGCGCCTTCAACGTCCTGGCGGCTCCTTTGCTGTTTGATGGCGTCTATGAGTACGGCCTGGCCATCGTGGCGGCGGCGGCGCTCTATCCCGGACCTCTGGGCGGCTCCCTCAAGACCCGCTTGCTCGATCTCGCCTTGCCTCTCGTCCTTCTGGTCCTGGCCTTGACGATCTATCATCTGGACCTGGTGCCGGCGCCCTCGAAGGAGACTCCCTTCGGCCTGCCGATCTTCTTCGGCCTGATCGGCATCGCGATCTTTGGCTTCAAGGAACGGCCGCTTCGCTTTGGACTGGGCGCGGCGGTGGCGCTGCTGGTCTTTGCCAACACCCATGCCGGCGGCGATGTGCTGGCCCAGCAGCGGAGTTTTTTCGGGATCTACAGGGTCAAGACATCGAGCGACGGCCTCGCCAATCATCTTTATCACGGCACGACTCTGCATGGCGCGCAGTTGCTCGACGAGGCGTCGGCGCTGGAGCCGGTCAGCTATTACAGCCGCCAGGGTCCCCTGGGACAGGTCTTCCGGGCCTTTCGGCGGGAGCGTCCCGATCTCGACGTCGGTCTCGTCGGCCTCGGCGCCGGTTCGACCCTTTGCTACGCCAGGCCGGGGGACCGCTGGTCGGTTTTCGAAATCGATCCCCTGGTGGTGGAACTGGCGGGCAACAGCGCGTTTTTCACCCTGCTGCGGGACTGCACGATAGGACAGTCGACGGAATTCATCGAGGGCGACGCCCGGCTTCGGCTCCAGGCGCGACCCGAGGTCCGATTCGATATGATGATCCTCGACGCCTACAGCTCCGACGCCGTGCCGATCCATCTCATGACCCGGGAAGCCTTGGCGCTCTACCGCGCCAGACTGCATCCAGGCGGCATGCTGATGTTCCATGTCAGCAACCGCCATCTCGACCTGCTACGGGTCCTGAGCGCCGTGGTGGGCGAGGCGGGGATGACGGCCCTGTGGCTCAAACACAAGCCCGTCGAGACCGCGTCCAAGCATGTGAAGAGGTCGCTTTGGGTCGCGGTCGCAGAACAGGCTTTGGATCTGGCGATGCTGGAAGGTCCTGGCGGCTGGCAAGAACTGCCGGCCACCGATCTGGCGCCCTGGACGGACGACTATTCCAACATCATCGAGGTGCTTCGCTAGAGGATCGATCCGAGGAGACTGGGGCCGATGTCTGCGATCTCCTCGGATCGTGGACCGCCTAGGGATCGGGAACATAGGTAACGGTGACGGTGTCATTCGGGCGTTTCCAACCGGCGATTAGAACACTTTCAATGCTGTAGTCTTCGTCGTCGGAACGACAGAAAAACTCAATAACGATGTCGTCCGCCCCGGCGCTCTCCGCGACGATTTGATGGGGGAAATTCGCGCCCGGCAAGGCGGGCTCACCTGACTCCCCCGATCGCTGCAGTGGCGTTCCCATAATATCCGCCGAATCCCAGATGCCGGCATCGCCGGTTGGGCCCATGATGTTTTCCGTTCGGGTGTCGAAGCGGTCGCCGTCGATCTGGAGCCAGTTGATCGAGAAGTTGACCAATCCGGTCTCAGGAACGCCAGGAAAAGCAGACATGATCAGGACACTGGTGACCACGAAAGTGCCGTCCAGCCCATCGCTGTCGATGACGATGTCAGGATTGCTGTTGCTCTCGGCCGCAGCGTTGCAGAGCCCGCCCACGGCCGTCCTGGCAGAGAAGGGCACAACAAGGGTATCGAGCTTCGCGTCCAGATCCTGAATTGCGCTCAGGAGTGGCAGCCCGTGCGCCGCCGCGCCATGAGACATGAGCAGCGAGGTGGCCAGGGCACCGGCGGCAAGAAGGGGCAGTGATTTCTTGAACATCGATTGTTCCTCCGCGTTCCGTGTTGATACCTTCCATCTATCTTCTTGCATATGTAGCGATGGCCCCTGGCCCGTTGTGACGGACCGCACAGCGCCAGGCGCGCGCCGAGGCCGTGGCTAAGGGCGACCTGGTGTGCTAAGCGAAGCGCCGGCACCAAACTGCGATCTTTCGAATCTGGAGGAGCCTTGCCGATGACGCGGCCGTTGATAGCGGGAAACTGGAAAATGAACGGCCTGCGGGCCGAGGGCGCGGCCCTGGCCCGGGCCGTGGTCGACGGTCTCGCGGCGGGCGGGCAGGGGCACTGCGACTGGCTGATCTGTCCGCCGGCAACGCTGCTGCAAGGTCTCGCACCGCTTCTCGAAGGCTCGGCATTGGCCCTGGGCGGCCAGGACTGCCATGTCGCCGACAGCGGCGCGCATACCGGCGATATCTCGGCGACGATGCTGGCCGACAGCGGCTGTCGCTATGTCATCGTCGGCCACTCCGAGCGCCGCCAGAACCACGCCGAGGGCGACGATCTGGTGCGGGCCAAGGCCGAGGCGGCGCAGAGCGCGGGTCTCGTCCCGATCGTCTGTGTCGGCGAAACCAAGGCCGAGCGCGAGGCCGGCCGGGCCCTCGAGGTGGTGGAGGCACAGCTCCGCGGTTCGCTGCCGGCTGCCGGCAGCCCCGGCGGTGCGTTGGTCGTCGCCTATGAGCCGGTCTGGGCCATCGGCACCGGATTGACCCCGACCGCCGAGGATGTGGCCCAGGTGCACGGCCATATCGGCGCGCTTCTGTCCGCGCTCTACGACGCCTCGACCGCCGCCGCGATCAGGGTTCTCTACGGTGGTTCGGTGAAGCCGGGCAATGCAGCGGAGCTGTTGGCGATTCCCAGGGTCGAGGGGGCCTTGATCGGCGGTGCCAGCTTGAAATCCGAGGATTTCTTGGCAATCGGGGCCGCCGCGCCGGCTGGCCTGTGAGGCTCGTTGCGTATTTGCTCTGGATCTTTGCGCGGCTAATCGCTACATACCCGGCGCAGCCTGGTGCGACCGGCTGAAAGGCCCGGACCGCCGGGCCTTCGAAAAAGAGGCAGATTTCCATGCAGGACGCCCTGATCGATTTCCTCCTGGTGATCCACGTCATCATCGCTATCTCGATGATCGGCGTGATCTTGATGCAGCGCAGTGAAGGCGGCGGGCTGGGCATCGGCGGCGGCGGCTCGGGCGGTGGCGGCGGCATGGCGGGGTTCATGACCGGCCGGGGCACGGCCAACCTGCTGACCCGGACCACGGCGATCCTTGCGGCCTCCTTCATGGTCACCTCGATCGTCTTGTCGATCCTGGCATCGGGCGGCTCGCAGCCGACCTCGATCATCGACGAGTTGCCTTTGACCGCACCAGCGGGCGACAGCGATCTGCCCAGCGTTCCGGTTCAGTAGGGGCGTGTCGGGGAGGGTCTTGTCCGGGCCCAATGAATCCGCCGCCCGAATCGACAGCGGCGTCTTCCCTTGCGGCCACGACTTTGCGGGCGAGACCAGCAGCGCGATCGGACAGGTCCGGAAGGGCGGTGTGGAGCAGTCCGGTGAATCGCACTTTTTCAAAGACTTAGATCAGCACCTCCCGGGCCATCGAGCAAAGCTTGCGCAAAGGCTTGTGCCGGCCGGGCAATACGCGTTTATTGCCGGTCCATGACGCGGTACATCTTCATCACCGGCGGCGTGGTCTCTTCCCTCGGAAAAGGTCTCTGCGCAGCGGCTCTCGGCGCGCTCCTGCAGGCTCGTGGCTTCAAGGTCCGCCTTCGCAAGCTCGATCCCTATCTGAACGTGGACCCCGGGACCATGTCGCCCTACCAGCACGGCGAGGTCTACGTCACCGACGACGGGGCCGAGACCGACCTCGATCTGGGCCACTATGAGCGTTTCACCGGCGTCGCCGGGCGCCGCAGCGACACGGTGACCGCCGGCCACATCTATTCGACGGTTCTGGCCAAGGAGCGGCGCGGCGAGTACCTGGGCGCCACGGTTCAGGTCATTCCCCATGTCACCGACGCCATCAAGGCCTTCGTCATGGCCGATGTCGGCGACGAGGACTTCGTCGTCTGCGAGATCGGCGGCACGGTGGGCGATATCGAATCGCTGCCCTTTCTCGAGGCGATCCGGCAGCTGGGCAACGAGTTGGGCCGCGAACGCACGCTGTTCATCCACTGCACCCTGTTGCCTTACATCGCGGCCGCCGGCGAGTTGAAGACCAAGCCGACCCAGCATTCGGTGAAAGAGTTGCAGTCGGTCGGCATCAAGGCGGACATCCTGGTCTGCCGCACCGACCGGCCGATTCCCAAGGAGGAGCAGCGCAAGATCGCGCTGTTCTGCAACGTGCGCGAAGAGGCCGTGGTCGAGGCCTGCGATGTCGATACGATCTACGCCGTGCCGCGGGCCTACCACGAGGAAGGCCTGGACGGCGAGGTCTGCCGCTACTTCGGGCTCGAGGCCCGGGCGCCCGACCTGGCCACCTGGGACCGGGTGACCAAGGCGATCCGCGATCCGGACGGCGAGGTCACGATCGGCGTCGTGGGCAAGTACACCGCGCTGCTGGATGCTTACAAATCCCTCGCCGAGGCCCTGACCCATGGCGGAATCGCCAACCAGGCGAGGGTCAAGATTTCCTGGCTCGATTCCGAGATCTTCGAGAGCGAAGGCACCATTCAGGAACTGGAGAATGTTCACGGCATCTTGGTTCCCGGCGGTTTTGGCGAACGCGGCGCCGAAGGCAAGATCGCGGCCGCCCGCTTCGCGCGCGAGCACGGCGTGCCTTACTTCGGCATCTGTTTTGGCATGCAGATGGCGGTGATCGAGGCGGCCCGGAACCTGGCCGGCTATGCGGAGGCCAGTTCGACCGAGTTCGGCCCCCAGGCGGACCCCGTGGTCGGCCTGATGACCGAGTGGACCCGCGGCAATCAGGTGGAAACCCGCGAAGAAGACGGCGACCTGGGCGGCACCATGCGGCTTGGCAGCTACCCTTGTCTCCTGCGCCCCGACAGCCGTATCGCCGATATCTACCAGAGCGGCGAGATCAGCGAGCGCCACCGCCATCGCTACGAGGTCAACATTCATTACCGCGAGGCGCTCGAAAGGGCCGGCCTCAGCTTTTCCGGGCTGTCGCCGGACGGTGAACTGCCGGAGATTGTCGAGCTGTCGGACCATCCCTGGTTCGTCGGCGTGCAGTTTCACCCCGAGCTGAAATCGAAGCCCTTCGCGCCGCATCCGCTCTTCACCTCCTTCGTGCAGGCGGCCATCGCGCAGTCGCGCCTCGTCTAAGCGAGACCAACAGAGGAACAAACGATGCCTTCCTCCCGCCAAGTCGATGTCGGGGATCTGACCATCGCCAATGACCGGCCGTTCGTGCTGATCGCCGGACCCTGCCAGATCGAAAGCCGTCAGCATGCCTTCGATATGGCGGGCGTGCTGGCGGAGGCGACGGGAAAGCTCGGTATCGGCTTCATCTACAAGAGCTCCTACGACAAGGCCAACCGCACCAGTCTCACGGCGGCGCGGGGAATCGGCCTGGAGGAGGGGGTCGAGATCCTGGCCGCGGTGCGCGAGGCCTTCGGCTGCCCCGTGCTGACCGACGTCCACGACCCGGGCCAGTGCGCCGCGGTCGCCGAAATGGTCGACGTGTTGCAGATCCCGGCCTTCCTCTGCCGCCAAACCGACCTGCTGCTGGCCGCCGCGGCGACCGGCCGGGCGATCAACGTCAAGAAGGGCCAGTTCCTCGCGCCTTGGGACATGAAAAACGTGTCCAACAAGCTGCTTGAAGCCGGCAACGAGCGGGTGATGGTCTGCGAAAGGGGCGCCTCCTTCGGCTACAACACCCTGGTGACGGACCTCCGGGCTCTGCCGATCATGGCCCAGCAGACCGGCTGTCCGGTGGTCTTCGACGCGACCCACTCGGTGGCTCAGCCGGGCGGACAGGGCGCTTCCTCCGGCGGCCAGCGCGAGTTCGCGCCGGTCCTGGCCAGGGCGGCGATCTCGGTCGGTGTCGCGGCGGTCTTCATCGAGACCCATCAAGACCCGGACAATGCCCCCTCCGACGGCCCCAACATGATCCGGCTCGACCGGATGCCGGCGGTTCTGGCGGATCTCCAGGCCTTCGATCGGCTGGCCAAGGCCAACCCCCTGACGCTTACCGACTGACACCGGTTTGTTTGATCTGGCGCAAAAGCAGCCGATTGGCCCAAATCGGACTTGAGAAGGCCGTTGTGCGGCATTAAGCAGTTGCCGGACGGAGCTGGCGACGAAACGGACCTGGATGAGGACGGCGATCATGGCGGCCGAAGCGCCCCTTGCCCTGGGCGACAGGGTCCACAACTTCGTCCTGCCGGACACTGCCGGGACCGGGCGCAGCTTCTATCACGAACTGCGCGGCGGGCCGGTTCTGCTGCTGGCTCTACGCGAGCCGGGGCACCCCCTTGCCGAGGCGCTTCTGGCCGCCTTCCAGGCCGATGCCACGACCTGGCAGGCGGCGAAGTCTCAGTTCTTCGGTCTGACAGGCAAGTCATGGCCTGGCCTTGGTGAACGTCTTGCGGCGCTCGACGGCATGACCCTGGTCGATCCCGAAGGTGGGGTCCTGTCGGGCTTGCTGCAAAGCGGCGCTGAATCGCCCGCGCCGGGATTTATCTACCTGCTCGACCCCAATCAGAGGGTTCTGGCCTCCCAGCCCGTCGGGCCGGACCTGACGCCCCTGCGCGCCGGTCTCGAAGCCTGGCAAAGCGCCATGGAAGAGGAAGCCGCGGGCGTGCCGCCGGCCGCGCCGGTCCTGGTTCTGCCCAATGTGATCGACCAGACCTTCCGCGAGCGCCTGATCGGTCTCTGGCAGGGCGAACACCGGGAAGGCGGGGTTTCGACGGGAAAGACCAATACCTACGATCTGGGCGGCAAGCGCACCCTGGAACATGTCATCGAGGACCGCGAGTTGAAGCGCGAGCTCAACATGACCCTGGCGCGCCGGATCAGCCCGGAACTGGTCAAGGTCTTCCAGTACCAGGCACCCTTCGTTTTCGACCTTCCCATCGTCATGGCCTACCAGCCGGTGCGCCAGGATTTCTTCGGACTGCACCGCGACGACCTGCGCGAGGACCGGAAGCGGCGCTTTGCGCTTTCCTTGAACCTGAACGACGATTTCGAGGGTGGCGAGCTTCACTTTCCCGAGTACGGACCACGGGGCTACAAGATGGCGGCCGGCGCGGCGGCGGTATTTTCGGTTTCCATGTTACATGAAGCCCGGCCTGTAACCTCCGGAATTCGCTTTGTCTTGACCTCGTTTTTCTGCGATCCGCCGGCGGCCCAGCAGGCCGAGGGCGGGCCGCGCCAGCGCAGCATCCACCTGTGACCCCGCTTGACGGGGACCTTGCGTCTTTAGAGTCTGGCGCCGGTCTATAGTCTGCGTCGGCCATCCGGCCGGCCCGCAAAAGGAGAAGTCCACATGACCGCCATTCTCGCCGTGACCGGTCGGGAGATCCTCGATTCCCGCGGTAATCCGACCGTGGAGGTCGACGTTCTCCTGGAAAGCGGTGCCTTCGGCCGTGCCGCCGTTCCCTCCGGTGCCTCGACCGGCGCGCACGAGGCGGTCGAGAAACGCGACGATGACGCGGCGCGCTACGGCGGCAAGGGCGTGTTGGAGGCCGTCGAGGCGGTCGAGACCGAGATCGAGGAGGCGATTCTCGGTTTTGCCGCCGAGGACCAGATCATGGTCGACCAGACGCTGGTGGCTCTCGACGGCACGGAAAACAAGAGCCGACTGGGGGCCAATGCGCTGCTCGGCGTGTCCCTCGCCGTGGCCAAGGCCGCCGCGCAGGACTCCGGTCTGCCGCTCTATCGCTATGTCGGCGGCAGCTATGCCAGGCGGCTGCCGGTGCCCATGATGAACATCATCAACGGCGGCGCCCACGCCGACAACGCGCTCGATTTCCAGGAGTTCATGATCCTGCCGGTCGGGGCCGAGACCTGCCGCGACGGCATTCGCATGGGGGCCGAGGTCTTCCAGGCCCTGAAAAAGGGACTGTCGGCGGCCGGCCACAACACCAATGTGGGCGACGAGGGCGGTTTTGCGCCCGGTATCGGCTCGACCGACGAGGCGCTCGGCTTCGTCGCCAAGGCGGTCGAGGCGGCGGGTTACAAACTCGGCGACGAGGTCATGCTGGCGCTCGATTGCGCCTCGACGGAGTACTTCGAGGACGGCCGCTACCACCTGAAGGGCGAGGACAAGGTCCTGGGCGCCGAGGAGATGGTGAAGTACCTGGTCGAGTTCTGCGGCCGCTACCCGATCTGCTCGATCGAGGATGGCATGGCGGAGGACGACTGGGAGGGCTGGGCCGCGCTCAACGGCGCCATCGGCCAGAAGGTGCAGTTGGTCGGCGACGATCTCTTCGTGACCAATCCCAAGCGCCTGGCGCGGGGCATCGCCGGCAGCGTGGCCAATTCGATCCTCATCAAGGTCAATCAGATCGGCACCCTGAGCGAGACCCTGGAAACCGTCGAGATGGCGCACAAGGCCGGCATGACGGCGGTCATGTCGCATCGCTCGGGCGAGACCGAGGATACCACCATCGCCGACCTGGCGGTCGCCACCAACTGCGGTCAGATCAAGACCGGCTCGCTGTCGCGTTCGGACCGCACCGCGAAGTACAACCAGTTGATCCGCATCGAAGAGCAACTGGACGAGCAGGCGACCTACGCCGGACGCACTGTTCTCCGTCAATAGAACAGATGCGAACGAAGGACGAATCTTCAAACGTCCGACCCACTAGAGTTGGGGGACCCCGGTCGGCCAACCCCCGATATTTGGTGCTCAGCCGATTCGTTCTCATTTGGGACCAAAGAGAGTCCATCGCAAGAACATGGACTCTCTCCTGAAGGACACCAGGAATCATATTGGAATCTAAGACTCTTTTTTGTTTGACATGGAGTCGGCGAATATGATTCGGTCCGCCCCATGTCGTTGCTTCGCGATCTCGGAAAACGCATTCCCCTGGTGGGCGGCCAAGCACTGCTTGCCGTGCTGGTGGGCTATTTCACCTATCACGCCATTCATGGCGGGCGCGGATTGAACGCGCTGCTGGAGCGGCGCGACCAGGTCGCCGAGGCCCGGACGGCCCACGCCTCCCTCTCCGCCGAGCGCCAACGGATCGAGAACAAGGTCCAGCGGCTGCGCCGGCCAAGCCTCGATCCCGACCTCCTGGAGGAGGAAGCGATGAAGCTGCTAAATCTCGGCCATCCCGACGACTATGTCATCATGCTGACGCCCGGCGAGGCCGACCGCTAAAGTCCATCCACGTCGTCTTAAACCCTTGCGGCTGCTCTCACGGCGCCGAAGGCGGCAAACAGGGCCCCCGTACAGTAAACTGACAGGCCCAGCAGTGTCGCCTGGGAGTAGTCGACCCGGCCCTCGATCATCTGTAGACCGAAGATGACGAAGGGTCCCAGCGCCGTCAGCGCCGAGACCGTCAGGGTCGAGATCATCGCGACCGCCTTTTGCAGGGTGTAGAGCGGCGGTATCGTGAGGAGGAAACCCAGTGCCGCATACAGGGCAATCTCGGATGTTTCCAGCGCCGCCCCATGATCGACCTCGAATACGACAATCCCACCGGTGACAAGGACATAGAGCGGCAGCCGCAGACCCAGCACGGCGCCCGGGCCGACCCCGGCCCGGTCCAGTCTTTGCGAGTAGACCAGGATCCAGGTGAAGAACACACCGTCCACGACGGCCAGCAGGACCCCGGCGAGGGCGGCCTGCCAGCCGCCGCGAACAAAGCCTGACTGGCCCGCCACTGTCGCGACCGCCAGGAACAGGATGCCGCAAAAAAGCAGAATATGACCGATCGTCTCCCTCCTGTTGCGCAGGTCCTCGCCCTCGGGCAGGCCGCAGCGGTAGAGGATGTAGGTCGTGATCGGCATTGCCCCGGCGGAGATCGTGTAGGTGATGGCAGGCTCGATCAACTGCACCGAGGCAAGATAGGCCGTGAAGGTCAAGGCGGCGCAGACATTGACCCCGATCAGGGGCGCCGGGTTGGCCAGGGCCCTCTTGATTTGCTGGGGCTTGGTCGCGGCGGTCCAGCCCACGAAGCCGATGATCGTCGCGCCGAAGACCAAAAAGCCGAACAGAAAGGAACTCATGCGCTGGAAGAGGGCGCCAAAGAACACGAACTGCATGGACTCCAGGAACACGAAGACCAGCGCCAGGGTCACGCCAAGCGCGGCTCTACTCATGGCAAAAACGGCTCACTAAGTAATTGATTCTCAAAATTATACCCCAGTGACTTTGCTTGTCAGACTTCGTCGTAGTCGCTCGAATGGGGATGTCCCAACCCCTTGTGCATACGCATCAGGCGCTTCTGGCGCTCGTTGAGGCGGCCAAACCAGGCTTCGGGAAATCCGCGGTGCGGGTCGAGCTGGAACCGGGTCCAGTCCGCCACGCGGTAGTGGCCGAAGAGGCAATGGCGCGGCCGGTCGGTCCGGTTTTCGCCACCGGCGTGCCAGCACTGTCCGTTGAACAAAAGCACGCTCCCCGCCGGGGCCACGGCACGGGTCAGCCGGTTCACCTCCAGGTCCTCGGGCGGCGTTCGACGCCCCATGTGATGGGAGCCGGGCACGATGAAGGTGGCGCCGTTGTCTTCGGTGAAGTCGTCCAGCATCCAGCCGGTGTTCATCATGACCGGTGCGCCGGGCCGGTGCAGGGCCTCGGGAACGTCGGCATGCAGGGTCTGGCGACCTTCCCCAGGGCGCACGACGCGGGAGTTCAGGCTCGCGAGAATCAGGTTTTCGCCCATCACGGCCTCGAGCAGAGGCAGCACACGCGGATGGTCGATGAGCGGCCAATAGATCGGATCGAGCGTCGGCAGATTGGAGATGTGACCGGCCCGGCCCATGAACTCGAGATCGGCGCCTTCCTGGACCAGCAGGCGCTCGTTGACGGCCCGAATGGCGGCGACCTCATCGCCGCTCAGGACTTCCTCGATCAATGTGAAGCCGTAGAGCTCGATCTCGAACAATGCCTGGCGAAGATCGCTCATGGAAAGATCATCCTCCGGGGCCGTGCCGATGGACCGGCCCACTTGACCGAGAATGCTATGCCTCGGCGACGGGAAGGTCGAGCGCAAGGGGCGCTGCGGCGGCCAAGTTCTCGATCGCCGGTTTGGGGACGATCCGGCTGGGCATCCGGTCGGGCCTGACATCCGCCCTCCGTCCGGCGCCTGGAATCCGGCACCTCCGGCGGTCTTTCGGTGGCGCAGTTCACTTGAGTGAAATCGATATTAACTGAAATATTAGTAATATACAAATAATATAACATTATCAGCAAGTTAAAAGTTATTGTATTTGTAAGTTAATCTCTCTATCTTAACACTTGCCGGCTCGTTCGGGCCGATCTTTCAGCAGCCCAAAAAAGAGAGCTTCAATGGCCACCAGAGCGACAGCGCAGAAGAAAGCTGGCGGCCGCCGCAAGAAGAGTGCGGCGGCGCCGGTGAATGCAGACCAGATTGTCCAGTACTACGCCGACATGCTCTTGATCCGCCGCTTCGAGGAAAAGGCCGGCCAGATGTACGGCATGGGCCTGATCGGCGGCTTCTGTCACCTCTATATCGGTCAAGAAGCCGTGGTGGTGGGGATGCGGGCGGCGACAACCGAAATCGACAGCAACGTCACGTCCTACCGCGATCACGGCCACATGCTGGCCAGCGGCATGGATCCCAAGGGCGTGATGGCGGAACTGACCGGCCGTTCGGGCGGCTATTCCAAGGGCAAGGGCGGCTCGATGCATATGTTCAGCCGCGAGCAGAAGTTCTTCGGCGGCCACGGTATCGTTGGCGCCCAAGTGCCGATCGGCACTGGCTTGGCCTTCGCCCATAAATACCTCGAGGAGAAGGCTGTCTGCCTCGCCTACCTGGGCGACGGCGCCTTGAACCAGGGACAGGTCTACGAGTCTTTCAATATGGCCGCACTCTGGAGCCTGCCGGTGATCTACGTCATCGAGAACAACAAGTACGGCATGGGCACAGCCATCGAGCGGTCCTCTGCCAAGAGCACCGAGCTTTATCATCGCGGTGCGGCCTACGGCATTCCCGGGCTTCAGGTCGACGGAATGGACGTCTTGGCCGTGCGCGAGGCGGGGCAGAAGGCCGCGGCTCATGCGCGCGGCGGTAAAGGCCCCTACATCCTGGAAATGCTGACCTACCGTTATCGCGGTCATTCCATGTCGGATCCGGCGAAATACCGGAGCAAGGAAGAAGTCCAGAAGATGCGCCAGGAACGCGATCCGATCGAACGTCTGCGGGGCTACCTGCAGACCGAAAAGATCGCCGATGAGGCCAAACTGAAAGAGATCGACAAGGCGGTAAAAGCCGTGGTCTCCGAGGCGGCCGATTTCGCGCAGACCAGTCCCGAGCCCGACCCCTCGGAGCTCTACACCGATGTGACCGCGCCGGCCACGGCCTGACGACCGACCGGACCCAGGGAGCCAAAGATCCATGCCAGTTCAAGTTCTCATGCCGGCGCTGTCGCCGACCATGACCGAGGGCACGCTCGCCAAGTGGCTGAAAGCCGAAGGCGACAGCGTGAGCGCCGGCGACGCGATTGCCGAGATCGAAACCGATAAGGCGACCATGGAGGTCGAGGCCGTCGATGAAGGCATTCTCGGCAAGATCGTCGTCGCCGAGGGCACCGAGGGGGTGGCGGTCAACAGCGTCATCGCCCTGATGTTGGAAGAGGGCGAAGACGCCGCGGCCCTGGAGGGCGCAGCGGCGCAGAGCGCGCCTGCCGCCCCCGCGGCCAGCGAAGCCCCTGCGGCCAGCGAAGCGTCCGCGCCGGCGGCGCCGTCCGTCGCGGTCACCGCCGGGCACGATCCGATGGAACGTCCGGCGGAGCCGGAGTGGGACGGGCCAACCCAGACCCAGACCGTGCGCGAGGCCCTGCGCGACGCCATGGCCGAGGAAATGCGCCGGGACGACAAGGTCTTCCTGATGGGCGAGGAGGTCGCGCAATATCAAGGGGCCTACAAAGTCAGCCAGGGACTGCTCGACGAGTTCGGCGACAAGCGGGTGATCGACACGCCGATCACCGAGCACGGCTTTACCGGTCTGGGCGTGGGCGCGGCGATGTACGGTCTCAGGCCTATCGTCGAGTTCATGACCTTCAACTTCGCCATGCAGGCGGTCGACCACATCATCAACTCGGCGGCGAAAACCGCCTACATGTCGGGCGGGCAAATCTCCTCGCCAATCGTCTTTCGCGGGGCCAACGGGGCGGCATCCCGGGTCGGCGCCCAGCATTCCCAGTGCTACGCCAGTTGGTACTCCCATGTTCCCGGCCTGACAGTCGTCGCACCCTATTCGGCGGCCGACGCCAAGGGCCTCTTGAAGGCGGCGATCCGGGACAACAACCCGGTGGTCTTCCTGGAGAACGAGATTCTCTACGGGCGCAGTTTCGAGGTCCCGGTGCACGACGACTGGCTGGTGCCGCTCGGCAAGGCCAAGGTGGTTCGCGCGGGCGGCGACGTGACCCTGGTCGCCTTTTCCATCATGGTGGGCAAGGCCCTGGAAGCGGCCGAATCCCTGGCCGCCGAGGGTATTTCGGCCGAGGTCATCGATCTGCGCAGTATCCGTCCACTCGATGTCGAGACCGTTGTCGCCTCGGCCAAGAAGACCAACCGCATTGTGAGCTGTGAGGAAGGTTGGGGCCAGAGCGGGATCGGTGCCGAGATCGCCGCCGTGATGATGGAGCAGGCCTTCGACTGGCTCGATGCGCCGGTCCGCCGGGTCTGCGGCGTCGACGTCCCGATGCCCTACGCGGTCAATCTGGAAGCCCTGGCACTGCCCCAGGCGTCCGACATCGTGGACGGCGCCAAAGCCGTCTGCTACCGCGACTGACCGGGGAGGGGAACGCGCCATGCCAATCAACATCCTGATGCCGGCCCTCTCGCCGACCATGACCGAGGGCACGCTCGCCAAGTGGCTCGTCAAGGAGGGCGATACGGTCGCCTCGGGCGATGTCATGGCGGAAATCGAGACCGACAAGGCGACCATGGAGGTCGAGGCCGTCGACGAAGGCCGCATCGGCAAGATCATGGTGGCCGAGGGGACCGAAGGCGTCGCCGTCAATGCGGTGATCGCGGTTTTGCTGGAAGAGGGTGAGGACGCCGCGGCGATCCAGGCCGCACCCGCGGCGGCGCCGGCTCCCGCCGCCGCGCCCGTCGAGGCTGCACCTGCGGCGCCGGCACCCACCGCGGCTCCCGCTGCGGCTCCCACTGCGGCTCCCGCTGCGGCCCCTGCTGCGACCGATGGGTCGCGCATCTTCGCCAGCCCGCTCGCCAAGCGCATGGCCCGTCAAGCCGGCCTGGATCTTGCCGCGATCAAGGGGTCCGGTCCTCATGGCCGCATCGTGAAAACCGATATCGATGCCGCGCTCGCCGCGGGTCCGGTCGCAGGGGCGGCCGCACCTGCCGCGGCGCCCGCCGGCGCGCCGGCTGCGGCCCCGGCGGCGGCGTCGGGACCTGGCGCCAAGGCCTTGGCGGACATGCTCGGGATGACCTACCGCCAGGAGCCGCTCACCGCCATGCGCAAGGTGATCGCCCAGCGCCTCACCGAATCGAAGCAGACCGTGCCGCACTTCTACCTGACGGTCGAATGCGAGCTGGACAAGCTGCTCGCCATCCGCAAGGAGCTGAACGCCCGCGACGACACCAAGGTCTCGGTCAACGACTTCGTCATCCGCGCGGTCGCGCTGGCCCTGATGCAGGTGCCTGAAGCCAATGCCAGCTACGATCCCAGCGGCCTGCTGTTCTATGACCACGCCGACGTGTCGATCGCCGTGGCGACCCCGGCGGGCCTGATTACGCCGATCATCAAGGCGGCGGAGACCAAGGGCCTGGGGACCATCTCCCGCGACATGCGCGACCTGGCGGGCCGGGCGCGCGACGGCAAGTTGAAGCCCGAGGAGTATCAGGGCGGCGGCTTTTCGATTTCCAACCTGGGTATGTTCGGGGTCAAGGAGTTCGCCGCGGTGATCAACCCGCCCCAGGGCTGCATCCTGGCCGTCGGTGCCGGCGAGAAGCGCCCAGTGGTCAAGGACGACGCCTTGGCCATGGCGACCGTCATGTCCTGCACCCTGTCGGTCGACCATCGCGTGGTCGACGGGGCGGTGGGCGCTCAGTTCCTCGCCGCCTTCAAACGGCTGATCGAGGACCCCCTGGCAATGCTGCTTTAGGAGCCGGCGACGATGGCTGACGCGCAGTACGACATCATCATCATCGGCGGCGGGCCGGGCGGCTATGTCGCCGCCATCCGCGCCGCCCAGCTCGGCAAGAAGGTGGCGGTGGTCGAAAAGCAGCATCTCGGCGGCATCTGCCTCAACTGGGGCTGCATTCCGACCAAGGCGCTGCTGCGCAGTTCCGAGATCTATCACTACTTTCAGCATGCCGGCGACTACGGCCTCTCGGCCGAGGGCGTCTCTTTCGACCTGGCCAAGGTGGTCCAGCGTTCGCGCAAGGTCTCCAAGCGCTTGAATGGCGGCGTCGCGCACCTGTTGAAGAAAAACAAAGTGACCGTGATCGACGGCACCGGAAAGCTGGCGGGCGCGGGCAAGGTTGCGGTAACCCACGAGGGCGCGGCGGTGGGCACCTTCACCGCGCCGCATGTCATTGTCGCCACCGGCGCGCGGCCGCGCAGCCTGCCGGATCTGGAGCCCGACGGCAAGCTGGTCTGGACCTACTTCGAGGCGCTGGTGCCGGAGACCATGCCCAAGTCGCTGCTGGTGATCGGCAGCGGCGCCATCGGCATCGAGTTCGCCAGTTTCTTCCGCACCATGGGCGCGGCGGTGACGGTGGTCGAGGTGCTGCCGCGGATCCTGCCGGTCGAGGACGTCGAGATTGCCGCCCAGGCCCGCAAGCAGTTCGAGAAGCAGGGCATGACCATCCTCTCGGGGGCCAAGGTGACCAAGCTCGATCGCCAGGCCAACAGCGTGACCGCGACCATCGAGGATGACAAAGGCAAGGCCCAGACCCTCACGGTCGACCGGGTTATCTCGGCGGTCGGCGTGGTCGGCAACATCGAAGATCTCGGCCTGGAAAGCACCAAGGCGAAGACCGACCGCGGCTGTATCGTGGTCGACGGCCAGGGCCGCACCGCCGAGCCCGGTCTCTATGCCATCGGCGACGTGGCCGGGCCGCCCATGCTGGCGCACAAGGCCGAGCACGAGGGCGTCATCTGCGTCGAGGCGATTGCCGGCATGAAGACCCACCCCATGGACAAGGCGAAGATCCCCGGCTGCACCTACTGCCAGCCGCAGATTGCCTCGGTCGGCCTGACCGAAGCCAAGGCCAAGGAAGCCGGCCACGAGGTCCGTGTCGGGCGCTTTCCCTTCGCCGGCAACGGCAAGGCCATTGCCCTGGGCGAGCCCGACGGCTTGGTGAAGACGGTCTTCGACGCCAAGACCGGCCAGCTCCTGGGCGCCCACATGGTCGGTGCCGAGGTGACCGAGCTGATCCAGGGATTCGTCGTGGCCATGGGCCTGGAGACCACGGAGGAAGACCTGATGCACACGGTCTTCCCGCATCCGACCCTGTCGGAGATGATGCACGAATCAGTGCTTGATGCTTACGACCGGGTTATCCACTTTTAAGTGATCATGGCAGAACTCGTCAAAGACCAGCGGCCGCGCCACCCGGAGAAGGCCCACAAGCCCGACAACCCGGTGCGCCGCGGCAAGCCGCCCTGGCTCCGGGTCAAGGCGCCGACCTCGGCGGAATACCACGAAACCCGCAAGATCATGCGCGACCACAGCCTGACCACGGTCTGCGAGGAGGCGGCCTGTCCCAACATCGGAGAATGCTGGGCCAAGGGGCACGCCACCATGATGGTCATGGGCGAGATCTGCACCCGGGCCTGCAGCTTTTGCAACGTGGCGACCGGCAAGCCCGGCGCGCTCGATCCCTTCGAGCCGACCAACGTGGCCGCCTCGGTGGCCTTGCTCGGCCTGAATCACGTGGTGGTGACCTCGGTCGATCGCGACGACCTGCCGGACGGCGGCGCGGCGCACATCGCGGCCGTGATCACGGCCATCCGCGAGGCCTCCCCGGAGACCACGATCGAGGTCCTGACCCCGGATTTCCTGCGCAAGGAGGGGGCGCTGGAGGTCGTGGTGGCGGCCCGGCCCGACGTCTTCAACCACAATCTGGAGACCGTGCCGCGGCTCTACAACGAGGTCCGCCACGGCGCGCGCTACTTCCACAGCCTGCGCCTGCTGGACGAGGTCAAGCGTCTCGATCCCTCGATGTTCACCAAGTCGGGCATGATGGTTGGGCTCGGCGAGGGCAGGGAAGAGGTGCTTCAGGTAATGGACGACCTGCGCTCGGCCGAGGTCGACTTCCTGACCATCGGCCAGTACCTGCAGCCGACCCCCAAGCACCACGCGGTCGACCGCTTCGTCACGCCCGAGGAGTTCAAGGAGTACGAGACCAAAGCCTACGGCAAGGGCTTTCTCATGGTCGCGGCCTCGCCCCTGACCCGCTCCTCCTATCACGCCGGCGACGATTTCGTTCGGCTGCGCGCCGCCCGCGCGGCCAAGCTGGCGGCCACCGGGTAGGGCAAGCCGCGTTCAGGCCCGCCACTCCCCTTACTCGACGGGTTAGGCGACCTTTTCGATCGCGTCGGACAGTTGAGCCATCTGCGTGGCGAGCTTTTGAGTTTCCTGGGTCAGGGTGTCGGCGGCGGCGAGCACCTCTCCGGCGCCGCTCTCCGTATCGCCGGCGTTGCTGCTGACGGAATGGATCGAACTCGTAACCTCGGCGGCGCCCGACGAAGCCTGTTCGACGCTGCGTGCGATTTCCTGGGTTGCGGCGTCTTGCTCCTGTACCGAGGCGGTGATCGTCGTGGTGATTTCGTTGACCTCTTGGACCGATTTGCCCAGGTCTTCGAAATTTACCACGGCTTCGCTGGTTATCCTCTGGATGTCCGCGATCTGCGCCGTGATGTCCTCGGTCGCCTTGCCGGTTTGGTTGGCCAGGGATTTTACCTCCGAGGCGACAACGGCAAAGCCCTTGCCGGCCTCGCCGGCGCGCGCCGCTTCGATCGTTGCGTTAAGGGCCAGGAGATTGGTCTGTCCCGCGATATCCGAGATAATCTGGATGATCGTTCCAATCTTCTCCGCCGCGGCGGACAGCGAGGCAACGGTAGCGCCGGTTCTCCGGATCCCCTCGACGGCGCCATTGGTGATGTCGCTGGAGTGAGCGACCTGATTGCTGATTTCGCCGATCGATTGGCTCAGTTGTTCCGCGGCCGACGCCACGGTTTGCACGCTCACCGACGCTTCCTCCGCCGCCGCCGAGATCGTGGTGGCCTGCTCGCTGGTCTGCGCGGCCATTTTCTGCATCGTGCCGGCTTGGTCGTTCATCTGTCCCGAAGCGGTGGCCACCGACTGGATGATCTCCTTCACTTCGTTATCGAAAGAGCTCGCGATCTCCTTGAAGTCGGATGCCTTGGCGGCAATCGACTTGGTCGCGCCGTTGATGGAATGAGCTGCCTGCTCGAAGAATCCGTTCAATCCCATCGTCACGATATGCCGGAAGTACTAGTTTTTCGACACGTACTCCATCGAGACCGAAGATTCTCTGACATAGGCATCGGTGCGGTCGATCAGCCGGTTGATCGACCACATCATCTCACCGATATTGCCGGCCTCGCGGACCGGACAGACCCGGACCTCGAAGTCGCCCTCGGCGACCGCGGCGCAGACCCGGGCGGCTTCTCCGATTTGGCCCTTGACCTTCCGAAGCATGGCGCCGGCAAAGAGGGTGCTGGCGATGGCCACGGCGCCTGGCATTCCAGGAAGCCAGGTGGGACCGACAGCGGTGAACTGCAGGACGAGGGCGCCGGCAATTCCGAACAGGGCTACGCCAAGCGCCCCCTCGGCTTTAGTTAGCGAGGATAAATTCTTCATAGCTCACGCCCTTGTCTTTGAGGAATTCCAAAAGCATGGCGGAGGAGGCCGCCATGCCGGCTTTGCGGCTGGAATGGCGCTCTTCCTCCTCCAGTAGGCGGCGGTAGAGCGGAATGATCGTCTGCGTCAGGATTTCGCGATTGGGCACGCGTCGGTTGGAGTGGTAGCCGACGATATCGCCGCTCGGTCCGAAGCTGGGCGTCACATGGGCGAAGACCCAATAGTGGTGGCCAAGGCCGGACATATTGACGATATAGGCGAAAATTTCGCGCCCCGTCGGGAGCGTATCCCAGAGGAGCTTGAAAACGCAGCGTGGCATATCGGGATGACGAATGAGGTTGTGGGGCGCGCCGAGGACATCAGACTGCGGATAATCCGCGAGCCTCAGGAAAACATCGTTGGCGTAGGTAATCCGACCCTTGAGATCGGTTTTCGAGACGATCAGTTCGTGATCGCCGAACGTCCGCTCCACACCCGACGGCTTGGGCGCGCGGCTGTTTGTCCGCTGCGTCTTTGTCTCCGTTAACTGAAGGCTCAGTCCCATGTTTAGTCCCTTTCTCTCGATCCATTTGCGTATTTAGCGTGCAGTCGGGATCGTGAAGGTAAAATTAGTTGCAATTCCTTTCTCAAAAATTGATGATTTTAATTTGTAACGAAAATCAACTAAAAGAGTAATTGAGGATTAGATTATATAAATGTTTTCAAAAACTTATGAATTTTATTCGTTTAAACAAATATTTCCATGTGCTGATTTCTCGTATGTAAATCAAATGGAACATCCCTAAAAAGTAGTGTAGTTAATCCATTTCTATTATTGATGGTGCTTGCATCAGTTAAGACTGAATCCCGGTGATCGGGTTTGGGCGGGCTTGAGGCAGGTCACTGGCTGGGCTATGCAAGCAGTGGTCCGCAAGGGCGCAGGATAATCGTTTCGCTTGTTGCCATGAGGTTTGAACGACGGCGTGCCAACGCACTCGGAAAAGCGCGTGCTGCCCTACAGCCCGGCCCAGCTTTATCAACTGGTCGCCGAGGTCGAACGCTACCCCGAGTTTTTGCCCTGGTGTATCGCCGCCCGCATTCGTGAGCGCAGCCCGGCGCTGCTGGTGGCCGATCTGGTGATTGGTTTCAAAATGGTGCGCGAGCGCTTCACCAGTCGGGTCACGCTGGACCCGGAAAACCTCAAGATCGACGTTGCCTACTGCGACGGCCCTTTCAAGTACCTGACCAACAACTGGTGTTTCCTGCCGCACGAGACGGGCTGCGAGATCGATTTCCACGTCGATTTCGCGTTTCGTTCGCGGCTTTTGCAAACTATCATGGAGGCCGTCTTCACCGAGGCGGTCAAACGCATGGTCGGCGCTTTCGAAACCCGCGCCCGCGCCCTCTATGGCCCGCCTGCGAGCAACAACGCGGTCGCCGCGCCGCCCTGTCCGCTCAGCTCTAAATAGAGAAAGGTCGTCATCACGAAGTTAAAGGTTCCGTGGGCGACCACAGCCGGCCAAATCGACCGGGTAATCTGCAGCAGGGCGGCAAAGATGATCCCAAGCGCCGTGATGGCGGGAATAATCTCGGGCACCTCATGCATCACCGCGAATAATAGCGCCGAGACAATGAGCGCGACCTGAATACCCCAGCGTTGGCGCAGCCACTGATAAAACAGCCCCCTGAAGGCGATCTCTTCGGCAAGCGGCACCAGGGTGCTGCCTAGACCCGCGATCAGAAGAAAGCCGCTCAGGGAGCTGCCCATGGGGGCCAGCACCTCGAGTTGCGGGTTTTCGATGTCACGACCCAGCCAGGCTTCCACGATCAAGGATAAGATCAAGACCGCGGGCACCGCGAGCAGTCCCGCTACCAGCCCCAGCTTGAAATGCTGTTTTTCGAAGGGGCCGACACCCAGATCCCGCCAGGTGAGACCGTACCGGCGAAGAGCGTAGGCCCGCACACAGGCCAGGATTATCAGACTGTGAGTGACATAAAGGACGGCCAACGCCAAAACTCGTGAAGACGCCTCAATCTCTCCGCTGCCCGGATCGCGGTCAAAAAACAGACCGATCAAGAGGGGCGGAACGAATTTCAAACCGACCAGGGAGAAAATCAAAACAAGCAGCAGGTCGCTCGCCTGTTGAGGCATGGCACCGCCACCGCCACCGGATGGCTTGCCCAAAGGACCTTGGGAAAAGGTCATGGGGTTTCGCGGGCCGCCTCTTCCATCAGCAGCGCCAAGGCCCGGTCGACCGAGGCCTCGCGCACCGCCGTCCGGTCGCCGGGGAAGACATGGCCTTCGTCGCGAACCGGACCGCCGCGACGGGCCAGCCCGAGATGGACCAGACCGACCGGCTTGGTTTCCGTGGCGCCGCCGGGGCCCGCGATCCCCGTCACCGAGACGGCCACATCGGCATGGGAGTGGGCCAGCGCACCCTCGGCCATGGCCCGGGCGGTCTCGGCGCTGACCGCGCCATGGGTTTCCAGGGTCGTCTTGGAAACGCCCAACAGTTCCATCTTGGCCTCGTTGGAGTAGGTGACGAAACCGCGCTCCACCACATCGGACGAGCCGGCGATGGCGGTTAGATTGGCGGCGACCAGGCCGCCGGTGCAGGACTCCGCGGTCGCCAGTTTCAGGCCCTTGTCGCGGTAGGCCACCAGGAGCGCCGCGCTGCGGTCTTGGAAATCGAGCCGGGTCACGTCAGGTGTCCTAATGAAGTCTGAAGGCGAGGGTCAAGATGATCGCTGCACTGAGGATCTGGTAGGCCACGACAGCGTAGAGACCGGCGACGACGTCGTCCATCATGATGCCGAGGGCGCCCTTCATCTTTCGGTCCAGCCAACCGATCGGGAAGGGTTTCCAGACATCGAAGAGGCGAAACAGCGCGAAAGCCATCGGGACCAAGAGCCAGCCTGGAAGGGGGGTTGGATCGACGTAAGCCAGCGGCAGCAGCGCGACCCACTGACCGACCACCTCGTCGACCACGACCTCGCCGGGGTCGCTGGCCTCTGGATTGCTCGTGGATTTCGCCTGGGCATAGAGGCCGCCGGCCCAAACACCGATTGGAAAGAGCAGACAGCTGGCCGCCAGCAGTAGAACCCAGCCGCCCCAATGGATTAAAGGCCAAGCACAAAGAACCGCTGCCAGGGACCCCCAGGTGCCCGGCATCCTGGGCAGCAGACCGCTGCCGAACCAGGTGGCGATCAGCGTCGCCGGCTGCCAGAAGGGAAGGGCGGGGCGGGTCAGGGTCACGGCTTCAGTTCAATCCCGCTCATCGGCGCTGCCGGGTAGAGAGATCGTCGCGATGGCCTGGGCGGCGATGCCCTCGCGGCGTCCGGTGAAGCCCAGCCCCTCGGTCGTGGTCGCCTTGACGCTGACCCGGTCCGGGGCGAGATCCAGGATCTCTGCGATACGCGCCGCCATGGCCTGGCGGTGCGGTCCGATCTTGGGGACTTCGCAGATCAGGGTGAGATCGAGGTTGGCGAGGCGGCCGCCGCGTTCCCGGAGCAGGGCGCCGGCGTGGGCCAGAAAACGGTCCGAGGCCGCGCCGGCCCATTGCGGGTCGCTGGGCGGAAAATGCTCGCCGATGTCGCCGGCCCCGAGCGCGCCGAGAATCGCATCTGTCAGGGCGTGGAGCGCGACGTCGGCGTCGGAATGGCCGACCAGGCCCTGGTCGTGGGGAATGGCAAGACCGCAGAGCGTGACCCGATCGCCGGGCCCGAAGCGGTGCACGTCGAAGCCCTGGCCGCTGCGGACTTCTTCGCGTGGCAAACCCTGGCGCAGCTTCAGGTAGCCCTCGGCGGTCGCGAGGTCGTCGTTCGTCGTGACCTTGATGTTCCCTTCGGCACCCTGCACCAGGCCGACCGTCAGCCCGCTTGCCGTGGCCACCGCGGCGTCGTCGGTCAGGCTCTGGCCGCTCTGCTGTCGGTGCGCCTCGAGAATGGCCTCGAAGTGGAAGCCCTGGGGGGTCTGGGCGCGCCAGAGTCCGTCGCGGTTCCGCTCGCCGGAGATGACCTGGTCGGCGCCCTGCTTCAGGCTGTCGACAACCTGGAGCGCGGCGATGGCGCCGGGGCGTTCTCCCAGACCCTGGATGACCCGGTCGATGGTGGCCGGGTCGACCAGGGGCCGGGCGCCGTCATGGATCAGGACCTGGGCCGGTGCCGATACCGCGAGGCTTTCGAGGCCCAGCCGCACCGACTCCTGGCGTGTGTCGCCGCCCGCAACCGGCTCCAGGAGCGGCAAACCTTCCGCGCTGGCACGGTAGAGGTCCGCATCGTCGCGGTGGATGACGGCGCGAACCGCATCGACGGCCCCATGATTGCAGAAGGCTTCGAGGCTGTGCCGCAAGATCGTCTTCCCGCCCAGCCGCGAGTACTGCTTGGGCTGCGTGCCGCCGAAGCGTGCGCCACGGCCCGCGGCGACAATCAAGGCTGTTGTCGTGGTCATTCCTGTCTCCTGGTCCGCTGCGCAACCTAGTGGGCCCCATGGCGCCGGCCAAGGGCTATCGGCGGTTACTCTTGGAACTCGACTGTGACGCCGCTGGCCAGCTTCGAGGCCACGATGAGGGTACCTTCCGAGTCGCCATACCCGACCCCGTTGCGATCCAGGGCGGCGCGGGTTCGGCCCGAATCGGCGACCCGGAAGCAGATCGCCGCGAATGCGTTTTTTGGGGATGGTAAAGAATGACGTTCGCCGTGGCGTTCGGCCATGGCATCCGGGGTCACGAACAATACCTTTGCGGAACTCTTGCCAGTCGATACAACGACGCCGCTCTTGGTCGATTCGATACGGCTGTCGGCGAAAAGACGCGCCAATCGACGGGCCGTATCTTCGGGCGTTTCGGAGAGGGCGATGACCTCTTTCAAGGCGACCGCGCCGTTGTCGTGGGTGAGCAGCTCGGGCAGCCAAACCACCTCGCGGGTCTTGTGCTGACACATGAACATCATGCCCAGCGGAACCTCGTTCGGATCGAAAATCAGTGTCGAAAAGGCCGCTTCGCCGGTGCCGCCATCGGCCAGGGGGACCGGCCGGACGAAGTCGTTCAGGCCATGAGTGCCAATCCCGAGGTCCGCGAGTTCTTCCTGGGCTTGCGCCGCGTTGTCGATCCGGCAGGCGATGGCGTGCAGCCCCTGACCGTTTTGGGCCAGCAGCTCGCGGCGCGCCTTGTTGCCTTCGGTTGGCGTCACGATCCCAAGCAGCTCGAAGTAGTCCGTCTCGAACATGATCGTATGATTGGCCGTGCCCTTGGCGGCACTGTGCAGGCCGCGCGGCGACACCGTGAAGCCAAGCGCCTGGTACTGCGCCAGGCTCGCGTCCAGATCGTCCGCCAGCAAGAAGACATGGTCGATCCCTTTGACCGGGTGGGGCATGGCTGTCTCTCCCTTGGCTGGATCAATCGATCGCTGCGAACGATGACCAGGTTGAAGTAAATCATACCTGGACATCGTCAAGCAGGTTGGACGGCTATGCCACACCCGAAAGCCTCGAATGCTTCTTCTCTTTGTGATGGCCCGTCCGTGGGAGTATAAGCCGGGCATGTCCTTGACTTTCGTCTATTCCCTGAGTGCGCTCGCCTCCCTGCTGCCCGCCGCGGTCTTTACGGTCAGGCGGGCTTCGGCGCGGCCCGAGCCGCTGTTCTGGCTGCTGTTGGCCGTGGCCCTGGTCGGATCGGCCAGCTACGGCTTCGCCCAGGCCTCGGCCGGGTGGAACGCCGCCTTTGCCCAGGCGCTTTGGCTCTCCATCACGGTGACCCTCGCGGTTTTCCTGGTCCTGGCCCGGTTGGCCGGCGAGGCCTGGCGCCTGGCCCGCTTGCTGCTGCCCTATTTGTCGGGGCTTGCGGTACTGGCGGTCCTCGGTGGCGGTGCCGTGGGCGTATTGCCGCCCGGCTCGCCGGGCGCCGCCGCGGGCGGCTGGCTGCTGGCTCACATCGTCCTATCCCTGGTGACCTATGCCTTCGTGACCCTGGCCGCCATCGCCGCGGTCGCCGTGGTACTGCAGGAGCGCGCCCTCAAGGCCCGGAGCCCCAGCGACTTCCTGCGCTCCTTGCCCTCGATCGCCGATGCCGAGCGCCTCGAGGTCCGGTTGCTGGCCGGCGCGGAGGCGGTGCTGTTCCTGGGCATTTTGACCGGGATCGCCCAGGCCCTGGCCAGCGGCGGTGCCCTGCTGCCGCTCGATCATAAAACGATCTTTGTGATCCTTGCCTTCGTCATGATCGCCATTGTGTTGGCGTTGCGCCTGAGGAGCGGGCTGCGCGGACGGGGTGCTGCCCGTATCGCCCTGGTGGCCTACCTTTTTTTGACCCTGGCCTATCCCGGGGTGAAATTCGTCACCGACGTGATCATCGGGGCGGCCTGAAAGCTCAGGGCGGCGATTCTCCTTGTAAAAGGACAGCCGCCTAGGCAATTTGCATAAATTCTGACCAGACCATGAGGCTGCCTGAATTATGGGCATTTCCATAGGCTCCATAACCCTCGACGAACCGGTGGTCCTGGCCCCGATGTCCGGGGTCACGGATTACCCCTTCCGTCAGTTGGTGCGCCGGCTCGGCGGCGGCCTGGTGGTCTCGGAGATGATCGCCAGCCGCGCCATGATCCGGGCCGGCCAGGAATCGCTGAAAGAGGTGCGCAAGATCCAGGGCCGGCTGGACCAGGATCATCCCATGGCGGTGCAGCTGGCGGGCCGCGACCCCGCGGTGATGGCGGAGGCGGCCAAGCTCAACCAGGACCGCGGCGCCGCGATGATCGACATCAATTTCGGTTGTCCCGCCAAGAAGGTCACCAACCAGGCCTGCGGCTCGGCGATCATGCAGGACGAGGGGCTGGCGGGGCAGATCATGGCGGCCGTGGTGAAGGCGGTCGACCTGCCGGTGACGGTGAAGATGCGTACCGGCTGGTGCCGCGAGGTCCGCAACGCCCCGCGGATTGCCAGGATCGCCGAGGACTGCGGCATCCGCCTGGTCTCGGTGCATGGCCGGACGCGCTGTCAGAAGTACCGGGGCACCGCCGATTGGGCCTTCGTGCGTCAGGTCAAGGAGGCGGTCTCCCTGCCGGTTCTGGTCAACGGCGACATCACGACCTTCGACGAGGTCGCCGAGGCCCTGGCGCAGTCGGGCGCCGATGGCGTGATGATCGGCCGCGGCACCTACGGCCGCCCCTGGTTCATCCGCCAGGTGATGACCTTCCTGCGGACCGGCATTCCCGGATCGGAACCCGGCCTGGAGGAACGCCGCGAACTGCTGTTGGCGCACTACGAGGCCATCCTGTCGCACTACGGCGTCTGGGCCGGGATCAAGATCGCGCGCAAGCACCTGGCCTGGTCGGTGCATGGCCTGCGCGGCGCGGCCTGCTTTCGCGAAGCCACCAACCGCGAGACCGACCCGGAGAAGGTCAAGGCCGCGATCCGGCGGCTCTTCGAAGGCGAATTGGAACGCGCGGCGGCATGAACGATAGCCCCCTGAACGGTGCCCCCCTAAACGGTGCCCCCACGGGTGGTGCCCCCACGGGTGGTAACGACGGGACTGGCGGTGGGCCGGCGGTGCCGGCGGCGGCCATCCTGCAGGCTCTGTCGTCTCCGGTTTTCCTGTTGGACGGGTCCAACCGTCTGGCCTTCGTCAACGCCGCGACGGAACAGTTCTTTGCCGCGTCGGCCACGATCCTTGCCGGCACTGCCCTGGCCGACCTGGTGTCGGCGGACAGTCCCCTACACGGTTTGATAGCCCAGGCCCGCGACAAGGGTCAGACGATTTCCGGACATGGCCTGGCCATCCGCAGCCCGCGCATCGGTGCGCGAAGCCTTTCCGCCGACGTGACGCCCTTTCAGGAGGATGGCGCCGCGATCCTCGTTCAGTTGCACGAGGGCGGCATGGCGCGCCACCTGGATAAACAGTTGAACCATCGCAGCGCGGCCCGCTCGGTCACCGCCATGGCGGCCATGCTGGCGCATGAGATCAAGAATCCGCTGAGCGGAATCCGCGGTGCGGCGCAGCTATTGGAACAAGAGGCGGGCCCCGAGGATCGCCGTCTCACCCGGCTGATTTGCGAGGAGACCGATCGCATTGTCGGCCTGGTCGATCAGATGGACCTCTTCGGCGATGAACGGCCGTTCGATCGCGAGGCCGTCAATATTCACGAAGTCCTGGAACATGTGCGCCGTCTGGTGACCAGCGCGCGGCCGTCGGGGGTCGAGATCCTGGACGACTACGACCCTTCCCTGCCGCCGGTCCTCGGCAGCCGCGATCGGCTGATCCAGGTGTTTCTCAACCTGATCACCAATGCCGCCGAGGCCTTGGGGGCCCGTGGCGGCCGGATCACCCTGCGCACCCGGTTTATCTCGGGTGTCCGGCTCGCGATGGCCGGGCCGGGCACCCGGGTCGAGCTGCCCCTGGTCGTGGCGATCGAAGACGACGGACCGGGCATTCCCGAAGATCTCCAGGCCCAGCTGTTCGAGCCCTTCGTCACCACCAAATCCAACGGCCGGGGCCTCGGTCTGGCCCTGGTGGCCAAAATCGTCGGCGACCATGGCGGTGCGATCGAGTGCGACAGCAGCAATCGGCGCACTGTTTTCTCCCTGCGACTACCCTTTGCCAATCCGTCGCAAGAGGCCGGTGACGCATCTGAGGCGGACGGGGCAGTAGAGGGGGCGGCCGGCGCGGCGCTGGCCGGTTCATTGGAGAGGATGGCCTGAGCATGCGCGACGCGACCATTCTCGTCGCCGACGACGACGCCAGCATCCGGACGGTGTTGGACCATGCCTTGTCGCGTCAGGGCTACGCGGTGATGACCACCGGCAACGTCGCGACCTTGTGGAACTGGATCAAGGATGGCGAAGGCCACCTGGTCATTTCCGATGTGGTCATGCCGGACGCCAACGGTCTCGACCTCATACCCCGTATCAAGAAGATCCGACCGAACCTTCGCGTCATCGCCATGTCGGCCCAGAGCACGCTGCTGACCGCGGTGAAGGCCAACGAAAGAGGTGCCTTCGACTATCTGCCCAAGCCCTTCGACCTGAACGAGCTGTTGGGCCTGGTCGAAAAGGCGCTGGCGGCGCCGGAGAGCACAGCCGATGCCGAGGGTGGATTCGCCGAGGAGGAAGCCCTGCCGCTGATCGGCCGTTCGCCGGCGATGCAGGAAATATACCGGGTCCTGGCGCGTCTCATGAACAGCGATCTCACTGTCATGGTCTATGGCGAGTCCGGAACAGGCAAGGAACTGGTGGCGCGCGCGCTGCATGACTATGGCAAACGGCGGCGCGGCACCTTCGTGCCGGTCAACATGGCGGCGATCCCGCGAGATCTGATCGAAAGCGAACTCTTCGGTCACGAAAAGGGCGCCTTTACCGGCGCCAGCCACCGGGCGGCCGGGCGCTTCGAGCAAGCCGCCGGCGGCACGCTTTTTCTCGACGAGATCGGCGATATGCCCCTCGACGCCCAGACCAGATTGCTCCGCGTCCTGCAGGAGGGAGAATACACTTCGGTCGGCGGGCGCACGGCGCTGCACGCCGATGTGCGAATCGTGGCCGCCACCCACCGCGATCTCATGCAAATGGTGCGGCAGGGTCTGTTTCGCGAAGACCTCTTCTACCGCCTGAATGTCGTGCCGCTGCGGCTGCCGCCGCTGCGCGAGCGCCGCGAAGACCTGCCGGAACTGGTCGCCCACTTCCTGGCCAGAGGGCAGCAGGAAGGGCTCGTCGCCAAGCAGATATCGCCGGAGGCCATGGCGCTGCTGAAAGCCTACCGCTGGCCGGGAAACGTGCGCGAACTGGAAAACGTCATACAACGTCTGACCGTACTCTACAGCGAAGCGAGAATCGGACCGGACTCGGTACGCGCGGAATTGGGACCGATCGAGGCGGCGTCGGGACGGGTTCGCGACGAGGACCGCGAATCCCTGGGCGATGCCGTGGAGCGTCAACTTCGTGGCTACTTCGAAGCCCATGGCCAAGAGCTTCCCTCGAGCGGTCTCTATGAGCGTGTCATCCAGGAGGTGGAGCGGCCCTTGATCGAGCTGAGTCTGGCGGCGACGGCGGGCAATCAGCTTTCCACGGCGCGCCTTCTCGGGATCAATCGCAATACCTTGCGAAAGAAAATTCGCGAGTTGGGCATCCAGGTGTTGCGCGGAAGCAAGTAGCTGTGGCATTTCTGCAACAGGCGCGGCGTGACGGCTCTCCGCGGCCCCACGCGCAGACAATGGCCAGGGTTCCCTAGGTTCATGGTGTCAGAAAATCTCAGTGCTGAAGGCCAAGGCTTTTTCCGGGCCCTGAACACCTGGGCCAAGGGGGCCAACCTGGAGCGCCGCCTGGCTGTCTCCCTCGTTGTGCTGGGCCTGGTCGCCGGCGTGGTGACCTTCGGGGTCATGACCGGCGATCTGCCGATCGCCGCCGACCCCCGGCTGGTGCTCTTGTTGCTGGTGGTCGATCTGGTCGTGCTGCTCGGGCTGCTGGCGCTGATCGGTCGTCGACTGGCCATTCTCTGGACCGAGCGCCGACGGGGCCTGGCGGGTGCGCGCCTGCATGGGCGGCTTGTGGCGCTGTTCTCGCTGGTCGCGGTGACGCCGACAATTCTTGTCGCCTTCATGTCGGTGATGCTTTTCGACTTCGGTCTGAAGACCTGGTTCAGCGAACGCGTCTCGACCGCGATCAACAACTCTCTCGCCGTGGCCGAAGCCTATACCGAAGGCCATCTGGAGGGTCTGACCGGGGACGCCCTGGCGGTGTCCCAGGTCATCAACCGGGGTGGGGCGTCCCTGGTTTACAATCCGTCTTTGCTCAATCAGGTGCTCAGCCAGCAGGCGGACCTGCGCGGCCTCACAGAGGCGGCGGTCTATGACGGCGGCGGTCACCTTCTGGCCCGCGGGACGAGCTTTCTCCTGGCCTTCAACCCGGACATTCCCGACTGGGCGGTCGACCGGGCACGCCGAGGCGAGGTCGCCATTGTCACGGGGCAGGGGGACGACCGGGTCCGTGCCATTGTCCGGCTCGATTTCTTCAACGACACCTTTCTCTACCTCGGGCGTCTCATCGACCCGCGTGTCGTCGGGCATATGGATCGCACCCGGGGCGCGGTCCAACTCTACGCCGAGCTCGAAGGCAAATCGTCGGGCATGCAGATCACCTTCGCCTTGATCTTTGCCGTGGTCGCCATGCTGCTGTTGCTGGCGGCGATTTGGGTCGGGCTCTTGCTGGCCGATCACTTGACGCTGCCCATCGGCCAGTTGATTGCTGCCGCCGATCAAGTCGCCAGCGGCGATTTGGGGGCCCGCGTGGCAGAGCGGGCGAGCGACGACGAGCTCAGCATCTTGTCGCGGGCCTTCAATCAAATGACCAGCGGCCTGGAAACCCAGCAGTCCGAGTTGATTGCCGCCAATCGGCTGCTCGACTACCGCAGCCGCTTCATCGAGGCGGTGTTGGGCGGGGTGTCGGCCGGCGTGATCGGTCTCGATCAGGAGGGCAGGGTGACCCTGCCGAACCCGGCGGCCTGTGAACTGCTCGAAATCGAGATCGAACAGCTCCGCGGCCGCAAGCTCGCCACCTTCGTGCCCCAGGTCGCGGCACTGCTGGCTTCGGCGGGCCGTCAGCCCAACCGCCACAAGGAGGAAACCCTCCTCTACGAGCGTCGTGACGGCACCCTGCGCACCTTCCTGTGCCGTGTCGTGGCCGAAACCAATGACGACGGCGTCTTCGGCTTCGTCGCGACCTTCGACGATATCACGGAACTGGAAGCCGCCCAGCGCAAGGCGGCCTGGTCCGACATCGCCCGCCGGATCGCCCACGAGATCAAGAACCCGCTGACCCCGATCCAGCTATCCGCCGAACGCCTGAAGCGGAAGTACTTGAAAACCATCGAAAACGACAGCGACTCCGCGGCCTTTCGTCTCTGCACCGATACGATCATCAGCCACGTCGGCGATATCGGGCGCATGGTCGACGAGTTCTCGTCCTTCGCGCGGATGCCGACCCCGGAGATGGAGGACGAAGACCTGAGGTCCATTGTCGAGGAGGCGGTCTTTTTGCAGCAGGGGGCCCACGGCGATATCGCCTATGAGATTCTTCTGCCCGACGAGCCCGTCATTCTGCGCTGTGACCGGCAGCAGATCGCGCGGGTCCTCACCAACCTCCTGCTGAACGCGACCGACGCGGTGACCGCGCCGCAATCGGCAAACGGCAAATCCACCGACGATGAGAACCGGAGCCCGCGGGACGCGGGGCGCATCGCTGTGGCTCTGTCCCGGGACGTCGACGGTGGGACAGGGATCTCGATCACCGACAACGGCCCCGGCCTGCCCAAGGCCGACCGCTACCGGTTGACCGAGCCCTACGTTACGACCCGCGAGAAGGGTACCGGGTTGGGCCTTGCGATCGTCAAGAAGATCATCGAAGACCACCGCGGAACCCTGAGCCTCCTGGATAATCCCGGCGGCGGCGCCCTGGTGCGTCTGACCTTCCCGCCAGGGGCCCATCATGACGACAGCGATTCTCTTCTCAAATCCAAGCCGCAAGCAGCGCAATAGGAGACCTCTGAGATGACAGCCGAAGTATTGGTCGTCGACGATGAAGCAGGCATTCGTACCTCGATCGCCGGCATCCTGGAGGACGAAGGCTATCGCACCCTCGAGGCGGCGGAGAGCGATCAGGCGCTCGGAGTCATACGCGAAAGCCGACCGCAGCTGGTCATTCTCGATATCTGGTTGGAGGGCTCGCGCCAGGACGGCCTGGAACTGCTTTCGACCATTGCCCAGGACTATCCCCAGATTCCCGTGGTGATGATTTCAGGGCACGGGACCATCGAGGTCGCGGTTCGAGCCATTCGGCTGGGCGCATACGATTTCATCGAAAAGCCCTTCAAGGCCGATCGCCTGCTCTTGGTGGTGGAGCGAGCGATCGAGGCTGGGCGTCTGCGCCTGGAAATCCAGGAACTGCGCTTGAGGGCAGGGCCGCGAGCCGAGTTGATCGGTCAGTCGCCACAGACGGTTCAGCTTCGCCAGATGGTGGAACGGGTGGCACCGACCGGCAGCCGTATCTTGATCACCGGCCCGGCCGGCTGTGGCAAGGAGGTGGTCGCGCGTCAAATCCACGACGCCTCGCGCCGCGCCGAGGGCGCGTTCGTCGCCTTGAACTGCGCCATCATGCATCCCGAACGCCTGGAGTCCGAGCTTTTCGGTGTCGTCCCCGGCCATGAGGGCGCGGGCAGTCCCGGGCGCATCGGGACCTTCGAGCGGGCCCATGGCGGCACCCTGCTGCTGGACGAGGTGGCCGATATGCCCTTGGAGACCCAAGGCAAGATTCTCAGGGTTCTTCAGGAGCAGACCTTCGAGCGCGTCGGCGGCGACCAATCGATCAAGGTCGACGTCCGGGTCGTCGCCTCGACCAACCGCGATCTGGCGCAGCTGATCGCGGAGGGTCGGTTCCGCGAGGATCTCTTCTATCGGCTCAACGTCGTCGCCTTTCGCGTCCCGCCCCTGGTGGATCGGCGCGAGGACATTCCCGATTTGGTCGACTACTTCATGCGGCTTGCCGCGGATTCGACCGGACTCCCGCACCGGACCTTGAGCGCCGACAGCATGGCGGCGCTGCAGGCCCATGATTGGCCCGGCAATGTTCGCCAACTGCGCAATGTCGTCGATTCGCTTGTGATCATGGTGTCGGGCCATAGCGACGAGCCGATACCGCCTTCGGCGCTGCCAGCCGACATCGGCGCCGGCACGCCGGCGGCCCTGGCAGGCCATACCCACGAAGAGATCATGTCGTTGCCACTGCGCGAAGCGCGCGAGGTCTTCGAGCGTCAGTACCTCGAATCCCAGGTCCTGCGCTTCAGTGGTAACATCTCTCGAACCGCGACCTTTGTCGGCATGGAGCGCTCGGCCCTGCACCGCAAGCTGCGTGCGCTGGGCATCGTCACCGGCGAGCGGGCCCAGGGTTAAACTCAATCGATCGTAAACAAGGGTTTTACCGCGCGCCTCTGGCGGGGCAATCTTGACGCCCTGGTGGGGTTGCCCGATGGGGTCAAAGGGGACGACACGGCATGAAGGTGATTATCTGCGGCGCCGGACAGGTCGGCTTCAACATCGCCCGCTATCTGGCGAGCGAAGACGCCGAGATCACTGTGATCGACCAGTCTCCCGAACTGGTCGACAAGGTGACCGACTCGCTCGACGTCAAGGGCGTGGTCGGCTTTGCGTCGCACCCCGAAGTTCTGGTCAGGGCCGGCGCACCCGACACCGACATGATCATTGCCGTGACCTTCGCCGACGAGGTCAATATGGTGGCCTGCCAGGTCTGTCATTCGCTTTTCGGGGTGCCGACCAAGATCGCCCGGGTGCGGCACCAAAGCTATCTCGATACACGTTGGGCCGATCTCTTCTCGCGCGACCATATGCCGATCGACGTCATTATTTCTCCGGAGATCGAAGTCGCACGGGCGATCGAGCGGCGTCTGCAACTGCCGGGCGCCTTCGACGTGCACCCCCTGGGCAACGGCAAGGTCAGCCTGATCGGTATGCATATCACCGCGGACACCCCGGTCATCAACACCCCGTTGGTGCAGCTCACCGACCTGTTTCCCGACCTGCATCTGGCGGTCGTGGGGATCTATCGCGACAACGAGGGCTTCGTTCCCAAGGGCCCGGATCAGATGCTGCCCGGCGACGATGTCTACGTGATCGCCGAGACGGCCCACATCGAGCGCGCCATGGCCGCTTTCGGGCACGAGGAACGCGAAGCCCGTCGGGTCATCATTGTCGGCGGCGGCAATATCGGCCTGAATTTGGCGCAGGCGGTCGAGGCCGGCCATCCGCAGGTGAATCTCAAGCTGATCGAGGTCAACAAGAAGCGCGCCGAGTTCGTGGCCCAGGAGCTCGACAGTACGGTTGTGATTCACGGCGACGCCCTGGACAGCGACATTCTCGACGAAGCCAACGCGGCGGCGACGGAAACCATTATCGCGGTCTCCAACGACGACGAGGTGAACATTCTGACCTCTCTGCTGGCCAAGCGGTTCGGCTGCCGCCGCGCGGTCACCCTGGTCAACAAGAGCACCTACGCGCCGCTTATCGGCACGCTCGGGATCGACACCGTGGTCAGCCCGCGGGCGATCACCGTTTCGACGATCCTGCAGCATGTCAGGCGGGGCCGTATCCGGTCGGTCCATTCCCTGGCCGAGGGATTCGCGGAGGTGATCGAAGTCGAGGCCATGGAGACCTCCAGCCTGGTCGGCGTTCCCATCAAGGAGGCCAAGCTGCCGGAGGGCGTGTTGATCGGCGCCATCGTTCGTGGCGACGAGGTCATCATTCCGCGCGGCGACACGGCGGTCAAATCCAAGGACCTGGTGATCCTCTGCGCCGAATCGCGGGCGGTCAAAAAGATCGAGAAACTCTTTGCCGTGAAGCTGGAGTTCTTTTGATCGTGGCCACCTCGGCCAGCGACGCACAAAGCTGGGACAGCGCTGCTTTCCTGGCCGAATGCCAGCGGCCGCGCGCGCTGGTCTTCGACTGGGACAACACCCTGGTCGATACCTGGCAGGTCATCCACTTTGCCCTGAAACACACCTTCGAGGCCATGGGACGCGAGCCCTGGACACCCCAGGAGACCCGCGAGCGGGTGCGGCAATCGGCTCGCGAGGCCTTTCCCCGCCTGTTCGGGGACCGCGCCGAAGAGGCCAGCGAGATCTTCTACAGAACCTTTGAATCGACTCATCTGGATCAGCTCACCCCCTTGACGGGAGCGGCAAGCCTGCTGGCCGACCTCGCCGCCAGCCGACGCTATCTGGCGGTAGTCAGCAACAAGCGGGGTGATCTGCTGCGCCGCGAAGCCGATCATCTCGGGTGGTCCCGGTACTTTGCCGCCCTGGTCGGCGCGAACGATGCGCCCGAGGACAAGCCGGCGCGACCGGCCTTCGATCTCGCCCTGGGCGATAGCGGGATCGCACCGGCCAGCGATGTCTGGTACGTCGGCGACACCGACATCGACCTGTTGTTTGCCAAGGAGGTCGGTTGCGTCGGCGTGCTGGTGCGCGCCGAGCCGCCACAGCCGGGAGAGTTCGACGGCTGTCTCCCGGATCTCTATCTCGCGGACTGCGCTTCCTTGTCACTGGCACTGCGCGATATCGATTAACGCCTTTTCGGGTCATGTCCCGCGGACCCGGACCGGTGTGACGAAGCTCACAATCGCCCAAGAAACCGTCCTGGGTCCTTTGCAGGGGTTGAGGGGCGTGATATTCCTCTCCCAACAGCAAGCCAGAAGGACGAGTTGACGAAAGTCTCGGGAATCGGGTGGGGTGCCCAGTAAAGTAATCGCGGCGACCGGTGGCCGAGGGCCTTGAGACGTCCATGCTGTGGTTCGAGGCAAAGAATTCCAGCCAAAGAAAAATGAGGGAAACAACAATGGCCAATGAAAAAACGCAAAGCGTTCAGGACGTCTTCCTGAACAATATCCGTAAGAACAAGGTCCCCGTAACGATCTTTTTGGTCAATGGCGTGAAGCTACAGGGTATTGTGACCTGGTTCGACAATTTTTGTGTGTTGCTTCGTCGCGACGCGCATTCGCAGCTCGTCTACAAGCACGCGATTTCGACCATCATGCCCTCCGTTCCCGTCCAGCTTTTCGAACCGGCGAAGGAGGAGAGCGAGGCGGAGGCCTGAGCTTCCCTCTAGCAGCGCTCTGACAGTGACAACGTGACGACAAGCGCCCTGGTTCTGCATCCGGCCCTGCCGGGTCCCCGTACGGCCATGCGCCACCCCGAGGCTCGCCTCGAAGAACTGGTGGGGCTGACTCGCGCCATCGATTTGTCGGTGGTCGAGCAGGAAGTCGTGCCGGTTCGCAAGGTGCGACCGGCGACGCTGTTCGGCGAAGGCGTGCTGGAGCGCCTGACCACCCTCGTTGGCGCGCGGGAGATCGAGGTCTGCGTGGTCGATGGCCAGTTGACCCCGGTCCAGCAACGCAATCTGGAAAAGCGGCTGTCCTGCAAGGTGATCGATCGCACCGGTCTGATCCTGGAAATTTTTGGGGCAAGGGCGCGGACCAACGAGGGCAAGCTGCAGGTCGAACTCGCGGCGCTGACCTATCAGCGCTCCCGCTTGGTGCGGTCCTGGACCCACCTGGAGAGACAGCGCGGCGGCCTCAGCTTCGTCGGCGGGCCCGGCGAGAGCCAGTTGGAAATCGACCGCCGGCTGATCACCGAACGCATTACCCGGCTCAAGCGCGAACTGAAGCAGGTCATCCGGACCCGGGGTCTGCACCGCCAGGCACGCCAGAAAGTGCCCTATCCTGTCATCGCATTGGTCGGCTACACCAACTCCGGCAAATCGACGCTCTTCAACCGCCTGACCCATGAATCGGTCAGGGCGCAGGACATGCTCTTCGCCACCCTGGACCCGACCATGCGCTCGCTGGTCCTGCCGTCGGGCCGCGAGGCGATCCTGTCGGACACGGTGGGCTTCATCTCCGATCTGCCGACCGATCTGATCGCCGCCTTTCGCGCGACCCTGGAAGAGGTGACCGAAGCGGATCTGATCTTGCATGTGCGCGACGCCTCCCACCCCGATTGCGAGGCCCAGTGCCGCGATGTTCATCTGGTGTTGGAGGGCCTTGGCTGGGACGAACCGGCTCGCGAGGCGATGATCGAGGTCTTCAACAAGGTCGATCTCCTGTCCGCGGAGGAACGCGACCAACTGCGCCACCGCCAGGAAAGGCACCACGGCGCGCTGATCTCGGCGATCACCGGCGAGGGCTGCGACGATCTGTTGCGGCAAATCGAGGCCAAGTTGGAAGAACGGCAGATAGCCTTGCGGGTGACGCTGCCGGCAAGCGATGGCGCCGCCTTGGCCTGGTTGCATCAAAACGCCCACGTCCACGAGCGGCTGGATCAGGATGAGACTGTCAGCCTGGCCCTGACGATCAGCGAAATTGCCCTGGCCCGCTTCGAAAAGCGGTTCGGCCAGATCGCCGACCAGCCCAAGGCCGAAGTGCAGGCCGGCTAGCTTCCCTCTGCAATCGCTGTCTCGTGGAAGGGCCAATTTCTTGGGCTATCGGCAAGGATTGACATCGTCCCGCACCGCCGCTATATCCCGCTGGCACTCAGTCAAGCAGAGTGCTAACAGCACCAAGGCAGACTGGTGCTCAACCATCAAATCCAGACCAGAATAAAAGGGTGGCAATCATGAAATTCAGGCCATTGCATGACCGCGTTGTTGTCGAGCCTCTTGAGGAAGAGACCAAGACGGCTGGTGGAATCATCATTCCCGACACCGCAAAAGAAAAGCCGATGCAGGGCAAAATCACGTCCGCGGGGCCGGGCTCGCGCGGCGATGACGGCAAGCTCGTGGCGCTCGACGTGAAGAAGGGCGATCGCGTCCTCTACGGCAAGTGGTCGGGAACCGAGGTCAAGCTGGACGGCAAGACCCTCTTGATCATGCGTGAATCAGACATCATGGGCATCATTGCCTAGGCGAGAATTAGCAAGGAGAAACAGATCATGGCAGCTAAAGACGTCCGCTTCGGCGGTGACGCGCGCGCGCGCATGCTGCGCGGCGTGGATATTCTGGCCGATGCGGTCAAGGTTACATTGGGGCCCAAGGGCCGCAACGTGGTGCTCGACAAGTCCTTCGGGGCCCCGCGCACGACCAAGGACGGCGTGACCGTCGCCAAGGAAATCGAGCTCTCGGACAAGTTCGAGAACATGGGCGCACAGATGGTCCGTGAAGTCGCCTCCAAGACCAACGACATTGCCGGCGACGGCACGACCACGGCGACGGTGCTGGCTCAGTCCATCGTGCGCGAGGGCGCCAAGGCCGTGGCCGCGGGCATGAACCCGATGGACCTCAAGCGTGGCGTCGATATGGCGGTCGAGGCCGTCGTGGCCGATCTCGTCAAGCGCTCCAAGCGGGTCAACACCTCCGCCGAGGTGGCGCAGGTCGGCACGATCTCCTCGAACGGCTCGACGGCTATCGGCGCCATGATCGCCGAGGCCATGGAGCGCGCCGGCAAGGAAGGCGTGATCACCGTCGAAGAGGCCAAGTCGCTTGAGACCGAGCTTACGGTGGTCGAGGGCATGCAGTTCGACCGCGGGTACCTGTCGCCCTACTTCGTGACCAACGCCGAAAAGATGACCGCCGAGCTGGAGAATCCCTACATTCTGCTCCACGAAAAGAAGCTCTCCGGTCTGCAGGCCATGTTGCCGCTGCTCGAGGCGGTGGTTCAGTCCAGCCGGCCGCTGCTGATCGTATCCGAGGACGTCGAGGGCGAGGCACTGGCCACGCTGGTGGTCAACCGTTTGCGCGGCGGCCTCAAGGTCGCGGCCGTCAAGGCGCCGGGCTTCGGCGATCGTCGCAAGGCGATGCTGGAGGATATGGCCGTTCTGACTGGAGGTCAGATGGTGTCCGAGGATCTCGGCATCAAGCTGGAAGGCGTCACTCTGGATATGCTGGGTACCGCCAAGCGGGTCACCATCACCAAGGAAGAGACCACCGTGGTCGATGGCGCCGGCAAGAAGAAAGACATCCAGGCCCGCTGCACGCAGATCCGCCAGCAGGCCGAGGAGACGACCTCCGACTACGACCGCGAGAAGCTGCAGGAACGACTGGCGAAGCTCGCCGGCGGTGTTGCCGTGATCTCGGTCGGCGGTGCCACCGAAATCGAGGTGAAGGAGCGCAAGGACCGGGTCGAAGACGCGATGAACGCGACCCGTGCCGCGGTCGAAGAAGGCATCGTCGCCGGCGGCGGCCTGGCCCTGTTGCAGTCGTCCAAGGTGCTCAAGAAGCTCGATCCGGTCAACGAAGACCAGCGGGTCGGCATTGAGATCGTGCGCCGCGCGCTGGAGGCACCGGTCCGGCAGATTGCCGAGAACGCGGGTGCCGAAGGTTCCATCGTCGTTGGCAAGCTGAACGACGAGAAGAATGCGATCGGCTACGACGCGCAGAACGACAAATATGTCGACATGTTCAAGGCCGGCATCATCGACCCGACCAAGGTCGTTCGCACGGCCCTGCAGGACGCCGCCTCGGTGGCTGGCCTGCTGATCACCACCGAAGCCATGGTCGCGGACTCGCCCAAGAAAGAAGAGGCCGCACCTGCCATGCCCGGTGGCGACATGGGTGGCATGGGCGGCATGGGCGGCATGGGCTTCTAGGTCAGCCGAAGCCGAGACCATCCAAGGGGGCCGCGGTTCACGCCGCGGCCCCTTTTCTTTTGCCCCATCAGTAAGGATACTCGCGCCGCCATGACGGTCGATTTGAACAAAGTGACGGCGCTGCTGGAGGAAGTGGCGCGCGATGAGGTCCTGCCGCGCTTTCGGTCGCTGGCCGAAGGCGACGTCATGAAAAAGGAATCCGGCGAACTGGTGACGGTCGCCGACGTGGCCAGCGAGCGGTTTCTGGCGCCGCGTCTAGTCGACCTTCTGCCGGGGTCCTTGGTGGTAGGCGAGGAGGCGGTCGATGCCGATCCCAGCCTGATGGAGCAATTGCACGGCGATCAGCCGGTCTGGACCATCGATCCGATCGACGGAACCAACAACTTCGCCGCCGGACGTCCGATCTTCGCGGTCATGGTCGGGCTGGTGCAGAGCGGCGAGACCCGCGCCGGCTGGATTCACCTGCCCATGGAGGACAGAACCGCCGTGGCCGAGCGCGGCGCCGGCGCCTGGATCGGCGAGACCCGCCTGCGCGCCTCGACCCGAAACAGCCTGGCCGAGATGGAAGGGACGTTGCACGCCTCGTCCTTCGCGCCGCCGGAGATCGCCGACAGGGTGCGCGGCCGTCGCGACCGTCTGAACACCGTCAAGTCCATGAGCTGCGCCGGGGCGGAGTACGTTCGCCTGGCCGAGGCTGGCCTCGATTTCACGCTCTTTACCCGGCTGATGCCCTGGGACCATGTGCCCGGTGCCCTCATCTGCGAAGAGGCCGGCGCGGCGGTTGCCTGCTTCGACGGATCGCCCTACCGGGCCGCGCGGTACCGCGAAATCGGTGTCATGGTGGCGCCCGATCAAGCCAATTGGCAGGCTCTCCACGCGACGCTGTTCGACGACTGACCGGCACGTCACGACGGCTGCGGCCTGGCATTTTCCTTGCATCGCAATTGGCCCTAGCGCCGCCCCATGACTCCGGCTAGCTTGTGCCGCCAATTTCGGGCGGGGGACCCTTCGGGCCCAGGACAGGGAGGCTCTTCATGGCTGCGTCTTTACCGGATCAAGCACGGGTGGTCATCATCGGCGGCGGCGTGGTCGGGTCCTCGGTGGCTTACCACCTGACCAAGCTGGGCTGGAGCGATGTGGTTCTGCTCGAGCGCAAGCAGTTGACCTGCGGTACCACCTGGCACGCCGCCGGGTTGGTCGGACAGCTGCGCGCCACCGCCAACCTGACCAAACTGGCCCAGTACACGACCGACCTTTACACGCGCCTGGAGGAGGAAACCGGTCAGGCGACCGGCTTCAAGCAGAATGGCTCGATCTCGATCGCCCACAACAGCGAGCGCCTCGAGGAGCTGAAGCGCGGTGCCTCCATGGCCAAGACCTTCGGACTGGCGGTCGAGGAGCTGACGGCCGGCGACATCAAGTCCAAATGGCCCCTGCTGTACACCGACGATCTGCTCGGCGGGGTCTTTTTGCCCAAGGACGGCCAAACCAACCCCATCGACACCACGATGGCGCTGGCGAAGGGCGCGCGCATGGGCGGGGCTCAGATCTTCGAGGGGATCAAGGTCACCGACGTCAAGATCGCCAAGGGGCGCGCGGTGGGCGTCGCCACCACGGCCGGCGATATCAAGGCCGATTACGTGGTCAACTGCGCCGGCATGTGGGGCCGCGAGGTCGGCCGCATGGCCGGCGTCAACGTGCCGCTGCACGCCTGCGAGCATTTTTATGTTTTGACCGAAGAGATCCCCGGCCTGCCGAGCAACCTTCCGGTGCTGCGCGATCCCGACGCCTGTGCCTACTACAAGGAAGACGCCGGCAAGATCCTGCTCGGCGCTTTCGAGCCCAATGCCAAGCCTTGGGGCATGGACGGCATCCCCGAGGACTTCTGTTTCGACGAACTGCCCGAGGATTTCGACCACTTCGCGCCGGTGCTGGAAGCCGCCATGGAGCGCTTTCCGCCGCTGCAGGAGGTCGGCATCCGCAAATTCTTCTGTGGGCCGGAGAGCTTCACGCCCGATGTCACCTACATGCTGGGCGAAGCGCCGGAGGTCGACGGTTTCTTCGTCGCCGCCGGCTTCAATTCCATCGGCATCCAGTCGGCCGGCGGCGCCGGCAAGGTGCTGGCGGAGTGGATTGTCGGCGGCCATGCGCCGATGGATCTGGCCGATGTCGATATCCGCCGCATGGCGCCCTTCCAGGGCAATGCCGCCTACCTGCGCGAGCGGGTCAGCGAGTCTCTCGGGTTGCTCTACGCATTGCACTATCCCTACCGCCAGTTCGAGACCGCCCGCGGCATCCGGCGCTCGCCGCTGCACGAACGGTTGGCGACCCGCGGTGCCTGCTTCGGCGAGGCCGCCGGCTGGGAGCGGCCCAACTGGTTCGCGCCGGAAGGCGTCGCGCCGCGGTACGACTACAGCTACAAGCGCCAGAACTGGTTCGAGCACGCCGCCGCCGAGCACAAGGCGGTGCGCGAGAACGTCGGCCTGTTCGACCAGAGCTCCTTCGGCAAGATGCTGGTCCAGGGCGCCGATGCCGAGCAGACCCTGCAGCGGATCTGCGCCAATGACGTGGCGGTCCCGGTCGGCAAGATCGTCTATACCCAATGGCTGAACGAGCGCGGCGGTATCGTCGCAGACCTGACCGTGACCCGTCTCGGCGAGTGCGAGTTCATGGTGGTGACCGGCGCGGCGGTCATGGCCCACGACCTGCACTGGCTGCGTAAGCAGATCCCCGAAGAGGCCCGGGTGACGGTCACCGATGTGACCGCCGGGTACGCGGTCATGGGGCTGATGGGGCCCAACAGCCGTCAGCTTCTGGGCAAGCTCACCGGCACCGACCTGAGCAACGAAGCCTTTCCCTTTGGCACCGCCAAGCAGATCGAGATCGGCTACGGACAGGCCCTGGCGCTGCGCGTCTCCTATGTCGGCGAGCTGGGCTGGGAGCTCTATGCCACCAGTGACTTCGCGACCGGTATATTCGACGCCCTCGTGGAGGCGGGCGATCCCATGGGGCTGAAGATGGCGGGCATGCATGTGCTCGATTCCGGCCGCATGGAAAAGGCCTTCCGCCATTGGGGCCACGACATCACCGACGAGGATACGCCGGTCGAGGCCGGCCTGAGCTTCGCCTGTGCCTTCGACAAGAACGTGCCGTTCATCGGTCGCGATGCGCTGCTGCGCCAAAAGGAAGCCGGCGTTACCAAGCGCATGGTCCAGTTCCTGCTGAAGGACCCGGCGCCGCTGCTCTATCACAACGAGCCGATCTACCGGGACGGGGTCATCGTCGGCCACACCACCTCGGGCAACTACGGGCACCACCTGGGTGGGGCGGTCGGCCTCGGCTACGTCACCCACCCCGACGGGGTCGACGCCGATTTCGTCAAATCGGGCAGCTACGAGATCGAGGTCGCCTGCGAGCGCTTCGCCGCCGAGGCGTCCCTGCGCCCGCTCTACGACCCAAAGGCGGAGCGGGTGAAGGCCTAGCGCAGATTTGGCGGCGGCGTCACGGCGCTGTCATTTTTCTTGGCGCGAGGCCGGTGTTAGGGTGCCCGGCAGTCACTAGAGTGTGTACACAGAGGGAGAAACAGCGATGTCAGCTTTCGTCAAGAGCGTCTTCCTTGCCTGCGCCCTGCTGGCCATGACCCAGACTGCCGCGGCCGCCGCCGTCGAAATTCAATGGTTCGGCCAGGCCGCCTTTAAGATCACCACGCCAGGCGGCAAGGTCATCGTGATCGATCCCTTCATCACCAAGAACCCGAAGACCCCCGACGAATGGAAGGACCTCGCCAAGCTCGGCAAGGTCGACCTGATCCTGGTGACCCACGGGCATGGCGACCATGTCGGCGATACGGTCGCGTTGGCCGAATTGACCGGCGCCAAGGTCGCCCTCAACGCCGATATGGGCCGTACTTTCGCCAGCCTCGGCTGGCTGGAGATGAAGCAAATGATCCGCTTCAACAAATCCGGGCCACTCCACCCGCTGGGCGAGGAAATCACCATTACGATGGTCCGGGCGGAGCACAGTTCAGAGGTGGCCTTCAAGGACCCGGATACGGGACAGGAGAGCATGCATCCCGGTGGCGAGCCGGCCGGTTATGTCATCGATCTGGAAGACGGAACGACGATCTATCATGCTGGCGATACCGGCGTGTTCGGCGACATGGCCCTGATCCGCGAGCTCTACGCCCCGGAGATCGCCCTGCTGCCGATCGGCGGCCACTTCACCATGGACCCCAAGCACGCCGCCTACGCGGTCAAGACCTTGCTGAAGAGCAAGGTCGTGGTCCCGATGCACTATGGAACCTTTCCGCCGCTGAAGGGCACGCCGGAGGAATTCAAGGCCATCATGGGAAGCTTCCCGGCGGAAGTGGTGGTGATGGAACCGGGCGAAATCCGCAGTTTCTGAGAAACCGCGGGCGGACCACAGGAAACCGGGGGTCCCAGCGTTCTTGTTCGGGTGGTGAAGGGAGAGTGTCGGCGCGTTCCGTCAAACCATACCCAGGCTTTCCATGCCGCCCGATCGCTCGATATGCTTGTTCGAGCTCACCAGCTTGAGCAGAAGGTTGCGCTGGAAGCAGGCATGGAGGGCCTGCTCGATCTCCTCATGAGCGGCCGCGAGCCGCCGCAGATCGCCGGCCTCGACGGTCCAACAGCGGGCGGCTCTCGACACGATCGCCGTCCCGTTGGCCGGGGCCGCCGTCAGGACAGTCATCTCGCCGACGAACGATCCGGCTTCGCAAAGACCGACGGTTTTCCCGTTCGAGGCGATCTTGACCTCGCCACGCGCCAGATAGGCCAGTTGGCGGACCGGCTTGCCGTCCTGGGTCAGTTCGGTCTCGGGTCCGGCCTCGATCCACTTGCCGGCATCGAGCAGCCGCCTTTTGTGCTTCATGCTGAGCCCAGGAAAACTGGCGTGAACGAAGTCGGCTTCCTCGCGATTGAACTGAGAGCGCAGGTTTTCGACGTAGGTGATGGTCAACTGAACGATGTTGACCAAGACCAGCAGGCTTTCCCAGAAGATCCCGACCGGGTCTTTCAGCCAGATCCCGTCATAGGCGATGGCAACGAGAGACGAGGCGATCACCAGCACCCGCAACAGCCACATGACTCGCATGACCATGGAGAAAACCAGCAGCAGATAGGAAAGGTGCCCCACGAGACCGCCGACCGAGAAGGCCGATTCGAGTGTCAATTCCATAGGTTCCGCCCTTTGAAGAGGGTTCGAGAAGTGACCATGCAATAGATCGAATGTGTCGTCGGAATTTTGCCGCTTGGGTTTGCGCTTCACAAGGACTGGCCCGCAGGGCAGCAGTCGATGCCGGCGGGGGATTCAACCGCTATCGCGGTCCGCCGCCGACGGCCGGTGCGCGAGCCAGAGGCCGCCGGCGACGCAGGCCAGCCCGGCGGTCAGGCCCAGGGTCATGGCTTCGTCGAGCAACAGGCTGCCGAGCAGGGCCGCGCTCAAGGGGCTGAGGGAGAGGAAGACCGCCACCTTGGTGGGCGTGGTGTGCGCCAGGGCCCAGAGCCAGAGGTAATAGCCGACCGCGCTGGCCAGGCCGATGAAGACCACCGCCATCCAGCCCGGCGGGTCGATCCCCGGGATTGTCTCCAGCGAACCTTCCGCCAACGCCAAGAGGAACAAGAACCCGACGGAGGCCAGCATGGCATAGAGGCTGACCGGCAGGGTCGGGTAGCGCTCCAGGTAGGGCCGGTAGAGGATCGAGCAGACCGCGCCGCAGAGCGCGCTGCCGAAAACCGCGAGGATCCCGGTCCACTGGTTCCCGGTGGTGCCGCCCTCCAAGACCTTCTCGCCCAGCACGAAAGCCACGCCGAGTATGGTACAGCAGACCCCCAGCGCCTTGGGGCCGGTGAGGGCCTCGCGCCCGGCTGCCGCCGCCAGCAGCATGGTCATCAGCGGGAAGGTCGCGAAGATCAACGCGGCTCGCCCGGCGGTGATGGTCAGCATGCCGAAATTGAGCAGGGTGACCAAGACGCCGAACTGGCCGATCCCCAGCAGGGCGATGGGGATCATGTCCCGCCGGGCTATCGGCACCCGCGGGCTGGCCAGAACGAAAGGCAACAGGCAGAGCACGCCGATCCCATAGCGCAGAAGGGCGAGCGAGGCCGGGCTGGTCTGATCGATCGCGTAGCGCGTCGCCACGGTCGCGGCACCAACCAGGACACCGGCCATCGCGGCGGCCAGGGCGGCCAGAACTCGCGGGGGGACAGTCATGGCCCAGCATCTTGCGTCCCGGCCGGGAGTGCAACAGCCGGCCGGCCGCACTGCCCGTCTGGCATCATCGGGCGGTGCAATTTGGCTCTGTCTTGTGTCTTGCCATGGCGCTAAGTTGCCCCTGGGATCTCTTGAGCCATTGCGGTGGCGAGCGGGACGTTTGAAATTTTTGGCGGACGGGAGTCGCCACGGATCGCCGTGGCGGCCCGTCGCGTTTGCAGGGAGTGACATAGAATGCTGATCGGCGTTCCGAAGGAGGTTAAGAACCACGAGTACCGGGTCGGCCTGGTACCGGGTTCGGTGCGTGAACTGGTCCACCACGGCCAGGATGTTCTGGTGCAGACCAATGCCGGTAGCGGCATCGGCGTGAGCGACGAGGCCTACCGGGCCGCTGGCGCCACCATTGCCGACACGCCCGAGGAGGTCTTCGCCAAGGCCGACATGGTGGTGAAGGTGAAAGAGCCGCAGCCCCAGGAGTGGGCACAGTTGCGCGAGAACCAGGTTCTCTTTACCTACCTGCACCTGGCACCGGACATGGCCCAGACCAAGGGCCTGATGGAGTCCGGCTGCATCGCGATCGCCTATGAGACCGTGACCAACGACCGCGGCGGCCTGCCGCTGCTGGCGCCCATGAGCGAGGTCGCCGGTCGCATGTCGGTGCAGGTCGGCGCGCACTGCCTGGAAAAGGAACAGGGCGGCTCGGGCATGCTGCTGGGCGGGGTCCCCGGTGTCGCCGCGGCCAAGGTGGTGATCATCGGCGGCGGTGTCTCGGGCACCAACGCGGCGCGCATGGCCATGGGCATGGAGGCCCATGTCACGGTGCTCGACCGCAGCCTGGACCGGCTCAATGAGCTCGATATGCAGTTCGGTCCGACCTTGAACACGATCTACTCCACGGTCGACGCCATCGAGACCCATGTCATGGGCGCCGATTTGGTGATCGGCGCGGTCCTGGTGCCGGGCGCCGCGGCGCCCAAGCTGGTGACCCGCGCCATGGTGGCCGGGATGCAACCCGGCTCGGTTCTGGTGGATATCGCGATCGACCAGGGCGGTTGCTTCGAGACCTCGAAGCCGACCACCCACGACAAGCCGACCTACGTGGAGGAGGACGCGGTCCACTACTGCGTCACCAACATGCCGGGCGCGGTGTCGCGGACCTCGGCCTTCGCCCTCAACAACGCGACGCTGCCCTTTACCCTGGCCCTGGCCAAGAAGGGCCACAAGGAAGCCATGATGGAAAACCGGCACCTGCGCAACGGCCTGAACGTGATGGCCGGCAAAGTGACCTACAAGGCGGTCGCCGAGGGTCTGGGCCTCGACTTCCTGCCGCCCGAGGAGGCGTTGGGGCTGTCCTACTGACCGCGACTGAACCGTCACCCCGGCCGGGGGCCGAGTCGGGGCATTTTCGGCACGAGATCCCGGCTCAAGGCTTCGCCTTGTCCGGGATGACGATTTCATAGTTGATGGTGTCACCCCGGACGGACGCCGGCCGCCCGGCCGGGGGCCGAGCCGGGGTCTCGGGCCGCGGTCCGGATTTGCCTCAGCGCGCCTTATCCGGGCGGCGCGGCGGCGGGCCGTCCGATAGAAGTATGACTTCGGCCAACTCTTTGCGCGGTTCCGCGTCGCCGTCCTGCCAGACCCAATAGGCGTTGTCCTTGCCGTTGACCGCCACGACCTTGTGTTCGCCGTGGCGGTCGATGGCGTGGATTGTCACCCGTTCGATCAGACCGCCTTTCAGGGCTTTCATGTCCTCGGCGGCCTCGCGCACGGCCTCGGCGACGGTCATGCCCATTTTCATGTAGAGCACCACCGCGCGGGCGGTGCCGCAGCGGATGGTCATCTCGCCGGCCCCGGTGCAGGCACAGGCCCCAAATCGACTGTCGGCGTAGAGCCCGGCGCCGATGATCGGGCTGTCGCCGAGCCGCCCGGGGTACTTCCAGCCCCAACCCGAGGTGCTGACCCCGCCCATGACCTCGCCGCCGGCGTCCAGGGCGATAAAGGTGGTGGTGTCGCGGCCGGTCTCGGGGTCGATGGCGGCGGTGCAGAGATCGACCAGGGGGGCACTGCGCCAGGTCCGCCGGGCCGCCGCCGGCACCTCGGCCTCGAACCATTTGCGCCAGACCCGTGCCGTGTCGGCGGTCAAGTTCTCGCCGGGCAGGGCGCCGACCTCGCCGGCGAAACGAGCGGCCCCCGGACCCACCAGGATTTCGTGGGGCAAGCGTTCCATCACCGCCCGGGCGATCGAGATCGGGTGCAGGAAGCCCTGGATCGCGCCGACCGCCCCGGTGCGCAGGGTGGTGCCGTTCATCATGGCCGCGTCCAGCTCGACCTCGCCGGCCAGGTTCGGCCAGCCGCCGCGCCCCACCGAGCGCACCTTTTCTTCCAGTTCCACGATCCGGATGCCGGCCTCAATGGCGTCGAGACCCGGTTCGCCGGCGGCCAGACGCTTGGCGGTTTCGCCCACGCCCGGCCAGCCTTCGTTGTTGGTGACGATGATCATGGGCGCGACCATAACACCGGCACCGGGGCTTATGAAACAAAGACAGCGACCGGTTCTTTCGGCTAGACTGCCGCGCCTGATGATAGCGAAGCAAGGACCGATCGGAAGCATGGCCTGTTGTCACCACTATGCAGCCGCGGCGGGGGGCGAGACCGCCTTTTCCGTAGATATCTCGGCGATCACCTTCGGCGACAACTGCCTGGCGGAGGCGGGCGACGAGGCAGCGGCGCTCGGCCTGAAGCGGGTGGCGCTGATGACCGACAAGCGTCTGGCCGAGACCGTCCATTTCGCGGTCGTGCGGGGCGCCTTGGAGGCCGCAGGCCTCGATGTGGTGGTCTACGACGAGGTGCGGGTCGAGCCGACCGACGCCTCCTTCCTGGCGGCGGCGGCCTTCGCCAAGGAGGCGCGGCCCGACGGTTATGTCTCGCTGGGCGGCGGCTCGGTCATCGACACCTGCAAGGCGGCCAATCTCTACAGCACCCATCCGGCCGAGTTCCTGACCTACGTGAACGCGCCGATCGGCGGCGGCCAACCGGTGCCGGGGCCGCTGAAACCGCACATCGCCTGTCCGACGACCTCGGGCACCGGCAGCGAGTGCACCGGGATCACGATCTTCGATCTGCTGGCGATCAAGGCCAAGACCGGTATCGCCTCGCGCCACCTGCGGCCGAGCCGCGCCCTGGTCGACCCCAAGGTGACCGCGACCCTGCCGCGGACCGTGGTCGCGGCCAGCGCCTTCGACGTGCTGAGCCACGCCCTGGAGTCCTATACCGCCTTGCCCTTCAGCCAGCGTCCGGCGGCGGCCAAGGCCGGCCAGCGGCCGATGAGCCAGGGCGCCAACCCCTGGAGCGACATGGGCTGCCGCGAGGCCCTGCGATTGCTCGGGCTCTACATGGTGCGCGCGGTCGAGGATGCGGGCGACCGGGAAGCCCGCGGCCAGGTCATGTGGGCCGCGACCCTGGCCGGCATCGCCTTTGGCAACGCCGGCGTCCACGCGCCGCACGGCATGAGCTACGCGGTGGCCGGCCTGGTCCGCGACTACCGTCCGCCGGACTATCCCCAGGAGGAAGCCATCGTGCCCCACGGCATGTCGGTCATCCTCAACGCGCCCTCGGTCTTTCGCTTCACCGCGCCGGCCTGCCCGGAGAGACACCTGGAGGCCGCGGGCTGGCTCGGCGGCGAGACCCGCGGCGCCGGTCCGGACGATGCCGGCGAGGCCCTGGCGGCGCGCATCGTCGGCCTGATGAAGACGACCGATATTCCCAACGGCCTGGCGGGGGTCGGCTATGGCGCGGGCGATCTCGGCGCCCTGACCGAAGGGGCCTATCCGCAGCGCCGGCTGATGGACAATGCGCCGCTGGAAATCAGCCGCGAGGCCCTGAGCGGGCTCTTCGCCGATGCCCTCCGCTACTGGTAGGGCTGGGTGATGACCCTGTCGCCGGCCGTACGGGCCGACTTGAAGGCGATTGTCGGGCCCGCGGGCTGGCTCGAGGCCGACGCCGAGATGGCGCCCTTCCTGCGCGACGAGCGCGACCTGTTCCAGGGGCAGGCGGATCTGGTGCTGCGCCCGGCCTCCAGCGACGAGGTCGCGCGGGTCGTGGCGCTCTGTCACCGGGAAAAGGTCGCCCTGGTGCCCCAGGGCGGCAACACCGGCTATGTCGGCGGTTCGGTGCCACTGGGCGAGGGCGCGCAGATCCTGCTGTCCCTGGGGCGCATGAACAAGATCCTGGAAGTCGATGCCCTGGACGGCACCATGACGGTGCAGGCCGGTTGCGTCCTGGCCGACATCCAGGCCGCGGCGGAGGCCGCCGACCGGCTCTTTCCCTTAAGCCTCGGGGCCGAGGGGAGCTGCCAGATCGGCGGCAACCTCTCGACCAACGCAGGCGGGGTCAATGTGGTGAAGTACGGCAATGCCCGCGACCTGGTGCTGGGCCTGGAGGTGGTGCTGCCCGACGGTACCCTGTGGGACGGCCTGCGGCGCCTGCGCAAGGACAACAGCGGCTACGACCTGAAGCAGCTCTTTATCGGCGCCGAGGGAACCCTGGGGGTGATCACGGCGGCGGTCCTGAAGCTCTTTCCCCGCCCGAAAAGCCGCTGCTGCTGCCTGGTGGCAGTGCCAAGTCTGGCGGCGACGACCCTTTTGCTGGCGCGCTTCAAGAGCGCCAGCGGCGATGCGGTCAGTTCCTTCGAGTACATGCAGCGCAGTTGCCTCGATCTGGTGCTGGGCCAGATCTCCGGGACCCGCGATCCCCTGGAGACGAAGCAGGGGCACTACGTTCTGGCCGAGCTTGCTTCGGGCCAGGATCAGGCGGCCTTGCAGGCGCTGGTCGAGGAAATCCTGAGCGAGGCCTTCGAGGCCGGCGAGGCGGTCGACGGCGTCATCGCCGCCTCGGAAGAACAGGCCCGCGGCCTGTGGCGCCTGCGCGAAACCATCCCGGAGGCCCAGAAGCGCGCCGGGGCCAGTATCAAGCACGATGTCTCGGTCCCGGTTAGCCGGGTGCCGCGCTTTATCGAGCAGGGCGCGGCCATCGTCGCCGAAATCCTGCCCGAGGCCCTGCTGGTGCCCTTTGGCCATCTCGGCGACGGCAATATCCACTTCAACCTGACCCAGCCAAAGACCATGACGCGGGAGGCCTTTCTGGCCGAGACACCGCGTATCAATCGCCGAATCCACGATCTGGCGGTCGAAATGGGCGGATCCTTCAGCGCCGAGCACGGGGTCGGTCTGCTGAAAAAGGATGAACTGGCCCACTACAAGGACCCGGTCGCGCTCGACCTGATGCGCCGGATCAAGGACGCGATTGATCCTGGTCATGACATGAACCCGGGCAAAATGCTCTAAGTGTGGTGTGTCATCCCGGGCCCCCACGCCGGGATATTGAGCCGGGATCTTGGGCCGAGGAGGCTTCGTCGGGAGACCCCGGCTCGATTCCCGGCGTGGCGCCGGGTTCCGTCCGGGGTGACGAGAAATGTGGCGGTGTGGGAACTGGGTTGCCGGAAACCCGTTTTCTGCCCCTTCGACCGTGATCTGGCCTCAGATGACGGGGCCAACTGGTGCTATGGCGGTTCGCCGCCTGGGACTATGGTCGATCCCAGAATTCTTCAAATAATAGGGGTATAGCGTTATGACTGTTCAATCTTCTCCCAACTCGCTTGAGCAGTATTGGATGCCCTTCACCTCGAATCGGGCCTTCAAATCCAATCCGCGCATCATCACCGGCGCTTCGGGCATGTACTACACGACCAACCAGGGCAATCAGGTCATCGACGGCTCGGCCGGGCTGTTCTGCGTGGCCGCCGGCCACGGCCGCAAGGAGATCGCCGACGCGGCCCACAAGGCGCTGATCGATGTCGACTACGTGCCGCCCTTCCAGCACGGCCACCCGCAGCAGTTCGAGCTGGCCCGGCGCCTGGCGGACATGACCCCTGGCGATCTCAACTATCTCTTCTTCTCCAATTCCGGCTCGGAGGCGGTCGAGTCCGCCCTGAAGGTCGCGCTGGCCTACCACAAGGCGCGCGGCGACGGGGCCCGCCAACGGCTGATCGGCCGCGAGGGCGGCTATCACGGGGTCAACTTCGGCGGTCTGTCGGTCGCCGGCATGATCAACAACAAGAAGGCCTTCGGCCTGGGCCTGCCCGGCACCTGCCACCTGCGCCACACCAACCTGCCCGAGCATCGGGGTCAGGTCGGCCAGCCGCAGACCGGCGCGGAGCTGGCCGAGGATCTGCAGCGCTTCGTCAGCCTGCACGGCGCGGACACCATCGCCGCTTGCATCGTCGAGCCGATTGCCGGCTCGGTCGGCTGCTATGTGCCGCCGGTCGGCTACCTCAAACGGCTGCGCGAGATCTGCGACCAGCACGGTATCCTGCTGATCTTCGACGAGGTCATCTGCGGCTTCGGGCGCACCGGCAAGCCCTTCGGCGCCGACTCCTTCGAGGTGGTGCCCGACATGGTCACCATGGCCAAGGCTCTGACCAACGGCGTCGTGCCGATGGGCGCGGTCGCCTGTTCGGAGAAGATCTTCGACGACATCGCCGCCGCGGCGCCCGATTGGGCGGTCGAGCTGTTCCACGGCTACACCTACTCCGGCTGCCCGGTCGCGGCCGCTGCCAGCCTCGCGACCCGCGACATTTTCGAGCGGGAAGGGCTGGTCGAGAACGCCGCCAAGCAGACCCCGACCTTCCTCAGCCACGTCGAGGCCCTGATGGAGATCCCCGCGGTCACCGACGTGCGCGCCTATGGCCTGCTGGCCGGTATCGACATGGCGCCCCTCGAGGGCACGCCAGGCAAGCGCGGCGTCAAGATGGTGCAGGAGCTCTACGACGAGGGCGTCATGGTCAAGATGACCGGCGACTGCTGCCTGATTTCGCCGCCCTTGATCGCCACCGAGGATCACCTGGGCGAGATCTTCACCAAGGTCGAGGCCGTGATGCGCCGCCAATAGGGCGGAATTCCCGGCTATCGAAAGGGGCGAGGCATCGGGGGGTGCCTCGCCCTTTCTTGTTTTGGATTCTGTATACAATTGCTTTTTAGGGAACGTCATTCCGGAACCCGGTTCGTCCCAAATCTTGGATTTGGCGGGCGAAGCGAGGTATCCGGAATCTCGGGCCGACGCCTGATCTCAATTTCGCCGAGATCCCGGATCACTGACTTTCCTGTCCAAATCGAAGATTTGGAGAAAAGTCGCGTCCGGGATGACCGGCTCTCTTCATTGGGCGCAACTGCCGGTCTTCGGACCCGACGGCGGGCACGATTTT
>JAJFGK010000101.1 GCA_021776195.1 Kiloniellaceae bacterium | reverse complement strand
ACAACAACGTGGAAATTCAATCTTTGAAAGGTTACAATCCGTCACCGCCGTCTCCCTGCGCTCGATCCAGTCTAAGCACCTGAATCATAACGCAGAACAAGGGACGGCGGTAACTCTTTCATGAATCTTCCGGGCTAGCTGACCTCTGCCGCCGGGGCCGGACTGGCCCCCAGTCGGAGGCTCCCACGCCGGGACCGGAGGCGGGAAGGGCGCCCTAGCGGTCCCAATAGAAGGTGTCGGGCCGATGCATGCCGAATTGGGCGCCCGGGTCCCAGTTGAAGAGACCTTCTTCCGGCACGTTTTTCAGGCCCTTGGCGACCACCACGGGCTGCGGGACCTCGCCAACCAAACCGATGGTAAAGACCTGCTCGGCGTGAATTTCGAGAATTTCCAGCCAGATCTTTTCGCGTTCCGCCGAGTTCGGCGCCTTGATCCAGGCCTCGTTGAGTTCCAGGAGTTTCTGCGGAATAGGCATGTCGACGGCTTCTCCCGACATCCCGCGGGTCTGGCGGAACTGTCCCCATTTCGGCCAGTGGAAGGAATCCTGGCTCACGGGCACGAATTCGGCCGGGCTCATATCCGCGGTCGGCACACCATTGTCGTAGCCGAACCAGATACTCATGACCGCCTCGCCGGAATAGACTCGATTGCGCAGGACCTCGCGCTGGGAGGGCTTGGTGAAGAGCTTCACCCCGACATCGAGCCAAGAATCGTGGATCAACTCCAGGACATCGACCTCCTCGGTATTCTCGCCGGCGGTCTCGACGAGGATTTCCAACAGTTCGCCGTTGGGCAGCAGACGGATACCCTCCTCGTTGCGCTCGGTCAGCCCGATCTCGTCGAGCAGATCGTTCGCCAGTTCGGGGTCGAACTGGGCCCAGCGCTGATGGCGCTCCTCGTCGTAGAGCGGCGAGGCGGGCAGGACCATGTTGTTGCCGGGCAGGCAGAGCCCATAGTAGATCACCGCGTTCAGCTCATCGCGATCGATCGACAGGGACAGCGCGCGGCGATAACGGACATCGCGGGCCAGCGCGCGCCAGACCGGATCGGCGGCGTTCATATTGGGGTAGAGCGCCAGCTGCGAGCCGCGCGCCGTCTTCCAGAGGCGCACGTCGAACTCGCTGCGCTCCTCGCTTTCCTTCAGGAAGGTATAGTCGGTAAATCCCAGGCCGCGCGCCTGTATATTGCTTTCTCCCGCCCCGGTCTTGGCCGGGACCAGGCCGGAGCCGGTGACCTGAAAGACGAACTTGTCCAGATAGGGAAGTTGCTGTCCGAGCCCGTCGGCCCGGTGGTAATAGGGATTGCGCTTGCCGATGAAGCGGGTGGTCGGCGGTGCGACGGTGTTGTACCAGGGCTGCAGGGTGGGCAAGTCGGGGTTGTCGAACTTCGACATATTATCGCGCCGATTGTGTAACTGCGCCCAATTGCGCGCGCCCGCGGCCTCGACCTCCTTGGCGATGAAGTCGGGATCGCCGTACTTCCTGTGGAACTTCCTCATGTAGTGCGCCGGGCGGAAGATGAACTGCGGCACGGCACCGGCGAGACGCGGCAAGAAGAAGGGATTGGGCTCGGGCCAGCTATAGCGCACCGTGACCTCGTCGATCACCTCGACGCTGGCCGGCACGCCCTCGACGGTCAAGAGGACCGGCGGACCGGTCGGGAAGAGCTCGTCGTTGTTGGCCACATCCTCCCAAAAGTAGCGGAAATCCTCGGTGGTGAAGGGATGGCCGTCGGACCAACGGTGGCCCTTGCGCAGCGTGAAGGTAAAGACCCGTCCGTCCACGATCTCGACCTTCTCGGCGATATCGGGGACGATCGACAGAGCCTCGTCATAGCCGACCAAGCGGGCGTAGCCGAAAACCGAGAACAGCCGGGTATCCTTGGCCCGTGTGACCAGGGTTTTCAGGTCGCCCCCGGATTTGCCGGCCTGGCGAACCGCCGTTTCCGGCGTCAACAACACCGGCCGCGGCATGCGCTCCGCGATAGCCGGCAATTCGCCCTTGGCGACGGCCTCCGTCAGAGCCGGGGGTTCCTGCAGCACGACCGAGTCCGGCAGGGCCGGCGCGGTCAGTACGACCGTCTCGGCAACAGCCCGGTCGGCAAGGGGCAGGGCCCCGGCGCCAAGCAGCGCAAAACTCAATAGAGCCACCCGGGCCACCGGGTGGAGAATAGAAACTCTCGTCGTAGCTAACTGCCACGTCCCTTGGCGGTCTACGCCTTGAAACCGTCCCATAACCACTGCGTCTCCCAGTTCATTTTATTCTTTTTGTCTGTAGCTTACGCCACCTTTGTCCCGTTTATGACACAAGAGAGCGGTCCAGTTCCACCAGACTCAGGCCGGATCCCAAAGAAAATCGGGTGATTTCCGCCAGATCCGGCAGCATTCGATAGCTGGACATGGCGGACCTTGCCGTGGTCTGGGCCGGCGGATCGTACCGATAGTGGAAACGCTTACCATTTCGCAGCCAAACGATGTCGCTTGGGTCGGATGCATTCAAATCCTGGTCCGCCAGCATGGCCAGGGTCGGAACCGGCGCGCCGCCGGTGGCATAGAGTTGATCGGCGGGAAAGTTATCGTCGAACAGCGCCAGGCGGAAGCCGCGGCCCCGCGCTTCCAGAAGCCGTTGAGCGTGGCTGATATGGTCGTCGAAGAATAGCAGACTTCGCTCCTTGTCGATCTCGGCCGGCAGCTCCAGGGTCATCCAATCGTTTTCACAATATGATGCAAAATCATCGGTGTATTGTGTGTTTTTAAGGTTAATATCAAAGCAAAATAGGGCCGCATTGGGGCAGGCCTGGCGAAACAGCCAGGTGCTGTGGCCGCGATGAACGCCACTTTCCACGATGGCCGGCGGATCGAGCGCTGCCGCCACGATGAAGATCCACAGCGAATCGTTAAAGCCGCTGCCGCCGCTGTTGTCGCGTACCGGGCGCCGGTCATAGATCTCGTGGAAGGTCTGGAGTGCCTGCTGCGCGCGCGGCCGTGCGTCCGGCCCGGCGAGCGGCACCAGGAGCGTCTCGGCCATGCGATCGACAACAGCCTCGAGACGCGCCAGTTGGCGTCTGACCAGGGCCGGCGTTTCGAGGCGCCGCGGCGAGGTCGCATCCCGTGGCTGGCCGTTCAGCGGTTCGATCGTCACTGTCATAAGGCCGGACGCTACACCGACGAGGGAGGAGAGTCACTCAGACAGGCGTTGCCGTGTTGGATAGAGAACGCGAAGGTCCGCCTTGTACAGAAAGAGGTCGCTATAAACCATTTGAACTAAACTGTAATACATTATTTCCCATAATATACATTATGCGAATAATCTTATACGTCGGCGGCCCCATCCCACCCGTCGTGCGAGCTACTCCTCTGACCGACCCGTGGCGTCGCGATTGCGGTCATATCGCTTGGTCAGCGGAAACGGCGGCAACCAGGACTCGCGACGGACAGTCCAGAGTTCGTAGGTTGGCATCAGCTGGTCGGGCGCATCCAGGGAACCCAGGTTCACTTCGATTTCGTCTGCGCTGCGCCCAAATACGGTCGAGCCGCAGTTGGGACAGAAAAACCGCCCGGCGTAGTCCCCTGTTTCGCCCTCGACCGTCACCGCGTCCTCAGGGAACACCGCGGATGCGTGAAAAAGGGCGCCATGATGCTTGCGGCAGTCGAGGCAGTGACAAAGGCCGACCCGGTACGGGCGTCCCGACGCCACAATTCGGACCTTGCCGCAAAGGCAGCCGCCAGTGAATTGGTCCATGCCGAGTGTCCTATAAAACAGAGCGTTCGAGATTGGTTATAACCACCAGCCCTATCATTGCAATTGCCCTCGGATCAGAGCCCTGGAGAATCGCCCGTCGGACCGTTATAGGTGGCGTCATGCCGCGCGATCCTCAAACCCTGCCGGGCGAACCGCTGGCGCGCCTTCTCGCCATCATGGCGCAGCTCCGCGCGCCCGAGGGTGGCTGTCCCTGGGATCTTGCCCAGAGTTTCGGCACCATCGCGCCCTACACCATCGAGGAAGCCTATGAGGTGGCCGAGGCGATCAGGCTGGGCGACATGGCAGGCCTGCGCGAAGAACTGGGCGACCTTCTGCTCCAGGTCGTCTTCCACGCCCGCATGGCCGAGGAAGACGGTCAATTCGATTTTTCAGACGTCGCCGCGAGCATCGCCGACAAGATGGTCCGGCGCCACCCCCACGTCTTCGCCGACGGCGAAGTGACCTCGGCCGCGGCTCAGACGGCGAGCTGGGAGACGATCAAGGCGGCGGAGCGGGCCGAAAAGGCCGTCGGACAGGAGAGCAGCGTCCTGGACAACGTGCCGCTCGCCCTGCCCGCCCTGACACGCGCGGAGAAGCTGCAGAAGCGCGCCGCGCGGGTCGGCTTCGACTGGCCCGATCTGGCCCCGGTCCTGGCCAAGATCGAGGAGGAACTTGGCGAGTTGAAGGCGGAATTGGCCGACGGTGCCAAGCCGGAACGCGTGCAGGATGAAATGGGCGACCTCCTCTTTGCCGTCGCCAACCTGGCGCGTCACCTGAAGGTCGACCCGGAGACGGCCCTGCGGGCGGGAAACAGCAAATTCGAGCGCCGGTTCCGTCAGGTCGAGGCCGCCTTCGAGACCCGCGAAGGACTGGCCGCGGCGGACCTAGAGGCGATGGAAGAGGCCTGGCAGGCCGCCAAGGCCGGCGAAAAGGGGCGCTGAAGCCCCCTCTTCCCTCTAGGCGTGGCTCAGCAGGTGCATCAGGCTGGAGGTGTCCCAGCGTTTGCCGCCACGGGCCTGGACCTGGGCATAGAACTGATCGATCAACGCCGCGACCGGCAAGCGCGCGCCGGTTTTCTGCGCCTCCTCGAAGCAAATCGCCAGGTCCTTGCGCATCCAGTCCACGGCAAAACCGAACTCGAACTCGTCCTTCACCATGGTGTGACCGCGGTTTTCCATCTGCCAGGACCCGGCAGCGCCCTTGGAGATCACGTCGATCACCAGATCCATGTCGAGGCCGGCCTTCTGGCCGAAATTCATGCCCTCGGCCAGGCCCTGGACCAGACCGGCAATGCAGATCTGATTGACCATCTTGGTCAACTGGCCCGAACCGGCCGGGCCCATCAGCTTGACGGACCGGGCGTAGCACTCGATGACGCCCTCTACGCGGTCGTAGTCCGCCTGATCGCCGCCGCACATGACCGTCAGGACGCCGTTCTCGGCGCCGGCCTGACCGCCTGACACAGGCGCGTCGATAAAACCGATCCCCTTGGCCTTCAGGGCCGCGTGGATTTCTCGCGCCACATTGGCCGAGGCCGTGGTGTTGTCGACAAAGGACGCGCCGTCGTTCATGCCGGCCGCCGCCCCCTCCTCGCCCAGCACCACCGAGCGCAGGTCGTCGTCGTTGCCGACGCAGCAGAACACGATCTCCTGTCCGGCCGCCGCGGCCGCCGGGGTCGCCGCCATGGCGCCGCCGTGCTGGGCCACCCAGGCCTCGGCCTTGCTGGCCGTGCGGTTATAGACCGTCACCGCGTGACCGCCGGCCTGCAAGTGACCGGCCATGGGGTAACCCATGACCCCCAAGCCGAGAAAGGCAATCTTCGCCATCGTCATTTCCCCATCGTTTTCGGTTTTCCTGGACAGCCGGGCGAACCTCCCGCCGGCGCGCCGCGAGCTTAGTCGGCCAACCCCCGAGCCTCAAGAAGAACCGGATCGCGAGCCGAAGCCAGCCATCTTCACCAACTCTTTACCGTAGAAATTTACACTCTCTCCAGACATTCCTCCAGTTTCAGAGTTCTCGCCATGGCCCTCTCCGAATTAGTCGAAACGCCCCTCAACCTGGAAATCGATATCGACACCGCGGAACGCCGCATGACTTCCAGTCTCTACGACCATTGGGATGCGCTTCGCGGCGACGATCTCTATCCCTCGCGGCGGCGCTTTTCGGTCGAGGCTTTGCCAAGCCTGGTCGACTATGGCTTCACCTTCGTTCTCGACGCCACGGGCCCCGGCGGCGAACCGGTCTACCAGTTTCTCGGCAGTGAACTGAAAAAGCTGGTGCGAACCGATCTTAAGCACCGCCCCATGTCGGAGACGCCCGACGGCAGCGTCATGGCCGCGGTGGTCGAGCGATATCATCTGGTGCTCGAGCGCAAAGCGCCGGTTTATGCCGAATCCGAGCTGGTCGATAGCTGGGGACGACAGATTTCCTATCGCACAACGATGCTGCCCTTCAGCGAGAACGGCGTCGATATCGATTGCATCGTCGGCGCCATCACGTTCCGGCAAGAGTTGTCTCAGCCAACTTTCGGCTCCACGGCGTCGTCTTCTCCCGCCTCTGCCACAGCTCCCGCCCCTGCTGCCGCTCCCGCCCTTGCCGTTCCGGGTGCCTCGAGCGCGGCACCCGGATCGCTTGGCCGTAACCGGGAGCCGGAACCGACCGATGCCGCCCTGGTGGTGGACTTGCCGCGCGAGCCGACACCGACCGACGCCACGGCGGCGCAGCCGGTGAAGAATGACTCCCTCGCGGCCGGTCTCGACGAGTGTCGGATTTTGGCAGCGGCCCTGCAGGATTGCCGCGGCAAGAGCCGCGCCGCGCTCTATCATACCTTGGAGCGGGCCTATCGTTTCCATCTCGAAGCGAGTTCCGACATGGACGCCTACAGCGCGTTTTGCGCCGATGCCGGCATCACCTTCCAGGCGCGCGCGCCCTTCACCGGCCTCACCAAGCTGGTTTTCGGACAGGACTACGAAAAAACCCGGATCTCGGAATACGCAACCTGCCTGGCCTATGCCCACCGCCTGGGCCGCAAGGCCGGCGATGTCTCGGCCCTCATTAGGGCGACGGAAGGCGGCATCAAGGGTTGTGTGAAGGCCGAGCGGACGGCCCGCCGCGGCGAAACCGGCCCGCGCCCCGACGGTTTGCTGCAAGCCCAGGAGCTGCTGCGCTCGCTGGAGCCCGTGGCGGAGCTGCCCGACCAGGGCAAAGGCAAGGAGGAGTTCGTTCTCCTGCTGGCGAGGCGCGATCCGCAAGACAAGGAAACCGTCCGGGTGGTCGCCTGCCTGCAAGAAAAGCCGACCGTCCTGGAGCCGCTCCTCAAGCGGGCCGCCAAGGCGTTGAAACCCGGACGCAAGACCAAGAGCCAGCCGCGGCCCTGATTGCTTGACCCGCCACCGGCACAAGACTATATCAGCCGGGCTCCGGCGCTTGGGATCGGCTCGTCTCTCGAGCGGAAATCCGAGACCGAGGCGCGGTGGCGGAGTGGCTACGCAGAGGACTGCAAATCCTTGTACACCGGTTCAAATCCGGTCCGCGCCTCCAATTCCCTCCAGGCAATCCGGTCTGGTCAGGCCAGCACGTAATGTTCTGCGGCCATCACCAGACCAGCGGCGATCAGCCCGGCGATCAGGCCGATCACCAGGGCGGCTTCGCCGTCTTTTTCGCGTTTAGCCACGATCGAGCCGACAATGAGGGCGATCAAGACTCCGGCCGCCGCTGCCGGTAGCCAGCCTGTCATCCTTGGTCCCATTCCCCGGGGCACCGGGTTTGCCCCGATTATGAAATTAGTTCGCGGGCAGCTGGTCCCGGCTAAGAGGCGAGGCTTCTTGGCAGGGCATCGCGGAGCGGCCGGATATGGTCGAGCTCGATACCGCAACAACCGCCAATGATTTGCACGCCCGCCGCCACGCACTCCTCGGCAAAGACCTGGAAATCGGCCGGCGACACCTTGCCTTCCTCCGCCGGATCCCGGCGGGCCGAGACATAGTCGTGACGCTCGGCCTCGGGATAGATGGCGATCGGACCCGACCAGCGCTCCTGTATTAGAGGGAGCCCGGCGCGGGTGGCGTCCAAGGTGGAATGAAACAGCGCCGCCACGCTGCCGCCCATGGCCAGGAGCTCGTCGAGGTCGTCGGCCATCAGGTCGTCCGACCGGTAACCCACCCGGGGGGCCGCCTCGCCTTCGCGCAGGTGGCACTTGAATCCGGACCAGACCGGCAGGCCGGTCGAAAGGCATGCCTCGATCACCCAGCGGCGCTGCTCCGTACTGCCGGTCGCCTCCGCGATCAGAAGGTCGACCCCCGATTCGGCCAAGATCTCCGCCTGTTCGCGCAGATTGGCGCGTGCCTGATCGACGGATGTCTCGGACCGGTTGGCGAAGTGCTTCTTGTAGGTCTCCCTGTAGGCCTCCTCGGCCCCGGCGATGAGACCGAAGTTGGAGACCGAGCCGGCAATCGACACCGGCCGCTCGCGCGCCTTCTTGTCCCGCGCGTCCTCGGCCAGCATCACCGCCCGCAGGTTCAACTCGCGGGTCTGATCGCCGAGCCCCAGGGGCTCCAAGTTGTGACGGGCGGAGGCATAGGTGTTGGTGGTGATCACATCCACCCCGGCGGCGACGTAATCTTCATGCATCCGGCGCACCGTGAAGGGGTGACTCTGAAGCGCGGCACCGGCCCAGGCGTGGAGATTCATCGGCACCCCCATGGCCTGGAGCTGGGTGCCGACGGCACCGTCGAGAAGAATTACGTCGCGCGCGTTGAGGCGTTCCACGAGCCCTTGGTACTCGGACATGGCCTTCTACTCCCCTGGCGTTCATGGCCCGGGTCCGACCGCTGGTTTCGTGCATCCTCGCGTCCCGGAGCCAGAGGCCAAAGTCCGCACTCATTCGGCGCCAAGGTCAAGCCCTTCGAGGCGTCCAACTTGGAGCCGCGGCGCGTCTCAAAGCCGTGGTACGACGGTCCGCGTCAGAGGCGGCACGATTTTTTTGTTTTTCTGGAGATTGGGAAAAGTCACCAGGGGCGTGGTGCCGCGTCGTGAACCGGCCGCCCCCCAGGGACCATGGCTGCGCAGGCGCACGTGGTTGAAGGCCGCGCGCGTGCCGTGCGCGGCGATCAATATGCCATTCTCAAAAAGACGCGCCTGTAGCCGACCGAAGGAATCCCGCTTTCGCAGCCGGCAGGACAGGGCCCCGGCCTCGAAAGCCAGGGCAAAGGGCGACAGCCGGCGAATGCGCCTCGTCTTGTCGTCCCCGTAGGGTGTCACCAGGCGGCAATCGGCGACGATATCCAAGCCGGGCGTACCGCCGACCTCGACACGGTAGGTGGCGAGACCGTCCGCAAGATCGTCGTGTCTCAGCGCGCCCCGCTCATCGGTATCCGGCCCAACTAGACCGGATCCGTCGGAAGGCGTCAGGTGTCCGGGTTCCAGCACGGGACCGGCCGTTTGCGGCACCGGCAGCAGCCGCGCTTCGCGGATCCAGCCTTCGCTGCCGACCTCACCCAGGGGCGCGACCCGCAGCCAATCCGCGCGCCGTTCAAACTCGATCAGGCGGTCGCCGGCTTGCAGGCGGGCCACGACCTCGGCCGCCGCCTCTGGAATCAGGCGAAGTTCGGCGCCATCGTCCATCGCACGCCAAAGCGACCCCGGTGCGCTCCATGCCGTGCCAACCAAACCGATCGCCAGGCAAAGGGCGAGTGCCGCGGGTCGGCACAGAGCGGCGGCGATAACGGCAAAGGCCAGCCGGGACACCCCGGGCCCTCGCTTCGCCCTGCCCGGCCGTTTCGGCCCCAAAAACTTGGCCGGGGTCCGGTTCATCGCCGCGACGATGCCTTCAAAGGTGTGACCGGCGTCCATGCCGAAGATATGGGGCGATTGCGACCGCTTTGCCAGCCGCGCCAGCCCAGGCTCTTTTCGTCTCGTGGATAGAGAGGATGGCAGGCTGCCGCCAATCCTGCTCGGGTGACAGCCGCTGACCGGCTATGCCGCGATGGCCCGAAAAACCTGATACCAGCCCAGACAAAGGGTCGCGAAGAGAAACGAAAAGGCAGCCAGCGCCGCGGCGCTGCTGAGAAGTCGGTCCATCAGGGTCCCTTGCGTGACAGGCATGATTTTTCTCCCGGCTGTTGTTGTCGCGTCGCGTCCCAGTTCAGTTTGGGCGTCCCAGTTCGATTTGGATTGAATACACCATCGAATAGAACAAAACAAGAACATACTTGCATCGCCTCCTCACCCCCCCGACTCCGAGCGATGCCCCCCCGCGCCACGGTCGCTGGTCAGGGATGGTCTTTTTGTGTCATGCTCGCGCGTCACCGGCCTACTGCGTCTAAGCCAAGAGGTACCGGATCGATGGACCCAACGATCGTCGCCTGCCTGCCCAGTCGCCTTCATCCGGTCAGCGCGGACATCCTCGATCTCTTCCTAGGGGGGCGTCTGCCGACTTCCGAGTTCCTGCGTCTGTTTCACCTGCCGAATTCGGACTACCTCGAAGTGGCGCAGTGCGTGTTGAAAGTCGTGATGGGAACGGCATCTTAAGGAATTTGAGGTCTTTTCCGCTTTGCAGTCGGCACAGGGGTTTGATATAAGGCGCGTCTTCTGCCGGATCGGGGAAGTCTGAAGTCCCTGACGAGCGCTGATCCGCGGTAGCTCAGTTGGTAGAGCAGGTGGCTGTTAACCACCTTGTCGCAGGTTCGAGTCCTGCCCGCGGAGCCAAACATGACAAGGGCTTAGCCTCTGAGGCTAAGCCCTTGTTGCATTTCGGCCCGCAGAGCGCCGGTGTTTGTCATCTCATTG
>JAJFGK010000011.1 GCA_021776195.1 Kiloniellaceae bacterium | reverse complement strand
AGAGGTCACCTGCTTGATGGGAGCCTTGAGATCATCGAAGCAGTTCTCGCAGACCAGCGCCGAGATGTCGGTCGCCATGTTGCAGCGCGGATGGGCTTCGTCGACCACCACCACCCGGCCGGTTTCCGATGCGGTCTCGAGAATGGTCTCGGTATCGAGCGGCGAGGTCGTGCGCGGGTCGACCACGGTGCAGTTCACACCACTGCTGGCCAGGTTGTCGGCCGCCTGGTTGGCGAAATTCACCATCCGCCCGAACGCGATGATGGTCGCATCGTCGCCTTCGCGCGTGACATTAGCCTCGCCGAAGGGAATCGCGTAGGCCTCGTCGGGCACCTCGACCTCTTCGTCGTACATGCCCTTGTGCTCGAAGAAGATCACCGGATCGTCATCGCGGATCGACTGGGCCAGCAGACCCTTGGCCTCGTAGGCGTTGGAGGGCAGCGCCACCTTTAGGCCCGGGATATGGGTAAAGAGCGGATAGAGGCACTGGCTGTGCTGCGAGGCGGCCCGGAAACCGGCGCCGTACATGGTCCGGATCACCAGGGGTGTCACCGCCTTGCCGCCGAACATGTAGCGGAACTTGGCGGCCTGGTTGAAGATCTGGTCGAAACAGACCCCCATGAAGTCGACGAACATCAACTCGGCGACGGGCCGCAGACCGGTTGCCGCGGCGCCGGCGGCGCAGCCGATGAAGGCGCTTTCGGAGATCGGCGTGTCCATGATGCGGTCGCGGCCGAAGTCCGGCATCAGGCCCTTGGTGATACCCAGCGGCCCGCCCCAGGCGTCGTCTTCGCCCGGCGCGCCCATGCCGCCGGCGACGTCCTCACCCATCAGAATGACGTTTTCATCACGTTCCATCTCCTGGCGCAGCGCGTCGTTGATGGCTTGGCGATAGCTTTTCATTGCCATGGTTTTCGCTCCCCGGCTCAGTAGTTCAGATAGACGTCGGTCAGAAGGTCGGCCTCGGTCGGCATCGCGGCCGCCTTGGCGCTGACCAGACACTGGGCGATCATGGCCTTGGCCTCGGCCTCGATCCCCTCGAGGTCGTCGGCGTCGACCAGGGAGGCCTCGGTGACCCGCTGCTTGAAGAGCATCAGGCAGTCTTTCTCCGCCTTGATCTTCTCGATCTCGCCCGGCGCCTTATAGGTGATGGCGTCGCCTTCGAAGTGCCCGTAATAGCGGTTAAGCTTGACGTGGATCAGGCTCGGTCCGCCGCCGCCGCGGGCCCGTTCGACGGCCTCGCGCGCCGCCTCCCAGACCGCGAAGAAGTCGTGGCCGTCGGCCTCGGTAGCGGGAATGCCAAAGCCCTTGGCGCGGTCGACCTGAGTGCCGCCGACCGACCAGGCGCTGGCGGTGGATTCGGCATAGCCGTTGTCCTCGACGACGAAGATCACCGGCAGATCCCAGATCCGGGCCAGATTGTAGCTCTCGAAGGTGGTGCCCTGGTTGGAGGCGCCGTCGCCGACGAAGGCCACAGCCACGCCGCCGGTCTTCTTGTACTTGGCGGTCAGGCCTGCGCCGCAGATCAGGGGCGGTCCGCCGCCGACGATGCCGTTGGCGCCCATCATGCCCTTGGAGAGGTCGGCGATATGCATGGAGCCGCCCTTGCCGCCGCAGACCCCGTCCTTGCGGCCGAAGATCTCCAGCATCATGCCTTCGGGATCGACCCCCTTGGCGATGCAATGACCGTGACCGCGGTGGGTCGAGGCGATGGCGTCGCGGTCCTCCAGGTGCATGCAGACACCGACGCCGGAGGCCTCCTCGCCGGCATAGAGGTGGACGAAACCCGGAATGTTGCCGGCGGAAAACTCCTCATGGACCGCATCCTCGAACTCCCGGATGGTGCACATGCGACTGTAGGCCGCTTTAAGCTCTTCACGTGTTAACTGCATCGTATCCTCCCTCTCTGGTGTTCGGTCCTTGTCTTTACTATGCCTGGTTCCTGGTGGGCCGCGTCAGAAATAGGCAATTCCACTGTCCTCGGCGAAAAGGTGCCATCGATTGCTGTCGAAAGTCAGGTAGCAGTCCGCGCCCATGCCAGCTTGAAACTGCGGCTTGGCCTTGACCAGGAGCTTCGTGTCGCCCAGGGCGACATCGACCAGCACGTCGCCGCCCAGGGGCTCGGTGATCATGACCCGGGCTTTGACCGAGCCTGGTGTCTGGGTTTCGGTGATGACGACCTCTTCCGGGCGCATGCCCAGGATGACCTTGGGATCCTTGGCCTGCTCGCGGATGATGGCGGCCTGCTTGTCGCTCAGCGCCATGGTGAAGCTGGGATGCTGTAACTGGATGGCGCCGCTTACCTCGCCGAGCTGGCAGTCGAGAAAGTTCATCGGCGGCTCGCCGACGAAGCCGGCGACCCAGACGTTGACCGGATGATTGTAGATGTGCTGCGGCGTGTCGAACTGCTGCAGCACGCCCTCGTGCATCACCGCGACCCGGTCGGCCATCGACAGCGCCTCGAGCTGGTCGTGGGTCACGTAGACCATGGTGGTGCCGAGTTCGCGCTGCATGATCTTGAGCTCGCCGCGCATATGGGCCCGCAGCTTGGCGTCGAGGTGGGCGATGGGCTCGTCGAACAAAAAAAGCTGGGGGTCCCGGACGATGGCGCGGCCGATGGCGGTGCGCTGCTTCTGGCCGCCCGAAAGCTCCATGGGCCGGCGATCCAGCAGCGGCTCGATCTCCAGGAGCCTGGCGGCCTTGCGCACTTTCTCCTCGATCGTGGCCTTGTCCATGCCGCGCAGCCGCAGCGAATTGGCGATATTGTCGAAGACCGACTTGTGGGGATAGAGCGCGTAGTTCTCGAAGACCATCGCGATGTCGCGGTCCTTGGGCGGCAGCTCGTTCACCCGGCGCTCGCCGAAGCGGATTTCGCCGGCCGAAATGTGCTCCAAGCCGGCCAGCATGCGAAGCGTGGAGCTCTTGCCGCAGCCCGACGGCCCAAGGACGCAGACGAACTCGCCGTCCTCGCAGTCCAGGTTCAGATCCTTCACGGCGGGGGTCTTGCCGTAGTACTTCCAAACGCTGTCGATCCGAACTGAAGCCATTTAACCGTGTCTTTCCTTTACGCGCAGCGCGCTATTCTCGGACCGCTACTCTCGAACCGCGCCCATGGTCAGGCCGGCCACCAGATAGCGGCGGATCAGCAGGCCCAGGAGCATCATCGGCAGGGTCGTCACCACGCCCGCCGCCATGATCTTGCCCCACTGGATGTTCTGCGGCTGCACCAGTTCCTTGGTGGCCACCGGCAGTGTCTTGGCGCCGCCCGAGCCGATGATCGAGGCGAAGAGAAAGTCGTTCCAGGCAAAGAGCACGCAGAGGACCAGGAAGGCGCCGATGCCCGGCGCCACCAGCGGCAAGATCTCCCGCAGAGCCTGCAGCCGGGTGCTGCCGTCGCACATCGAGGCCTCCTCGATGGCGTAGGGCACGTTGTCGAAGAAGCCCTTCAGGATCCAGATGGCGAAGGGCAGGTTGAAGGTGGTGTAGGCGAGGATCAGGCCCGGCAGGGTGCCGACCAGGCCGAGGCTGCGAAAGATCGCATAGAGCGGCACCATGACCGCGACCACCGGGGCCATGCGGGTCGAGATGATCCAGAAGAAGAGGTCTTTCTTGCCGCGAAACTCGACCCGCGAGAGGGAATAGGCGGCCATGGCGCCCAGCACCACGGAGATCAGCGCCGAGCCCAGGGAGGCGACGATGGAATTGAACAGATAGCGGCTGAAGTTGTTGTCGTTGAAGAGGTCGTCGTAGTGCTTGAGGGTCGGCGTGAAGTCGAAGAACAGGGTGACTCCGCCCCAGTCGCCGACGTCCGGCAGCTTGAAGGCCTCGAGCAAATCCTTGAAGGAGGAGACGAACATCAAGAACAGAGGCAGCACCGTCCAGACCAGGAAGACCGCCAGAAAAATGACTGTCGCCACCTGGATGAGCCGGCGTCCGGTCGACCGGTACCTGACGATATCGCCCGATGCCATGGCTCAGTCCCCCGCCTGCCCGTGGCCGGCCTTGCGGGCGGGGTTGTCGAAAACCTTGACCAGAATGAGACCCAAGACAATCGTCACCGCCAGCAAGGTCAGCGCGATGGCCGCGCCGCGCCCCAGCTTGAAGAACTGGAAGGACACATCGAACAGATAAGTCGGCAGGATTTTGGTCGAGTTGGCCGGGCCGCCGCCGGTCAGGACCAAGATCGCGTCGATAAAGCGGAAATTGTCCATGAAACGCAGCAGGATGGCGATCAGCAGGAAGGGATAGAGGTTGGGCAGGGTGATCTGGAAGAAATTGCGGACATCGCCGGCGCCGTCGACCATGTTGGCCTCGAGCTGATCGCGCGGCACCCGTTTCAATCCGGCCAGGGTGATCAGGATGATGAGCGGCGTCCATTGCCAGACGTCGACGATCACGATGCCCAGCATGGCGGTGGCGCGGTCGCCGAGGATCGAGGTTTCGCCCAGAAGTCCGATGCTCTGCAGCAGCCAGTGGTACCAGCCGAAGGTCGAGTTATAGAGGTAGTACCAGACCAGGCCGGCAATCACCGGGGCCATCATCATGGGCATCAAGAAAACCGTGACCAGCACCTTTTCCCAACGGGAGTTATTGAGGATCACCGCCAGCAGGAGCCCCAGGCCGACCTCGAAGAAGAGGCACATGGCGCTGTACTTCAGCAGCAGGAGCCAGCCGTCCTGGAACTTCACGTCGCGCGCCAGGCGGGTCCAGTTCTTGAAGTTGTTCCAGACGTCGCCGGCGGCGCCGATGTCGACCTTGTGCAGGCTCATGTAGATGAGCCAGAAGAAGGGATAGATCGTGATGCAGGCCAGCACGATGACGGCCGGCAGCAGGAGATAGAAGAAGTAGCGCCGCGAGGCCTCGCTATTGAGATTTCCGGGTCGATAGGCGATCGCCCGCGCGCCCCGCTCGGTTTCCAACGACAAACGCCCGGCACCTGCCCCCTGCGGGGCGCGGCTGCCGGACATCGAGCCGGGGTCGCTGAGAGATGTCGCGGTCATCCCGCATCCTTACCCTTCGTGATCGTGACCTGCCGATCCGGGACCTGCCGGCCTGGTCGGCCGGCGCCGCGCTTTCCGGGACAAGGACCCGAAAATCCGGCGCCGGCCCCCGGTCAGATGTCGTGCAGGTCATCCACCTGGCTGCGAATCGCCTCGCAGGCCTCCGCGGGGGAGGTCTCGTTCGACACGCAGCGCTGCACTTCGGTCAGGATGATATTGTGGTACTCGTTGGCCTCGGGGATCTTCGGCCCCAGCACGAAATTGGGGTCCCTGATCCCGACGTCGTAGACCGCATCGAAGGTCAAGGCGTTGGGCATGGTGGTGGGCCGCTTGCGCGCCGCCGCCACCTCGGGAATCTCGAACACCGACTTGCGGGTCGGCGTGCCGCCCAGTTCCTTCAGCACCTCGAACTGGGTGTTCTTGGAGACCGCCCACATGGCGAAGATATAGGCCGCCCGCTTCAAGTCCTCGGAGGCCGCGGCGTTGATGCCGATGCCGCCGATACCGCAGTTGGTGCCGTTGACAGCCTGGCCGCCGTTCACGATCCAGTCGGCCTCGCCCTTGGGGCAGGCGGCATAGGCGGTCTTGCCGCCGGCGGCCCGCGAGGTCTTGGGGTCTTCGATCGAGGCCGCGAACTCGTGGTACTGCACCTGCATGGCGATATCGCCGGCTTGATAGACGGTGTTCAGCTCGAGCGTGCCGTTGGCCAGGTTGTCGGGATGGCAGACCTCGGCCTGCTCCTTGAACTTGGACATGATCAGCACCGACTGCTCGTCGCCCCACTTGGTCGGCCCGGGAGTCTTCGAGCCGACCTTGTCGTCGACGTCGAAGTCGGTCCAGCGCCCATGGCTGAAGAGCATGCGCTGGATATCCAACTGGGTCGTCCAGGCGAAGGACCCCTGGTGCTGGCCATAGCCGTAGGGCACGTCCTTGCCGGAATTCCTGACCTTCTTGAAGAAGCCGGAGAAGTCATGCAGGTGCTTCCAGGTGGTGTCCTGGGTGAACTCCATGCGATAGCCGTGTTCGGCTTCGAAATCCTTGCTCAGCTCCTCGAACAGATCCTGCCTGTAGAAGGTGCAGGCCACGGCGCAGTCGTAGGGGAAGGCGACGATGCGGCCCGGTTCGTAATAGACGCCGCAAGCGGTCAGGAAGTTCTCGAACCAGACGCCTTCGCCCATGCCTTCGGGATCCTGGGGCAGGGTCTCGTCGCCGGCGTATTTGGTGAGATCCTCGTAGAAGTCGGCGAAGGGCGAGCCGATCGGCTTGTCCTGAACATAGTTCAGGTGGAAGTCGGCATTGCCGCCGCGCAGGTCGATGCCGACCTTTTGCTGCACCACCGGCAGGTCGTCGGTCAGGATCTCGACCTCGATCCCGGTCAGGTCATGAAAGACCTTGAGATTGTCGCGGATGGCGAAGGATGGCGGCGTGTTCTCCGACATGAAGACCAGCTTGGAGCCGGCGTACTGCTTCCACTTGGCGTCGTCCGACGAAGCCGCCTGGGCCGGCGTACGGTTGATCACCGAACTGAGGCCGACCGCGACCGATCCGGCGCCGAGCATTGTTGCGGCGCCGCCGCCGAGCTCGAGGAACTTGCGCCGTGAGACACGTTGGAAATAGGGGTTCGTTGGCACGCGAAACATCTGCACCTCCCAATCGATTTTGAGGCGACGGAACAGTCCGCCGCGTTGTCATCTTTTGGGGACGATGCTTCTCGAAACCAAACCCGGGAGTCTATCTGAACCAAACCCGGGAACCTTAAAGAACCGCCACCCTGAAGCGTTGCGTTTTTTTGTACTCACACCGCAAGGGTGTAGATACATTCGTTGTTTCGAAAGACTAACGTTAACCCTTCCGACCTGTCAAGAAAGCGCCTCAGAGCGGTGGAGACTGACTGTGATTTGACGATTTTCCGCCTGTCGGACAATGGTGCGGCCGACTTAAATCCGCGTTGAGGGAACGCGATTGGCGTTGCCTCCGGATGCTTGCATCCTACATGGTCACCGAATGGCGCCGCTGCGCCCGTGTAAGATTCGAAGGAGGTCTGCCGATGCCGGGTCCGCTACAGGGTTTCAAGATCATCGATCTGACCTCGATGATATCGGGGCCGCTCTCGACCATGATTCTGGCCGATCAGGGGGCCGACGTGATCAAGGTGGAGAACCCGCGCGGGGGCGACTTCACCCGCGGCGCCTTCAACCAGCGTCGCGGCCTGTCGGCCTCCTTCCTCAACAACAACCGCAACAAGCGCTCCGTCGCCTTGAACCTGAAGGACGAACGCGGCCTGGCGGTGCTGAAACGGCTGGTCGTCGATGCCGATGTCTTCGTGCAGAACTTCCGGCCCGGGGTGGCCGAGCGCATGGGTATCGGCGAGGCGGCGATCCGGGCCGTGGCGCCCAGCATCGTCTATGTCTCGATCAGCGGCTTCGGCCCGCGCGGTCCCTACGCCGAAAAGCCGACCTACGATCCCCTGGTCCAGGCGCTGTCGGGCCTGACCACGATCCAGGGCGGCGCCGACGAGCAGCGCCCCCGGCTGGTCCGCACCATTCTGCCCGACAAGCTGACCGGCGTGACCGCCTCCCAGGCCATCACCGCGGCGCTGCTCGCCCGCGAGCGCGGCGGCCAGGGCCAGCATGTCGAGCTCTCCATGCTCGATTCCGTGGTCGCCTTTCTCTGGTCCTCCGACATGGCGAGCCAGACCTTCGTGGACGGCGATATTCCCCAGGAAAGGGCCCAGAGCTTTATCGATCTGATCTACGAGACCCGGGACGACTACATCTCGGTGGCCGTGCAGTCGGACAAGGAATGGGCGGCCCTGAGCCGCGCCCTGGAACGCCCGGACTGGCTGGGCGATCCGCGGTTCACGACGCCGGCCCTGCGTCAGGAAAACATCGACGACCGCCTCGCGTTGACCCAGGAGGTGCTGAAGACCCGGACCGCCGCCGAATGGCTGGCCCGGCTCGAAGCCGAGGACGTGCCCTGCGCCCCGGTGCTGCGGCGCCGCGATGTCATCGACCATCCCCAACTGCTGGCCAACGAGACCGTGACCGAAACCGATCATCCGGTGGCCGGGCGGCTGCGCCAGGCGCGGCCCGCGGCGCGCTTCTCCGCCACCCCGGCCGAACACCGCCACGGCGGCAGCCTCCTGGGCCAGCACAGCCTGGAGGTCCTGCGGGACGCGGGTTTCGACGACGGCGAGATCGAGGCCCTGCGGGCCGACGCGGTCATCACCCAGGCCGAGGGGAGCGGCGCGTCATGATCGATTTCTACTACTGGCCGACCCCCAATGGCTGGAAGGTCGCGATCCTCCTGGAGGAACTGGGCATCGACTACCGCACGGTCTTCGTCGACATCGGCAAGGGCGATCAGTTCAAACCCGATTTCCTGGCGATCAGCCCGAACCACCGCATGCCGGCCATCGTCGATCACGATGTGGAGGGCGAGCCGGTTCCGGTCTTCGAATCCGGGGCGATCATGTTCTATCTGGCGGAGAAGACCGGGCGCTTTCTGCCGGCCGACCCCCTGGGGCGCAAGGAGGCTCTGGAGTGGCTCTTCTGGCAGACCGGCAATCAAGGCCCCATGGCCGGGCAACTGAGCCACTTCGTCAACTACGCGCCGGAGGGCCAGGCGGCCTATGGTCGGGCGCGCTACGCCAAGGAGTACGACCGTTGCGTCGGGGTTCTGGAGCGGCGGCTCGAGGGACGCGCCTATATCCTCGGCGACGACTTTTCGATCGCCGATATGATCTGCTGGCCCTGGGTCCTGATCGGCAAGGCCATGGGCCAGCCGCTGGACCCCTTTCCCAACGTCGCCCGCTGGCGCCAGTCGGTGAAGGAACGCCCCGCCGTGCAGCGCGGCGTCGACCTCGGCAAGGACCACCGGCGCCAGGGCGCCCCTTCGGTGGAAGAGCGCAAGATCCTGTTCGATCAGACCGCCGCCACGGCGGCCGGCCGGGACGGGCCATAGGCGGTGGTCGGCATTTGTTGATTCCGAGGCGCCATTCCGGAACCCGGTTCGGCCCAAATCTTTGATATGGCGGTCGATGCGAGGTATCCGGAATCTCGGGCCGACGCCTGTCCTCACCTCCGCCCAGATCCCGGATCGTCGACTTTCCTCTCCAAATCAAAGATTCGGAGCAAAGTCGCGTCCCGGATGACCGGCAATTGTGTCAGGATCTTAGGAGGTGGGTTCCGGCTTGGTTTGATCTTGCTCCCGGACCAAGAATCTTTTTTCGGCGATCCGGGATTAAAGGTCGCCGCCGCGGGTTTTCCTTACTGAGCAATGAGACAGGTCCAGGCCGAGATCGTTCGGCCAGCTTGTTTGTTGCCATCAACAGAGGAGAATCACGCTATGTCACGGTCCCGCCGCAACTGGGCTCTGCTGGCCTCCACCAGCGCCTTGGCCTGCGCCTTGGCTTCGGCCCCCATCGATCTGACTTTCGAGCTCGACGCGCCGGTCTTGAAGATCGCCCAGGCCGCGTCTTCCTGCTTCGTCGCCGGCACCAGGGTCTTGATGGCCGATGGCGGCGAGCGGCCGATCGAGAGCCTGCGGCCCGGCGACCGGGTGCGCAATGGCACCGGCGGCGTCAGCGTGATTAAGGCCATCGAGCGGCCCTGCCTGGGCACGCGCAAGCTCTATGGCTTCAACGGCGGCGCGGGCTTCGTGACGGCCGAGCATCCCTTCTCGACGCCGGCCGGCTGGAAGGCCATCGATCCCCTGGCGACGCGCCGGGAGAACCCGGCCCTGGCGGTGCGCGGCCTGCGGGTCGGCGATCTGGTC
>JAJFGK010000002.1 GCA_021776195.1 Kiloniellaceae bacterium | reverse complement strand
CGAATAGGACCCGCTTTCCAGGCCAACCCGCATCGTCTCAACATCAAAGCGCCCAAGCACTTGCCCAATAGCATCCGGATCGGTCACTCGCTGGCCACGCCAAAGTATCTTGCCTTCGCCGTCCATCACGCAAATCGCCGTTGCCTTGCCTCCAACGTCCAATCCTGTAAAAATTCTCATCGCTGCTCTCCTTCCTTCTGAGAATACCACCACGCCGATCTTTCCAATCGGTGCGGAGAGCAGCAACCTCATGTATGGGATGTGTTAGGTCTTTCCGCTGGCCGCCCCGGCCTTGGGTATCTTCTCCCGCTCCATCACGATGAAGGCGACGCCGGCGATCACGATGGCGCCGCCTAGCGCGGTGTGCAGGGTCAGGCTCTCGCCCAACAGCAGGACGGCGCCGAGGATCGAGGTGACCGGCAGCAGCAGCAGGAAGGGGCCGACCCGGCTGATCGGGTGGCGCGCCACCAGGGTGTACCAGAGGCCGTAGCCCAGCGCGGTCATGATCAGCCCGAGGTAGACGACGGTGCCCCAGACAACCCAGCCCGCGCCGCGCAGCAGCGCCAGATGATCGCTCTCCAGGGCGAAGGAGAAGACCCAGAGCTGGGGCGCGGCCATCACCGAAATCCAGGCGATCATGGTGAAGCCGTCCAGGTGCTGGCACCAGCGCCGGATCATCGCCTGACCGATGGCCCAGAAGAAGGCGCCGCCCAGACACATGAAGAGATAGATCCAGGAATCGCGAAGGTTCGGCTCGCCATAGATCACGCCGACCCCGAGGAAGGCCGCGGCAATCCCGACCCATTTGCGCGGGCTCGGCTTCTCGCCGAGGACGAAGGCCCCGAGCAGAACCAGGAACGGCACCTCGGCCTGGACCACAAGGGCCGCGGTCGAGGCGTCGAGCCCCTTCAGGCCGTTGAAGGTCAGCGAGTACTGGACCGCCGAGGCGATGAAGGCGATCAGCACCAGCCGGAGCATCAGGCCGCGAGGGACCTTCACGAACCAGACCAGGACCAGGGCGGTCAGGGAAAAGCGCAGCGCCATCAGAAGGATCGGCGGGAAATGCTCGATCGCCGCCTTGGCGAACACGATCCCCATGCCCCAGAGCAGCGGCACCGCCAGACCCATCAGGATGTCGACCAGTTTTAGTTGCAAGGAGAACCCCTGGATGTGCGGCGCGATAGCGGATGGCCGGCCAGACTAGGGGCGCCCCGAGAGGCGGTCTGTCTCATTACCGCCGCTTCTGTCGCGGCAGCCCCTCTCAACCTTGACGACCCCCGCGGGGGCGCGGAGATGCTGTTTCTTAGCCCTCGCTTCACGAGAGAGGAGACGAGCGCGGCCGGAACCAGGAACTATCCCGTGAGATGCCGACGAATGGCCACCAAGACTGCGTCGTTGTCCTTCAGGACTTCGTCGTTCCAGAACCGTAGAACCGTGAAACCTTCGGAGATCAGGAAGGCTGTCCGTTCCTCGTCGTGCCCTACTTGAGCCAGGTGTTGGCTACCATCCAGTTCGATAATCAGGTGCCTGTCTAGAGCGACGAAGTCGACGATATAGCGGCCAATGGGCCGCTGGCGGCGAAATCTGGTGTCGGCGAAGCGGCGGGCACGCAAGTGAAACCATAGGCGGTTCTCGGCGTCGGTCGCGTTTTTTCGTAGGCTTCGGCTAAGGTCGCGCAGGGGCATGGAAGGAATGCTATCACAAGTAGGCATAAGTGAGGCCCCTCGCCCTCCCACGACCCTGGCGGGCCGCGGGCCCCTCCCTCTCCCCGCTGGGGCGAGGGGATGTGTCTTTCAGCCCTTGCCCCTTGGGGAGAGGGCGGGCGCGGTAGCGACCGGGTGAGGGGGTACTTGACTCCCGGCCGGCTTATGGGCCATTCACCGGCCATGAGCTCTGGACACGCCCAAGCCTTCGCGCCGCCCAGCGATGCCGCCGAGGACCGCAAGGACCTGGTCGGGCTGTCGCGCGCCGAGCTGGAGGCCGAGATGGCGGCCCTGGGCGAAAAGCCCTTCCGGGCTCGCCAGATCTGGCAGTGGGTCTATCACCACGGCCTCACCGATTTCGCCGCCATGACCAACATCGCCAAGCCGCTGCGCCTCAAGCTGGCGGCACATTTTCGCATCGGCCGTCCGGCGGTGGCGAGCGACCAGCTCTCGAGCGACGGCACGCGCAAGTGGCTGCTGGCCTTTCCCGACGGCCAGGAGGTCGAGGCGGTCTTCATCCCCGACGACGAGCGCGGCACGCTCTGCGTCTCCAGCCAGGTCGGCTGCACCCTGACCTGCAAGTTCTGCCACACCGGCACCCAGCGCCTGGTGCGCAACCTCTCGGCGCGCGAGATCATCGGCCAGGTCATGCTGGCCCGCGACAAGCTGGCCGACTGGCACGTCGGCGCCGACGAACGCTCGATCACCAACGTGGTGCTGATGGGCATGGGCGAGCCGCTCTACAACTACGAGAACGTGGCCGGCGCGGTGCGCATCATGATGGACGGCGAGGGCATCGCCATCTCCAAGCGCAAGATCACCCTCTCCACCGCCGGCGTGGTGCCGGCCATGGAGCGCTGCGGCGCCGAACTGGGGGTCAATCTGGCGGTCTCGCTCCATGCCGTGGACGACGATACCCGCGCCATGATCATGCCGATCAACAACAAGTACCCGATTGCGCGCCTTCTGGAGGCCTGCCGCGGCTATCCCGGCATCAACAACGCCCGGCGCATCACCTTCGAGTACGTCATGCTGAAGGACGTGAACGACAGCGAGGCCGACGCCCACAAGCTGGTCGCGCTGCTGGCCGATATCCCCGCCAAAGTGAACCTGATCCCCTTCAATCCCTGGCCCGGCTCGTTCTTCGAGACCTCCGAGCGCAAGGCGATCCAGCGCTTCGCCGACATCTTGAACGCGGCGCAGATCCCCGCCCCCATCCGCGCCACCCGGGGCGAGGATATTCTGGCCGCCTGCGGCCAGTTGAAGTCGGCCTCCGAGCGCAAGAAGAAGACCGAGCGGGAGGCGGCCGAGACGGTCACCGGCTGAACCGCGCAAGGTTCTCGTCAAATTCCCACGATCGTCTCGCCGCCGTTCTGGCTGATCACCTGACCGGTGATGAAATCGGACTCCGAAGAGGCCAGAAAGGCGACGCTGTAGGATATCTCCTCGGGCCTCGCCCAGCGGCCCAGGGGGATCTTCTTTTCCTTTTCGCGGATCCGCTCCATGCCCTGGATCTTGATCGGCATGGGGGTCAGAACCCCGCCCGGTGCGATGGCGTTGACGTGAATGTTGAAGGGCGCCAGTTCCTGGGCCCAGGACTTGGTGGCGCCCAGCAGCGCAGCCTTGACCATGCAGTAGTGCGAGGCGGTCCTGTGTCCGGTCATGCCCCAGATCGAGGAGACATTGATGATCTTCCCGGCGCGCCGTTGCTTCATGGCCGGGATCACCGCCTTGGTGCAGAAAAAGGCGCCCTTGATGTGAACCGCGAAGAGCCGGTCGAGGTTGTCCGCCTCGATCTCCTCGAGCGTCAGATGCTCTGAAATGCCGGCGTTGTTGACCAGGATATCGATCGGCCCGAGGGCGGCGCTTGCCGTGGCGATGCCGCTTTCGACCGCCGCCGGGTCGCCGACATCGAAGCAGGCCTGCAGGCAGTCGCCGCCCTCGGCGCGGATGCGTGCCTCGGTCTCGTCGGCGGGATTGATGTCGTTGAGAACGACCCGCGCGCCGCGTTCGGCCAGAAGCACCGCGTGAGCCTGGCCCATGCCCGAGGCGGCCCCGGTGATCAGCGCGGTCTTGCCTGCCAGTGATGCCATGACGATCTCCTCCCGCTTGTTCGCGGATCAGACCCCAGCCCTTGCGCGCTGGCCTGTCAAGCGATCCGCCCCGGCCGGTGTCACCCCCACCCGCTCGCTGGCGCTCGCGACCTCCCCCTTGAGGCAGGGCTATCGCATATGTCCGATGAGGGAGCAGAGGAATTTGTCGTCCCATCCTGCGCGCTTGATTTTGCGTCGTATGGAGGCCTTTTCGGGATGGGATCGCAGGATGTTGAGCGCGAGCTTTCGCACGATAGCGAGG
>JAJFGK010000001.1 GCA_021776195.1 Kiloniellaceae bacterium | reverse complement strand
CCAGATCGATGGGCGGGACGCTGTCGGCGCCCATGGCGACCTTGATGCGCCCGCCGTAGAACATCGCCGCCGCCCGGTAGCGCGGTTCGTGGCAGGCGCCGAGCCAAGCAAGCCGCCCGCCCCAGCAGTGCCCGATGATGCCGATGCGGGTCGCGTCGACGCCAGGCAGCTCAGCCAGCGACGCAAAAGCGGCCGCCAGGTCCGCCACCGTTCGGTCGTCGCGCCATTCCGCGCGCTTGACCTCGATATCCACCTCTGGCGGCCACCAGTGGAAAAGGTGAGGAATGACACAGGCATAGCCGGCGCCGGCCAGCCGCTCGCCCACCGCGAGGGTGAAGGGGTCCTTCTCGAGCCCGGCATGGGCGATCGGCAGATGCTGCGCCACCACGACACCGGGGAAGGGGCCGCCGCCTTCGGGCGCGAAGGTCAGGACCTCCATCGGGCTGCCGAGAACCTCGACCGTCGCTTTTTCGTGCATGGTCTCCTCCCGTCCGAAGACTGACCGCCTTCCCAACGACCGATCACGCGGGGCTGTGCGGGACTCGGCAGGTGCCATTATCCTGGGACTCGCGACATGAGCAACTGGGGCAGGGGACATACGTCGTGAAACACAACAGAATTCTGGCCGTCTTCGGTGGCGCGCTCGGGGTTGTCTTGATCCTGCTGGTCGCCTTCGGCGCTTTTTACATCGTGCCCGAGGGCCACGTCGCCATCGCCGAGGCCGAGGCGATCCAGCTGGTCAACGAACAGCTCTCGAAGCCGCCGCGCTACATCGACCTGGTCCGGGCCAAGGCCTGGAACGGTTCCTTGCCGCAAACCATGCTGGGCAGCGATTCGCAAACCCTGTTCCAGATCAACTGAGCGGCGTCGGCGTCGCGGAAACCCCTTGACTTCCCCCCGGCCCTGCCGGACCTGAGAGGCATCGCGACCCGACGCCGTCGGGCCGCCACGACCTGTCAGAACTGGTAGAGATCGCCATGAAGACCCCGCAGACCGGCCTAGCTAGCCGTGCCACCCGTGATGCGGTCGCAGGATCTTTGCCGGCGCCATCGCGGCGGGTCGAAGCCAAACTGCTGCTTGTCATCGCCCTGCCGCTGGCGGCGGCCTATCTGGCTGAGTTCGCCATGTTCGTCACCACCAAGATCGTAGTCGGCCGGCTCGGTTATCACGAGCTGGCGGCAGTCGGCCTGGCGGCGGACCTCGCCTTCGAGGTGCTGATCGTCCTCATGGGCCTGCTGTCGGTGGTCGGCGTCCTGGTGGCCCAGGCCGAGGGTGCCGGCGACAAACAGGTGGGCGGCCTGGCGGCGCGCCAGGGCTTCATCGTCGCGACCGCTCTGGGTGTGCCGGCGACCCTCCTGGTCTGGCACATGGATGGGATCATGGCGTTCCTCGGCCAGGACCCGGTGGTGGTGGACCTGGCGAGGCCCTATCTGCGGGCGGTGGCCTGGACCGTGCAGCCGGTCTTGTGGTTTTCGGTGCTGCGGACCTTCGTCGCCGCCCTGGCGCGGACCGGCGCGGTCATGGTGATCACGGTGGCCGCGGTCGGGCTCAACTACCTCCTCACCCTGGGCCTGGTGGAGGGCGCCTTCGGCCTGCCCCGGCTGGGCCTGGCGGGCGCCGGCTGGGCCACCACCCTGGTCAGCTGGGCCATGCTGCTCTGCCTCTTCCTCTATGCTTTCAGGACCGCGACCTTCCGCGGCTATGGCCTGTTCCGCGGCCGGCTGCGCCTCGACCTCGCGGTCTGCCGCGAAATCGTTCGCCTCGGGGTGCCGGTGGCCGGCCTGGTGATCTTCGAGGCCGGGCTCTTCTTGGCCGTGTCGATCCTCTCGGGCGTGCTCGGCGCCGTCCCGCTGGCGGCCTATCAGGTCCTGATGGGCTGGGTCGGTATCGCCTTCGTCCTGGCACACGGCCTGGCCGAGGCGGGAATGGTGCGGGTCGCCTACGGTATCGGCAGCGGCAGCCGGGCGGCCGCGCGCCAGGCCGGTCTGCTGGTGATGGCCATGGGTGTCGTCGTCCTGGCCTGCATGATGGTGATTCCGCTCAGCCTGCCGGAGGTCCTGGTGGGGGTCTATCTGGCGCCGGACGATCCCGGCTTCGCGGCGGTCGCCGCCCTGACCGCGCAGCTCTTGGTCATCGCCGCCCTGTTCCAGGTCTTCGACGGACTCCAGGTCATCGCCTCTCTGGTGTTGAGAGGTCTCAAGGACACCATCGTGCCGCTCTGGCTCGGTGGGTTCGGCTATTGGGTGCTGGGCATCGGCGGCGGCTGCCTCTTCGCCTTTCCGCTTGGCATGGGCGCGGTCGGCCTCTGGTGGGGCATGGCCCTGGGACTGTGCGTGACCGGTAGTCTTTTGGCCTGGCGCTTCGTGCGGCTGACCGGCCGGCCGCTTCCGACCTAACCGGTCTTAATCCAGCCCCAATCGGAAGAGCCGCCCGAAGCCTCCCACCGGCGCCCGATAACCGGCCAGCCGCAGGCAGTGCCAGGCGATCGAGGTGTTGGAGGAGATCACCGGCTTGCCGATCTCGGCCTCCAGCTCCTCGACGAAATCGGCCAGGCGCAGCGAGGTGCAGGCGATGAAGACCGCGTCGCTCTGGGCATCGGCACCGTAGGTCCGCACCGCCTCCTTGATCGTCTCCGGCGAAATGCGGGCCACCAGGTTGTCGTTGGACTCGTTCCAGGAGGCCATGACCGGGACCTGGAAGCCGGCCTCGATCAGATGGCCGCGCATGGCCAGATTGATCTCTTCCAGGTAGGGCGCGATGAAGCAAATCCGCTGGGCCCCCAGACGCCGCAGGGCGGCGGCGGTCGATTCCATCGGCGTGGTGGTGGCGATGCCGGGCCGGGCGGCGTGGATCAACTCGCGCACCTGCTCGGCGCCGATCACCATGGCGCCCGAGGTGCAGGCGTAGGCGATCACATCCATCGGCAGGCCCGGCATGATGACCTCGGTGCAGCGGGTGATGTCGCTGGCCATGGCGGCCAGGGTCTCCGGCGTGACCGTCGCGGCGTTGGCGATGCGCGAGTGATAAAGATCGACCCCTGGAATGGCGAGGGTAGCGCGGAACTCGTGCTCGATGGTCTGGTCGCTGGCCAGCACGATGAGCCCGATACGCGCCCGCTGTCCCAGGCCCGCGTCGAGCTCATAGGCCAGGCCGGGGGCGTGAACCGCCAGGCTCTGATCTGCCGGCGGGGTCTTTGCGGCCGTGGCCATGATGGGTCTCCTTCGATCTCTAGCTTGTCACCCGCGGGCTCGAGCCGCGGGTCCGTGGATCAATGGAACAATTTCCTGGATTGCCAGGTCAAGCCCGGCAAAGACAAGAAAATAGACTTGTCGCTGGCAACCGGTGCCGTGGCCCCACCCCCACCCCGGCCCTCCCCCGTCGAGGGGGAGGGGGATCTCGGGAGGGCGCCGCATCTTCTTACCTCCCCCTCGACGGGGGAGGTCGCGAGCGAGAGCGAGCGGGTGGGGGTGACAACCCTAGCCGCTTCGCGATCGATGAGGCAGAGCGGCGAGGACGTTGCGGATCGCCATTAGTACGCCGTCAACATCGGTCATGACCTGATTGTTCCAATACCGTATTACCGTGAAGCCTTGGTCCTCCAGCCACTTGGTTCGCGCCTCGTCCGCGTTACACTGGTCGGCATGATGGCCGCCGTCGAGCTCGATGACGAGGCGGCGCTCCAGACAGGCGAAGTCAGCGACATAGGGTCCGATCGGTTGCTGCCGCCGGATCTTGATCCCGTCCATCTGCCTGAGCCGCAGGTGGCGCCATAGCCGGTGCTCGGCCTCGGTCATGGTGCCACGGAGATGGCGGGCGATCCTGGTAGAAGACATGTGGATATTATAGGTCAAGTTCGGATTTGCCGGAAACAGTGTCACCCCCACCCCAGCCCTCCCCCGTCGAGGGGGAGGGCGCCGAGTCTTCCCACCTCCCCCTCGATGGGGGTGGGGCCACCGCCTCGACGCTCGCTTGTTACGCCCGGTTGTCCAAGGTCATGCCGTCGAGCGGGATTTCGGGGCGGCGTCCGGCCATCAGGTCGGCGGTGATGCGCGCCGAGGCCCAGGCCATGGTCCAGCCCATGTGGCCCTGGCCGAGGTTGAGCCAGAGGTTCTCGTAGCGGCAGCCGCCGTAGATCGGCGCGCCCTCGGGGGTCATGGGGCGCAGGCAGGCCCAGTAGCTCGGGTCGTTGTAGTCGCCGGCCTCGGGGTAGAGGTCGCGGGCCTTGGCGATCATCGCGGTGAAGTCGCTCGGCCGGTGGGTCGTGTCGTAGCCGGAGAACTCGGCGGTCGAGGTGAAGCGCACCCGCTCGCCCATCGGGCAGAAGGCCAGCAGATTGTCTTCGTCGACGCCGCCGCGCGCCGGCACGCCGCTGCGCCCGGCCACCGGGATGGTCATGGAGTAGCCCTTGACCGGATAGGTCGGGATCGAAAGTCCGATCGGCGCGGCCAGCGCCGGGGCCTGGGCGCCGAGCGCCATGACATAGGCCTCGGCGGCAAAGTCGCCCCGGTCGGTCAAGACCTTCTCGACGTGGCCGCCGGCAATCGCGATGCGCTGGATCGTGGTGTCCGGCTCGAAGACAACGCCGTACCTTTCGCCAGCCAGCCGCGCCAGGCCCCGGGTGAAGAGGCAGGCATCGCCGGACTCGTCGCTCTCGACGAAGAGCGCGCCGGCGATGCGGTCCCGGCGCGGCGCCAGGGCCGGGTCGAGGGCCACGGTCCCATCGCGGTCGAGGACCCGGACCGTCACGCCGCCGTCCCGCAGGATCTTCGATTTCAGCGCCGCGGCGTCGAAGCTTTGCTGGCTGCGGTAGAGATAGAGCAGCCCGCCTTCCTGGCCGTCGTAGGCGATGCCGCTCTCGGTCTTTAGCTCTTGCAGGCAGGCTTGGGAGTAGAGGCAGAGGCGGATCTTGCGCAGGGTGTTGATGCGCGCCCGCTCGGCGGTGCACTGCTTCAGGAAGCGCCAGAAGAACTGCCACATCCGCGGGTCCGGCGACAGGCGAACGCGCAGCGCCTGGTCCTTGTCGAACAGCGATTTCAACAGGATCTTGGGCGCCGCGGGCGAACCCCAGGCGAAGGCATGGCCCGGCGCCACCAGCCCGGCGTTGGCAAAGGAGGTCTCGCTGGCCGGCGCCGGATGACGGTCCAGCACCGTGACTTCGTGACCCTCCTTGGCCAACTGATAGGCGGTGGCGACGCCGACCAGCCCGGCGCCCATGATCAGAACGCGCATGGCCGCTGCCTTCGCTGTCGGGCGGTCCTACTTGGCCGCGGTGACCTGGATCTCGACGTCGAACTGGGTCGTGGCCAGGCGCGCCTCGACGCAGGCCCGGCAGGGCGCGCAGCCCTCGGGGATCCAGGCGTCCCAGACCTCGTTCATTTCGCCGAAGTGGCGGATATCGGAAATCCAGATCATCCCGGTCAGAAGCTTGGTCTTGTCGGTGCCGGCCTCGGCCAGCAGGCGGTCGATGTTGTTCACGATATCCTGGGTCTGCTCGGCGATGGAGCCGCCCGGCGCGTTCTGCGCCACCTGGCCGGCGAGATAGACCGTGTCGCCGTGGATCACCACCTGGCTCATGCGCGTGGCCGTGTGCAGTCTTTCGATAGTCATGGAACTCTCCCTGTGCTGTTTTGGGTTTGGCTTTTCGAGCGCGCAGTCTAGGGGGAGCGCAGAGGCCAGGGCAACTCCCTGGCAAGCCGCGCAGCCGGGTCAACCCGACTCCGGCCATTCTCGCCGTCCGTGCAATACCGCGAGGACGTCGATCTGCCCCTGGTCGAGGCGGTAATCGATGAAATAGGGCGTTCCGGCCAAGCTGAGTTCGCGGGTCCCGTCAACTCGGCCAGGTCGCCCCATCTTGGGAAAATCCACAAGGCGCTGTTCGATGGCCTCGCGAATGAGCGCGACCATACGCCGGGCAGCCACTGGACTATCCCGTCCGATATAGTCATGGAGCTGACGCAGGTCTGCTTTCGCGACCGGCGTGTAGGCGACTTTCATCGATCGGATTTTTGCGAGAGCAATTCGTCGAAAAAGGCTTCCATCTCGGCCCGCGGCACATACTCACCGCGATCCGCTTCTTCGAGGCCCTTTCGAATATGCCCGATTTGCCAGCTATGCAGCTCCAGGTACAGATCAATCGCGTCATTGACCACGTTGTTCCGTGACCGTCGCCCGTCGCCGTCAGATCGCAAAACATCCAGTTGCGCCAGCTTGTCATCGTCAATGCTGACTGAGAATTGCTTCACCGCCATCGATAATCTCCTTTCAACCGAAATACATTATAATGGTTATTTTTGGTTTTTACAACACTGGCCCTTGCTTGATTGACTGTTGGTTCCTAAAGCGAGGACTCCCAAACAGACCCACGCGAGGCCGGCCCCATGTTGATCGATCCCGCCCTGAATGACGTCCCGCCGCTGCGCCGGGCGATCCGTGACTGGCACCGTGCCGACGAGGGCAAGGTGGTGCGGGCGCTGATCGATGCCGGGCAGCTGCCCGCCGAAGCCCTCGACCGCATCGCCGAACGGGCCCGGGGGTTGGTCGGCTTGGTGCGCGCCGAGCGTGTCGGGCAGGGCGGGATCGACGCCTTCCTGCACGAGTTCGAGCTTTCCAGCCGCGAGGGCGTCGTTCTCATGTGTCTCGCCGAGGCGCTGCTGCGGGTGCCGGATGCGGCGACCGCCGACAAGCTGATCCAGGACAAGATCGCCGACGCCGACTGGCAGTCCCACCTCGGCCACAGCGATTCGATCTTCGTCAATGCCTCGACCTGGGCCCTGATGCTGACCGGGCGTGTGGTGCAGCCGCGCGCCGACGACGGCACCGAGCTGTTCGAGACCCTGCGGGGCATGGTGCGGCGCTCGGGCGAGCCGGTGATCCGCACCGCCATCACCCGGGCCATGCGCATTCTCGGGCGCCAGTTCGTCATGGGCCGGACCATTGCCGAGGCCCTGGACCGGGCCCGCGCGGCGGAGGCCAAGGGCTATCGCTACTCCTACGACATGTTGGGCGAGGCGGCGCGAACCATGGCCGATGCCGAGCGCTACTTCGCGGCCTATCAGGGCGCCATCGCCGCCATTGGCAAGGCCGCGGCGGGGCGCGGCGCAATCGATGCGCCGGGCATCTCGATCAAGCTCTCGGCGCTTCACCCCCGCTATGAATTCGGCCAACGCGACCGGGTGCTGGCCGAGCTGCTGCCGCGCTTGAAGACTCTCGCCCTGGCCGCCAAGGCACTGGACATCGGCTTGACGGTCGATGCCGAGGAGGCCGACCGTCTCGACCTCTCCCTCGATATGATCGAGGCCATCGCGCTGGATCCGGCGCTCGCCGGCTGGGACGGCTTCGGTCTCGCGGTCCAGGCCTACCAGAAGCGCGGCCTGCGGGTGATCGACTGGCTGGCCGACCTGGCCAAGCGCTCCGGGCGGCGTCTCATGGTGCGTCTGGTCAAGGGCGCCTACTGGGACACCGAGATCAAGCACGCCCAGGAACTGGGCTTCGAGGGCTATCCGGTCTTCACGCGCAAGCTCTTGACCGATGTCTCCTACCTGGCCTGCGCCAAGCGGCTGCTGGAGAACCGCGAGGTCTTCTACCCGCAGTTCGCGACCCACAACGCCCACAGCCTGGCTGCCATCCTGGAGATGGCCGGCAACCGCGAGGGCTTCGAGTTCCAGCGCCTCCACGGCATGGGCGAGGCGCTCTACGGCCAGATCGTCGGGCCGGAAAAGCTCGGTCTGCCCTGCCGCATCTATGCGCCGGTGGGAAGCCATGAGGACCTGCTGGCCTACCTGGTGCGACGGCTGCTGGAAAACGGCGCCAACGCCTCTTTCGTCAACCGGATCCAGGATGAGGACCTGCCAATCGAGGCGATCATCGCCGACCCGCTGGAACGGGCCCAGCGGCTCGAGACGGTCGCGCATCCGGCGATCCCCCTGCCGCGCGATCTCTTCGGCGCCGACCGGGTCAACGCCGCCGGTCTCGACATTACCGATCCGGCCCAATTGGTGCCGCTGGGCCAGGCGATGGACAAGGCCCTTGCCACGAGCTGGCAGGCCGCGCCCCTGGTGGGCGGGGTGGCCACGGTCGGGACGCCCCGGCCGGTGCTGGACCCGGCCGACCACAGCCGTCAGATCGGCGAGGTCGTCTGGGCTGGCGCGGCCGAGGCCCTCGAGGCCTTGGCCCGCGCCCATCGCGCCCAGCCGGCCTGGGACCGGACACCGGCAGATTTGCGGGCCGCGGCGCTGGAGCGCTTCGCCGACCTTTTGGAAGCCAACGGACCCGAGTTGATGGCGCTTTGCATCCGCGAGGCTGGCAAGACCGTCAACGACGCCATCGCCGAACTGCGCGAGGCGGTCGATTTCTGCCGTTACTACGCCACCCGCGCGCGGGCCGACTTCGCCGAGGCGCTGTTGCTGCCCGGGCCGACCGGCGAGCGCAACGAACTGCTGCTCCAGGGCCGTGGCGTCTTTCTCTGCATCGCGCCCTGGAACTTTCCGCTGGCGATCTTCACCGGCCAGGTGGTGGCGGCGCTGGCCGCCGGCAACACGGTGCTGGCCAAGCCGGCCGAGCAGACCGGACTGATCGCCCATCGGGCGGTGCAGTTGATGCATCAGGCCGGCGTGCCGCAGAACGCGGTCCACCTGCTACCGGGCGATGGGGCCACCATCGGCGGGGCGCTGCTGCCCGATGCCCGGCTTGCCGGTGTCGCCTTCACCGGCTCGACGGAGACGGCGCACCTGATCAACCGGGCCCTGGCGGCGCGCGAGGGGCCGATCGCGACCCTGATCGCCGAGACCGGCGGCCAGAACGCCATGCTGGTCGATTCGACCGCCCTGCCCGAACAGGTCGTGCGCGATGTCCTGGTCTCCTCTTTCCAGTCCGCCGGCCAGCGCTGTTCGGCCCTGCGCGTGCTCTTCCTGCAGGAAGAGGTCGCGGACAAGATGATCGCCATGCTGGCCGGGGCCATGGCCGAACTCAGGGTCGGCGACCCGGGCCGGCTCGCCACCGATCTCGGCCCGGTGATCGACGAAGAGGCGCGCGGCCTGCTCCTGGCCCATGCCGAAAAACTCGAACGCGAGGCAAAGCTGCTGGCCCGCACGCCGCTGGGGCCGGACTGCGACAAGGGCTCCTTCGTTGCGCCCATGGCCTTCGAGATCGAGGCGATCGGTCGGCTGGAGCGCGAAGTCTTCGGCCCGATCCTGCATGTCGTGCGCTACCCGGAGGCGCGGCTCGACGAGATGCTGGACGAAATCAACGCCACCGGCTACGGCCTGACCTTGGGCGTCCACAGCCGTATCGACAGCACGGTCGAGCGGGTTTGCGACCGCATGGCGGTGGGCAATGCCTACGTCAACCGCAACATCATCGGCGCCGTGGTCGGGGTCCAGCCGTTCGGCGGGCGCGGTCTATCGGGCACCGGGCCGAAGGCCGGCGGGCCGCGCTATCTGCACCGCTTCGCCACCGAAAAGTCGATCTCGGTCGACACCACCGCGGCCGGCGGCAACGCCAGCCTGATGACCATGGCCGACGGCACCGGTGGATGAACCCACCGGAATGATGCAATCGGGGCTGTTTGGCGCTAAAATCGGCTTGGGGGAGAAGGCGCTAAACGGGAGACGCTCGCGATGACCAGCGAACATGGACATTTCCACTGGAACGAATTGATGACCTGGAAACGGGAGGCCGCGAAGACCTTCTACGCCGAAACACTCGGCTGGAGCTTCGAGGCCTTTCCCATGGCCGATGGCGGCGACTACGCGGTCTGCATGATGGACGGCACGCCGGTCGGCGGCATGATGGAAATGAAGGACGGCATGGGTTTCGACGGCGTGCCCGATCACTGGTTCGCCTATATCGCGGTCGATGATATCGATGCGCGCCTGGAGAAGGTCGCGGCGTCGGGCGGCAGCATCCTGCGGCCGGCCTTCGAGGTGCCCATGGTCGGCCGTATCGCCATCGTGCGCGACGCCGCCGGCAGCGCCATCGGCTGGATCACGCCCGCGGCGACCGAGGGCTGAGATTACCCTTTCCGTTAGAGCCTTTCATTGTCATACGGAAGCATTTGACCGGGATTATCTTGCCTTCTGGCAAGGCGCGCTTCGAAGAGCGATACGCGTATCGGTCGAGGAGCGGAACGCGGCCAGAAGGCAAAAGAATCCGGCCTTCGGTGGGCCCTAGGAGATCCCCCTCTCCCAATGGGGGTGCGTTCCGCTGCTTGCCCGATGCTTTAGCATCGCGCCGCACAGCGCGCCTTCCCGAATGCTCGCCTAGGACCCATCAAACGCTTCCGTATGACAAAGAAAGGCTCTAGACCGCCGAAGCTGTCCGGAAGGCCGGGTGGCTGCGCCACAGATCCTCGAGAGCCTCCAACCTGGACTCGGGCAGCGGCCCCATGGCGGCGGCAGCCAGGGCCACATCCAGGTGCCCCGGCTCGCCAATGCCGATGACCAGGGTGGAGACCCGGTCGAGCCCCAGGCCGAAACGCAGCGCGGTCTGCGCCCTGTTGCCATAGCCGTCTCCGAGGACCTCGAAGAGTGCCGCCGCGCGGGCCTCCTCGGCACTGTTATCCGTGTTGTCGGTGACCGGGATCTCGCGGCCGTGGCGTTCGGTCGCGGCCAGGTGCCCGCCGGCGAAAATGCGAATCCCCATCACGCCCATGTCCTGGGCCGCGCAGCGCCCCAGCAAGCCGGCGAAATCGGATGTGTTCCAGCCAGCCCCGCCGGCCCCGGTCGGCTGCTCGAGGGCTGTCGGGTTGAGCAGATTGACGTAGACCTGGGCGGCGTCGAAACGACCCGAGTCGACCGCGCCATGGAGCGCCGCCGGGTCGCCCAGGGCGGTGATGCCCAGCCAGTCGCAAAGCCCGCGTTCGCGCAGGGTCTCCATGGCGTCGGCCACGCCGCCGGGGGTCATCAACTCACCGACGCGGATCGAGCGGGCGTCGCGCCGTTCCGCCCCGTCGCCGAGGATCTGATTGTGCAGATAGATCAGCGGCACATGCTCGACCCCCAGGCGTTCGAAGCTCGCCTCGACCGAGCGCAGAATCTGATCCGTGATGTCGCCGGCCTCCAGGTCGACGTTGAACTTGGTCGAGAGGCGCGGTCGCGCGTCCGGCGCGAGCCCGGCGAGCCAGGCGCCGATCACCGTTTCGGAGACACCCTGGCCATAAAGAGCGGCGGTGTCGATCCAATCGATCCCGGCGGCAAGGGCCCGGCTGAGCAGGGCCTCGCGGGCTTCCTTTTCGGCGCGAATAATGAAGCCGCCGATCCACCCGCCGCCGTAGGTGAGCGCCGGCACCTCAAGTTCAGTACGCCCCAAGCGCCTTCGTTCCACGGTCATGCTCTGTCATTCCCCCAGGTGAGTTTCCGTCGCGATCATACAATGCATTTCGGATTGGGGTAGGCCCCGCCCAGGCCCTGATGCAAATCAATGCGGATCATACCTTGCCGCGGGCCCACTTTGAGACGGCCAGGGTATGCGCGGCTTGAATTAGGATGGCGGTGCCACCAAAGTGCTCTAGGCAACTATGGGAGGTGAGCCAGGTGCGCGCGGGGGTTAGGCTGTCAGTGTGGGCGGGAGTTCTGTGCCTGGTCCTGTCCGCTTGCGGCACGGATATGAAGCAGCTGCTGCGTGAAGACACCGAGATGACCTGGAAGACCATGGCCTTGGACGACGCGATGGACGAGGCCGGTATCGATCCCGATGCTGAATTTCTCGATGCGGAGAACGAGAAACAAAGGGCCTGCCAGGAGGTCTATGAACATGTTCAGCGGCGCGTGCTCTACGCCGCCCAGCACGGCGACGCGCCTTTTTTCATCCAGATGGGCCGCGATCTGGGACGTCTGATCGCGCGTCTGGTTCCGATCGGCGCGATCGAAGACTGTGCCGCCGCCTTCGACCGCTACAGGGCTGCCATGGCCCGCATGGAAAAGCAGGTCCCGGGTCAGCTGTAGCGCCCCGACAACCCGTGGGAAAGGCTGCTCACGGTGAAGGGGGCGGGAACCGGGCCGTCAAGTCGAAGGCCTCCGGACCAGGGCCCTGGCGGCGCAGCAACGCGAGCCGCTCATGGGCTTCGCTCATGCCGGGCCGGTGGTTCGCGGGCACCCACCAGAGCACGAAGGTCGGCTCCGGTGTCTCGTCGAACCATTCGCCCCGCCGTTCCATGACCGCCGCGTGGCGCGCGCAGGTCATGAAGGCCTCCAGGGCCTCGATATCCCGCCAGAGCGACAGGTTGGCCGCCATCCGCGGGCCAAAGAGCCCCACCGACCGATCGATGATGCTGTCGTCGCGAATCCAGAGGAACCCCGGCCAGTCCTCGGCGACCGGCATGACGTCGGCGAGCGCCGCCCGGTAGCTCTGCAGTTCGGGCGCGTCGCGATCAAAGCGAAGCCGGGCCAAGTTGAGCTGGGCAAGATGAAAGTGGCGCGGCTGAGTCGTCACGCAGGCCTCTTTGTTGGTTCGCTTCAATTCGACGCGATCCAACAGCAGCACGGGAAGCCAGCCAGGGCTATCCCAAAATCGTGCCCGCCGTCGGGTCCGAAGACCGGCAGTTGCGCCCAATGAAGAGAGCCGGTCATCCCGGACGCGACTTTTCTCCAAATCTTCGATTTGGAAAGGAAAGTCAGCGATCCGGGATCTTGGCGGAACTGAGATCAGGCGTCGGCCCGAGATTCCGGATACCTCGGTTCGACCGCCAAATCGAAGATTTGGGCCGAACCGGGTTCCGGAATGACGTACTTCAGTATGCGATATTGAGCCGGCCTTAGGCGGCCACGTGACAATCGGCCTTGGCTGGGTTCGCCTTGGCCGGGTCCGCCTTGCTCGGGGCCTTGCCCTGCCGGGCCTTCTCGAGCCGGGCTTCGGCCAGGGCGTCGGCGGCGTCGGCGGTGGCGATCTCCTGGGCCTCGGCGAGGCGGAAGATCTCGCTCAGGGTGGCGCCGATGCGCGCGACCTGGGCGAAGGCCTTGGCCTCGTCGTAGTCCGGGCCTTCGTGGCTGATGTTGATGATGCCGCCGGCGTTGAGCACATAGTCCGGGGCGTAGAGATGGCCGGCCTGGGCGAGCAGGGCGCCGTGGCGCGGCGCGGCCAGTTGGTTGTTGGCGGAGCCGGCGACGATGGCCGCCTTCAGCTCCGGCAAGGTCCGGTCGTTAATCACGCCGCCCAGGGCGCAGGGCGCGAAGATATCGACCGCCTGGGCGTGGATCGACTCGGCCGGCACCGCCTTGGCCTGGAACTCGGCGCCGGCACGGGCGGTTCGTTCGGGATCGAGGTCGGCGACCAGCAGCTCGGCGCCGGCGGCGGCCAGGTGACGGCAGAGCTCGTAGCCGACCGCGCCCAGTCCCTGCACCGCGACCCGCAGGCCGCTCAGGTCCTCGCGCCCCAGCTTGTGCCGCACGCAGGCCTTGAGGCCGCTGAAGACGCCCCAGGCGGTGGCCGGCGAGGGGTCGCCGGAGCCCTTCTCGGGTATGCCGGCGACATGGCTCGTGGCGCGGCCCATGACCTGCACGTCGCGCACCGTGATGCCGACGTCCTCGGCGGTGACATAGCGCCCGCCCAGTGTCTCGATGAAGCGGCCGAGGGCCTCCAGGCGGGCCTCGGTCTTGTCCTGGCGCGGGTCGCCGATGATCACCGTCTTGCCGCCGCCCAGGGCCAGGCCGGCGAGGGCCGCCTTGTAGGTCATGCCCTTGGAAAGCCGCAGCACGTCGGTCAGCGCCTCGCCGTCGCCGCCGTAGGGCCACATGCGGCAGCCGCCGAGCGCGGGGCCCAGGGTGGTGTCGTGGATGGCGATGATGGCGCGCAGGCCGCTTGCCTTGTCGTGGCAAAAGGCGACCTCTTCGTGGCCGGCGAACTCGGGATGATCGAATAGTGTCATGACGAACCTCGCAGAAGATCTGGCCGTCCCTGTCATTTTTTATAGTTGGTTATATGGCTTAAGAGATCCTTTCCGCCAGTCAGTCTTCACCGGCTTTTGACGTCTTTGCTGAAAAAGACATAAAGCAGTCGAAAAGAATTCGCCCCGGGCCATGAAAGGTCCCGGGGCGATGTTCTTGGGAAATATTATTTGGAGAACTTAGGCGGCAATTTCCCCCGCCAGGGCCGAATCGAACAGGCTTCGGAGGTTTTCCGGCGTCAGCGGCACCGGATTGGTCGGCGCCGTGGGGTCGACCGCGGCCATGGCGCAGATCTGCTCGGCCCGCGCGTCGTCGAGCCCGAGCCCGGCCAGGCTGTGCGGAATAGCGACTTCCTCGCGCAGCGCCAGCACCCAGGCGAGCACCGCGCCATAGCTGTGGTCGGCCAGCCCGAGCCAGGCGGCGAGCCGGCCCATGCGCGCCTCGATGGCCGGCCGGTTGAAGGCCATGACATAGGGCATGACCACGGCGTTGGTCAGGCCATGATGGGTGTCGTAGAGCGCGCCGATGGGGTGGCTCAGCGAGTGGATCGCGCCCAGGCCCTTTTGGAAGGCGGTGGCCCCCATGGAGGCGGCGGCCAGCATGTTGGCGCGGGCCTCGATGTCGGTGCCGTCCTTGACCGCCAGCGGCAGCCAGTCCTTGACCAGGCGCATGCCCTCGACGGCGATGCCGTCGGCCATGGGGTGATAGCCCGGCGCGCAGTAGGCCTCGAAGCAGTGCGCCAGGGCGTCCATGCCGGTGGCCGCGGTGATGTGCGGCGGCAGGCCGACGGTCAACTCCGGATCCGAGATCACGATGCCGGGCAGGAACTTCGGGTGGAAGATGATGCGCTTGGTCTCGGTCTCCTCCTGCAGGATGACCGAGGCGCGGCCGACCTCCGAGCCGGTGCCGGCGGTGGTCGGTACCGCGACGATGGGGGCGATGGCGTCGGCGTCGGCCGCTTTCCAATTGTCGCCGACATCCTCGAAGTCCCAGATCGGCTTGGTCTGGCCGGCCATGAAGGCGATGGCCTTGCCGGCATCGAGCCCGCTGCCGCCGCCCCAGGCGATGACCCCGTCGTGGCCGCCGGCCTTGAAGGCCGCCACGCCGTCCTCGACGTTGCGCCCCACCGGGTTGGGCTTGACCTCGGAGAAGAGGCCGGTCGGCAGGCCCGCGGCCTCGTTGGCGGCCAGGGCGGCCTCGATCATCGGCAGCTTGGCGAGGCCGGGGTCGGTGACGATCAGCGGGCGGCTCATGCCCAGGCTGGAACAGGCGCGGGCCAGCTTGGCGATGGCGCCGGGGCCGAAAATCATCTGGGTCGGGTAGTTCCAGTTGCCCCTGAGGCTGGCCGGGTCGGTGGTCATGGTCTCGTCGCTCCCTGTCAGAGTGTTCGCGCGTCCTGTCGAACGGCGGCTTGCGAGTGGTGGGACTTGGGCCGGGTGAGCTGCTCGCCAGCCCTCCGCCTTTTTTCCGGCGCGATCCTAGTCGCCCGCCCGGGGCTGCACAATTGCCTTTGCTGCATGCCAGGGTCTCGGATTGAATGGCGCCCGAAGGGCGGCGGAGCGGTAAGCTCAGAGGTCCGAGATATGCACCGCGGCGGGCCAACGCCTGCCAGGGAGACCCAATGACCAACGGCTATGTTCATGGCTACGACCCGAGAGAAAGCCAGCGCTTGCAGGACCAGGCCGCCACGCTCGCCGAACTCCTCCATGCGGACACGCGCTACGCGCCAGGCAGCAGCGTTTTGGAGGCAGGCTGCGGGGTGGGCGCGCAAACCGTCACTCTCGCCGCCAACAGTCCGGGTGCGCGGATTACCTCGATCGACCTGTCCGAGGCGTCGATCGCGCAAGCCGGGAAGGCTCTCCAGACGGCCGGTATCGGCAACGTCACGCTGCGGCAGGCGGACATCTTCGATCTGCCCTTTCCATCCGCATCTTTCGATCACCTGTTCCTGTGCTTCGTTCTGGAACATCTCGCTCAGCCGGCGGCGGCCATGAGAGCCTTGAAACGGGTCCTGAAGCCCGGCGGAACGATCACGGTGATCGAGGGCGACCATGGCTCCGCCTACTTCTATCCTGACAGCGGGCTCGCCCGCCGGGCCATCGACTGCCAGGTCGAGCTGCAGGCGAGAGCGGGCGGCGATGCCCTGATCGGACGGGCGCTTTACCCTCTGTTGCGGGAGGCGGGGTTTGCCGAGGTCCAGGTCTCGCCGCGCATGGTCTACGTGGACGCCAGCCGGCCGGGGCTGGTCGAGGGTTTCACCCGAAACACCTTCACCGCGATGATCGAGGGCGTGCGCGAACAGGCCCTTGGGGAGGGGCTCATGAGCGAGACCGACTTCGACCGGGGCATTGCCGATCTCCAGCGAACCGCCGAAGCCGATGGTGTGTTCTGCTACACCTTCTTCAAGGCGCGGGCCTTCAACAGCGGATCCTGAGTGGCGATCCCCTGGGCCGCGCCGTGCGTTTCGCGGCTGCTACCTGTTCAAAAAGTTCAGTGCCAGGCCGGGCCGGGGCCAGTCTACGGCGATCAGGGTGCCGTGCCAGGATTCGGTGATGTAGGCGGTCTTCAGGTCGGGGCCGCCGAAGCAGATGTTGGTGGTGTAGTAGGGGTCGGTCATGGCGATGTGTTCGATCGATGCCCCGTCCGGGGTGAAGACGGTGATGCCGCCCTCCATCAGGGTGGCGACGCAGATCCGCCCGTCGGCCTCGACCGCCAGGCTGTCGAAGTTGCGAAAGCCGGTGGCGTTGCCGATCAGCCGGCCGCCGTGGGGCGAGGGGTAGGGTTGCCGGGCGACCCGGCCGGGCGCCTCCAGGTCGAAGCCCCAGAGCCGGCCGGTCCAGGTCTCGGCGACGTAGAGGGTCTTTTCGTCCGGCGACAGGCCGATCCCGTTGGGCGTGATCAGCGGGAAGGCGAGTTCGACGATCTCGCTGCCGTCGGCCTTGGCGTAGTAGATCCCGGTGCGGTCCCAGTCACGCTCGCGCACCTTGCCCAGATCGGTGAAGTAGAAGCCGCCGTCGCGGTCGAAGACAATATCGTTCGGGCCGCAGAGCGGATGATCGCCGCAATGGGTGTAGAGGACCTCGGAGGCGCCAGTCGCCAGGTCGACCGCCTCGATGCGCCCGCCGCTGTAGTCTTCGCTCTGGCCGATAGGCCGCAGGGCCATGATATCCGGGTTGGACCGACCCTCGTCCTGGTGCCACTTGAAGCCGCCGTTGTTGCAGATGTAGCAGCGCCCGTCGGGGCCGATGGCCGCGCCGTTGGGCCCGCCGCCGAGCTCGGCCACGACCTCCACCCTGCCGTCGGGCTGGACCCGGCTCAGGGTGCCGCGGGCGATCTCGACCAGGATCACCGAGCCGTCGGGCAGGGCGATGGGGCCCTCGGGAAAGCGCAGGCCACGGGCGACGACGCGGTGTTCGATCATGTCAGCTTCCTCCCTCTCGATCGTCGATCATACCGGCCTCCGCCGTCCTGACCAGTAACCTGTCATCCGATTACACCCGCTTGCCGCAAGCCGGGCCGATTGCCTTTTCCGGCCAGGTCGGGAAGATGGCGGTCCCCTGAAACAGAGGCTCGTACCGCCATGACCCGCAGCACCGCGCCCTACGGCACCTGGGCCTCGCCCATCACCACCGATCTCATTTCCGGCCACACCCTGGGGCTCGGCGGTGTGGCCCTGGACGGCGACGCGCTGATCTGGCCCGAGTCCCGGCCCTGGGAGCAGGGCCGCACGGTGCTGGTCCGGCGCGATGCCGCGGGACAGATCCGCGACCTGACGCCACCGCCCTACAACGTGCGCTCCCGGGTGCATGAGTACGGCGGCGGTGCCTATGCGGTGCGCGACGGCGCCGTCGTCTTTTCCAACTTCGCCGACAACCGGGTCCATCGCAGGGACCCCGACGGGACCATCGCGGCCCTGACATCGGACAGCGATCACCGCTTCGCCGACTTCGATTTCGACCCGAGGGGCGGTCGCGTCGCCTCTGTGCGAGAAGATCATGGCGCCGCCGGCGAGCCGGAGAACTGCCTCGTCGCGCTCGATTTCGTCGGCGCTTCGCCGGGCAATTCGGCGGGCGGCCAAGTGCTGGCGCGAGGCCATGATTTCTTCGCCGCGCCGCGCTTTTCGCCCGATGGTCGACAGTTGGCCTGGATCACCTGGGACCATCCCAACATGCCCTGGGACGGCGCCGACCTCTGGTGCGCCGAGGTCCGGGTCGACGGCGGCCTGGGCGAGGCCCGCCACATCGCCGGCGGCAAGACGATCGCGGCGGTGGAGCCGCGCTGGTCGCCCAAGGGGCTGCTGCATTTCGTGTCGGACGACAGCGGCTGGTGGAACCTCTACCGCTGGGAGGGCGGCGCGGTCGAGCCGCTCTACCCTGCCGAGCTGGAGTTCGGCGGGCCGGCCTGGGGCTTTGGGACCATGACCTACCGCTTCTTCGACGAGGGGCGCATCGCCTGCGCGCCGATGGACCAGGGCCGGCAGCGCCTCTTCATTCTGGAGGACGGCCGTCTGACTCCGCTCGACACGCCCTTCGAGGCGGGTAACGTCCCCCTGGCCTTCGGCGATCGGCTGGCCATGACCGGTGCGGGCGCGAGCGACCCCGGCGGGTTGATTCTGCTCGACCCGGCGAGCGGTGCCGTCGAGTGGATCCGGCGGGCGGCCGATATCGACCTCGACCCCGGGGACGTCGCCCTGGCCGAGACCCTTGAGTTTCCGACCGAACGCGGCCTCGGCGCCCATGCCTTCTTCTATCCGCCGGCCAACAAGGCCTTTGCCGGTCCGGCCGACGAGAAGCCGCCGCTGATCGTCATGAGCCACGGCGGCCCGACCGGCGCGACGGGTTCGCATTTTTCCCTCAAGATCCAGTACTGGACCAGCCGGGGCTTCGCCGTGGTCGACGTCAACTACGGCGGCAGCACGGGCTATGGCCGGGCCTACCGGGAGCGGCTCAACGGCAACTGGGGCCTGGTCGACAGCGAGGACTGCATCAACGCGGCGCGCCATCTGGCCGCCGCGGGCCGGGTCGATGGCCGGCGCATGGCGATCCGCGGCGGCAGCGCCGGCGGTTACACCACCCTGGCGGCCTTGACCTTTCACGATGTCTTCGCCGCCGGCGCCAGCCACTACGGCATCGGCGATCTGATGGCCCTGGCCCAGGACACCCACAAGTTCGAGAGCCGCTATCTCGACAACATGATCGGGCCGCTGCCGCAAAGCGCGGCGCTCTACCGGGCGCGTTCGCCGCTGCACCACGCCGACCGGCTCAACTGCCCGGTCCTGTTTCTCCAGGGCCTGGAGGACAAGGTGGTGCCGCCCAACCAGGCCGAGGCCATGGTCGAGGCCTTGAAGCGCAAGGGCGTGCCCGTCGCCTATCTGGCCTTCGAGGGAGAGGGCCACGGCTTTCGCCGCGCCGACAGCATCAAGCGCGCCCTGGAGGCCGAACTCGCCTTTTACGGCCGGGTCTTCGGGTTTCAGCCGGCGGGCGACCTCGCGCCGCTGAAGATCGAGAACATGGACTGACCGGCATCCGTCGAGACGGCTCCGAAGTTCGTCACCTACTCGAGGGTGACGAACTTCGAATGCCGGATCACAGGGGATTTAGAGCGGCAGTGCCCGGGCTCAGGCGAACCACCAGCGCTCGGCGGCCTTGTAGCCGTCCATCTGCCAGTTGCCGCCGAGAGCCGGACCGTGATGCACGTTCGCGCGCCTGCCGAACAGGAAGTTGCGGAAGAAGGGCACGATGGTGCCGCCCTCGTCGCGAACGATCAGCTGCATCTCGGCATACATCTCGGCCCGCTTGTTGTCGTCGACCTCGGCCCGCGCTTCGGTCAGCAGCACGTTGAAGCGGTCGTGATCGAAGCGGGTTTCGCTCCAGGCCGCACCCCGGGAATAGGCGATCGAGAAGATCACATCGGGGGTCGGCCGCGGTCCCCACCAACTGCTGACGAAGGGCTTTTTCAGCCAGGTGTCGGTCCAGAAACCGTCCTTCGGCACCCGGTCGATCTGGAGATCGATGCCCGCTTTGGCGGCATGCTCCTTATAGAGAACCGCCGCGTCGACGGCGCCAACCCAGACCTCCGCGGCCGACATCGTCACCTCGAGGCTTTCGTGACCCGCCTTCTTCAGGTGGAACTTGGCTTTCTCCGGATCGTACTGGCGCTGCGGAAGGTCCGCGTGGAAGGGCATGGTCGGCGAGATAGGCGTGTCGTTGCCGATGGTCCCGTGTCCCTTGAGGATGGTGCTCAGGAGCGTCTCGCGGTCCAGCGCCAGCTTGAGCGCCAAACGGACATCGTTGTCGTCGAAGGGGGCCATGTCCATGCGCATGGACATGACGGTGTGCGATCCGCTCGCGACCTCGTCGATTTCGACGTTGGGGTCCTTGGCCAGCAGATCGATGGTCTTGGGATCCACATCGTCGATCAGGTCGACTTCGCCCGTCACCAGCGCGCTGCTGCGCGCCGCGATATCCTTGATGACCAGGGCCTCGACCTGGTCGAAGTAGGCACGGTCGTCGCGCCAGTAGTTCGGGTTGCGCTTCAGGGACGCCCGCACACCCGGCTCGTACTTCTCGAAGACATAGCCGCCCGTGCCGACGCCGTCCTGCCACTTGGCGCGCCCTTCACCGTCCGCGGGCAGGATGCCCATGTGGTAGTCGGCGAGGAAGTAGGGGAAATCGGCATTCCCGTCATTCAACTCGAAAACCACCGTATCCTTGCCGTCCGCCTTGATCGATTTGACCGCGCTGAAAAGCGACTTGGCGCCCGACGCCGAATCCTCGCCAGTGTGATGATTCATCGTCGCGATAACGTCATCGGAATCCACGGACTTGCCATTGTGAAACTCGATGCCTTTGCGCAGCTTGAAGGCCCAGCGCTTCGCGCCCTGATCGGATTCCCAACTTTCCGCCACGTCGGGCACCAGTTTGTTGTTCTCATCGATCTCGGTCAGGTTTCCACGCGTGATGTAGTTGAGCATGACCGTCGTGCTCGAATCGGAATGCGCCGTGTCGTAGGTATCGCCGACGGCGCCGTCGGCGACGGCAATGCGAAAGGTGCCGCCCCGTTTCGGTGTGCTTGCCTGGGCCGGTTTGGCGACCGTCGAGGCGCCGAGAGCGCCGAGGGCGCCAACAAGAGCCGTCGATCCGATCAAGAACTCGCGGCGGTCGCTGGCGACGGCGTTCGTTGCTTGCGGCGATTGCTGTTTTGCTCTGTCTGTCATCGTCTGTCTCCCCGTTGAATGTCCGCTCGTCCCCACGCCGACTCCCGACGAGCTGCCTATTGGAAGTGTTCGCACCTTGGAGTGCCATCAGCGTGGAACACCGCCATGGTCATTCCATTCTTCTGAGGGGAGAACGAGGCTTGAGCCGCGCAGACCCTCGGGGCCAACCTTGACGCCGTTATGGTTGACGCCGTTATGGTTGAGGCCGTTCTGGTTGGATTGTCGAAACTGGACCGCGCGCCCGTGAACTCTCCCCTCCCAATCGGGAAACACTGGTAACGGAGATGCGGCAGCGCCCGATTCGCAGCCGCCCTTCCCATGTGGGTTTCCTTGTCGGCGACAATAAGAAACCCACGCCGAGCGAAAAGGATATCATGATTTCCGAATTTTTTAATAGCGCCAATTCGGGATAAAGCGCGTATCACCAGAATCGAGAGAAAATATCCGCAAAGCTGTCGTTAAAAGAGTGCCGAATTGTGATGTCGAAAAATATCGAATTTTGGATTCCGCAGCTAATTCTTCTAGCCGGGCTTCGACTTTTGCATTCTACAAGGATTTATTCCAGTCTACTATGATACGGCCCTGCGAAAGGCTCGAGTTTCTTTCGTTTCGGTTCTCAAGGAAAGCCACAACAGACAGGAACTTCGCGACAACAGATCCAAGGGAGGCCAGGCATGCGAGATGCATACGAGACGCGCGCGGGAGAGCTGAAGCATCGCCTCGCCGATGCGAAGATGGATCTGCTCCTGATCACCGATCCCGTCTCCATATACTTCCTGACCGGCTACTGGGGCTATGTCGATATCGAGTTTGGCCGCCCAACCATCCTTTGCGTTTCAAGAGCCGGCGACTTCACGCTCATCACGCCGAAGCTCGAGTCCGAGATGGCGCGCGCCATGACCTGGGTTGGCGACCTGCGCACCTACGCCGATGGCGTCGGCGGCGAATGGCGCGACCCTCTGATGGCGGTGATCGGCGGGGCCGGCCAGGTGAGATGCGGCATCGAAGTCGCCCATACGCCGAGCATGGTGTCGGAGTACCTCCGCGGAGAAGCCGGCTCTCGGGTCATTGCCGATGGCTCGGCGATATTGAGCGCCCTTCGCATGATAAAATCGCCCGAGGAAATCGACATCTTTCGCAAGGCGGGGCAGGTGGCCGTGGCCATGAGCGATGCCGCGCGGGACACGATCGCGGAGAACGTCCCGGAGTACGAGGTTGCCCTGGCCATCCTGGAAGGGGGCACCCGAAAGGCAGCCGAGTTGATGGCGGGCGAGGACCCCGATTCATTCGACTCGCCGATGATCTACAACCTGCAGCCCCTGCAGTCCGGTCACTACACGAGCATGCCCCATCGGCGGGCGACGATGCGGCCAATTCGCATGGGCGATCCGGTGTTCATCTGCTTTTGCGGTATCGCGAACTTCAAGCATTTCAAACCCGGTTTCGATCGCCAGTTTTTCCTCGGATCCGTGTCCGATGAAAACGCGCGTATCTACGAGATCGCCGTGGCCGGCCAGCAAGCGGCGATCCAGGCCATGGGCCCCGGCGTGACCGCCGAAGAGGTCCACTTCGCGGCCGAAGAGCCCTATCTTCGCGCCGGCATCAACCAACCCTCGCACCGGACCGGCCGCGCCATCGGCTATTCGGTCAACGAACTGCCGCAACTGAAGGCCGGCGACAAGACGAGGCTCGAGCCCGGCATGGTTTTCGCCGTCGGCGGGGATGTCACCATGCCGGGGAAATGCTGCGGTCGCGTTTCGGACACGATCCTGGTGACCGAAACCGGCACCGAATGTCTGACCGAATGCCCCCGCGACTTGATGATCCTGTAGCGCGGAACCCCTGCCGCGAAAGGCGCGCGAGCGAGAGACCCAACTCGACCGAGGACAGAATGAAAGAAATCACCAAGGACCTGCTTCATCGGGTGCAAGAGTCCTTTCCCAGTCTCGAATGGAGCGATACCGAGCTCGACGACCTGGTTAAGCCGAGTTTTGGCATCATCACCGGCTTTCCCGAGTTGCTGGAGGGAATAGATCGCTTGTCCCATCGGGACCTGGGAGAGATTCCGCCGGCCGGGACCTTGCCGGCACCCGGCATTTCCTAGCCATGTCCTTCGACCCCGCCTTTGCGCCGCTCACCGAAATCGTGGCGCGCATCGGCGACCGACGGCTCTCGCCAATGGCCGTTGTCGAGCGGTTCCTGGCCCGAATTGAGGAGCTCGATCCCCAACTCCACGCCTTCATCACCGTCACGGCAAAGTCCGCCAGAGTGTCGGCGTCGGCGGCCGAAGACGCCCTGAAGAGCGGCCGGAGTTTCGGCCCGTTGCGGGCGCTGCCCTTTGCCTGCAAGGACGTGTTCTGCACCAAGGGAGTCCGAACCACCGGGGGCTCTCGGGTGCTCGAGGATTGGGTTCCGGATCATGACGCGGGTGTTGTCGAGGCGCTCGCGACGGCCGGTGCGATCCTGATCGGCAAGACCAACCTCCACGAGTTCGCCTACGGCGCGACGGGAGAGAACGAACGTTTCGGGACTCCCCCGAACCCTTGGGACCTCAGTCGAATGCCTGGTGGGTCCAGTACCGGTTCAGCCGTGGCGGTGGCCGCCGGACTGGCGAGTTTTGCCCTGGGGACGGATACCGGCGGCTCGGTGCGGGCACCGGCCGCGCTCTGCGGGCTTGTCGGTCTGAAGCCAACCTATGGGCTGGTCACCTGTTACGGCGTGATCCCCTTCTGCTGGTCGCTCGACCACGTCGGCTTCTTGACCCGGAGCGTGGCCGATGCGGCACTTCTGCTGGAGACGGCCGCCGGTCACGATGCGCGCGATCCGGTCTCCGTCCGAGCACCCTGCCGGGCCTACGGGAAAGCCCTGACGGGCGAACTGGGCGGGCTGACCATCGGTGTGCCCCGGCGTCATTTCTTCGAGCGGGTGGACCCTGAGATTCTCGACGCCACCGACGCGGCCCTGGGTCGCGCTGAAAGTCGAGGCGCCCGGGTCATAGACGTGGACACGCCCGACATGGAGGACGCGCGCACGGTTTCCCTCGTGGTACAGATGCCGGAAGCCTTGAGCTATCACGGCACCCATCTGCGCACCAAGAGCGCACTCTATGGCGACGACCTGCGCGGCGGGTTTGCCTTGGGTCAGTTCATCTTGGCCGAGCACTATGTCCGCGCCAAGCGCATGATGACGCTCTATCGCCAGGAGATGTCGACCTTGTTCGAAAGGGTCGACCTGCTGGTGACGCCAACCTCCCCGATGATCGCGCCCCTCCGGGGCACGACGGCCGTGACGATTGACGGTCGGGAGGAAGCGCTTGGCGACGCGCATGCGCGCTTCACCTACTTCTTCAATCTCACGGGCCATCCCGCCATGACTCTGCCCAGCGGTTGGCATAGCAAAGGGCTGCCCATGGGAGTCCAATTGATCGCGAGGCATTTCGAGGAGGCCACGTTGCTGCGCGCCGGCGATGCGATCGAGCGCGCGCTCGATCTGCCTATCCGGCGGCCTTCGCTGTCGTAGAGCGATGCTGCCCGCCGCCTTGGCGCGTTGACGCTGGAACAACCGAATGGCTAGATCTCGAGAGTGCAAGAACGAATAGAGGGGGAGGTCATGCCTAGCCTGTTCGAACGGCACGCTGTGGAACTGCAGCGTCGGCTTGCCGACGAGAAAATAGACCTGCTCCTGGTCACCGATCCGGACTCGGTCTACTACCTGACGGGATATTGGGGCTATCTCGGCGTGGAATGGGGCCGGCCGACCGTGATCGCGGTGCCAAGGACCGGTGATCTCACGATGATCACGCCGAAGCTCGAATCGGAAATGGCCGCCGCCATGACCTGGATCGAGGACATCCGTAGTTACGAGGACGGCATTGCTGGCGAGTGGGGCAGTCCCCTGCGCGACCTCTTGAGCCACCACGGGACGTCCCGTGTCGCCGTCGAGCGCTTCCAGATTCCAGCGGTGGTCTCCGAGTTTCTGCACGAGGAGCTGGGTCCAGTGCCCCTCGCGGATGGATCGATGATCTTGGGCGAGATGCGGATGATCAAGTCGCCGGAGGAGATCGAAACTCTGCGCCAGGCGGGGCAACTGGCCGTCGCCATGTGCGCCGCCGGCAAGGCCGCCATGGCGGAAGGTGTCCCGGAGTTCGAAGTGGCACTGGCCGCCTCCACGGCCGGCACACGCATGGCGGCGGACCTGATGGGAAATGACAAGGGCGATGTGTTTCAGTCTCCGATTATCTACGATCTGCAGACCGTCCGCTGCGGGATCCATACCTCCATGGCCCATCGACGCTCGTCGACGCAGCGTATCCAGCGCGACCTCCCGATTCACATTTGCTTTTGCGGAATTGCCAAGTTCAAGCAGCTCAAGCCGGGCATGGATCGCGAGTACGTCATCGGCACGCCATCCGATGAGCTTCAGCGGAGCTATGAGATTGCCCTGACCGCTCAGCGGGTCGCGACAGACGCGATCCGGCCTGGTGTCACCGCCGAATCTGTCGCGCTGGCCGCGCGCGAGGTTTATCGCGAAGTGGGAGTCCACAATGCCTCGCGGGCCGGCCGGGGCGTTGGCTACTCTGTCAACGAGCGGCCTCAGTTGAAAATCGGCGATAAGACGATACTGCGCCCGGGCATGACCCTGGCGGTGGATGGCGGTGTCAGCCTGGCCGGCAAGTTTGGCGCCTGGGCCTGCGACACGCTGGTCGTCACCGAGACCGGCACGGAATGCCTGACCGAGTTTCCGAGGTCGCTCGATATGTCGTGACGTTCTGTCCAAGGGGCCATCTTTGATCGGCGGGGCGTAGGCCCGGGCGATCGGACAATAGGATCGGGGGATTGAAAAATGGATCTGCACCGGAATGCCACCGTCATCGACGGCCTGATCATTTCCAACTGGAGCCGCGGTGTGTTCGAGGACATGCAGCGCGGCGGCATCACAGCGGCCAACTGCACCTGCTGCGTCTGGGAGGGTTTCCGCGGCACGATGGACAACATCGCTCAGTGGAAGACCTGGTTCGATGACTGCGGCGACATCCTTCTCCAGGTCCGCACCACCGCCGACATTTCCCGGGCCAAGGCCGAGGGCAAGGTCGGGATATTCCTGGGCTGGCAGAACACCTCCGGAATCGAGGACCGTGTCGACTACCTGCCCCTCTTCAAGGACCTCGGCGTCGGCGTCATGCAGTTGACCTACAACACGCAAAATTTCGTGGGGTCGGGCTGCTGGGAGAGCCGCGACGGCGGCCTGTCCGATTTCGGTCGCGACGTGGTCGACGAGATGAACCGGGTCGGCATCTTGATCGACCTGTCCCACGTCGGCGCGCAGACCAGCGAGGACGCCATCCGGCACTCGAAGAAGCCCGTCGCCTATACCCACTGCTGCCCCAGCGCCCTGCTCGAGCACGCCCGCAACAAGAGCGACGACCAGCTCAGGTTTATCGCGGACCATGGCGGTCTCGTCGGGGTCGCGACCTTTCCGCCCTTTCTACCCAAGGGCGCCGAGACCACGGTCGACGATGCCCTCGACGCCTTCGAGCATGTCATCAATTTGGTGGGCGAGGAGGGCGTTGCCATCGGCACTGATTTCACCCAGGACCAGACATCGGAATGGTTCGACTGGCTGGGCCGCGACAAGGGGGTCGGCCGCCGCCTGCTGACGCGGCCCTGGCCGGTGGCGCCGATGCCGATCGGGTTCGGCACCTTGGGCGAGTACCCGAACGTCACCGCGGCCATGGAGCGTCGCGGCTGGTCGGAGACGCGCATTCGCAAGGTCCTCGGCGAAAACTGGCTGCGCGTGCTCGGCGAGGTGTGGGGCGGGTGATGCCGCGCTGACGGCGGGTCGCCCGACATAGTGAGCTTGGGGTCGATCAGGCGGTCTCGCCAGCTTTCTCGCGGTTCCACCATCTGTTCGGGTTGCTGTTCCGCGGATCGTAGTTGGCGCGGCTGGCCCAGCTGTCCTTGATGAAGATCAGTGGCTCTTCGTAGTGGTGGACCTCGCGGATCGCATCCAGAACGCGGGCGAGCGTCGCTTGGTCCCGTTCGATCGAAATGACGATCAGAACGCTTGGGAAGGTCTGGACTTTGTCCTCTGCGTCCAGGTGCAGGGCGCTGGTCGAGTTCGCGAGAGGCAGATAGGTTTCGCTGCCCACGGCCGACACGAAAGCGTTGCGCTGGTAGCGGCCGTAGACCAGTGGATCGACCTCCATCACCCTGTCCAAGATCTTGCCGGCATCCTCGGGTGCGGCCTGTATCTCGATCAGCCAGACCGGTTCGACCCTGCCGGTCTCGGTGGTGAATTGCTTCAGATCGGTGGTTTGCATGGCCATCTCCTCGGTTGCGGGTGCTCTTAATATCGCGATGCCGGCGGGTCTTGTCATTCGCCGTTACTACGGCTACGGTCGAAGTATGGATGTAGAGCCCTCGATCGCCCCCTTGGGCGCCCTGATCGCGGTTCCGGCCCGCGCCTCTATCTTGAGTGCGCTGTTCGATGGCCGGGCGCTCACGGCCAGCGAGCTCGCCTATGCCGCGCGCATTACCCCGCAAACCGCGAGCAGTCACCTGGCCAAGCTGGTCGAGGCGGCGTTGCTTGTTGTCGAGCGGCAGGGGCGTTTCAGGTACTACCGGCTAGCGGGGCCGCAAGTTGCCGATGCCCTCGAGCCGCTCACGCTGCTGTCGCCCCATAGGCCGGTTCCGGTGCGCGGCCGATCCGACAAGGTCCAGAAACTGAGAGAGGCGCGCTTCTGCTACGACCACATCGCCGGGCACCTTGGCGTGCTGATCGCCGATGCCCTGCTCGACCGCAAATTTCTGAAATCCCATGGGCAGGACTACGCGCTCACGCGGGCAGGTGCCGGTTTCTGCCGAGAGCTTGGTTTGGAGCCAGAGAAGATCAAGGCACAGCGCCGGGTGTTCGCGCGCCGTTGCCTGGACTGGAGCGAACGCCGCCCTCACCTCGCCGGGGCTCTGGGCGCGTCGATCGCGCAAGCCTTTATCGATCGAGGATGGATTGAGAGAGCCCGGGAGGGGCGCCGCATCAGCGTCACCGAGGCCGGTCGAGGCGCGCTTGGCGAATACTTGGGTATATCGCCCTAAGGCGAAGGCCGGCAGTCTCAACTCTTCGAGACCGACTCCCGGGGGTCGGTGCCGTCCTGCTCGAAGGCCGCGCGCATGTCTTCCGTGCCATATAGCCTGACCGCGCTGGCCAGCGTCATGCCCTGATCGGTGGCCAGTTGGATGGTTTCGCGCGCGCTCCGGGCCTCCAGTTCGGGATTGTCCAACAGCTCCGCGTGCAGCCCGGCGTCCTGGGGCCGGCCGGCTTCATCGATGGTGTAAAAGGCGGCGCCGGATTTCTTGTCTTCTTCTTCGCTGGTCATCCCACATAGCCTTTCAACCGGTCCAGCCCCTTGCCGGCATTCTTGCCGATTCCCATCTGGCCCTCCCAGCCGGCGCCCAGCATGAAGAGAGCGGACAGCGCGACCTCGGTTTCGGGAGCCGTGACGCTGAGCCTGAACCCGTTGACATAAGGGGCCTTTTCTTCCGCCGTCTCGCCGCCGCTCCGGAGCCGGGCTATGGCCTCTCGGGTGGCTGTTACGCCGTCGCTATCCGGGACATAGTCGGTTCCAGGGACCTTGTTCTTGTCCAGGATGGAATCGAGGCATTCCAGGAAGTTATCGAGGTTGCTGTCAAGGGCTGCGAGATCTTCCTGATAGTTTAACCGCCACCCGATACTGGTTGGATTCTGTTCCGCCATTTTCCTGCTGTGCAGAACCGACTCCCAACCCCTGCCGCCCGGCAGACTGCTGGCCTTCAGCACGAGTTTTGCTACCGGGACTTTCACTTTGATCAGGGCATTGGACATGAGCTGAAAGGCGGCCTGGTAGGATTCCTCTTCTTGCGATTCCTCCACGTTACCGCACTGAGCGATCTGATGCTGAAGGTCCGCGATCGCGCTGCGTATGTCCGGTGTCAGTTCCACCTCGCGTTCGTCGCCGCCCAGCGAGAAACGACCGCTTGTCAGCACGTCGCTCAGCCGTCCGGTCAGATCCTTCACGGTCGCTTCCGGGTCGTCGGGGATGAAGCCGTAGCGCGCCCAGGCGTAGCCGCCGACATCCAGATTGGCGTTGAGGGCGATTTTTTCCAGCTTGGGCTCGCCTTCTGCTATCGACAACAGGCCCTTCATCAGTTCCTTGACAAGCCCCTTGCCCTGCAGTTCACGGCCGATAAACGCCGAATTGATGTAAACTTCGCTGCCCCCTTCCGTGATCTTGAAGTTGAACGTGACCTCTTCCAACGTGCCCCCGCCGCGCGTGAGGTTGAACGACACTTCATCCTCGTCCGCGGCGATCTCGAGTATCGCGTCAGCGACGAATTCCGGCGGCAGCGACGCCCGGAGAGTTTTGGCGATGCTGTCGACGTCCTTGCTGAGGTGCCTGGCGATGTCTTCGGCGTCGCCGTCCAGGTCGATCTCGAGGGGAGGCACGGCCGGCTCGACGCCAGCCTCTGAACCCGCCGTGGCGGGATCGGGATGCCCGGCGCCGGTCAGGCCTTCGCGCAAGGCCTGCTCCAACTCAGCCACGCGCCGCTGCAATGCCAGGGCCTGCTCTTGAACGCTCTTTAGATCCTGTGCCTTGACGGCTGTCTTCAAGCGACCGACTTGATCCTTGAGTTCCGATTTATACTGTTCGACCAGTCCGGGCCGGTCGCTTCCGCCTTCGCTGTCCTCCAGCGCCTCCAGGGTTTGCTTGAACTGGGTCAGGCGCGATTTGACGACTTGGGCTTGTTTCTTGAATTCTTCCGGGTCGCTGGCGCCGGCGGCTACGAGCTTTAGGCCGAGGTACTCACGGACATTCCTGCACCAGTCCAGGGCCGCTTCGGCGTTTTCGTCTTCCGCGAATGTGTCTTCGCTGATCGACACCCGATCCTCTCCCGGCGTCCCCGAATGACGCCAATGGATATTGAACTGAGGTTTTCCGGATTGCGGCTGCTTCCGGCCAGGAACGCAAGCCTATCGCCCGCTTGGGGGCGACTCAAGCTTGGTTGACCGGCTACGGCCCTCGTCCGTCCGGCTTGACCAGGGTGACTTCGGGAACGCCGTAGACATCGGCGAGCGATCCGCCCTGGGCCAGGCTCGCGAGAGTCTTTTGTTCTTTCGCCAGGACCGCCTTGGCCGCTTCGAGGGTTTGCTTGGCTCGGCCGAAAGGCACCACCGTGACGCCATCGGCATCGCCGATGATCAAATCGCCCGGCGAGACGGAAACGCCGCCGCAACTGATGCTGCCGTCGATGGTCCCGCCGAATCCCTTGTGCGGGCCGCTCGGCACCACGGCTCTGGCAAAGCAGGCAAAGCCGGATTCTATGATCTCGAGGGAGTCGCGCACCGCGCCGTCGACCACCAGCCCGGCAAGGCCATGTTCAAGGGACGATCGGGTCATGAGCCCGCCGAACAGAGCCGAATCCTCGAAGGCCTGCCCGTCGCAGACCAGAACGTCGCCCGGCTGGCACCGCCCGATCGCGGCATGAAGCGCGCTGTTGTCCGACACGATGCACTCGACGGTGCGGGCCTGGGCCACGATCTTCATGGTCGGTGCCAGGGGACCGATGGCCCCCGCCATGGCTTGCGACCGCCCCAGACAATCCGACGCGACCGCCGCCGGAATGCTCTCCCACTCCTTTAGGTCGGACGCCTCCAGTCTGGGGATCGGAATGTCATAGCAGATGACAGGCATGGCGGCCCCGTTCTCTTCGATGGCTGGGAATTTTCAAGGTGTTTTGCTTGTCCCACAGTTCGGCATCCGGTACCAGCGCTTCCGGCAAGTCCAAGTGGCGGGAAGATCTTGTTTGTCGCTATATGGTTGGCCAGAGTGGCCGGCGATATCGCGCAAGAGAGGCAGCGGTTCGGTAATGGCTGAATTCCAGGAACGGGTGGCACGGCTGGAAGATGACGCGCGGCGCGCTTTTCATGCCGGCGACGGACGGGCCTTGGCCGAAGCCTGTCGGTCGATTCTGGCGCTCGACCGCGACAGTTTGGTCGCCCTCGAACTGACGGCCATCGCTGCCCTGCAAGGCGGCGACCCGCAGCGCGCCGAGTCTTTTGCCCGCCGGGCCGCGGTGTTGCAGCCGGAAAATCCCCGGATCGTCAACAACCTCGGCCTTGCCCTGGCCCGACAAAACAGGTTGGACGAGGCCATCGATTGCTATCGGGGTGCCCTGGCCGCGCAGCCGGATTACGTCAAGGCCCGGGTCAATCTGGGCAAGGCGCTTTGTCAAAAGGGCAACCTGATAGAGGGGCTGGAAGCCTATGAGGCGGCGCTACGGCTTGATCCTGGAATTGTTGAAGCCCATTTCAACAAGGGCAATGCCCTGCGCGCCCTGGGGCGGCCCGCGGACGCGATAGCCGCCTACCGCGCCGCGCTGGCGGGGGCGCCAAAGGCGGTCTCGGTCCTGATCAACCTGGGCGCCCTTTATTTGGAAACCGGAGAACTCGAAGAGGCCGCCACCCATCTTCGCCGGGCCCTGGCGGTCGATCCGGGGTCGATGCTGGCGCAAACAAATCTTGGCATGGTGCTCAGACTGCAGGGCCGGCCCGAAGAGGCCGTCGCGGTCTTGCGGCAAGCCACGGCGGCCCACCCCAACCACAGCCAAGCTCAATTGGAGCTCGCGCGGGCCTGTGCGGCGCTGCGGCGCTGGGGCGAGGCGCGGGCGGCGGCCGAGGCGGCCCTGGCGGCCCAGCCCGGCTCGGCCGAGGCCCACATCGCGCTCGGTGAAATCTTGAAGGCGGAGGGACGGTGGCGCGAGGCCTCCGACGCCTATCTGAGCGCCATCAGGCTCAAGCCTGAAACGGCCGCGCTGCGGCTTCACTTCGCGATGGCATTAAAATGCCTGGAGGCGGGCGACTTCGACGACGCGGCCGAGGCCCTTTTGGCCCCGGTGCGCCTGTTCCGGGGGCCGGACGCCGTGTCTTTGCCTGACGGGCACCTGAAGACCTCCCGGGTCAAGCTCATTCACGATCAGGAACAGCTCGGCTACCTGCGCCAGCAAGGCCTGCTGGGCCCCGGTTTCGATGCCGTCATTGCCGAGTACCGGGATGCCCTGGCGTCTTCGGAACCGGAAGAGGAGGGCGGTCTGCTCAGTATTGGCGCCCGCGCCTATCCGCTGGTCGTCGCCAACGCCACGCGGCTCAACCACCTCGCGGCGGCCCCGGCGCTGCCGGGTGGGGCCCTCAACGAGACCCTCGACCCGGCGGCGGTCGAAGCGGCCTATCGGGCGCGGGGGCGCGGCGCCACTTTTGTCGACGACCTTCTGAAGCCCGCCGCCCTGGAGGGATTGCGGCGGTTCTGCAACCAGTCGACGGTCTGGTGGCAGCTCGAGCACACCTGCGAACTCGGCAGCATTCTCCACAACGGCTTTGCCTGTCCGCTCCTGGTGCAGATTGCCCATGATCTGCGGCAGGCCTTTCCCGGGCTTCTGGGGCCGCACCGCTTCACCAGCCTTTGGGCCTACAAGTACTTCGCCACGCCGGACCAGGAACTGGAGCACGGCCGCTCCTCGGGGCTCGACGTTCATGCCGATGACGGCGCCGTGACGGTCAACTTTTGGATCGCGCCCGACGAGGGCAACCTGGACCCCGACAGCGGCGGCGTGCGCCTGTGGGACCGGGAGGCTCCGCCGGCGTACTTCGCAACCAAGAGCCGGGACGAGCGCCTGAAGATCGTGCGCGGCCTCATGGAAGATGCCGGCGCGCCCAGCCTGATCGTGCCCCATCGCGCCAACCGCGCCGCGATCTTCCATTCCAACAGCCTGCACATGAGCGATGGTTTCCGCTTCGAGGACGCCTACCTGAAGCGAAAGATCAGCATCACCATCATGTTCGGGCAGCGCGCCAACGCCTGACCCTGACACGGCGATGCGAGAACGGTGATGTTTGCCGATGCTCCCACTCGGCATGATCAGGCGCTCCCGAAAAAGCCCCTGCAGTGTGCCGCGAAGGCCTCGGCCCTGGCCGTCAGGCGGGCGCCCTTGGGCCAGGCGAGGACGATGCGCAGGGGCGGGATCGGCTGGGCCAGGGGGCGGGCGACCAGGCCGCGACCGTCGTAGGCGGTCTTGGAATAGACCGGCAGGGTCAGCAGCGAGAAGCAGTCGCCGTTGGCGACCAGGCCGCGGATGGTCTCGACGTTGGTGGTGCGGTGGCGGATCGCCGGCTCCAGTCCGGCGGCCATGAAAATCGACAGGAAGTAGCCCCGGCTGTGCGGCTGGTCGAGCAGCACCAGCGGCAGTTTCGCCAGGGCTTCGACCGGGACCTTGCGCTTTTTCGCCAGGGGGTGGTCGGCGGCCAGCAGGACATAGGAGGTCAGCTCCGTCAGCCGGGTCCAGGTGAGTTGGTCGGACAGGTCGATCTCGTAGAGCAGGGCCAGATCGCAGCGCCCGCCGATCAGCCGCTCCTGCAGTTCGTCGATCGCCGCCTCCTGGAAATGGACCTCGATCGCCGGTTCCGCCCGGGCGAAGCTCTCAAGCAGGCGCGGCAGGTAGACCGGCCCCAGGGTGGAAAAGCAGCCCAGCGCCAGGGGGCCGCGGCGGGACTGCCCGAGATCGGCCGCGTTGGCCGCCAGTTCCTCGGCGTGCTCCAGCAGGCGCCGGGCCTCGACCAGGAAATCGGCCCCCGCTGGACTGACGGCGATGCCCCGGGCGTGGCGGCGGATGAAAAGCTGGATTCCGAAATCGCGCTCCAACTGCGCCACCGCCGCCGAGACCGACGGCTGCGCGATGTGGAGCTGGCGTGCCGCCGCCGAAATGCCGCCGGCGTCGGCCACCGCCACGACGTAGCGCAGTTGCTTCAGGGTGAAGGGGATGGCCATAGGAAAATCCGATGGGAAGGGTCGGCTAATAATATTTTACATGGGCCATCGGGGCGCGCAATCTCGAATCACGGCAGGTGGCAACGGCCGGGCAAAGGCCGCTAACCGGCCAGATAGGGGAGACGACCATGATCCGCACCGCAGAGCAGTACCGCGAGTCGATCCGCGACGGGCGCGAGGTCTACATTGACGGCGAGCGTGTGGATGACGTCACCAGTCATCCCATGTTCAAGCCGCTGGTCGATGTCCGGGCGCGGATCTACGACATGGCCCACGACCCGGCGACCCGCGACATCATGGCGACGACCGACGGCGCGAGCGGCGAGCCGGCGGCGATCGGCTTGACCCTGCCCTACAGCCAGGAGGACTGGGCCGCCAAGCGCAAGGCGGTCGACACGGTCATGTGGGACATCGGCGGCGTGGTGATCCGGGTCGGCGACGAGACCGTGGGCGAGATGTGGTCGTTGTGGGACGGCAAGGAGATCCTGAACGAGATCGACGAGCGCTTCTCGGCCAATATCGAAAAGCATATCTACCGCGTGATCCGCGAGGACCCTTTCCACGTCTCGGCCAACACCGACCCCAAGGGTGACCGCTCGAAGCGCCCGCAGGACCAGGATCCTGACATGCTGGTTCATGTCGTGAAGGAAACGGACGAGGGCATCATTATCCGCGGTGCCAAATACGAGACCGCCGCGGCCTATTCCAACCAGGCCTTCCTCAAGCCGACGATCGCCAACTGGGGCGACGCCAAGCTGTCGGACTATGCGCTGGGCTGCATCGTTCACATGGACGCGCCCGGCGTGAAGCATATCTGCCGGACGGGCTTCACCGGCCGTGCGCCCGAGCGCGACTATCCGCTGTCGAACCGCTTCGACGAGGTCGACACGCTGATGGTGCTCGACGATGTGCTGATCCCCTGGGAAGATGTCCTGTTCTACCAGCACACCCGTGCCGCCACCTTCATCCGCGCCACGCTGCACCGCTATTCGGCCTTCGCCTTCGTTCAGCGCATGCTGACCTATGCCGACATGATGATCGGCGCGGCATTGTGGAACGTGCGCCAGACAGGCCTCGACAAGCAGCCGGCGGTACAGGAGAAGCTTGCCCAACTCGCTGTCTATCGCGAGGGCATCAACGCCCATCTGACGGCATCCATTGCCATGGCTCACGAAAGCCCCAGCGGCCTTTTGATGCCCGACCAGTCGCTCCTGATGACCGGTCGTGTCCATGCCTGCACCAACCTGCCGGCGATGTTGCACACCGCTCGCGAACTGTGCGGCTGCCAGATATGCATTACGCCTGACGCCGCCTAGTTCGATGGTGCGGAGACCGGTAAATGGCTGTCGA